>CBIHOI010000083.1:0-9218 GCA_966211925.1 uncultured Hyphomicrobiales bacterium | reverse complement strand
CGCTGATGGTCAGGGTGCGGATGGCGACATTGAAGCGGGCGCTGCCATCGGGCGCGAAGCAGCCCACCGCGCCGCAATAGGCGCCGCGTGGGCTGGTCTCAAGATCGTGCAGGATTTCCATGGCGCGGATTTTCGGTGCGCCCGTCACCGAGCCGCAGGGAAACAAGGCGCGCAGGATGTCCGCCGCGCCGACGCCCTCGCGCTTCGTGGCTGTGACGGTGGAGACCATGGTGTGTAGCGTGGGGTAGGTCTCGACCTTGAAGAGGTCCGACACCGCCACGCCGCTGCCGATGCGCGACAAGTCGTTGCGGATCAGGTCCACGATCATCAGGTTCTCGGCCCGGTCCTTGGGCGAAGCGGCCAGCGCCGCGCGTTCGGCGGCGTCGTTTCCCGCCCGGGGCGCGGTGCCTTTCATCGGCCGCACCGTCAATGCGCCATCCGCCGCCAGGTCGAAAAAAAGTTCCGGCGACAGGCTGGCGATCTGGCGGATCCCATCATCGACATAACCGCAATGGCCTGCGCCGCTCTGGGTGCGCAATTGCTCGTACAGCGCCAGGGGATCGCCGAGAAATGGGAAACGCGCCCGAAAGCTCAGATTGGCCTGATAGATGTCGCCGGCGGCGATGTAATCCTTCACGGCGGCGAACCGGGCGGCATAGGCCGCCGCGTCCCATTCGGGCGTTAGCCGGCCCGCCCAGGCGCGGCCTGCGGGTGGCGGAACTTCGGCTTCGGGCGCCGCGAACACGCCCAGCCGCAGCAGCGGCGCCCTGCCTGCCCGCGCGGCCAGACGCGGCTCCAGCGCGTAACCCAGTTCATAGGCCAGCCAGCCAGCCACAAAGTGCCCCTGGGCCAGCGCCTGCTCCACGGTGTCCAGCACGCCGGGAACCTGCGACGGCGCGTCGGCCGCCAGCACCCGCAAGGGATTCCGGAAGACCCTGCGCGGACCGTCATCGAGAATGACCAGCATCACAACCTGAGATTGTTCCGGGCGGGAACCGCGCCTTGAATGGGAACGAAGCAGCACCATATCAGAACAGGCCGGGTGCCCGCAGGGGGCCTTGGTCATAACAGCTGCTCGCAAAGGAGGGCTGAAGAATGAACAGGCATGTGACCTTTGGCAGCCCCTATCTGCTGGGCTTTGAACATCTGGAACGGCTGCTGGAGCGCACGGCTCGCACCTCTGGCGATGGCTATCCGCCCTACAATATCGAGGCGCTGGAAGACGGCGGCATCCGCATCGCCATCGCAGTGGCCGGCTTTGCGCAGGACGAGTTGAGTGTCACCGAGGAAGACCGCCAGCTGGTGGTGCGGGGCAAGCGGGTGGAAGCGGACGGCAAAACGTTCCTTCACCGCGGCATCGCGGCACGACAATTTTTGCGCAGCTTTGTCCTGGCCGACGGCATCGAAGTTTCCTCTGCCGCGTTGGCAAATGGATTGTTGAAAATCGATTTGGTCCGAAAGGCGATCCAACCCCAGGTCCGGGCCGTAGAAATCAAGACTGGAGTGAAAACATGACCGAGAGATTTGAAAGCGACGACTTCGAAGAGCCTGGCTTCCTGGCTGGCCGCATCGCCTATATCAAGCCGACCGGCAGCGACGAAGCGCATCGCCTCGGCCTCATTCCGGCGAATATCGAGCTGCCGGCGGGCATGAAGCTGTATGTGCTTCACGCCGAAGACGGCAGTGTGCTGGGCTTTACCGATGGCTATGCATCCGCCTATGGCGCGGCGGTGCAGAATGAACTGACGCCGGTTTCCGTCCACTGACCCACGCCGCATGAACAGGAAGGCCGGGCGCGCGAGCGTCCGGCTTTTTTGTTGGGCAAAGATCGCTAAAGTGCATGAGCTTGACGGAGACTTTCATGCGCCTGACTGCCCTTGCCTTCCTGCTGCTTGCCACGCCCGCCTTTGCACAGGCGCCGGCGGACCCAACGCCCGCACCCTTGTCGGTTGCGCCGGCGCCGCCGGCGCTGACCAATCCGCCCATGACCGGACCAAGGCTGCTGATCTCCACCGCGTTTGGCGACATCACCGTTCAGCTCGACAGCGCGCATGCGCCCAGGAGCGTCGCCAACGTCCTGAAATTTGTGAAGGCGAAACATTATGACGGCACGGTGGTGTACCGGGTCGCGGCGGGCTTCGTGATCCAGATGGGAAGCTGGGAAGCCCACATGAAGGGTCGCGGCTACAAGCCCGTGCCGGTGCCTTTGGAAGCCAACAACGGCCTGCACAATCTGCGCGGCACCGTGGCGCTGGCCCGCGCGGAGGCGCCGGACAGTGCCGGGCCGGAATTCTTCATCAGCCTGGCCGACAATACCGACCAGCTCGACCACAAAAGCGACGATGCCGGCAACAGCACCGGCTATGCCGTGTTCGGAGAGGTCACCAGCGGCATGGAGGTCGTGGATGCGATCGGCAGGGTGGCGGTGGGCGATGATGGCCCGATACCGGGCCAGGCCCCGGTGGAGCCGATCCTGATCAAGAAGATCAGCTTGCTGAAGTAGCCCCTCCGGCCTTCGCTGGCTCGAGAGCCAGCTACGGCCACCTCCCCATTCAAGCGCGCTTTGCGCGCGTGGGGAGGATATTATGCGGCTGTCGCCGCGCCGCCGTTTTTTTCGCCGGTCAGGATCGAATACAGCGCTTCGGCCGATGTGGCGGTGCGCAGCTTTTCCACGGTCTGCTTGTCGCGCAGCAGGCGCGAGACCTTGGCCAGTGCCTTGAGGTGATCGGCGCCGGCATTTTCCGGGGCCAGCAGCATGAACACCAGGTCGATCGGCTGGCTGTCCACGGCTTCATAGTCGATGGGATTTTCCAGGCGGGCAAAGACGCCGCTGATGGTCTTGGCTTCGGCCATGCGGCCGTGCGGGATGGCGATGCCGGAACCCACGCCCGTGGTTCCCAGGCGCTCGCGTTCCACCAGGGTTTCGAAGATGCGGCGTTCCGAGATGCGGGTGATCCCATGCGCGCGGCTGCTGAGTTCCTGCAGCAGCTGCTTCTTGGACTGGGCTTTCAACGCCGGAAGAATGGCATCTGGCGCGAGAAGATCGGCGATATTCATCAACAGTCTCTGGTGAGGTCTGGCGGCCGGGTCATTCCCCGCATCCGGGAGGCTGCTCGAAAGCGGCGGGTAAATAGGCCCCGGCCCCGGCAAAGTCAATCTGGCCTTTTCGGGCCGGTTAAGGAAGGGCGTTCGCGATTGCGAGACTCAGCGAAATGCGGCCTGGGGCGCTTCGCTGGCCTTGAGTCGGCGGCGTTCCACGGATGACGGAATGCGCAGGGCTTCACGATATTTTGCAACGGTGCGGCGCGCAATGTTCACGCCGTCCGCAGTGAGCAGCGCAACGATGCGGTCGTCCGACAGGATCTCGCGCGGGCCTTCATTCTCGATCATTTCGCGGATGCGGTCGCGCACCGCCTCGGCACTGTGCGATTCGGCGCCGTTCATCGCCTGGATCGAGGCGGTGAAGAAATATTTCAGCTCGAACAATCCGCGCGGGGTGGAGATGTATTTGTTCGACGTCACGCGGCTGACGGTGGATTCATGCATCGAGATCGCGTCGGCGATGATGCGCAGGTTCAGGGGGCGCAGATGGCGCACGCCATGGGTGAGAAAGCCGTCCTGGTGGCGCACGATCTCGGTCGCCACTTTCAGGATGGTGCGGGCGCGCTGGTCCAGGCTCTTGACCAGCCAGTTGGCATTGTTGAGGCAATCGGCGAGATAATTCTTGCTGTCCTTGTCGCGCGCCGTCTTGGAGACGCTGCCGTAATACTGGTTGTTCACCAGCAGGCGCGGCAGGGTGTCGGAGTTCAGTTCGATCAGCCAGGCGCCGTCCGGGCCTTCCTTGACGAACACGTCGGGCACCACCGGGGTCACCGGTTCGCTGCCGAAGGCCAGACCCGGCTTGGGATTGAGGGTGCGGATTTCGGAAATCATGTCGGCAATGTCTTCGGCGTCCACGCCGCACAGCGCCGTCAACTGCGCCATGTCACGGCGCGCCACCAGATCGAGGCGCGTCATCAGAGCTTCCATGGCGGGATCGAAACGATCCCTGGCCTTCAGCTGCAGCGAAAGACATTCGGCCAGGTCGCGGGCGCCGACGCCGACAGGATCGAAGCCTTGCAGCACGCCCAGCACGGCCTGCACGTCTTCCAGGTCGGTGCCCAGGCGGTTGGCAACGTCCAGGAGGTCGGCGCGCAGATAACCGGTCTCGTCAATGGCATCGATCAGCGCCATCAGGATCAGACGATCGTCCGGCAGCAGGGCGGCGATGGAAAGCTGGCTCTCCAGGTGATCCTTCAGGGACAAGGTGGCCGCGACGGAGGATTCCAGCCCGTCCTCGCCTTCATAGGCATTGCCGGACTTGACGGTGGTCCAGTCGGTCAGCGAGCCCGATTGCGGGCCTTCGGCGACGCGCTGGGTGGGGATGTCGCCGTCATACATGTTGTCATGGGCCGCCTGGTCCATGTCAGCGGTCTTGGAAAAGTCGTCGCGGCTCAAGGCCTCGTCGGCGCGTTCGTGGGCGGAAATGGATTCGCCGGCGTCATGATCGGTGGTGGGCGCGGCCTCGCGGTCGTCGCGGTCCAGTAGCGGGTTCTTTTCCAGCTCGGCTTCGCAATATTCGGCCAGCTCGATATTGGACAGCTGCAGCAGCTTGATGGCCTGCTGCAATTGCGGTGTCATGACCAGCGACTGGCCCTGACGCATTTCCAGACGTTGACCGACCCCAGCCATGATGCCCTACAGCGAGAATTTTTCCCCGAGATAGACGCGCCGCACATCGCGGTCGGCGACAATCTCGGCGGGTGTGCCTTCCTTCAGCACCTGCCCGTCGTGAAGAATGTAGGCGCGGTCGATCACGTCCAGCGCGTCGCGCACATTGTGGTCGGTGATCAGGACGCCGATGCCCCGGTTCTTGAGATGCTTGACCAGGTCGCGGATTTCGCCCACCGCGATGGGATCAATGCCGGCGAAAGGCTCGTCCAGCAGGATGTAGCTGGGATGGGTGGCCAGACAGCGGGCGATTTCCACGCGGCGGCGTTCGCCGCCCGACAGCGCCACCGACGGCGTGTTGCGGATATGGGTGATTCCGAATTCGGCCAGCAGCGATTCCACCATCGCCTCCAGGCGGGCGCCATCGGGCTCCAGCAGTTCGGCGGTGGCGCGGATGTTCTGCTCGGCAGTGAGGCCGCGGAAGATCGAGGCTTCCTGCGGCAGGTAGCCGATGCCCAGACGGGCGCGACGATACATGGGCAGGCGGGTGACGTCGTGGCCATCGACTTCGATGGAGCCGGTATCGGCCCCGATCAGGCCGGTGATCATGTAGAAGCAGGTGGTCTTGCCGGCACCGTTGGGACCGAGCAGGCCAACCGCCTCGCCGCGCTTTAACGAAAGGCTAACCGAGCGGACCACGGGGCGCTTGTTGAAGCTTTTCCCGATGCGCGAAACCACCAGCCCCTTGCCGCCTTCGACAAGTTGCAGGCCGTTCTGCTCGGTTTCTGTGCTTTGGTCGCTCATTTTTTCTCGGCTCGTTGGCAAAAACCATGCCTGTTTGTGTTTAAGGAACGATGAATTACTGGCCCGGCGTCGTGCCGGAGTTGGGGGTAAACACCGCCTGCACGCGGCCGCTGCTTGTGCCCTTCACGCCGCCGCCCAGGCTGGCCTGTCCGGTGGCCAGGTTGATGGTCAGCTGGGCGCCCCGCATGACGTCCTTGTTCTTCTTCAGCACCACATTGCCGGTCATCACCACGGTCTTCCTGGGAACGTCATAGATGCCGTTCTGCCCCGTGGCGGTGCCGGACCTGGGCGAATCCACCACCACGTTGCCAGACGCCGTGACCTTGTCGGCCTCGTTGTTCAGCGTGGAGATGCGCACGGTATCGGCGCGCAGCTTGGTGTCGCACTGGGTGACCATGACATTGCCGGAATAGGTCCCGGTCTTGGCATTGAGGTCGGCGGTGAATTTGTCGGACGCCACGTTGATGGGGCAATCCTGCTTGGCCGCCTTGGCGGCGGGCTTGGCCGGCGCGGGCTTTGCGGGCTGGGCCTGGGCGGCCGTGGCGACCAGCACAAGTGCGGCGAGGATCAGCTTTTTCATGAGTGCTTTCCAAAAAGCGTCATCTGGACATGGCCGTCCAGGGTGAGGATGTTGGCGAGGCGGTCGGCATGGAAGCTGTCGGCACGCAGGGTACCGTCGGGCCCCTGCCCGGTCACGGTCTCGTGGCCGTGGATGACGCTCTGTTTCAGGTTCATCGAGGCGCTGCGCGAATGCAGTTCATAGCCCGTGTCGGTGAAGACATCGATGCCGCCGGAGACTTCCAGTCGCCCTGCCGCCATGTCCACCATGCCGATCTTGCCGCGGGCATTCATCCAGCCCTGCTTGCCCAGCGACAGGTCGGCTTCCATGTTCTTCAGGCTGGCCTTCTTGGTGTTGTGGGCATCCTGAACGGCGATATCGGCGGAGATCACGAAGGGATTGCCCTTGGAGTCCGTGCCGGTGAGACGCGGCTTGACCATGGCCAGGTCATTCTCCACCCGGCCCAGCTTTTCATAGGCGAGCTGCAACTGGCGCGGCTGGCGTGCCATGAAGAAAAAGGCCAGCACGGCGGCGATGGTGAGGAAAGCCCCAAGCGACAGGAGCTTCTTCATCACGGCGACGAATTTGGAATAGCGCAGCGCCTCGCTGGCCGTGGTGCGGATGCGCGCGGACCAGTCGTAACCGCCGGGCAGCTTTTGGTCGGCCGCCATCATGCGATCCCGGCCCGCAGGCAGTCATGGATGTGCAGCACGCCCAGCGGCGCGGCGGAACCTTCTTCCAGCACGAAGAGCTGGGTGATCTTGTTTTCCGTCATCAGCGCCAGCGCCTCGGCCGCAAGCTGGCCAGGATGGGCGATCTTGGGATTGCGGGTCATCACGTCGGCCGCCTTGCGGCTGGCGATGCCGTCCAGATGGCGGCGGATGTCGCCGTCGGTAACGATGCCGACCAGCGCGCCGGCATCGCTGACGACACCGACACAGCCCAGCCGGCCCGACGCCATGGTCAGCAGCAGGTCGGGCATGACGGTGGCCTCGCGCGCCAGCGGAATCTCGCTGCCGGCATGCATCAGATCCGAGACGCGGATCAGGGCGCGACCCAGGCTGCCGCCGGGGTGGAAATCGCGATACTGGTCGGGCGAGAAACCCTTGCGCTCCATCAGCGCCACCGCCAGCGCATCGCCCAGCGACAGCATCATGGTGGTGGAGGTGGTGGGCGCCATGCCCATCGGACAGGCTTCCGGCGCGTGGGGCAGCAGCAGGGCCACGTCCGCCGCCTTGATCAGGGTTGAATCGGGATTGGCGCCGATGGCGATGACGGGAATGCGATAGCGCTTTGCATAGGTGAGAAGGTCGGACAGTTCCGCCGTTTCCCCGCCCCAGGACAATAGCAGCAGCACATCGGCCTGGGTCACGGCGCCCATGTCGCCATGGCTGGCTTCGGCCGGGTGGACGAAATAGGCCGGCGTGCCGGTGGAGGAGAGCGTGGCGGCGATCTTGCGCGCCACATGGCCGGACTTGCCCATGCCGCTGACGATGACCCTGCCCCTGGAGGCGAGCATCAGACCGATGGCGCGGGTAAAATCGCCGTCCAGCGCGTCGGCCAGGGTGGTCAGGGCCGCGCTGGCCGTAGTCAGGACCCGACGGGCTGCCGCCAAATCAGCGGCCGCGGTTTCGCCCGTGACGGGGGTCAGATTGGCCTTGGAAGGCGACATGCAAGCCTTTGATTTTATTGCGCTATAATTGCGCGGCCAGCTTATGCGCTCCAGATTACGGAGCCGTTAAGCGAATTTCGTGCCAAGTTTCGCGCGAAATGGCACGCAGAGCAAGGCGGCCGGGTTTACGGCGCCAACAGAACATTTTGGCGCGTCGCATTTCGTGCGGGAAAAGGAGACGCGCCTAGTGGGCGAAGATATCGACCTCGTCCCAGCCGGCGAGATCGAGCTCGGCGCGGGACGGCAGGAAGTCGAAACAAGCTTTCGCCAGGTGGGTACGGCCTTCGCGTTCCAGCATCTTGTCCAGCGCGGTCTTGAGCTGGTGCAGGTAGGCGACATCGCCCGCGGCATAGGCGAGCTGCTTTTCCGTCAGGTCCGCGGCACCCCAGTCTGAGGATTGCTGTTCCTTGGAAATGTCCACGCCCAGGATTTCGCGCACCAGGTCCTTGAGACCGTGGCGATCGGTATAGGTGCGCACCAGCTTGGAGGCGATCTTGGTGCAGTATATCGGCTGGCAGTCGACGCCCAGCCAGCGGCGGAACATGGCGATGTCGAAGCGGGCGAAGTGGAACAGCTTGGTGGTGTTCGGATCGGCCAGCATCTTCTTCAGGTTGGGGGCAGCGTATTGGCCGGCGGCGAACTGCACCGCATGGCAGACACCGTCACCCGACGACAGCTGCGCCAGGCACAGACGGTCGCGGAAGGGATTGAGCCCCAGGGTCTCGGTGTCGATGGCGACGATGGGGCCGAGGTCCAGCCCGTCCGGCAGGTCGCCCTGGTACAGCTTTATCTTCATGCAGGCTCAATAGCGCAGGGCTGCGTTAATTCCTAGAGTGGGGCCATGGAGGCACTGTTCACGGCCAGGGAAGAAAGGCGGGACTGGAAGGGCGCGGCACTGTCGCTGCTGCTGCATCTGGGTTTCCTGCTGCTGGCGGGCTGGTACCTCACCCAGCGCACGGATGTGCAGAAGACCATGTTCCGCGCCCTGCCCGTCGATCTGGTGCTGGGCGGATCGTTGGGCCAGACCGATTCCAAGCCGGCAGCCAGGCTGCAGGTGGCGCCGCAGCATCAGCAGAGCGCGCCGGTGCCCGAAGGCGTCAGCCCCAAGGGCACCAAGGAGCCGGAGGATGAATTATCGGCAAAGTTGCGGGGGCTCGCACAGTTGAAAAGCGATTCCACCACCTTGCCCAACGCCGACAACAATGCGGCGGCAAGCGACGGCGCAGGCGGTGGTGGCGGCGGCGACGGCAATTATCCGCTGAAGGATTTCATCCGGGCGCAGATTCTGCGGCGCTGGCTGCCGGACCTGAGCATTCCGGGCGCGCGCAACCTGCCGGTGCTGGTGCGGGTGCGGTTGCTGAGGAGCGGCGTGATCGATGATGTCACCATCGTGGATGCCGCGCGCATGCACACCGACGAGCCCTTTCGCGACATGGCGCTGAGCGCGCGGGACGCGGCGCTGCTGGCATCGCC
>CBIHOI010000082.1:0-9221 GCA_966211925.1 uncultured Hyphomicrobiales bacterium | reverse complement strand
GCTGGCGATAACCGAAACCACGGGAACCTCACAAAACAGACTTATTGGAATTTGCTGGCCGGGCTATAGCAGGGGGGCTTTGAGAGGTCAAAATGCCCTGGTGGGATGCCCATAACCATGCCGACCGCCGGCCCCTGCTGAAGAAGCGGGGGGGCATAAAATCGGCCCTGCGCGGCTGGTTCGAGGCCCAGGACTTCCAGGAAGTGGAATGCGGCGCGCTGGTCGCCTCACCCGGCAACGAGACCCACCTGCACGCCTTTCAGACCGTGCTGACCGGCCCGGATCTGGCCGGCACGCCGCTCTATCTGCACACCTCGCCGGAATTCGCCTCCAAGAAGCTGCTGGCCGCGGGTGAGACGAAAATCTTCGATTTCGCCCGTGTCTTCCGCAACCGCGAGCGCGGCCGGCTGCATGCCCCGGAATTCACCATGCTGGAATGGTACCGGGCGCATGAGGACTACCAGACCGTGATCGCCGACAGCCTGGCGCTGTTGTGGCTCGCCGCCGATGTGGCCGGCACGGAAACGCTGCGTCACCAGGGCGCACAGTGCGATCCGCGCGCCGCGGCCGACCGGCTGACCGTGGCCGACGCCTTCACCCATTTCGCGGGCATCGATCTTTTGGCGACCCTGTTGCCGACGGGCGAAGGCGACGCGGCGGCCCTGCGCAGTCGGGCGCGGCGCGGCGGCATCACGGTGGCCGATGACGATGACTGGTCCGACATGTTCGCCAAGATCCTGACCCTGCGCATCGAGCCGCGACTGGGCATCGAGCGGCCCTGCATCCTTTACGAATATCCCGTGTGTGAAGCGGCGCTGGCCCGGGTCAGCCCGCGCGATGCGCGCGTGGCGGAACGCTTCGAGCTTTATGCCTGCGGCGTCGAACTGGCCAATGGCTTTGGCGAACTGACCGATCCCGTACAGCAGCGCGCCCGCTTCGAAAGCGAGATGGCCAAGAAGGAGCGGGTCTATGGCATCCGCTATCCGCTGGACGAAGACTTTATGGCCGCCCTGGCTCACATGCCGCCCGCCAGCGGCGTGGCGCTGGGCTTCGACCGGCTGGTGATGCTGGCGACGGGTGCGCCCAATATTGACAGTGTTTTATGGACGCCTCTCGCATAGCGGCATGACCGGGATGCGGGATTTGGGGTGGTCAAAAACCCGCTGAAAGATAGGCTCCGCCCGCCATGACCGACACCACCGCCCACAAGATCGCCACCACCACCTTCCCGGTGCTGTTCGCCATCAGTTTCTGCCACCTGCTCAACGACATGATGCAGGCGGTGATCCCGGCCATCTATCCCACCCTCAAGGCCGACTTTCACCTGAATTTCGCCCAGGTCGGGTTGATCACGCTGGCATTCCAGTGCACCGCCTCGCTGCTGCAGCCGGCCGTCGGTTTCTTCTCCGACATCAAGCCCATGCCCTATTCCCTGGCGTTCGGCATGGTCGCGACCCTGGCGGGGCTGCTGGCGCTTTCGATCGCCGGCAGCTATCCGGTGGTGCTGGTCGCCGCCATGCTGGTGGGACTGGGATCGTCTGTCTTTCATCCCGAATCCAGCCGCGTGGCGCGCATGGCCTCGGGCGGTCGTCATGGTCTGGCGCAATCGCTGTTTCAGGTGGGCGGCAATACCGGCTCGGCGCTGGGGCCGTTGTCCGCCGCGTTCCTGGTGGCGATCTGGGGCCAGCATGCGGTGGCCTGGTACGCCGCCTGTGCCGTGCTGGCGATCGTGATCCTGTACAATGTCGGCACCTGGTACAAACATCATGGCCTGGCCCGCATCCGTCATGCCAACAGGCAGCTCGCCGAATCCCGCCTGCCGCGCGGCAAGGTGGCGGCCAGCATCGCGATCCTGCTGCTGCTGATCTTCTCCAAGTATTTCTATCTCGCCAGCATCGGCAGCTACTTCACTTTCTACCTGATCCACCGCTTCGGCGTGTCGGTGCAGGTGGCGCAGCTGCACCTGTTCCTGTTCCTGGGCGCGGTGGCGGCCGGCACCTTCATGGGCGGGCCTTTGGGGGACCGCTTCGGGCGCAAATATGTGATCTGGTTCTCCATCCTGGGCATGCTGCCTTTCACCCTGGTGCTGCCCTACGCCAACCTGTTCTGGACCGGTGCGCTGTCGATGATCGTGGGCGTGATCATGGCCAGCGCCTTCCCCGCCATCGTGGTCTATGCGCAGGAACTGCTGCCGGGCAAGGTCGGCATGATTTCGGGCCTGTTCTATGGCTTTTCCTTCGGCATGGGCGGCGTCGGCGCCGCCGTGCTGGGCGCGCTGGCGGATGCCACCTCCATCGAATACGTCTATAAGGTGTGCGCCTTCCTGCCGCTGATCGGACTGCTCACCGTGTTCCTGCCCAATTTCAAGTCGCAGAAATGACGATTGCCCCGCGCGATTTGGAACAAAACGCGCCAACAATTGAACAGGTGGCACGTCGCTATGCGGTGGCGGTGTCACCGCATCTGCTGTCGCTGGTGAATGCGGGCGATCCCAATGATCCCATCGCGCGCCAGTTCCTGCCCAGCCTGGAAGAGCTAGTAACGCTGCCGCAGGAGCTGTCCGATCCCATCGGCGATGCCGCCCACACGCCGGTACCCGGTATCGTGCATCGCCACACCGACCGCGTCCTGTTCAAGGTGGTGGCCAGCTGCCCGGTCTATTGCCGCTTCTGTTTTCGCCGCGAGATGATAGGCCCGGGAAAGGACAATGCGCTGTCCAGGGATGCCTTCGAAGGCGCTGTCAATTACATCGCGGCCCACCCAGAAATCTGGGAAGTGATCCTCACGGGCGGCGATCCTTTTATTTTGTCGCCGCGCCGCATCGCCGAAGTCACCAGCCGGCTGGCAGCCATAGACCATGTGAAGGTCATTCGCTGGCATACCCGTGTGCCGGTGGTGGACCCCGACCGCGTCACCGATGAACTGGTCGCGGCGCTGCATGCGCCAGGCGCCACCACCTGGGTCGCGGTGCATGCCAATCACGCACGCGAATTCGCGCCCGAAGCCCGCCGCGCCATCGCCCGGCTGGTGGAGAGTGGCATCATGCTGGTCAGTCAGTCGGTGCTGCTGAAGGGCGTGAACGACAATGCCGACACGCTGGCCGCGCTGATGCGCGCTTTTGTCGAAAACCGCATCAAGCCCTATTACCTGCACCATCCCGACCTGGCGCCCGGCACCGGCCACTTCCGCATCGGCATCGAAGAGGGGCTGGCCTTGATGAAGTCGTTGCGCGCGCGGCTTTCGGGACTGGCGATGCCGACCTACATGCTCGACATCCCCGGCGGCTTCGGCAAGGTGCCGCTGGACAGCGATCATGTCGAGAAAACCGCAGCCGGCCATCGCATCCGCGACACGCGCGGGCAATGGCACGATTACATCTGTTCCTGAGCCGGTTTGCCGCGCAGCCTTTTGAAAAACGCGCTGACCTTATGGCGAAACTGTTCGCGCCGCACCACGCCCATATCGGTCACCCAGTTTAATTGAATAACCCGGCGCGGGCCTTCGAAGGCATGGAAGCCATGCCAGGCATTGGGCTCGTTCTTGAAGATCAGCAGGGTGCCTTCGTCCGGCGGCACTTCGGCGATCATGTCTTCCAGGTCATGGGGCCCGCGCAACAGGCGCAGGCGGCCGGTCTTCGCCTCCCACGCATTGTTCATGTAGATCAGCACGGTGATGATCTTAGTGCGGCTGTCGGTGTGAATCTGGCCGTCGCGCGCTGCCGAGACACCGCGGGCTGTGACCATGGTGGGCCGCCCTTCCAGGCTGACGCCCAGCTTCTTCTCCACCAGCGCGGTGAATTGCGGTCCCTGGATGGCTTCGATCAACTGCGCAAAGGCGGGGCCGTATTTCAGGGTCGGCAGCGGGAAGCTGCCGGGCAGGTCCACCAGCGGGTAATCGGCGTTGATAGCGGTCATGGCATCGGCCTTCACGAAGTGCGGCACCATCGCATGGGCGAAGGGCTCGCGCGCCACTGGGGCGGCTTCGAAGGCGGAAAGGTCGATGGGCAATGCGCGCATGGCGGCTCCCATATACCAGAAAATTCAAAAGGCAAAAATTGACATGGCGCAAACCATGCGCCGCCGACAATAAAGCAGGGGACGGGCGCGAAATGTCCAACGCGCCCGTCCCCCAAACTCCGGAAATCTAATTTTGCCCCTTAGAGTCCCGGAGCCTATTCGAAAACGTCAAATGCTCCTTAGTTGGTGTTGTAGTGAATGATCTGCGAGGTATTGCCGATGGCGGAGGACGACATGCCCACGCTGCCGGCGACGTTGAAGGCATTGGCGGTAACATTCGACACGGTGGCCGAGTTGTTCAGCTGGCGGGTATAGATGGGCATGTTCGGGGCGTTGGAGTCGGCCTCGAAGGTGTTGCCCAGCGACGAACCCTGGATCACGGCATTGCCGGCCACGTTGGAGATGTTGGTCTTGATCGAGGAATAGGGGTCCTGGGCATGGCATTCCTGGTTGGACTGCACCGACGTCAGGATCGGATCGGTCGAGACGCTGGCGCCGTTGCACAGCACCTGGTTGGAGATGCCGACGCTGCCCCACACATTGGTGGCATCCACCGCGACATTCGAACCGATATTGGCCTGGGGTCCGACGATCTGGCTGTTCATCACGCGGGTGTTGTTCATGGTGGTGATGTCGATCATGTTGCCGGCCGCCGAGCCCTGCGCCACGGCATCGCCGCCCACAGTGTCAAAGCTGCCCTTCAGGTTCGACCAGGCATTCTGCAGGTTGATCTGGTCGTTGAGGATCTGGCTGCCGCTGCCCTGCGAGGACGAACCGTCATTCCAGGTGCCGTACTGTTCTCCGCCGGCGAAGGAGGCGGTGGCCGAGACGGCGATCATGGCGGAAGCGGCAAGAAGGGTCTTGAAGGTTTTCATTTAAGGCTCCTGAGGATTGGGTTGGTTGCTGTCTGTGAAAAGGCGAAGTCTGTTAGAGGCCGCCGCGAAGGCCGAAGGGGGCCGGCTGCGAATAGCTGCCATAAGGGTTCTGGCGCGGATCGGGGGCGTACATGGGCTGCGCATAACCCATCTGGTAGGGCTGCGGGCCATAGGGCTGCGGATAACCGGGGGCCGCATACGCCACCTGCTGCGGATAGAAGGGCGCATCGCCCGGACCGCGCAGCGGATCGTTGGCGCCGCCCAGAGGAATGTTGCAGGCGCCGGGGGCGCGATAGACGCGGGTGATCATCTCCAGCGTGGCCCGTTCAATCACCGAACGCACCGCCAGCTGGATCGGCTCAAGGGCGCTTTCCCCGACGCTGACGTCGAAGAAGTTGGTGCCCAGGAAGTCGAACACGCCGGCTGAAACCTGGCGGCCGATGATCTGCTTCTGATAGGAAATCACGTCGGCGACTTCCAAGGTGTTGGTGTTCACCAGGCGCATGTCCAGGCCGACATTCATCACATACAGGCTGCCCGAAGCGGTGCCGGTGGTGGCGTTGGTGGCGGTGCCGCCGCCATTGCCATTGGCGTTCTCGCTGCGGATGTTGAAGTTCAGCTCGGTGATGCCGCCGACGATGTAATAGTCCGAGCCGGGGATCGAGCCCGCCAGGATCTTGCGGAAGTCACCTTGCTGCGGGTTCGGATGCTGGTCGTCGCCGATCAGCTTGTTGTTGGCATACTTCAGTTCCATTTCGGCAACCGAGGTATCGAAGCGCTCCACCATGTGGACACCGGCCTTGTTCAGGGCGCTCATCGCCATCAGGGCGGCGCCGGCGGTGACCTTGCGGCCCGAGCCGTCGGATTCGGTCTTGCCGGTATAGTCGGCGATCTGGCCGACCGCGATGCGAACCGGGCGGCCGCGCACGACGCCGCTCATGCAGCGCAGGGCCGCGGAATAGGGGGTTTCGTTGGAGATCACCGGCGCACCGCCAATCGGGGAGGTGTAGCGGCCCACGCTGTCGGGCGTGGGGCTGATGCAGCCTTCCAGGGCCATGGCGGCCACGAGAAAGGCCAGAGGCTTCAGAAGGTGTTTGCGGGCGCGGCGAGTCATGGGAGGGGCTTCCCTTTTCCTAAGTTCTTAGTGCGAGTTCAGTTCGGCGGTTGCCGTCTGGTTTCCGGTATTGACCTGCGTGGAGTCGATGATCGTGGTGTTGTGGCTTCCGATGACAGTCACGTTGAGCGAATTGCCGATCGCCGTGGCCTGCCCGTAGGCATTTGCACCACCCATGCCAACTCCGCCGGCATAGGCGGACTGCCCGCCCGAGTTGGCGGAATACTGGGCGCTGGTGACCTGGCCATTGACCATGGTCAGGTTGCCGTTGGCGTCGCGCATGGAATAGTTGGAGGCGGTATTCTGGTTGGACGCGCCATAGCCGTTGTACATGCCCGAATTGGTCCAATCGCCGGCCAGAGCCACAGAGGAGGCTGCCGTGGTGGCGGTGAGGGCCAGGAGGGTCAGGGCGATCAGTTTCTTGGTCTGGGTCATGGCGTTGGTTCCAAAATCTGTTGCCAGGAACAGAGCAACCGCCGTGCCAGTCCCTTAATCGTCGTTAGGACATGGCCGTGCCGCGCCGGCACAGGGCCGCTGCAAAAATCGCGCAAAGACTGGCGTTTGCGTGCGCGCAGTGTCCCCCGCGTCGGCGGCGCCAGCGGCTGAAAGCGTGCCGTGTCCCGAAACGGGGCGGCCGAGAACGGGGATGTCCGGGACAGCCCGGGCGCCCGCCTGTTTCAGCCTGGAACAGGTCTTGTGCGATCTTGTGCGGCTCTGGGGCCGTGGCGCCCGCCCGCGAACCTGATTAATAAGCGCCATGGCTTTCCTGCAGTCTTCGCCACCCCGCCAACCCTTCTTCCGGGCGCCGCCCGTCGTGCCGTGGCTGATCGCCGGGCTGGTGGTGGCGCACGGGGCGCGGATATGGGCGCCGCCCGGTCAGGCGCTGGCTCTGGTATTCCAATACGGCCTGGTCCCGGCCCGCTACAGCCGTGCCTTTCTGGAAAGCCGGATGCTGAACCCTGGCCCAATCTGGGAACAGATGCTGCCCTTCGTCACCTATATGGGGCTGCACAACGACTGGACCCATCTGGGGATCAACTGCCTGTGGCTGCTGGCCTTCGGTCCCATCGTGGCGCGCCGCTTCGGGGCACTGCTGTTCCTGTCCTTCTTTATTGTGTGCGGCGTGGCGGGGGGGCTGACCTATCTTGCCTTCAACTGGGGCAGTGAGAATCCCGTGGTGGGCGCCTCGGGCGCCATTTCGGGACTGATGGGGGCGGCGGTGCGCATGCTGCCCGGCCAAACCCCTTGGGCCACGCCGGGCCAGACGCCGTTGGCGCCGCTCTTATCCCGCCAGATCCTGGTCTTCACGGGCGTATGGCTGGCGGTCAATCTCGCGGCCGGCCTGACGGGGCTCGGCATGGGGACGCAAAGCGTGGCGATCGCCTGGCAGGCGCATCTGGGCGGCTTTGCCGCCGGACTTCTATTGGCGGGCGCTTTCGATGCCTTGCGACCCCGCCCGACCGGGCTGTCGCTGGAGAGCTGAAGACTTGCCGTTCTTGCCGCAGGGCGCTAGCGTACGACAGATGTCGTAGGCCCCGGACAGAAGAAGACGCGATGCGGTTGCCCAAGTTAAGCAAGCTGGAACTGCAGATCATGGAGGCGCTGTGGACCAGCGGCCCGCTGGCGATCCGCGACATCCAGGAAGCCTTCCCGCAAAAGAGCCGCCCCGCCTACACCACGGTGCAGACCATGGTGTACCGGCTGGAGATCAAGAAGGCGCTGCGCCGCGCCCGCAAGATCGGCAACGCACACATCTTCGAAGCCGTGATCACCCGCGATGTCGCCCAGCGACGGCTGGTGGACGAATTCCTCAGCCTGTTCGGCGGCCGCATGCAGCCGGTGATGGCCCAGCTCATCGAGGCCGGCAATCTTTCGTCCCAGGATGTCGCCGATGCGGAAAAGCTGCTCCGTGATCTGGCAAAACGGAAAAAAGAACCGTGATCGCCGCGCTGCTGGATCATCTCTGGCAGTCCAGCCTGGTGGCCCTGCTCGCCGCCTGTCTCACATTGACGGTGCGCCGCAACGCCGCGCGCGTGCGGTTCTGGCTCTGGTTCGTCGCCAGCATCAAGTTCCTGCTGCCCTTTGCGGCCCTTTCGGCACTGGGCGGATGGCTGTCGCAGCTTTTTCCCCACGCGCTGATCGCGCCGCTGGCGATCCAGCCCGCCATGCGCCTGTCTGCGCCGGTGCGAATGCTGCCGGCCGGCCAGGAAAGCGTGAATCTGCTCCCCTGGTTGTTGGGCCTGTGGGCGCTGGGTCTGACGGCGGTGCTGGGCCTTCGGCTGGTGCGCTGGCTGCGGCTGCGCACGCTGCTGGCGGATGCGCAGCCTTTTGCCAATGCGCCGATGCCTGTGAAAATCTCCGCCACCTTGCTGGAGCCGGGGCTGGTGGGCATCGTCAATCCCGTGGTGATGCTGCCGTCCGGGCTGCTGGCGCACCTGGCGCCGGGCGAGATCGCTTCGATCCTGGCGCATGAAGCCTCGCACTTGGCGCGCCGCGACAATCTCACCGCCGCCATCCACATGCTGGTGGAGGCGCTGTTCTGGTTCTGGCCGCCGGTCTGGCTGATCGGGGCGCGCCTGATCGCCGAGCGCGAGCGCGCCTGCGATGAAAGCGTTGTCGCGGACGGCCACGACCCGCTGGTCTATGCGCAGAGCATCCTGAAAGTATGCCGCTTCTGCGTGCAGTCGCCGCTGGCCTGTGTCTCCGGCGCGTCGGGCAGCGACCTGGGCCGCCGCATGGAGCGCATCATGGCGGCCGATGCCGCCCGTGCCATGGATACCGCCCGCGGCGCGCTGCTGGCCGGTGCTGCACTGATAGTCGTGACCGTGCCGGTATTGGCGGGCTTCGTGACGTCGCCCCTGGCGGTGGAAATGACCCGCCGCGCCGCGCAGGTGCAGGCGCAGATCCGGCAGGCCGTGGTGGCGCCTCTGTCGGCCGCGCTCACGCCGCAGGATGATTTTGTTGCGGTGGTGGACGCGCCGCGCCGGGCAAAGCCGCGCATCGTGAAATTCGCCGCGCCGGTGCCGCAAGCCGAACCGGCCGTTGCCGTGCCGAACCCCGCGCCGGTAACACCGCCCGCGCCAGTCCCGTTCATGATCGTTCCGGCCGCGCCAGCCGACAGCGCCTCGCCCGATGTCAGGCAGGCCGCACTCGCCATCACACCCACCGGCCAGGGCAATCCCGACGCGATCACCTGCCGCGTGCCGCAGCCCTTGC
>CBIHOI010000081.1:0-9410 GCA_966211925.1 uncultured Hyphomicrobiales bacterium | reverse complement strand
CCGCGGCGGTCATGCCCGTCACGCGGGTGCCGGTCACGATCACGGATTCGGTTTCGCCCTGGGCGACCTGTTGCGCCAGCACGGGGGCGGCGGTTGCCGCGATGACTGCGAGTGATGCGCCGAAAAAGAGCGCGGTCTTGACCTTTGTACGCGACGTAAACATTCAGGAACCCCCGGTGTATCGCCTTGGCGATGTTTGGTTGCTCCTTCCTGCTATTTCCTGCCCAGCTCCAATTTTTTTGTGCGATGCAAAATCGCTGCAGGAACCGTAGGTCCATACGGAACAGCGCGTAAATCGGATTCTGTCCGCGCCTCTGTGACGAAAAGACGAAGTGACATTAATGCACCGAATTGGCGCGAATTTGGCATTTTATATCTAATATAAGTTCTTATAAGAACCAATGTTGCCAATTGAATGAGTGTTTCGGCATATTCGTGCGTAATAAATCCGCAAAGATTCGAACTGCACGACCCTTGGGCAATTACACATCTTTTGTGCAGTGAATGTCCCGATATTTGATCATGCTGCATTGCAGCACAAAAATAGCGCGCCCGATGTGCGCGTCTTTTAAGCGGACTGACTAGTGTGTGCGAGCACAAATCACGTGCGTTTGGGACGCGCACCGCCCTTACGGCCCTGCCGATATCGCGGTCAAAGTCGCGCTGGAACATTTCACGACAGATTCGCGGCGTGCGTCTTGAGGTGACGAACAAAAGCGCCGTGCGTTAGTCTGCGCGCGACACAGGAGTTGTTCATGGCGAGTCAGGAAGAAACCCGGGCGCAACTGGCGGATATCTGGGCACGGCACCTGGGCGTCAAGCAGGTGGCAGGCGATGACAATTTCTTCGCGCTGGGCGGCCATTCCCTTCTGGGCGTGAAGATGATCGGCGCGGTCCAGGAGAAGCTGAAGCTGGGCGACGAACTCAAGCCGGCCGATCTGTTCGAATTTCCCACCCTGGCGGAATTTGCCGCCCATGTGCACTCCCTCGCCGAACCCAGCGAGGAATTCGGCGCGATCTAGCGCCGCCAGAACGCTGTCAGCACCAAGCCGTCCCCCTCGGCAAAGCGGCCTTCAAGATCCGCGAGGCCTGGCTGGCGCGCGCGCAGCCGGTCGCCCTGCACTTCTATATGTATGGAATGAAACACCAGCGCCCTGCCGGCTGCCGAAGCCTTGAAGCAGGCTTCCTTGGCGCTGAACAGGATTGCCGCCATTGCCGGTCTCCGGATGACGTCCAGGCTCTCCAGCCAATCGCGTTCCGCCGCATCGAAAAGTCGGGGCATCAGTTCGGGGGTCACGCTGCCCACGCGCTCCGCATCCACACCCAAAGCCGCAAAGTCCGCAGCGCGGGCCGCCAGCGCGGCCGCATAGCCATGGGTATGGGTAATGCTGCCGACAAAGCCTTCCGGCCAGACCGGTTTGCCATCCCCGTCGCGGGCGATCACGGCATCGGCACTACCCGCCTGCGCCAGCGCGGCGCGGGCACAGGTGCGGCCCAGCGCAAAATCGCGGCGGCGCCTCTCGCCGGCGTTGGCAACCAGGGCTTGTTCGGCGGGATGGAGCGGTACCGCCTGGCCCCGGTCTTCCATTTCCGAAGCCCAGATGCCCGGCGGCAGGATATGGGCGCCAAGATTCACGGAGACAGGAGCTCGGCAAAGACTTGCAGCAGCAGGGCGGTAAAGCTGTCTTGGTCGGCTTTTCCCAGTACCACTTCATAGAAGTGCAACGAGGCGGATGCTTCGTTGCCATAGTCCATCAGATGCAGGAATACCGGCGATGACACGCGCGGCCATATCTGCGGCGGCAGTTCGGTGACCTGGGGCGGCCACGGCCAGGTGGCCGTGATGTCGGGGCTCGCCGCGCGCTCGGCCTTCTCCCGCGCCGTGCCCACGGCGTAATAGTTGAACACCGCCGGAATCCTGTTGGGATGGCCCGGCGCTTCGATACCGGGGCGCACCATTTGCGGCGCATAGAAGTGCAGGGTCGGAATGCGGCGCGCCAGGGTCGCGTCATATTCGGCGACGATGCCGCGCAACACGGTTTCAAAATCCGCATCCGGTTCGGCATGGATTTCCACCGCATCGCCGCAGAACATCAGACCGACGGTACCGGTCAGATCCATCGTCGTGCGCTTGTCACCGAGTACGCGCAGCGCAAAGCGCGCCTGGCCCGACCAGCGCGAGATGGCGATGGCAAAGATGGTCAGGTAGATCAGAAAGGGCGTCACTTTCATCTGCCCGGCAAGCGCACGGGCGCTTTCCAGCACGCGCCTCGGAATGGAGAAATTGCGCACGATGCGCGTACCGGTGCCCCAGACAAGCGGCGTGCCGTCCGAAGGCGCGGTCAGGGCGGGCTGCTGGTCGTACCATGCGCGCCAATAATCGATCAGGTCCTGGCCCTGCGGCCCGTCCAGGAAATCGCGCTCGGCAAGCGAATAGTCGTTGTAGGGCGTGGAGGCCGGCGCCAGCGGCTTGCCTTCCAGAATGTCCCGCAGCTCATCGATGATGATGTTACGGCTGGCGGCATCCGCGATCATGTGGGCGCTGGAAAGGATCGCCATGGCCCGGTTGCCCGGTAGCGCAATCACCTTGGCGCGCGTCAGCCATTCGCCCAGGATGGGGTTGAGCCGGGAACAGAATTCCCGGGCGCTGCGTGTCGCGGCATCGGCGTCCGGGGCGTTTTCCTGTTCGATCGCAAAAGCCCCGGCAGGCTTGCTGGAAGCGGACAAGGTCTCGCCGTCCGCCTTGAAGGACACGCGCAACGCCTCGTGCCGCGCCATCACCTGGGCGATGGCTGTGGTCACGGCTTCGGCGCTGGTATTGCCGAACGTGCCGACCATGCCGATGTTCAGCGCAATGGGTTTGCCTTCTTCAGGCCGGCCGGCGAAGCGCCACCACATTTCCTGTGCCACCGACGGGGTGAGCGGGCCTGGCCGCCCCTTGATGACGCGCAGGGCCCTGCCGGCTTCTCGGGCCTGCAGGTAAGCGACGATTGCGGCACGCTGGCCGCGCAACTGTGCACGATCGCCATCGCTCAGCGCGTTCCGCGGCGAGCGATAGCGCATCTCGCCATCCTCCAGGAACAGGATGATACCGCGGCTTTCCAGATCGGTGAGAAGTTGGGCGATGCTGATCATGCCGCGATCTGTTTGGGTGGTGCCAGAACAAGCGATGCCAGGAACACGCAACTGGAAAGCGCCAGAAAGGTGGCGAAGGCAGGCATGTAGTTGTGGCCGCCATCGTAGACGAAGCCAATGAAACGGGTGGCAACGATGGAGAAGCCCTGCATCAGTGCATAGGTCCAGCCCATGGCCGCGCCAAATGCGTCCGCACCGAAGCTGGCCGCGATCAAGCCGGCTGCGGTCGGCAGAGCGCAGCCGAGGGAAATACCTGACAGACAGCTCGCAGCCAGGAGGGTGCCCTGGCTCGGCGCAACACACAGGAGCAGTTGTCCTGCCATCATGAAAAGCGTGGCGGCCAAAACCAGCAGATGCTGGTTGACGCGATCGGCCAGAAGTCCGGCCACGATCTTCGTCACGGCGGCACAGAGCGCGAAGGCGGAAATGAACAGTGCCGCTCGCGTCACTGGAAGGCCCAACTGCACGCCATACGGCACCACCGTCACCACCATGGCCTGGCAGATGCCGGAGATATTGGCCAACGCCAAGGTGGGGACCCAGAAAGCACGGCGGACCAGAATCTCATGCCAGCGCGGGCGTGTCGCCGTGGGATCGGCTTTGCCCCGATTTTCCGGATGGCTTTCGAGCCCCGTCGCGGCAGGATTGTCGCGCAGCACCGCAAGCGCCAACGCAATGACAATAGCGGCGATGGCGATCGCTTCATACAGAAGACCGCTGCGCCAGCCATAGGCCGCGATGGCGCGACTGAGCAGGGGAACCACCACCAGTCCGCCGCCCGATGTGGCGATGGCAGCGATGCCGAGCGCCAGTCCCCGCCGCCGGTGGAACCAGCGGGTCGTCAAGGTGGAGGTGGTGAGCGGACCGGCCGCCATGAAGCCGATGGACGCGGGGAGGAGAAGCGCGAGGGCCATCAACCACAGCGATCCCGTCACGGCAATGAAGGCCATGGCGCCGCTGAACAGCAGCACGCCGGCCGGCACCACCAGACGGATCGGATAGCGATCCAGCGCCTTGCCGACCAGGGGCGCCACCAAGGCACCGCCCAGGAAGAGAATCAGGATGGAGGAATTGGCGTCCGCGCGGGAAATGTGAAATTCCGCCTGCAGCGGCAGAACAAACAGGCCGGAGGCGTAGGCGGTGGCGCCCATGACCAGAAGCTCGCACACCGCCGAAGCGGCCAGAACGAACCAGCCGTAATAGATTCTGTCCAGCGCGCGCATGGCGACTCCCCTTGCCCGCAGCCGTTATGCCACGGCGGCTGGGCCAAAGGAATCGTGCGGGCGCGAAGAAGGGCTAGAGAAGACCGCCGGGAATCGAGGCCAGCTCGTTTTCCCAGTAGTTTTCGTCGTCCGAGATGTGGGGCGTATAGCGACAAAAGCCCATGACGAATGCGGGCTGGTCATTGTCATTGGCCAGGGGCACATAGAGATTTTCTGCATCGAGATATTCACGTCCGCGGACGTGAACACGGCCGCGCAGACGCCAGGGTTGTTCGCTTTCCAAGATCATATCCATGGTTTCGACCCAGCGCTCCAGATGGTGCGGGGGCATGCTTTCGTCAAAAGTCTTGCCAGTATGGTGCCCCACCACGTCGGTCACGCTGGTGCCGATCAGCCGCCAGCTGTAACGCGACGGATTGACCGAGTCGCGGTGGACCAACAACAGGTCACGCAGAAAGTCCTTGAGATCGCGCGCTGTCATTTCGGAACGCCGGGGCATGGCGCGGCCATTGGCCTTGGCTCGCCAGACATCGATCATCTGGTTGTAGCGCGGCAACGAGAACGCAAGCGTGGGATCGGAGAAATGATTCCAATTCTGCCGGAGTGCTCTCTGATTGTGCGCTTTGGCAATGGCCATCACATTCATGCGAGAATTCTGACGCAAAACCCTAAACGGTCAGTGAAAACCGCGCCTTCCAAGCACACACGCATGACGCGAATAACGACGACCGCGCAATATTGGGACGTGCAGTCTGTATACGGATAAATGCGTCCACAGCTTTGAAAATGCCGGCCGTTAACTACCAAAAGCCTTGCGCGCAGCATCGGAACTCGCATCCGACACGCACATTCGAACACTCTTCTTAAGTAGATTTACTTAAACGTCCCATTTCAGAACAGTTTGATATTTAACTCGCCGCTGGAAGCTTTTATGGTTTCCAAAATATTAAGACACGGCGGTCGCATGGCACGCTCTCAAGCAAATTTGGCGCAAGATGTCGTCCCGCTGCCGGACAGATTTGGCAGACACAAGCTTGATGAAATGGATGCCGAGCGGATAGGCCGGCATGTCGTATCATTTCAACCGACCGAAGCAGTGGTCGAAGACCTGATGGCCAAGGCGCGGCTTGATGTGCCGGGTCTGACTGAAACCAGCGAGATGCTTCGCATTCAGCGCTACAATCCCGAATGCGTGATGGCACTGGCGCGACGCAGCAAGTTCACGCCCGCTCAGCCTGCCGGCGAGGGCCTGATCGCATTTCTGCCCTTGAACATGCTGGGGCTACAGCACCTCGCGCTGGGCACTTTCAATGCGACCAAGATTGATATCCGGCTTCTCGCCAAGCCGCACGAGCGTCCGGCGGCAATATATCTGTGGCTGGTCTTTGCGCCGGGCCCGCTCGCAGCCGGCATCGCCTTTTTCATGCAGACTTTGTCGTCGGCCCGGTATGCCGGCCTCAACATTTATACCCGCCCTGCCACCGATGCCGGGCGCGGTTATGTTCAGGCTATGGGCTTTACCCAAGGCACCAGCATAGGGGACATCGAGGCGCCATCCAACGTGTGGATATTCACACGCAAATCGCACAGGCCACTCTATGACAGCTTCATGCCTGATGCCGGCAAGAGCGTCATCGGCATCACGCTTGCCCGGTCGCTGGAAGACATGCTGCGGGTCAACGCAATCCGCAACGCCGTCTATATCGGCGAACAGGAATGCCCTTATGAAGAGGAGTATGACGGAAATGACATGTCCGGCACGCACCTTCTCGCCTATATGGGAAAGGAACCCGTCGGTACCCTACGTCTGCGCTTCTTCGCGGATTTCGCCAAGATCGAACGGCTGGCAATCCGCAAGGAGTTCCGCAAGTCCCAGGCGGCGTTCCAGCTGGTTCGTGCCAGTTTCAAATTCTGCCAGAAAAAGGGATATGGACGCGTTTTGGCCCATTCCCAGGCGCGGCTGGTAGATTTCTGGCAACGCTTTGGCTTTCGCGTGCTGGAAGGCAGAAAGCCGTTCGTATTCTCGGATTTCGACTATGTCGAAATGATAGCAGACCTCGAGCGCGATCCCGATGCCATCACCATCGGCACGGACCCCTATGTCACGATCCGGCCGGAAGGACGCTGGGACGAACCTGGCATCCTGGAACAATCTGCCGCGCGGGATGTAACCCGGCCTTCGGTCGCCAGAAGTCCGTAAACAGTCCGCGTCTGAAGATGTTGGATCGGGAACCCCAGGTTGCTGATGACAGCGCCCCCTCCCTAAAGTAGTTTCACCGGCACTGAACTGCATCTGGTCGGCGGGGGCCTTCCTACAAGAATGCGGCAGTCGGGTTTGCCTGGGCGGGCAACACCCGAACACGTCGGGGAAAAGTTCGCCTATGCATCTACGTGGTTTGATTGCCGATCTGCCCAATAAAAAGGGCACGGCCTATACTTTTGAACGCGGCCAGGTGGTCGCCTATCCGCACGCAGCCCTGCATGACGAGGTCATGCGGACCAGGCGCGCGCTCACGGACTGGGGCGTGCGGCCGGGCATGCGGGTGGGTCTCTATGCGCCAAACTCCTATCGCTGGCTGGTGCATGACCTGGCATTGATCGATATCGGCGCCATTTCGGTGCCATTCACCGACGATTTTGCCGGCCAGGTGAACGACGAATTGCTGGCGCGTTACGACATCGCGCTTCTGTTGACCTCCAAAAGCCATGCGCGGCTCTTTCCGCAAAAGCCAGCCCATATTGCCTTCATGGATGCCGACAACGGCGATGTGCGTGCGCTGGACCGGATGCCGCCGCCCGAACCCGACAGCGACGACCAGCACAGCCTGGTGTTTTCATCCGGTTCCGCGGGCGGTCTCAAGGGATTGGTGATCAGCCGCAAGGGGATCGAAGTCACGCTTCCGCCGATCATCGAGGCTATGGGGTTGACGCATGGCGAACGGCTGATGCTGTTCCTGCCCATGTCGAATTTCCAGCAGCGAAACATGTGTTATGCGGCGCTGTGGTACGATTCCGACCTGATCATCACGGACTATACGCAGCTGTTTGCCGCCCTGAAGGCGCTCAATCCCACGATTCTGCTGGGGCCGCCGGTACTGTTCCAGATGATCTATGCCGATTTCGAAAAGCTGCCGGCCTGGAAGCGATCGGCGTTACTGGCGGCGGGCCATGCGGTTTCCCTGCTGCCTGGGGCCGCACTGCGGCGCGCTGCGGCGCATCTTCTGTTCGGCAAGCTGCGCGATCAGTTCGGCACCAATATGCGGGTGCTTGTGACGGGCATGGCGCCCATCCGGCGCCATCTTGGCCAGTTCTATGAGCGCATGCAGCTGCCGCTGAGCGAAACCTACGGCATGGTCGAGGCGGGCTCGATCACCTTCCGGCCTGCCGGATCGCGCGAATATGGCTCCGTCGGCAAGGTGCTGGACGGCATCAGGCTTTCCTTCGAGACGGATGGCGAGATCATCGTGCACCGCGACCATCCCATGACCCTGCGGTACTTCCAGTGCGCCCCGGGTGAGAACGAACGCACGTTTGTCGGCCCCGGCCGTGTCGCCACCGGCGATATCGGGCGACTGGATGACAAAGGCAACCTCACGCTGCTGGGTCGCAAGAAAGAACTGATCGTCACGTCCGGCGGCTACAAGATCCATCCCGAAGTCATCGAGCAGGAATTGAACAATTGCCCGGATGTCGCCCAGTCGGTGATCTTCCTCAAGCCGGGCGCCAATCAGCTGTCCTGTGTGGTGGCGCTGCATGAGCCGGAGACGGACGGCGCCCGAGCCCGGGTCAAGAAATATGCGCAAGGGCTGCAGTCGATTCGCAAGGCGGCGCAATTCGTGGAGGTGGTGTTCGCCGACGAGGCCTTCACCAAGGAGAACGGCATGCTGCGACCCAACCTGAAGCTGGACCGCAAGGCGATCGCGGCGAAATACGGCTAGTCGGCCACGACCGCAGGTTCGGTGGGCTTCTTGGTGCGATGGCAGAGCCACACCACGCCGGTCAGCCCCAGGCAAAGCCACATCGAGACATGGAAGACGTCGATGGAGGCCAGCAGATAAGCCTGGCCCTCCATGGCGCGGGTGACAACCGCCTTGCCGGCAAGTTCTGACAGGCCCATGCCCTGCATGGTGGCGAGCGTGTCGTGCAGAGGTGCGCCGGTGGCCATGTCGGCCATGCGACTCTGGTGCAGCGCCTCGCGGCGATCCCACAAAGTGGTGGCGAGGGAGACAGCAAAGCCGCTGACGATGATGCGCACGAAATTCGACAGGCCCGACGCCATGGGAATGCGCCCACCCGGCACGTCATCCAGCAGGATGGTCACGGTGGCGACGAAGAAGCCGGCATTGGCGATGCCCTGGACCATTAATGGCAGGGCGATGGCGATAAAGCTGGCATCCGCCGTCAGGCCGGCGCGCAGGTAATAGGACAGCGCGGAGGCCAGAAACGCCACTGAGGCCACCAGCCGCGCATCCGTCCGCGCCATCGCACGCGCGGCCACCGGCGTCAGCAGCACCGACACCACGCCCGTGGGCGCGGACACCAGCCCTGCCCAGGTCGCCGTATACGCAAGCTGGGTCTGCAGCCACAAAGGCAGGATCAACATGTTGGCCAGGAACACGCCATTGCCGAGGCAGAACACCAATGTCCCCAGCGCGAAATTGCGGCTCTTGAACAGCGACAGATCCAGGATGGGATGGTCCTCGGTCATCTCCCACAGGATAAAGGCGCAGAAGCCGGCGAAGGCGATGATGGCGAGGGCCACGATCCAGGGCGAACCGAACCAGTCAGCATTCTTGCCGCGGTCCAGCATAAGTTGCAGCGCGCCGGCCCACACCACCAGCAAACCCATGCCCACCAGGTCCATGCGCGACCGGGTCACCGGCGTTTCGCGCAGTCGCAGATTTTCCCAGCACAAAAAGACAACCAGCAGCCCCACCGGGACATTGATGAGGAATATCCAGCCCCAGTGGAAATTGTCGGAGATATAGCCGCCCAGCAGCGGGCCGCAGATCGGCGCCACCAGCGAGGTGATGGACCATAGCGCCAGCGCGG
>CBIHOI010000080.1:0-9734 GCA_966211925.1 uncultured Hyphomicrobiales bacterium | reverse complement strand
TTCCAGCTCCGCCGCGAAGGCGGGCCACAGGGCGGCAGACGACATGGCCAGTTCATGCTCCGCCTGGGGCGCACCTTCCATCTCGGCAGCGACAGCCAGCATGCCCGCCGCCGCCCAGGTCGCACCGCGACCCGGCTGTGCGCGATCCAGAATGATGACACTGCAATCAGCCTGTAAAAGCCGCCAGCCGATCGCCAGTCCGGCCACGCCGGCACCTATGACAACAACCTTCATGACGGCCTCGCGAGCCCTTGCCCTGCCTTTGAAATACACGCGATTCCAAGCAAATAGGACAAGAGGCTAAAGTAATCTGGCAACAGGCAGGCAAGCAGCAGACCCAGCGCTACGAGCCAATGGATCAACCGCACCCGCCTTGGCCCGAACCAAGTCAGGATGCTTAAAGAGAACATCAGAAACATCGCCGCCAACGCGCGCTCCGGCGCGGCCAGGGCAAAGCCGAACGGCACCAGAAGGAGCCCCGGCGGCAGCAGGGCGGGCGCCCCGACATCCATCCGGCGAGCCCTGGCCTGCGCAATGCCGTCGGCCAGAAAGCCTGTCAGCAGCAGGCCGGCACCGATCCATGGATGCCGCCAGGCGACAGCCGCCGTACCGGCCAGCATCCCGATGCCGGCCAGCACGGTCCAGCCCAGGGGTGGAACCGGCGGCAGGCGCGGCGCCAGCCGGTCGAACAGGGGTTCAGGCATCGGGAAATTCATGCGCCTCTATAGCGGCTGGGGGTGGCGGACGCACCCTCGCCTCCCCATGTAACCGGTCTGCGTATTGCGCGTATTATGTCGTGCAGAATTTGAAAGGCTCGAAAATGGAAAAGGCACTGTTCGGCGCGGGTTGCTTCTGGGGCGTGGAAGATTTTTTCCTGCAGGTGCCCGGCGTCATCAACGCCGAGAGCGGGTATGCCGGCGGACTGACACAGGCCCCCACCTACAAGCAGGTCTGCAACGGCGACACCAACCATGCCGAAGTGGTGGAAGTGACCTTCGACCCGGCCAAGGTGGACTATGGCACGCTGGTGGACCTGTTCTTCCGCATGCACAATCCCACCACCCGCAACCGCCAAGGCCCCGATGTCGGCACCCAGTATCGCAGCGTGATCTTCACGCATGGCGCCGAACAGGAGCGCATCGCCGAGGAGCGCAAGAAGGCAGTGGATGCCAGCGGCAAGTGGAAGACGCCCATGGTAACCCAGATCGAGCCTGCTCCCACCTTCTGGAAGGCCGAAGAGCATCACCAGCGCTACTTCCAGAAGCATGGCGGGCATTGCCATGTCAGCTTTGCGGACCTGGAAAAAGAGAGCGCTACTTCCCGGTAGCGCCCTTCACGGCAAAGGCCACCGCGATCGCCGTTCCGTCCGAGAGGTTGATCAGGACCGGCGTCCTGGCACCAATCTTCAGCTTGGCGTCGGTGCACATCAGGTGATAGCCCCCCGGCGCAAAGACGGCCTTGCCGCCGGCCGGCACCATGACCTTGTCCACCATGTCCATGCTGCTCATGCCGCCGGTGGCTTTGGACTGGTGGATCATCAGCATCCCGCAGCCTTCGGCGCGGGCGCCAGTGATCGCGACGTCGCGGCTTGTGTTGTTCCGGGCGGTGAAATAGCCGGCGGCCGGCAGCTTGCCCGGCAGCGCCCGAAACCAGGCATCGCTGATCTCGAACGGAGCGGCGGACGCCGCGATTGTGGTTGCCAGCAGGATTCCAAGACTAAGCCGCTTCACGTTCCGCCCTTTCCTCGTTCAGCCGCATCGTCACCAGCACCACGATCATGGCCGCGAAGCTGGTCAATGTGCCCGGCAGCCAGATGATCAGGCCGCCATAATGCTGGTCGTTCAGCGCCGTCATGTCCAGCACCCGGCCGCAGATCGTATAGACGGGATAGATGTCGCGCTCGGTCAGCGACAGGATGGAGCCCAGCACCATCTGCGGCAGCTCGATTACCAGGATCAGCGCCGCGCGCATCAGGTGAGAGAGGCGCGCGGGCGGCCTGGCGCGGCTGTCCAAAATCAGCGACCAGAACATCACACCATTGATGGCCATGGTCCAGTTCATCAGCTCGTACAGGTTGGCATCCAGCATGACGCGGGTATGGATCTGCGGGATCAGCCAGAAATACAGCAGGCCCACGAACAGGAACGGCGCCATGACCGGGTTCTGCAGCACCGCCAGCGTGCCCTGCACGGGCCGCGACCGAACCACGGGCTTGAGGAAATCCGGCAATCCCGCCCACAGCACCGGCCCGCTCATGCCCAGCGCGATGAAGAAGGCGCCCAGGTGATGCAACACGAAATGCGCCGCCCGGTGCACAAAAAACATGTGCTGGGCGTAATAATCGATACGGGTCTGCAGCACGATCCAGAAGCTGGCCACGCCCAGCACGAAGCAGATGCTGCGCCACACGGGCGGATGATCGGATTTGGGCAGCAGGCGCAGGCCGCGCGCAAACCAGCCCAGCGTCAGCGCCGTCGCCAGATAGATCGGCCAGGAAAATTCCCAAGGCAGCCATGCCGGAAGATCGGCGGGAAACAGGCGGCAGACGCTGTACAGCGCCGCCCCAAGCGCCAGCAGCGCGCCATACCAGGCCCAGCCGCGCTTCACTTGAGGTCCATCAGCTGCGCCATGTCCGCACGGCCATCGCGTTGCAGGCCGTCGCGCACGCCGCCTTGGTCCGCCGCGCTGCGGTTCTGGCTGAGTTTCCACTTGCCTTCGAGGTTCTCAATCTTGATCTCGAATCCGACAATGGCGCGCACCAGGCCATCGATATAGCCGGCCGGTGCGTCCGCCACCGCCCACGGTTCCGCGCGGCCCGTTTCATGCGTATCGCTGAGTGCCGCGACATGGGCGTGCAGCCACGCGGCATCCTGAATCCAGCGAATGTGCCCGCGCGCATGCACCGTCAGGTAATTCCACGTCGGCACCGCCTTTGCGGTTTCCGCCTTAGTGGGATACCAGGATGGCGAAACATAGGCATGCGGCCCCAGGAAGATCGCCAGCGCGGCACCGTCACCCGCCTTCCACACCGGATTGGCGCGTGCGACATGGCCGCGCAACATTCCGTCCTGCAGCAGCATGGGAAGATGATTGGCCTCCATGCCGGTTGTTACCATGGTGGCAAAGCCGATCCGGCGCACGGCGTCCTGGAGAACATCGGGCCTGTCTTCGCGGAAGTGGTCGGGCACATACATGGCGCGATATTATGCGCCTCGCGCGCCTGAGCCCAGCGTGATAAGGACGCGCCATGCGAATGGTGGCCCTGATACTTATGCTTGTCCTGGCCGGGTGTTCAAAACCCGCCTGGCACATGACCGATATTTCAGGCGCTATGCCGCGGCTGGATTTTCACATGACTGCAGGCGGCAAACCGGTCACGGCAGCCGATTATCGGGGCAAGGTGGTGGCGCTCTATTTCGGCTACACCCACTGCCCCGACGTCTGCCCCACCACCCTGGCAAACCTGACCGACATGCTCGGCAAGGTGGCAAGCCCCGATGTCGCCGTGCTGTTCGTGACCGTGGACCCCAGCCGCGACACCGATCCGGTACTGGCCGATTACGCCAAGGCCTTCTCGCCGCAGGTGGTGGGCCTGCGCGGCAGCGACAATGCCCTGGCGGCGCTGGCGCGCAGCTATCGTGTCGCTTATTCCGTAAAAAAAGGACCGCCCTACGAGGTCATGCATTCCAATGCGGTGTTCTTCTTTGACCGCGACGGCAAGGCGCGCCTGGTGACGACCGACACCACCGATACCGCCGCGATGGCGGACGACGTAAAGCGCCTGCTGAACTAGGGAACTTTCCCTGTCGCGCCGGATTACCAAGGTGGCGGGTCCCGCCACAATCCGTCCCGGGGAAAAATGCGCGCCCGCCTCCGCCAGTTCTATGAAAATCTCGCCGCCAGCTTCTGGGTGCTGCCCGCGCTTCTGGTGCTGGGCGGAATCGGCGCCGCGGAGATCCTGATCAATTCCGAGCGCTGGGGGCTGATCCCGCCGCAATTCATCGCGGGATGGCTGTACAGCGGCGGCGAGACCGGTGCCCGCACGCTCCTGGGCGCCATCGTCGGTTCGACCATCGGCGTGGCCGGCACGGTCTTTTCCATCACCATCGCCACGCTGACCCTTGCCTCGAACCAGATGGGGCCACGCCTTCTGACCAATTTCACCCGGGACCGCGGCAACCAGGCGACACTCGGCATCTATCTGGGCACCTTCGCCTATGCGCTGATCGTGCTGCGCAGTGTCCGCGGCGCCGACCAAGGTGCGTTCGTGCCCGGCCTGGCCATCAGCGGTGCCATTGCGCTGGCCTTGTTGTGCGTGGGAATGCTGGTCTATTTCGTCGATCACGTTTCCAACCGCATCAATTTCGACACCGTCATCCACCTGGTGTCGGGCGACCTGAAACAGGCCCTGCGCGAACTGACGGTGACCGACGATCAGCCCGCTCCGCCGGGCCCCGCCCACTGGCAGGATGGCGCGCCAGTCGCCGAGTGTCGCAGCGGATATATCCAGCAACTGGACGAGGACGCCGTAACCGCCTGGGCCAGCGCGCACGATACCGCGGTGCGGCTGAACGCGCGGATCGGCGATTTCGTCTTTCCGGGCGTGGCGATCGCGTGGATCAGCCCGCCGGTCCCCGGCGGGGCGGACATCCTGCGACAGGCCCTGGTCATCGGCCATCAGCCCACAGCTTCGGGCGACATTGAATTCATCGTCGGCCAGCTGGTCGATATCGCGGTGCGGGCGCTGTCGCCCGGCGTCAATGATCCGAAGACCGCGATCCGCGTGCTGAACCAGCTTGGCGGCCTGCTATGCGCAATTGTCGGGCGCAAACTGCCAAACGGCGTTGTGATCCGGGACGGCAAGGTTCGGCTGCAGCGCAATACCACCAACTATGGTGGCCTGTGCGACGCCATGTTTCACACCATTCGGCAGAGTGCGGCAGGCAGCCCATCGGTCCTTATCCACATGGCCGATGTCCTCAACCAGGTGACGCGGTGCGAAAATGATCCTGAGCGCCTGTCGCAGATCCGCCGCCATGGGCGCCTGGTACGCGATGACGGCATGCGGACAATCGGCAACCAGGACGACTGCAGGACACTGCAAGACCGGGCGCAGGAAATTTTCCGCGCCTGATCTCAGATGTGCAGCGCAGCGCTATCCGCCGCCAGCACCGCTTCATGCATCATTTCCGACAGGGTCGGATGCGGGAAGATGGTGTGGCTGAGCTCGGCATCGGTCAGTTCGCCGGTCTTGGCGATGACATAGCCCTGGATCAGTTCGGTCACTTCGGCGCCGATCATGTGCGCGCCCAGAAGTTCGCCGGTGGTGGCATCGAACACGGTCTTGATCATGCCTTCCGCCTCGCCCAGCGCAATCGCCTTGCCGTTGCCGATGAAGGGGAACTTGCCGATCTTGATCTTGCGGCCGCTTTCCTTGGCCTTGGCTTCGGTCATGCCCACGCTGGCGACCTGCGGCCAGCAATAGGTACAGCCGGCCACGTTCGAGGTGTTCAGCGGATGCACGCCCTTCACGCCGGCGATCTTCTCGGCGACGATGACGCCTTCATGCATGGCCTTGTGCGCCAGCCAGGGGCCGCCCACCAGGTCGCCGATGGCCCACACGCCGTCTACACCCGTCTCGCCATACTTGCCGGCGACGATGTGCGTCTTCTCGACCTTGATGCCGGCCGCTTCCAGCCCGATATTTTCCACGTTGCCGACGATGCCCATGGCCAGGATCACGCGATCCACCACCACGGTCTCAAGCTTGCCGTCCTTGGCCTTGAGGGTGGCAGTGACATTGTCCGCACCCTTTTTCAGCTCGGTCACCTGGGTGCCCAGCTTCAGCTTCATGCCCTGCTTGGTGAAGGCCTTGGCGGCCATCGCCGAAATCTCTTCGTCTTCCACCGGCATGACGCGGTCCATGATTTCGACCACGGTCACTTCCGCACCCAGCGTCTTGTAGAAGGACGCGAACTCGATGCCGATGGCGCCAGAGCCGACAACCAGCAGCGACTTGGGGAACATGGTGGGCACCATCGCCTCGCGATAGGTCCAGATCAGCTTTCCGTCCGGCTCCAGCCCCGGCATGGTGCGGGCGCGCGCGCCGGTCGCCAGCACGATATTCTTGGCCCCGACATCGGTGGTCTTGCCATCCTTGGTGACGGTCAGCTTGCCCTTGCCGGCCAACTTGGCTTCGCCCGCGATGACGGTGATCTTGTGTTTCTTCATCAGGAAGCTGACACCGTCCGACAGTTGCTTGGAGACGGCGCGGCTGCGCTTGACCACCTTTTCGATGTCGAACTTGAAGTTGTCGGCCGACATGCCGAATTCTTCCAGCCGGTGCAGCATGTGCCAGATCTCGCTGGAGCGCAGCAGCGCCTTGGTCGGGATACAGCCCCAGTTCAGGCAGATCCCGCCCATGCGGTCGCGTTCGACCACGGCGGTCTTCAAGCCCAGCTGGGCGCAGCGGATGGCGCAGACATAGCCGCCCGGACCACCGCCAACGACAACAACATCATAAGTGTCAGCCACGATGTGCCCCCTACAACAGCATCGAAGCAGGTTCTTCGATGAACTGCTTCAGGGTTTGCAGGAACTTGGCGCCGGTGCCGCCATCCACCACGCGGTGGTCGGCCGACATGGTCACGGTCATCATGGTGGCGATCTCGATCTTGCCGTTCACGACGATGGGACGCTCCTCGCCCGCACCGACCGCGATGATGCAGCTCTGCGGCGGGTTGATGATCGAGGTGAAGTTCTTGATGCCGTACATGCCCAGGTTGGAGACAGAGAAACCACCGCCTTCATACTGGTTGGGCTTGAGCTTCTTTTCCTTTGCCAGCTTGGCGAGTGTCTTGACCTCGTCGCTGATCTCCGCCAGCCCCTTGGTCTGGGCCTTGAAGATGATCGGCGTGATCAGGCCAAAATCCAGCGCCACGGCGACGCCGACATCGGCATCCTTGTGACGCAGAATGGCGGTGTCGGTCCATGAGGCGTTGACGTCCGGATGCTTCATCAGCGCCATGGCCGACGCCTTCATGATGAAGTCATTGACCGAAAGCTTGTAAGCCGGGACCTTGTCTTTACCCTTCGGGGCAGCGGCGTTCATCTTCTCGCGCACCGCCATCAGGGCGTTCAGGTTGCAATCCACCGTCAGGTAGTAATGCGGGATCAGCGTCTTGGCCGAGGTCAGGCGCTTGGCGATGGCCTTGCGCATATTGTCGTGCGGCGTCTCCTCGTAGCTTCCCGCCGGGTACAGCAGCCGCGCATCGGGCAGCGGCGCCACGCCGGGGATGCCGCCACCGGCAGCCGCAGGCGCACCAGCGGCAGGTTTCCCAGCGCCGGGCTTGGCGTTTTCAACGTCGGACTTCACGATACGCCCGCGCGGGCCGGTGCCGGCGAGCGCGGAAATGTCGATGCCCTTGTCGGCGGCAATGCGCCGGGCCAGCGGGGATGCAAACACGCGCGCGCCATCGGCTTTCGGTGCAGCGGCGGCAGGTGCAGCAGTTTTCGGCGCTTCCGCCTTGGGCGCGACCTCGGCCTTCACGGCGGCGCCAATGTCCTTCATGGCGGCGGGTATGTCGTGCTTGGCAGCAGGTACCGCATCGGCCTTCTCGCCTTCGTCCAGCAGCACGGCGATGGGGCTGTTGACCTTCACGCCCTCGGTGCCTTCGGCGACCAGGATCTTGCCGATCTTGCCTTCGTCCACGGCCTCGAATTCCATCGTGGCCTTGTCGGTCTCGATCTCGGCCAGGATGGTGCCGGACTTGACGGTATCGCCTTCCTTCACCAGCCACTTGGCCAGCTTGCCCTCCTCCATGGTGGGCGAAAGGGCGGGCATCAGGATGTTGGTCGCCATGACTTAAGCCTTGTAGGTGACGGCTTTGACGGCCGCGATCAGGTCATCCACCGTGGGTAGTGCCAGCTTTTCCAGGTTGGCGGCATAAGGCATGGGCACGTCCTTGCCCGCGACCTTGGTGGGCGGCGCATCCAGATAGTCGAATGCCTCAAGCGCCACGCGGGCGCAGATTTCCGAACCGATCGAGCAGATCGGCCAGGCCTGTTCCATGGTGACGATGCGGTTGGTCTTCTTCACGCTTTCCAGCACCGTGTCCATGTCCAGCGGGCGCAGGGTGCGCAGGTCGATCACTTCGGCGTCGATGCCCTCTTCCGCCAGCTTCTCGGCCGCTTCCAGCGCCTGTCCGACGGTGATGGAATAGGCGACGATGGTGACGTCCTTGCCGGTACGGCAGACGCGCGCCTTGCCGATAGGCAGCACGAAGTCATCCAGCTTCGGCACGGGGAACGACCGGCCATAGACGATTTCATTTTCCAGGAAGATTACCGGATTGGGATCGCGGATCGCGGCCTTGAGCAGGCCCTTGGCGTCGGCGGCGAAGTACGGCGCAATCACCTTCATGCCGGGCACGCTGGCATACCAGGCGCTGTAATCCTGGCTGTGCTGCGCGCCCACGCGGGCGGCGGCGCCATTGGGGCCGCGGAACACGATGGGGCTGCTCATCTGGCCGCCCGACATGTAGCGGGTCTTCGCGGCGGAGTTGATGATCTGGTCCATCGCCTGCATGGCGAAATTCCAGGTCATGAATTCGACGATGGGACGCAGCCCGTCAAAGGCCGCGCCGATGCCAAGGCCGGTAAAGCCATGCTCGGTGATCGGCGTGTCCACCACGCGCTTGTCGCCGAACTCGGCCAGCAGGCCCTGCGAAATCTTGTAGGCGCCCTGGTACTGGGCAACTTCCTCGCCCATCAGGAACACCAGTTCGTCGCGGCGCATTTCCTCGGCCATGGCGTCGCGCAGTGCGTCGCGCACGGTCTGGGTAAAGAACTCGGTGCCTTCGGGCACTTCGGGATCGGCAGCGACCTCGATCTTCGGCGCGGCCGTCGTGCCGGCGTCAGCAACAGCCTTGTGATCTTCACCCTTCGGCGCTTCGGCAGGAACCGCAGCTTTCTTCGCCGGCGCCGCGCCAGCGGCTTCGCCGTCCGCGAGCAGGATGGCGATGGGGCTGTTGACCTTCACGCCTTCGGTGCCTTCGGCGACAAGGATCTGGCCGATCTTGCCTTCGTCCACGGCCTCGAATTCCATCGTGGCCTTGTCGGTCTCGATCTCGGCCAGGATGGTGCCCGACTTGACGGTGTCGCCCTCCTTGACCAGCCATTTTGCGAGTTTGCCTTCCTCCATGGTGGGGGAAAGCGCGGGCATCAGGATCTCGGTGCTCATCAGCCGTAAATGTCCGTATAGAGTTCGGAGAGCGCCGGTTCCGGGCTCTCGGTGGCGAATTCGGCGCTGGCGATGACCTGGGCCTTCACCACGGCGTCCATCTGCTTGAGGTCGTCTTCATTGACGACGCCGCGCTCGATCAGCTTCTTGCCGAAATTCTCGATCGGGTCGCGCTTCTCGCGCATCTCGGCCAGCTCTTCCTTGCTGCGATACTTGGCAGGATCGGACATCGAGTGGCCGCGATATCGATAGGTTTTCATTTCCAGGATGATGGGGCCCTTGCCGGCACGGCACCAGGCGAACGCGTCCTCGCCCGCCTTCTGCACCGCTTCCACGTCCATGCCGTCCACGGTGACACCGGGAATGCCGAAGGAGGAGCCGCGCTTGGAGAAATCCGACACCGCGCTGGAACGCTCCACGCTGGTGCCCATGGCATACTGGTTGTTCTCGATCACATAGATGACCGGCAGCTTCCACAGCTCGGCCATGTTGA
>CBIHOI010000079.1:0-9755 GCA_966211925.1 uncultured Hyphomicrobiales bacterium | reverse complement strand
GCGATCACGACCATCAGAATGCCCAGCACCAGGTAGGGCGGCCCCACCGCGGCGGCTTCATGCGCTCGCCATTGGTCCACGGCAGCGGGGCCCATCATCGCCTGCTGGGCCGGGGTATATTCCACACCGGAGAAAATCACATAGCCGCCCACCAGCGGGCCCAGCACACTGGCGACGCCGTTGAAGGCCTGCGCGAAGTTCAGACGCGGCGATGCCGTCCTGGGATCGCCCAGGATGGCGATATAGGGATTGGCGCTGGTTTCCAAAAAGCCTGCGCCAATGGCGATGATGTAGAGACCGGCAAGAAAGACGCCATAGATGCGCAGATGCGCCGCCGGGAAAAACAGGAAGGCGCCCACGGCATAGAGTGCCAGGCCGATGATGATGGTCTTCTTGTAGCCGACGCGGCGGATGATCATGGCGGCCGGCAGCGGGGCGCAGAAATAGCCGATATAGAACGCCAACTGGGTCAGGCTGGCCTGGGTGCGCGTCAGGTCCAGCGCCTTCTGGAAATGATGCAGCAGCAGATCGTTGAACTGCGAGGCCAGGCCCCAGGCGAAAAACAGAGTCGAGGTCAGCGCAAAGGCGATGACATAGCGCCGCTCGACAACAGGCAATTTCGACATGTCCCCGCCCCGTTTCTTGTTATCCACCGATCTAAGCGGATTCTGCGGGACAAGGCTACATGGTGGCGCCGATCTGCCAGGGCACGAATTCGGCATCGCCATAGCCCAGCTTTTCGGACTTGCTGCGGGTACCCGACGCGATTTCCAGGATGTGTGCGAAGATCTCCGCGCCCTTGTCCTGGATGGAAACGCCGTCCAGCACATCGCCGCAATTGATGTCCATGTCGTCGGTCATGCGCTCATAGACCGGCGTGTTGGTGGCCAGCTTGATCGACGGCGTGGGCTTGCAGCCATAGGCCGAGCCACGTCCGGTGGTAAAGCACAGGATATTTGCGCCACCCGCGACCTGGCCGGTTGCGGAAACAGGGTCGTAGCCGGGGGTGTCCATGAAGACGAAGCCCTTTTCCGTGACGGGCTCGGCATATTTGAACACCGCGTTCAGGGTGGTGGTGCCGCCCTTGGCGGCCGCGCCCAGCGATTTTTCCAGGATGGTGGTAAGGCCGCCCGCCTTGTTCCCCGGCGAAGGGTTGTTGTTCATGTTGCCGGCATTGCGGGTGGTGTAGTCCTCCCACCAGCGGATGCGTTCGATCAGCTTCTCGCCCACCTCGCGGTTTTTGGCGCGGCGGGTCAGCAGATGTTCGGCGCCATAGATTTCCGGCGTCTCGGACAAAATTGCGGTGCCGCCATGGGCGACCAGCAGATCGACCGCCGCGCCCAGCGCTGGGTTGGCGGTGATGCCGCTGTAACCATCGCTGCCACCGCATTGCAGGGCCAGCATCAGCTCGGACACCGGGGCCGTGGTGCGGCGCGTGGCCGCCATCATCGGCAGCATGTCGGCCACCGCCGCAATGCCGGCTTCGATGGCTTTCTGGGTGCCGCCGCTGTCCTGGATGGTCAGCGAACGGAAGCTGTCCCCTTCGGCGATATTGTAGGCCTGTTTCCAGCGCCCGATCTGGAAGGTCTCACAGCCCAGCCCGACCATCAGCACCGCGCCCATGTTGGGATTGGCGGCATAGCCCCACATGGTGCGCTTCAGCACATCATAGCCTTCGCCCTTGGAATCCATGCCGCAGCCATGGCCGTGCACCAGCGGGATGATGCCGTCGATTTCCGGGAAGTCGTCCAGCATGCCGCGTTTTTCGACCTCGCGCGCGATAAGCCGCGCCACCGTGGCGGAGCAGTTCACCGACGTCAGGATGCCCAGGTAATTGCGGGTGCCCACCTTGCCGTTGGCGCGGCGGTAGCCCTGAAAGGTGGCGGGCGTTGCAATCGCGGGGGGCGGATTGGCGCCGGTGGCATATTCATAATCCCGGTCGACGCTGTGGAAGGCGATATTGTGCTCATGCACCCAGTCGCCGGGGGCGATGTCCTGGGTGGCGAAGCCGATGATCTGGCCGAACTTCAGCGCCGGCATATCCTTGGGTATCGCGCGCACCGCAGCCTTGTGGCCGGGGGGAATGCGGCGGATGATTTTCACATCGTCAACAATGTCGCCGGGGGCAAGACCCGCCACCGCGACCACGACATTGTCGGTCGGATGCAGGCGCAGGAAGGAAGCCATGATTGCTCTTTCAAAAAGGCGAGGCTCTTATAGGGCAAACATCGCCCGGGAGTATCAAAAATGAGCCGTCGCCTGTGCTTTGCGCTGGACCTGGTGAACGACGCGGAAAAGATCGCGCAATATGAGCAGTTTCACCGCCCGGGCGGGGTGTGGCCGCAGATCGTGGACGACATCCACGCCCAGGGAATCGAAGGGATGGAAATCTGGCGCACAGGCGACCGCATGGTGATGATCGCCACGGTGGCCGACGATTATCCTCGCGCCCGCAACATTCCCGCAGCTTATAACGAATGGGAAACGCTGATGTGGGGCTTCCAGAAAGCCCTGCCCCATGCCGCGCCGGGTGAGAAGTGGGTGGCGATGACGCGGATATTCGATCTGGCGGAGCAGAAGGGCAGCGCAGCCTGACTTTTCCTCCCCCGTAAACGGGGAGGAAAAAATCAAAGCATCTTGAATTCGGGGTCCAGCCGCTCCTTCACGGCCGCGTCATTTAACTCGATGCCGATGCCCGGCGCGTCGGGCACGGGCAAGAAGCCTTCGGCGTCCAGCTTCACCGGGTCGCACAATTCGGTGAAGGCCTTTTCCTGATACTGGGTGAATTCCTGGACCAGAAAGTTTGGGATCACCGAGCACAAATGGGTGATGCCAAGCGTGCCCAGCGGCGTGCAGACGCCGTGCGGCGCCACGGGGATATTATACGTCTCCGCCATGGCCGCGATCTTCAGCCCTTCCATCAGGCCGCCAGACTTGGTGAAGTCGGGCTGGATGATGGACAGCGCCTGCTTCTCCAGGAAGGGGCGGAAGCCGTAGCGGGTATAGATGTTCTCGCCCGCCGCGATCGGCACGCGGGTGTTGTTGCGGACCCGCAGCATGGATTCAACATTGTCGCTGGTCACCGGTTCTTCCACGAACATCGGGCGATACTGTTCGACCTGGTTGCAGATCTGGATGCCGGTTTCCAGGTCGTAATGGGCGTGGCATTCCAGCCCGATCTCGGCGTCCTTGCCCAGTTCCTTGCGGAAGCCGGCGAAGAAATTCACCACATCGTCGATCTGGTTGTTGGTCATGTGCAGGTGGAAGGGACGGTCGGGCTCGTAGCCTTTTTTGATGGACCAGTCGTCGTTGCTGTAATCCAGCCCGACCTTGATCACCCGCGTTTTCGTCTCGGCAAATATCCTTTTGGCGATCTGCGGATTGGCGGCGTGCAGATAGACCGGCACACGGTCCCGCATCTTGCCGCCCAGAAGACGGTGGATGGGCAGGCCCAGCGCCTTGCCGGCCAGGTCCCACAGCGCCATCTCCACGCCGCTGACGGCTGTGAGATAGGGCCCGCCCTGGCCATGCACGAACATTACCGACGGCGCACCGCCCATATTGACGCGGTGATAGCCCCAGAAATCCGCCAGGATCGCCTGGATGTCGAGGGGATCGCGGCCCTTCAGCATCACATTGAAGTTGTTGTTTATGATGGTTTCGGTCCCGACGGAATCCACGCACTCGCCGGTGCCATACAGGCCGTCCTCGGTATAGACGCGGACAAATCGGCTGTTGAAGCCGTTCCTCAGGCGGATCGCCCGCACTTCGCGGATGCGCAGCTTCGGCGCGCGGCTGGTGCCCGCCGCCTTGGCGTCCGACAGCAGCGCGGCGTAGAAGCCGGCGGCGCCGCCGATAAAAGAACGGCGATCCATGAAAACCCCTCCCGATTTTGGCGCGAGCCTATCGCTTTTGGTTGCGATTAAAAGTGAGTGATTGTCAGTTATCGGCCTGGGAAAAGCCGTGCTAGAAGGCGACCATTCGGGAGGGACAATCATGACACGCGTTTTGTTTGCACTTGCAGCATTGTTGATGACCACCGCCGCTGTGTCGGCGCATCAGAGCTTTTATTCCGCCGCGGAAGTGATCCACAACACGCCGGAATGGACGGGCGAGCGTTTCGCCGACGGCCGCCCCAAGGTGCCCGACGCAATCCTGGAACGCATGAAGAAAGTCACGCTGGAAGAGGCTTGGGCAACACTGCGCTATGCCGGTTATGAGCACCAGTATGAAGACGGCTGGGCGGATCTGTATCCCGGCAAGGTCATGGTGGGACGCGCCCTCACCTCGGCCTGGATTCCGGGGCGGCTGGACCTGCAGAAAGTGATCGAGGCCGACGGCAAGGCAGAGGGCCGCAAGGGCGGACCCAATGCCTGGCCGGTGGACATGCTGCAGCCGCGCGATGTCTATGTCAGCGACCATTTCGGGTTGAAGAAGGACGGTCCTTCCATCGGCGACAATGTCGGTAACGCCATCTATGCGAAATCCGGCAACGGCATCGTCTATGACGGCGCGGTGCGCGACATCAACGGGCTGCGCGAACTGCCCAACTTCATCGCCTTTGTGCGCGCCTATGATCCGTCGCATCATTTCGGCCGCATCGGCGACGAAGGCCGGCCACTGAATTCCACCATGACATCGATCAACGCGCCGACCCGCATCGGCCAGGCCGCCGTGATGCCGGGCGACGTGGTGCTGGGCCGCGATGGCGGCGTGATGTTCATTCCGCCCCAGCTTGCGGAACGCGTGGTGCAGCAGTCCGAACGCACACATCTGCGCGACATGTTCGGCCACCAGCGGCTGAACGAAGGCAAATACACCGCCGGACAGATCGACCGCGATTGGACGGCGGAAATCGAGGCCGATTACACCGGCTGGCTGAAGCAGAATATCGACAAGCTGCCGGTCGCCCACCCGCAAGTGCAGGAAATCATCGACCTGCAGGAAAAGCGCGCGAAGAAGTAATCAGGCCTTCACCGCCTCCGCGATGATGTCCGACACCAGATGTGTCGGATGGGGGCGCACGGCCGGTTCATAAAGTGTCGTCAGCACGACGCAGATGGTGCCGGTGTCGGGATCGGCCCAGCTGAGCGTGCCGGTGGAGCCGTTATGGCCGAAGGTGCGCGGGCCGGTGATGACAGTGCCAACGGCAGGCGGCAGGTCGAAGCCCAGGCCGCTGGCCTTCACGCCGGGCGGCGACTGGTTGGTGGCCATCAGTTCTTCGGTCGCCGGTTTCAGGATGCGGCCGCGCTTGTTCAAGAACTCGTCATAGAAGCGTGCGATATCGGACGCCGGACCCAATGCCCCGCCCCAAGGGGCACCAAGATTGCGCCAATAGTCGCTGTTCCAGTTCCAGGTCTGCCAGCTTAGCTTGCCGGCTTCGGTCATGGCGGGCGCCGGTTGGCTGGGCACGGTGGCGGATTTGGCACGGCCGCGCAGGCCAAAACTGGTCCTGGTCATGCGCAGCGGCTTGAAGATGCGCTCTTCGACAATTTCAGCGATGGGCTTGCCGGTGATTTTTTCCGCAATTTCAGACGCCAGCAGGATGCCCATGCTGGAATAGGAATAGCCCGTATTGGGCTTGAATTTCAGCGGCGCTTTCAGCGCGCCATCACGGAAGGCCGACAGGGGCGCCTGGTGCTCGCGCAGCATTTCGTCATCGGCCAGCATGTCGGGCAGGCCGCCGGTGTGGGTGAGCAGGTTGCGCAGGGTGATGGTCTCGCGCCCCTCGCCGGTGAAAGACGGAAAGAATTTGACCGCCAGATCATCCAGCGACAGTTCGCCCGCATCCACCAGGGTCATGACAGCCGCCGCCGCCATGGGCTTGGTGATGGAGGCCAGCAGGAAGACCGGGTCTGTCCCCCTGGCGGTACCGAAGTTGCGGGCGAAGCTTCGCACACCCTGGGTGACCAAAATGGATGCCCCCTGCACCCGGCCATCGGCGATCCAGCCTTCCGTCAGGCGCGCGGACTGGTCCAGTTTGGACTTATTCCAACCGCCCTTCGCAATCGATGGTGTGGTGATCATGGCGGCCCCCGCTGTCATCAGCATGTCCCTGCGGTTCATCCCGGTTTTCCCCCGTTGTTGCAGCCATCTTCCCATCCAAAATACGTATCGGTCCATAGCCAGTTTGGGTTGGACCAACCAGGCGCCGCCCCTTAAAACGCACCACCACGGGGCGCCCACCCCCATAGCAAGCGCAGACGGGCCAATAAGGAGAAGATCGTGACCAGCACCATGTCGCCCACCGAAATGGCATCCACCCTGGCGAAGGGCCTGCTGTCCTTTCCGGTCACGCATTTCGGTGCCGACCAGCAGTTCCTGGAAGGTCCTTATCGCGAACATTGCGCCTGGCTGCTCAGCTTCAAGCGTCTGACCGGATTGTTCGCCGCTGGCGGCACCGGCGAGTTTTTCGCCCTGACCCCGAACGAAGTCGCCACGGTTGTCGCCGCCGCCGTCAAGGAGACCAAGGGCCAGACCCCGGTGATCGCCGGCGCGGGTTATGGCACCGCCATCGCCGTTGAAATGGCCAAGTCGGCGGAAGACAATGGCGCCGACGGCATTCTGCTGCTGCCCAACTACCTGATGACCCCCAGCCAGGAAGGCCTGATCGCGCATGTCGAAGCCGTGTGCAAAAGTACCAGGCTCGGCATCATCGTTTACAACCGCGACAATGCCGTGCTGAACGCCGACAGTGTCGCCAGGCTCTGCGACCGCAATCCCAACCTGGTCGGATTCAAGGACGGCGTCGGCGATATCGAGCTGATGATGCAGGTCTATGCCAAGATGGGCGACCGGCTGACCTATGTCGGCGGGCTTCCCACCGCGGAAACCTTCGCCCTGCCCTACCTGGAAATGGGCGTTACCACCTATTCCTCGGCGATCTATAATTTCATGCCGGAATGGGCACTGTCCTTCTATGACGCCGTGCGCGCCAAGGATCATGCCAAGGTCATGAAGGGGCTGAAGGAATTCGTGCTGCCTTACATCGCCATTCGCAACGAGAGCCGGGGCTATGCGGTTTCCATCGTGAAGGCCGGCATGACCGCGATCGGCCGCAGCGCCGGCCCGGTCCGCGTACCGCTGACCGATCTGAATGCAGACCAGATGGGCCGCCTGAAGGCCCTGATCCAGAAGACAAAACCGGTCTGACCCGATATAGGATGCGCCCATGACGGGTGCATCTTTCTGGTCCCAGTTCGAACTTCGCCAGCTTCGCTGCTTTGTGGCGGCGGCCGAAGAACTGCATTTCGGCCGCGCTGCCGCGCGCATGAACATGACCCAGCCGCCTTTGTCGCGGCAGATCCAGCTGCTGGAACATGTGCTGGGCGTCAAGCTGCTGGACCGCACCAGCCGCGCCGTGAAGCTGACGCCGGCGGGACGGGTGTTCCTGCTGGAAGCACGGCGCATCCTGCGGCTGACGGAAAGCGCAGCGCTGGCGACGCGCCGCATCGCCTCGGGCGAGGCTGGCACCATCACGCTCGGCTTCACGGCGGCCAGCGGCTACAACTTCCTGCCGCGCCTGCTGCTGCAACGCGCCAGCCATGCGCCCAACATCGACGTGGCGCTCAAGGAGATGGTGTCCAACGAGCAGGTCGAAAGCCTGCTCACGGGCCGCATCGATGTCGGGCTGCTGCGTCCGCCCATCACACGCGGCGAATTCAGCACCATCAAGGTCGCCAGCGAGCGTCTGGTGGCGGCGCTGCCTGTCGGCGATGCGCGGCTGGGCCAGGCTTCGCTGCGACTGAAGGATTTCGACCAGCAACCCCTGATCATGTACGCGCCGGAAGGGGCGCGCTATTTCTACGACATGCTCACCGCCCTGTTCGAGGCAGAGGGCATCGCGCCCGTCAGCATCCAGTCACTCAGCCAGATTCACTCCATGCTGGCATTGGTCCGCGCCGGGATCGGAGCGGCGCTGGTGCCCGAAGCCGCCCAATCGCTCCATTTCGACGATGTGCATTTCCGCCCGGTGGAGACCGATCCGCCCCAGCCGGCGGAGCTGTTCGCGGCCTGGCGAACCGACAATGACAATCCCGCGCTCGCAGGGTTCCTGGACCTGCTGCGGCATCACGAAACGGACGCAATCGCAGCATTCGATTGATACGTTTGGCGCATTGATCGCTTGAACCTTTGGCTTGGACCCGCCAAGCTAAAGCCGCCTATTTTGGCCAATAACGCCGGGTAAACCGGACGATCAGGGGACGACCATGGCCGACACAGAACGCAACAGTCACATCCGCTTCTGGATCATTGCGGTCCTGTTCATCGTGTCCTCGATCAACTATGCCAGCCGCGCCACCCTCTCCTTCGCCGCCGTCCCGCTGGCCAAGGAAATCCAGATCAGCACGGTGCAGCTGGGCTATATCTTCTCCGCTTTTGGCTGGTCCTATGTCATCGGCCAGATTCCCGGCGGCGCGCTGCTGGACAAATACGGCTCGCGGCCGATTTACCTTTGGTCGATCACCCTGTGGGCGGTGTTCACCGGCATGCAGGCCTTCGTGTCATCGCTTTCTGTGGTGCCGGTCTTCATCAGCCTGTTCGCGCTGCGCTTCGCGCTGGGCTTTGCGGAATGCCCCAGCTTCCCGGCCAATGCGCGCATCGTCGCCAACTGGTTTCCCAACTCCGAGCGCGGCACCGCCAGCGCCATCTTCAATGCCTCGCAGTATTTCTCGCTGGTGGCGTTCGCGCCCCTGATGGGTTTCCTGGCACAGAATTACGGCTGGCGCGCCGTGTTCCTGGCAATGGGCGGGATCGGCTTGGTGGGCGCAGTGATCTTCTGGGCGGTGGTGCAGTCGCCGTCGCGTCACAAGAGGATCAGCAAGCGCGAATATGACTATATCGAAGCCAATGGTGCGCTGGTGAACCTGGACCGGCCCGCCGCTGCGGCGCAGAAAATCCGCTGGGGCATCATCGGCCAGCTTCTGGCCAACAGGATGCTGCTGGGCATCTACCTGGCGCAATACTCAATCACCGCCCTGACCTATTTCTATGCCACATGGTTTCCCATCTACCTGATCAAGGCGCGCCATATGAGCCTGACAGGCGCCGGCTTCGCCTCGGCAGGCCCGGCGATCGCTGGCTTTGTCGGCGGTGTGCTGGGCGGCATCGTGTCGGATCTGCTGCTGCGCAAGGGCCTGTCGCTTTCGAACGCACGCAAGATACCGATCCTGGTGGGGCTGGTGATCTCCTGCGCCATCCTGCTGTGCAATTACACCGACAGTCAGGGCCTGATCATGCTGTTCATGTCCATCGCCTTCTTCGGAAAGGGCGTTGCCGCCCTGGGCTGGGCGGTGATGAGTGACGCGGCCCCGCGCGAGGCCACCGGGTTGTCAGGATCGATCTTCAATCTGTTCGGCAATGCCGCCGGCATCTTCACGCCCATCGGCATCGGCTATATCCTGGCCGCAACCAGCAACAACTGGGACATGGCGCTGCTGTTCGTCTTCGCCCACTCCATCGTCGCCATGGTCAGCTATCTCTTCATCACCGGCGAGATCAAGCGCGTGGTTCTGAGAGCCTGAAGGACCTTCTTGCATGAACACGTCTACAACGGGCGCGCCCCGCGTCACGGACATGAAAGTCATTCCGGTCGCCGGACAGGACAGCATGCTGCTGAACCTGTCTGGCGCGCATGGGCCCTATTTCACCCGCAACCTGGTGATCCTGACGGATAGCGCCGGCAATACCGGCGTGGGCGAGGTGCCGGGCGGCGAGAAGATCCGCCAGACGCTGGAAGACTCGCGCGAACTGGT
>CBIHOI010000078.1:0-9928 GCA_966211925.1 uncultured Hyphomicrobiales bacterium | reverse complement strand
GACAAAGCCGGGCTGTTCTTCCTCGACCAGCGCCTTGAGAAGCTTGGCCACTGCCAAGGGTTCGACCGGACCGTCAACCTTCACCAGGATGCCCCGATCGGCGCCCATCGCCAGCGCCGTGCGGATGGTTTCGGATGCCTGCTGCGGACCGATGGAGACGACCACCACCTCGCTCGCCTTGCCCTTTTCCTTCAGGCGCACGGCTTCCTCGACGGCGATCTCGTCGAACGGGTTCATGGACATCTTGACGTTGGCCATGTCCACGCCGCTCTGGTCGGCTTTCACGCGGACCTTCACATTGTAGTCAATCACCCGCTTGACGGGCACCAGAACCTTCATGGTGTTTCTTTGATTCCCAATGGACGATTTTCGGGCCTCGCATGGCCCCCGTCCTGCTCTTGTGCGGCGCAAAAATTAGGCGTGTGGCCATCCTACTGTCAACGAACGGAGCATCCCGTTCGCCGCATTGCAGCAAACACGGTAAATACGTGACAGTGCGTCACTGCGCCACAGCCCGGCCAGCGAAGGCCGGCCGGGACTACTTAAGGCTGGCCAGGAAGGCGACCACGTCCGCCTGCTGCTTTTTGCTGGTGATGCCGGCGAACTGCATCTTGGTGCCCGGAACCATGCGGGCGGGGCCGGAGACCCACTTGGTCAGCGTGGCCTCGTTCCAGACAATGTTGGCCTTCTTCAGCTGGGCAGAATAGGCAAAGCCGGGTTCGCTGGCGGCCTTGCGGCCCACCACGCCAAACAGGTTGGGGCCCAGGCCATCGCCGCCGCCCTTGTCGTCGGTGTGGCAGACGGCGCAGCGCTTGAAGACATTGGCCCCCGCCTTGGCGTCGCCGGCCGCCTGCGCGGCCATGGTGGTGCCAGCCAGCAGCGCCAGCGCGATCACAGTTTTGCCAAGCATGGAAAAAACCTTTTCTTGGTGCCCCTAACAGGCCCCTCCATACCCGATTGTACCGCCGAATCCAGCGGATTTATGTCGCTGGCAAATGCGAGCGCTATCAGCCCCTTAGCCGCAGCGTCCAGTCGTACAGGGCCTGCATCAGCAAGCCGATGAACTTTCCGGTGGCTTCGTCCTTCAGGCTGCCATCCGGCGCGAATTTGCCCGCCGCCTGGCCAATCAGCACCTCCGGTCGGTTTACCGCCAGCATGTTCAAAGCCAGGCAGGTCTGGCGAAGCTGCAGCTGGCTGCGCACCGTCGCCATCGCCCCGGCGCTGGCCCCCAGCATCGCCACCGGCTTGCCGTCGAAGGGCGATGTGGCAGGCGGGCGTGACACCCAGTCGATGGCGTTCTTCAGCACGCCCGGCATGCCGTAATTGTATTCCGGGGTGGCGAACAGCAGCGCATCGGCTTCCTGCACCTGCCGCTTGAGCGTGGCCACGGCAGGCGGCTCGCCCGCTTCGCGCACATCTTCATTGTACAGCGGGATCTCGCCAATCAATCCCTCGGTGATGGTCATGCCGGCCGGCGCACGCGCGATGGCGGCGTTCATCGCCATGCGGTTGAACGAGCCTTTGCGCAGCGAACCGCAGATCGCCAGCACCTGGATGGACGTCGTGTCAGTCACGGGAATCTCTTTCTGTATATTGTCGGCATCATGGTGGCGGTGTGCTGCGCAAATGTAAAACTTTCGTCGGCGCCATTTGTGGCTGTAGTGTCCCCCGCATGAGCGAACTGGTGCAGAGTTTTTCCCGCGCTGCCAGTGCGGCGCGCGACATGGAGACTTTGCGTGCGCTCCTGGTCGAAGCGTCACGGGGGCTGGGCTTCCACCACCTGATGCTGCAGGGCGCTTGCGGATCGCTGTGGCTGGGCGACATGCCGCCGGACTGGCATGCCCCGTCCGACGACGCGGCCCTGGCGGTGGCGTCGCAATGCTACGCGCCCTTCCTGTGGTCCGACATCCCCCGGCTGATCCCTGACACCCCCGCGCAGCGCGCCTTCCTGGATACGGCCGTACTCGCAGGGCTGGGAGCCGCAGTGACAGTGCCCGTCCACCGCGCCTGCGGCGCCAATCATGTCGGCAGCTACAGCGTCTTTGCCGGGGCTTCCACTTTTGCAACGAAGAAGGATGCGGCCCTGCCGCTGGCCTCGCTGGCGGCGGCGAATTACGTCGGTGCGCTGGCCTTCGATGCCGCCGAGCGGCTGCGGCTGCCTCAGCCTGAGAGCGACATGCGCGGGCCGCATCTGACGCCGCGCCAGCGCGACTGCGTGGCGCTGGTGGCGCAAGGCAAAAGCGACTGGGAGATCGGCAAGCTGCTGGGAATCAGCGATTCCACGGTCCACAAGCATATCGAGGACGCCAAGCGCCGCTTCGGTGTCTCCACCCGCATCCAATTGGTGGTGCGCTCGCTGCACGAGGCGCGGCTGAGCTTTGCGGACGTGATAGGCGACTAGGCGTTGACGAGTTCGACCTGCACCACGTCGGTGCGGGCTACGTCAAATGTCGCGGCACAGATGCCTAGGTAGAATTCCCAGTTGCGCAGGAACTGCTGGTCATGGCCCAGCGCCTTGATGGCGGGCTCCTGCGCCTGCATCCGCACCAGCCATTCGCGCAGGGTGCGGGCGTAATCCTTGCCGAACCCGAAGGCACCGGCGAACTTCAGCCCCGCCTTTTCCGCTTCCTCGCGGAAGCGCTGCAGGCTGGGCAGCATGCCGCCCGGAAAGACATAGTGGCGGATGAAGTCGCTGCGGGTGCGATAGCCTGCGAACAGCTCGTCCTGGATGGTGATGGTCTGGATGACGGCGCGTCCGCCGCGTTTCAGCCGCTGCGCCACGGTGGCGAAATATTGCGGCCAGTAATGCTCGCCCACCGCCTCGAACATCTCGATGGAGACGATATTGTCGAAGGTGCCCTTGGTCAGCCGATAATCTTCCAGCTTGATGTCCGCCGATCCCTTCAGCCTTGCGGTAGCGAACTTGTGCTGGGCAGGCGAGATGGTCAGGCCGGTGACGTGGTGATCGTCGGCGGCCGCGCGTTCGGCAAAGCCGCCCCAGCCACAGCCGATCTCCAGCACGCTGGCCTTTTTCTCGCGGAACTTGGACAGGATGCGCTCATACTTGTTCTGCTGGGCGCGATACAGCTCGTCGGTGCCGTTATACAGCGCCGAGGAATAGGTCATGCTGGGATCCAGCCACAGCGAATAGAAGTCGTTGCCGACATCATAGTGGTCCTTGATGTTGCGCGACGATCCCTTGATCGAGTTGCGCCGCACAAAGGCATTGTGGATCACAAAGCCGATGCGGTTGATCAGGTTGCCATCCGAGAAATCGTCGAAGTGGTCCAGGTTGAGCAGGAACAGTGCCACCAGGTTCTCGACGCTGTCGGTGTCCCAGGCGCCGGCGATATATTCCTCGCCCAGCCCGATATCGCCGCGCGCCATGATCCGGCGTAGCACGTCCCATTCATGGATGTGAAAGCGGGCCGAAGGGCCCGGATGGACACCCTTGCAGATCGTCACCTCGCCAGTGGGCGAGATGAATTCCAGGGTGCCGTATTCCAGCGACCCGATGGCCTTTCGCCAGCTTTTCTCGATGTAGGAGGCGGGGATCAGGGACATCGCAGGCTTTCCCGAAAAAGGACGCGGCAAGATTACGACCGGCCGCGCCTCAAAACAATTCCGCCGGCAGAGGGTTCTGGAAATCCGGCACGCGTCCGCCTTGCGCATTTTGCTGCGCCGCAGTCGAAGCCGACGGACCCCCGGATACATTCCAGGGAATGACCGCCCCCATTGCCCGGGCTACCGTCACGGCGCTGGCCAGGCCGTCCTCGTGGAAACCGTGGCCCAGATGCGCCCCGGCAAACCAGATGCCGCGCCGGCCCTGCAACTGTGCGACCTTGCCCTGGGCCGCGATCGCCTCGGCATCGAACACCGGATGGTCAAAGGTGGCGGTATCGAACACGAGCTTGTCTGCAATCGGACGCGCGGGGTTCAGGCTGACGAACAGAGGGCGGCTGGGGTCGATCCCCTGAAGCCTGTTCATCCAGTAGGTGACCCCGATCTTCGGCCGCAGGAAATCGCCGTCCGAATTATAGACCCAGCTTGCCCAGCAGCGCTGGCGCCGTGGCATCAGGCCGGTGTCACGGTGCAGGACCGCGACATTCTTCTGGTAGCGGAATGGCGACAGCGCCGCGCGCTCGGCCCCGTCAGCATCTTCCAGCAGCGCCAGTGTCTCGTCGCCATGGCTGGCCATCACCACCTGGTCATAGAACTCGCTGCCGCCCTGGCTGTCACACACCTGCACCTTGCGGCGTGCCAAGCCATAAGTCTGGCGTGTCACCGAGACCGCCCCACAATTGACCCGGATGCGGTCGGCGAAAGGCGCCGTCAGGCGGCGGACATATTCCTGCGACCCGCCGGTGACGGTGCGCCACTGCGGCTGGCCGCCATAGGACAGCAGGTGATGATTGGCAAAGAAGCGCACCAGCGTGGAGGCCGGGAAGTTGAGCATCTCGCTGGGCGGGCAGCTCCAGATCGCGCCCGACATGGGCAGCAGATAATAGTGGCGAAACCATTCCCCCAGTCCCAGATAGTCGATCAGTTCGTCCAGGGTGAAGTCCGGATTCTGCGCCACGGCGTCCTGCGCCCGGCTGTTGAAGGTCATGACATCACGCACCAGCAGCGCAAAGCGCGGCCGCAGCAGGTTGCGCCGCTGCCCGAGCACGGTGTTCAGGTCGCGCGCGCCCCATTCCAGCCAGCCATTCCTGATGGTGGCGGCAAAGGTCATGTCGCTGGCGTGCGTCGGGACATCCAGCTGCGAGAACAGTCCGGTCAGGTTGGGATAGTTGGGTTTGTTGAAGACGATGAAGCCGGTATCGACGGGGATCTGCGCCCCGTCATAATCCACTGTGACGGTGCGGCTGTGGCCGCCGATGCGCGGAGCCTTTTCATAGACCGTGATCTCATGGTCCCGGTGCAGCAGCCAGGCGCTGCCCAATCCTGAAATCCCCGTCCCGATAATCGCGATCTTGGCCATGAACCCGCTCTTTGTGACATTGGTACGGGACGCCACAAAAGGCGGATCACTGTCAGGGGCAGCGATCCATGGGGCCGCGCGGACCGTACAAGGCGCAAAGGGAGAGCGCTATGGCCTGGCTGATTGCATATGGTGTCTGTGCCCTGGTGATGGGCGGACTGGATTTCCTGTGGCTCAGCAATACCTCCGGGCCGCTTTATCATCGCGCCGTGGGGGCGGTGATGGCCGACAATCCCAACATGGCCGCCGCTGTCGCCTTCTACCTGATCTATATCCTGGGAATATTGGTGTTCGCCGTGCGGCCCGCGCTGGCGTCGGGCGACTGGCGCACGGCAGTAATCTTCGGTGCCCTGTTCGGCTTCTTCGCCTATGCCACCTATGACCTGACCAACCTGGCAACCCTCAAGGTCTGGTCGCTGCGGATTTCGCTGATCGACATGGCCTGGGGCACCGCCTTGACCGCCACCACCGCAGGCATCGCCGCCTTCGCGGCGCTGCGCCTGACACGATAGGCTGACATCACGATAGGCTGGAAGGCGCCTAGCGCGACTTCAACATGGTCGTCATCTGCTCGCTGGTTGCCTCCGTCGCGATCTCGTTCTTCGCCACGTCATAGCGAACCGCGTCGGCATCCAGTACCACCATCCGCTCGCCCTTGCCGATCAACGCGACGGAAACCCGGGTCGGCTGACCCTGGGGGCTCACTTCAACCTTCTGGACTGCGCCCACGATCCTGCCGCTGGAATCCAGCACGTTCGCCGTCGCGATCTTGGACGGGGGATTGCTGATGGCAGACAGCCTGGTATCGGTGCCGATCGAACCGGTCTGAACCGGTATGGTGGGCGCGGCCTTGGGAGGGGCATTCATCGCCGCCTCGCTCGTTGGCGCCGGCGCGGGCAGGGTGGGTGCTGCTGCCTGCGCCGCCTGAAGGTTAAGCTGGCGGGTTGCCTCGATCTCCGCCCTGCTGGCGTGTCCGGCAAGGGCAGGTGGCGCCAGCAGCACTACTGCAGCGCCGGTAAGCAAAAGAATTCTCATGCGGTCTCCGGGAAACAGCTTCAATCAAAGAACGGCCGTTCCAAGACACTCGTTCCGCATAAACCGGCCGGAACCCGCATAACCCCCGCATAACCAAGGAACCGTCGGCTTCCGCGAGTGTTCCCGTTTTATTGGACTGGAAGGATTTTGAAATGCTTGGAACAATTCTGATCGTTGTCCTCCTGCTGCTGTTGCTTGGCGCCTGGCCATCCTGGCCGCACAGCCGCAGCTGGGGCTACTACCCCTCGGGCACTCTGGGTCTGGTGCTGGTGATTGTGCTCGTGCTCGCCCTTGTCGGACGCATCTAGTTGGGCCGCAACGCGTGACAAAGAAAAAGCTGATGGACGACATGCTGGCCAATCCGGCCCGCTTTTACCGGCTCCCGGCCGATGTGCTGCGCGACAGGCGGTTTGGCGATGGCGAGAGATTGGAAATCCTTCGGGCCTGGCGCGCGGCCCAGACCGAGGGCGGTGAAATCGACGCGCTTATCCTGGAACTTGAACATCGACTGACCGTACACGGTCACGCAGCCGAATAATCTGGAGACGAACATGGCGACCGAGAATGATGGACACACGACCGTGACCGCACAGGACGCGCGCGGCGGCAAGGAACTGGGCGTGATGCGCTATGTGCTGCAAATTAGCCTGGGTCTGGCGGTGATCGCGGGTATCGTGATCTATGCAATCTTCTTCCGCGGTTCCTAAAACAGCGCGCACTAACTATTGCGCGCCTGCCAAGGCGACGAGGGCGCGCCGCAATTCCACCGGACCGAACGGCTTCTGCAGCACGGTATGGTCCTGGAACTCCGCCGGGATGCCGCGCGGACCATAGGCAGTGGCGAACAGGAAGGGAATTTCGCGCGCCTGGAGCTCGGCGGCGAAAGGAAAAACGGTCTTTCCGTTCAGGTGTACATCCAGCATGGCGATGTCGAAGCTGTCGCTGTCCAGAAGGCGCATGGCATCTTCCAGCCGCGGCACCACGGCGGCGACGTCATAGGCCAGCTCCGTCACCATGTCTTCGATCAGCATGGCGACCGTCATTTCATCCTCCACCACCAGCACGCGCGGCGTCGCCAGGCGCAAATGCGTGTGGTCGGCAGGCAGGCCGGGGATCGGCGCAGGCGAAAAGGGGGCTGCAGAACTGCTCATGGAATGCCAACGCATGGCTGAGCGCCCGGTTTCACGATCCCGTCCGCGCCATGCCTAACATACTGTCAGGGTTACTTTTTCCCTGACGGGGAACATCCGGCCTTGACGGGTCGGCGCCGGGCCGTCACCAAGACACCAGACAACGCCCGGTTCTCCCCTTGCCCCAGCTCTCCATCATTGTGCCCACCTTCAAGGAGCGCGGAAACGTGGCCGAACTGGTGCGTCGGCTGGACGCCGCCCTGGCCGGGATCGCCTGGGAAGCCATTTTCGTGGACGACAATTCCCCCGACGGCACCGCCGCCGCCGTGAAGGAGATCGGCGCGCACGACCCCCGCGTGCGCTGCCTGCGCCGGGTGGGCCGCCGGGGCCTTGCCGGCGCCTGCATCGAAGGCATGCTGTCCAGCGCTGCGCCCTTCGTGGCGGTGATCGATGCCGACCTCCAGCATGACGAAAAGGTGCTGCCCGACATGCTGGCGAAATTGACCGGCGGCGCCGCCGACCTGGTTGCCGCCACCCGCTATGTCGAAGGCGGCTCGGCAGCCAGCTTCTCCGAAGGCCGCGGCGCGATTTCCCGGCTGGCGACCAGGCTCACCCACCGGCTGGTCGGCGTGCCGCTGTCCGATCCCATGTCGGGCTTCTTCATGATGCGCCGCGACCGTTTCGACGAAATCGCGCCGCGTCTCTCACCCACCGGCTTCAAGATCCTGCTGGACATCGCCGCCACCGGCGGCGGCAAGCTGCGCATCGCCGAACAGCCCTACAGCTTCGGCGAGCGCTTCGCCGGCGAAAGCAAGTTCAACGTTCAGATCGGGGTGGAATTCCTGGGTCTGCTGCTGGCCAAGATGACCGGCGACCTGGTGGACCCGCGCTTCATCTTCTTCGCTCTGGTCGGCACCATCGGCCTGTTCGTGCATCTTATGGCGCTGTGGCTGTTCCTGATGTTCCTGCCGCCGCAGCATGACCTTTTCCGCGCCGCGCAGATCTTCGCCACCTTCATCGCCATGACCAGCAATTTCTTGCTGAACAACGAGCTCACCTATCGCGATCGCCGCCTCAAGGGCTTGGGCATGCTCAAGGGTTTCGCGCTGTTCTGCCTGATCGGCTCGGTGGGCGTGCTGGCCAATGTCGACCTGGCCGGCTGGCTGTATGTCGAGCGCCCCATCTGGTGGGTGGCCGGCGCCATCGGTGCGGTGATGAGCGCGCTGTGGAACTACGCCATGTCGACGCTGTTCGTGTGGCGCGCGCGGTGATCCCGCCGCGCATCGGTCTGGCGCTGGTTGCGTTTCTCATCACGCTGCGCGCCTTCATGGCCGCGGCGTTGCCGCTCTCGGCGGACGAAGCCTATTACTGGCTGTGGTCGAAACACCTGGCGGCCGGCTATTTCGACCACCCCCCCGCCATTGCCTGGCTGATCCGCGCCGGTACGGCCCTGTTCGGCGACACGCCATTCGGCGTGCGGTTTTCCGGCATCATTCTATCGGTGCCCGCAAGCTGGTTTGTCTGGCGCAGCGCCGCCTTGATCCTCAAGGACGAAGACCGCGCTGCATTGGCTGCCCTGTTTTTCAACCTCACCCTGATGGCGTCAGTGGAGTTGCTGGCCGCCACGCCGGACATGCCCTCCGTCGTCACCAGCGCGGCCTTCGTCTATTTCCTCAGCAGAGTGCAGGCCAGCGGCAATGGCCGGTGGTGGCTGGCTGTTGGCGCGGCGGCCGGGCTTGGCCTGCTGTCAAAATATTCGGCGCTGTTTCTCGGCCTGGGCACGCTGATCTGGCTGATGGTGGATGCGCGTGCACGCCCCTGGCTGAAATCGCCCTGGCCCTATCTCGGCGGTGCGCTGGCCCTGCTGATCTTCCTGCCCAACATGCTGTGGCAGTCCCAGCACCAATGGGAGACCTTCGCCTTCCAGTTCGGCCGGGTCGGCGGCGGCCACCTGACCGCGCGCTTCCTGCTGGAATTCCTCGGTGCCCAGCTCGGCCTCGCCACCCCGATCATTTTCGTCCTGATGGTCTGCGGTCTGTGGCACGCCACGCGGCGCGGTGACGATCGGCTGGTGCTGGCCGTGCTGGTGTGGACCGGCGTCGCCTATTTCCTGGAGCACGCCCTGCATGACCGCGTCCAGGGCAACTGGCCCTGTTTTCTCTATCCCGCGCTTTGCATCCTGGCGGCGCGCGCGTTCGGTGTGACGGGCTGGTGGCGCTGGCTCTCCTTCGCCGCCGCGCCGCTCGCCGCACTTCTCCTGTTGCTGACCTATGCGCAAGCCGGATGGCGCGTGATCCCGCTGAAGAAGGATCCTCTGGCGCGAATCCTGGGCCGCGATTTCGCGCCCATCGCGGACGTCGCCGCCGTGCTGGTGAAGGCGCACATGTTCGATGCCATCCTCACCACCGATTACGAAACCACCGCCTGGCTGCGGTTCACCCAGCCCCAGCTTCCGGTGATCCAGATCAATGAACCGCGGCGCTATCCCGATGCGCCTGCGGCCACCACCCTGCGCCGCCCGGTCTATCTGGCGGAGTTCCGCCGTGACCAGCATCAACTGGTGCAGCAGCAATTCGGTTATGTCGGATTTCCCACCCAGCTTCAGGCGCCGTCGGGCGGGCTCTACATGCTCTACCCCGCCGGCAGGCCAAAACTGCCGCGTATCGGCAAGATGCCGTGACAACAAAAAACCCCGCTTGCGCGGGGTTTGGAGAAGAGAGCGGACACCCAAAACGGGCTGTCGAAGGGGCTGGGGGCGTTCCGGATCGGACGTCCGCTCGTT
>CBIHOI010000077.1:0-9931 GCA_966211925.1 uncultured Hyphomicrobiales bacterium | reverse complement strand
GCGACCGGCGGCGGCGGCTTCACCAGATCCGGCGGCGGCGGCGGCGGCGCCTTGGGAATTTCCTTCTTGGTGTCGACGGTCGCCTTGATCTCCTGAAGCTGCTTCATCAGGGCGCCCTGATTCAGCGCGGCGACCAGGCCACCGATGGCGAGGACATGAAGACCAACGACGATCGCGATGCTGGTGGCGCGGCTGCCCGCGCTTTTCTTTTCGGCACTCAGATGATTTGGACGTTCCATGCGCTCTCACTCAAACAGAAGGAACCCGGCACTTGGTGCGCCAAGGGTCCGATGAATTTTTTCGAGACCAGTTAGTCTAACCGAACTTACCCAACCTGACGCCTATGTTGGCGCCTTGCCGGCTGCTTTTAAAGCAATCGCTTACTGTCTTGGCAAGAGGCATGAATACAGGTGTTCCCGCGTGTCAGGCAGCGTCCTGCCACCGCTGGAAGGGATGATGATTTTTTTCTGACCAGCACGAGGTTATTGCGCATGCACACTTCGCATGTGCAGCAAAATGCATAAAACAGCTTAAAACCTTGAACAAGACGCACGAATCCCCCTCATGCGGCATAGCGGCAAGGCGGTTTTGTTGCGGGAAATGCCCGTAAAAGCAGCCGTCGCATCATGCCTGCGCGCCAAGGTTCCTTGCGACATTGTTGCTTTTGCCGAAGCAAAAAAAACGGCCGATGCTCCGCGCCCGTATCATGACATTTGAAGGACATGCCAATGCGATATCTCCACACCATGGTGCGCGTCTCCGACCTGGATGCGTCGTTGGACTTTTATTGCGCCAAGCTGGGGCTGGTGGAGATTCGACGTATGGACAACGAAAAAGGCCGATTCACGCTGGTTTTCCTCGTTACGCCGGAAGACGCAGCCAGGCTGAAGGCCGATCCGCAGGCGCCCGAAAGCCCCGCAATAGAACTGACGTATAACTGGGACGAAAAAGGTTACGCGGGCGGGCGCAACTTCGGTCACCTCGCCTACCGGGTCAGCGACATCTATGCCGTGTGCGAACGATTGATGGCGGCGGGCGTCACCATCAACCGGCCGCCGCGTGACGGGCACATGGCCTTTGTGCGCTCTCCGGATGGAATTTCCATCGAACTGCTGCAGGATGGCAGCCTGCCGCCGCAGGAGCCGTGGCTCTCCATGCCCAATACCGGAAGCTGGTAGCGCCACCATGAACTTCGCGTCCGACAATGCCTATGGCGCCCTGCCCCAGGTGCTGGACGCACTGGTGCGCGCCAACGAAGGCGCGGTGCGGGCCTATGGCGCCGATCCCTACACGGAAAGCCTGCCGGCGCGCTTTGCATCGCTGTTCGCGCGCGACGTCGCGGTTTATCCCGTCGTCACCGGCACCGCCGCCAACGCCCTGGCGCTGGCCTGCCTGACGCCGCCGCATGGCGCGATCTTCTGCCACGCGCAAAGCCACATCATGGACAGTGAATGCGGCGCGCCCGAATTCTTCAGCCATGGCGCCAAGCTGATCGGCATCGCGGGCGCGGACGGCAAGCTTTCGCTGGCGGCGATCACGGCGGCGATCGATGCGGTGCCGCGCGGCTTTGTGCATACCAGCCAGCCTTTCGCGGTGTCGCTTTCCCAGCCCACCGAGATGGGCACGGTCTATTCCCTGGCCGAGATCGCGGCCATCGCGGACGCCTGTCATGCGCGCGGCGTGAAGCTGCATATGGATGGTGCGCGCTTTGCCTGCGCCCTGGAAAGCCTGAAGGCGACGCCGGCCGAGGCGACCTGGCAATGCGGGGTGGACGTGCTGTCGTTCGGCGCCAGCAAGGGCGGAACAGTTGGCGCCGAAGCGGTGGTGTTCTTCGATCCTGCCGATGCGCGCGATTTTGAATATCGCCGCAAGAAGGGCGGGCACCTTGTCTCCAAGATGCGCTTCGTTTCGGCCCAGCTTCACGCCTTTGTCGAGGATGGCTTGTGGCTGCAGGCGGCGGCACGGGCCAATGCACTGGCGCAGACCCTGGCCGAAGGGCTGCGGCCCCTGGGCGGCGTGCGCATCGTGGGCGCGGTCCAGACCAACATGGTGTTTGCGGACATGCCGGTGGAACTGGCGGCGCGGCTGCGCGCGGCGGGCGCCATCTTCTATGACTGGACCCCGCCCGAGGGCGGCCGCGTGCTGGTCCGCCTGGCAACCAGCTTCGCCACGCCGCCGCACGACGTGGCGAAGTTCATTGCAATCGCCAAAAGCTAGATACGGCCGAGAACTGTAACCGTGCCCACTTGCGTGGTGGAGCCGTTGTTGCCGCGGACCCAGTCGTAATTGACGCCCAGATGCCAGGTGTCGGTGCCGGCGCCCAGTGAGAGACCGGTGAAGACATTGCCGCTGTCGGGATCGGGACCGATGAAGGTCATGGTGTTGCCCGTGGTGCCCAGGCCGCCAGTGGAATCGAAGCCGGCGCGGATCTTCACCGCCTGGTGCAGCAGGTCATAGCGATAGCCCAGGCGCCCTTCCGGCGTCAGGTCGATGCCGAAAACCGAGATGGTGCCCTTGACGTCGGCGCCCACGGCCGTGCGCAGCGAGCTGGCGAAGTACGGCGCCACGGCCAGGTTCAGGCCGGGGCCGCCGCCGGTTTCGGTATAGCCTTCCTCGCGCAGGGTCAGGCCGTCCAGGCTGACATGGGGGTCGATCTCCACGCCGCCCAGGACATGGGTGATCATGCCGGCATTGGCGCCCAGCGCCAGCATGGCGCCGGGACGCTTGGAGGTCGCATAACGCGCCAGGTTGCCCACGACCAGGCTGCGTGTCTCGGTGAAGTTGCCGTAGGCGGCGCTGGCGGTGGTATCGAGGAAGAAATGCTTGCCCTTCCATTCGGTATAGCCGGTCAGCATGTACCATTCGGTCTGGGTCTTGGTGGCGCGCGGCAAGAGCTGGGAGACATCGCCCGAATAGAAGGTGAAGGCGCCGCCATACCAGCCGTTGCGGGGCGAGCCGGCATCCACGCCCAGCACGAAGCCGAAGCCATGATCCTTGAACGAGGTCAGGTCGCCGCTGCCCGCGGTGGCGCCCTTGTTGTTGATGTGGCCGGTGAATTCCTGGCCCCACAGGGTCATGTCGCCGGGCACGCTGGAATAGTTGCGCAGCAGGCGCTGGCGCGCCGCCACCGGGCCGGTGGCCTGGTCGGTCAGCATGATGGCGATCTCGCGGGTGCCGCCCGACACGTCAGGCGCGAACTGCGAGAAGACCTGCTGGGCCTTCTGCTGGCTGGCGGCGACGTTGATGCCGCTCGAGACCAGGCCCGGCGTATTGTAGACCGTCAGGCTTGAGGCGATGGCCGAACCCAGCTCGTCGTCGGTGGACAGCGCCGTGGCCACGAAGGGGAACTGGTTCTTGGCGTTGCCCGACAGGTTCAGGCCGGGTGTGCCATCGGCATTGGTGGCGTTCACCGAGCGCGGCAACAGATGCAGCAACAGGGTCTGCTGGCCGCCGGCATCGGTGGTGACGGTCAGCGGCGTGGGCCCACCGGCGCCGCCGGTAAGGGACGGCGTCTCGAACAGGAAGGGCGTGTTCTGGGCCAGCAGCGCATTCTGGTTCGCCAGGGTGGTGTCGGTGATGGTGGGGGCGCGCAGCAGGGTGATGGTCTGCGCGGTCGGCGTGGCCACGCTGGCAGCGGTGAAGCCGGAGGAGATATAGGTGCCGAACTGCAGCGCCAGGTTGGCGCCCGACAGGTTGGCGCTGTTGGCCTGCACCACCGGCGTCAGGCTGTTCACATTGGCCTGGGCGATGGAAAGCCCCAGCGTGCCGTTGGCCGCGACGTTGAAATGGTCGGCCTGCAGCGAGTTGGCGTTGTTGGCGACATAGAGAATGCCGTTGCTGTCCACCGTCACGTCCAGCGCGCCGACGCCCGACTTGATGTTGGCGTTGACATAGCCATAGCCGCCGACATGCAGGACATTGCCGATGCCGGAGCCGAAATCCAGGATCGCCGCCTGGGTAAGGGGCGGCAGGCCGGAGGTCTGGTCCAGCACCGTTTCGGCCAGCACCGCATAGCTGGCCGGGGTGTTGGCCACGCCGGTTGCCGTATTGGCCGAGCCGTTGGTTCCGATGTTGCCGACATTGAGGGTGTTGTTGTTGCCGGCGGTACCGAACAGGACGTCGCCAAGCAGGTTGCCACTGTTGTTGATGACCACGCCGCCGGTGGTGGACAGTTGCAGGTCGATGGCGCGTTGCACGCTCAGCGCCACCGCGCCCGCCTGTGGCGTCAGCACGGTGTTGGAGGCCCGGATGGTGCCGGCATTGTTGATCATCTTCACCGTGCCGGACTGATCCAGGATCGCTTCCGAGAAAAGGGTGAAGGGCGCGTTGGTGGTGGCGATATCCCTGGTGGGCGAGATGGTGGAGGTGTTCACCGCGGCGGTGATGGACGCACCCTTGCCGACATTGATGACCGGCAAGGTTGCATTGGCGCCGATGGTCAGCGCAAAGGCGCTGCCCTGGCCGACGCCGCTGACCTGGGCGGAAATGGTGCCGGGAGTGAAGGTCGAGCCGCTGATGGCTTCGGCCTTCACGTCCAGCCGCGGCACGGTGGCGAAGGCGCCGATATACAGGGCGTTGGCGGTGATGCGGTTCGCGCTGGTGAGATCGACCGTGCCGGTGGTGGCGGTGGCGGAGATTGTGCCGGAATTGAGCAGGCCGCCGCCATTGGTGGCCGGGTTGGTGTTGATGCCTGTGCAGGCACCGACCGAGGCGCTCAGGCAGGTCGTGTAGGTGGACGAGGCCCCCTGGATCACCACGGCCGAGGTGCTCAGCCCGGTATCGATCGGCTGGGCAAGAATGCTGCCGCGGTTGATGAAGGAATAGCCGGGATCGATGGCGTCAATGTCGCTGGTCAACGGGCCCAGGAAAAGAGCGCTGCGCGGCGTCAGCAGCGCGCCGGTGATGGATTTGGTGGGGTCGATCAGCAAGACAGGCTGCACCACGCCGGCACTCACCAGGCCGGCGGAGCTGATCACGGCGACGGGGGTGTTGCTGGAGGTGCCGGGGCCGGCATTGATGAAGCCGCCATCGACGCTGTTGCCGATGATCAACGCCGAACCGGCCTCCGGATTGTTGCCGCGGCTGTTGGGATAGCTGATGCCGATCAGCGAAATGGAGCCGGCATTGATCAGCGCGCCGGTCGAACCGGTGGGGCAGGTAAAGCCCGCGGGGGCGGCGGTGTCGCTGGCGCAGGAATGAATGCCGCCCAGGGTCTCGAAGCCGATCACGCCGGGACCGGTGCCCGACAAGGCGGAATTGAGGATCACGTTGCCGTTCACGGTGCCGTCGAGATAGACCATGACGCTGTTGGAGGCCGTGGAATTGTCGCTGGCATTGTAGAGAATGCCGCCGCCGCCGATCAGGATGCTGCTGGTGACCTTGGTGCCGGAATCCAGCAGGAAGCCGACGGAGTTGTCGCCCTTCACCAGGACCGAGGATTGCTGGGTCACGGCCGAGGCACCGGTCACGGCGGTGGAGGTCAGCGAGGTCAGGGTGACAGGGCCGTAGAAAGTGCCGCCGCCGGTGATCCAGATGCCCTGCTTGGCCGTGCCGCCACCGCCAAGATCGATGGTGCCGGTCGAGGCGAAGCCCGTCGAGGGCGGAAAGATCACCCCCGACGTGGTGTCGATCTTCACGCCGATGCCATTGTCCACGCCATTGTTGGCGATGAAGCCGTTGTTCAGCACGAAATTGCTGGAGTCGATCGTGATGGCCGGCGTGGCGGTTTTCGAGATGCCGATGCCGCCGGTGGAATCGATGGTGATGTTGCCCGAGGTCGAGGTCGCCAGCGCCGTGGAGCTGCTGGCGGAAATCTCGGTATCGGCGCGGGCCATGGTCACGCCCGCCGCCAGCAGGGCAGCCGCAGCGGCGGAAAGCATCAAACGGTGCCTGGTCAACGCAACCTCTTTAAAAATCTCGCCGGGCGCGGGGCGTCCCCACATGTCGGCATTTGCCTCGTCCTAGAGTTCGCACCCGCGAACCCCGTCACCTGGGCGCATGCCCGGCGTCGCACCGTTTACCTTTGCCGGGGGGCCCTTCGCCCATCCGGGCCGGGGACCGGTCCTGCCAGCGCCTTTGTACCCGGCTATCGTCCCGGTTCAACAGCAATTTTCGCCCCGAACGGCCTGATTCCGCGCAAATGGCGGCGTCTTAATCAGCCATTAGCGCCCGAAGGCGCAAAATCGCCCAGGTGAAAAAGCCTTAACGAGCGAAACCGCCCCATGAGTCTGCCATGACCCAGGCCCGGCATACCGGCTTTGCCAAGCTCACCCAGAAGGATGTGAGCGCCGCGGCGGCGCGTCACGAGATGCTCTATTCGGGGCGCATGGGCGGAGCCCGCGCCGTTTTCGCCTTCTGCGACCTGTCGGGACTGGACCTTGCGGGACGGAACCTGGCCGATGCCGACTTCACCGGCGCGGTGATGGAAGAAACCAATTTCGCCGGCGCCAAGCTGGACAGCGCTTCGTTCTTTGGCTCCGACCTGCGCCGCAGCAACCTGGAAGGCGCCTCGATGCGGCGCGCCGACATGCGCGGGGCCTCGTTGCGCGGCGCCAACCTGATCGGCGCCGACCTGTATGAAGCGGACCTGCGCGAAGGCACCATCGCGGAGAAAGACAAGTACGGAAACCTGCGCGTGCTGCAGCATGACATCGGCGCGTCGGAAATGCCGGCGGCGATGATGAACAGCGCCAACCTGGAACGCGCCAAGATGACCGGTGCGATCGCGGTGCAGGCCGACTTCACCGATGCCATCATGAAGGGCGTGCGCCTCACCCGCGCCAACCTGCGCCAGGCGCGCCTGACCGGTGCCAACCTGGAAAATGCGGACCTGTCGGGCTGCAACCTGACCGGCGCGGACCTGGCGGGCTGCATCCTGATCGGCGCCAAGATGGATTTCGCCACCACCCACGGCGCCGACCTCACCAAGACCCTGACGGAAACCAAGGCGCCCGATCCGGAAGCGCAGGCCCGCATCGATGCCTTGCTGGACAGCCACACACGCTGGGCCGAAAGCGATGGCCGCGAAGGCCAGCCTGCCGATCTCACCGGCATGGACCTGCGCCATGCCAGGCGGCTCAATCATCGCATGTTGACGGCGCTGATTGCGCCGGGCGCGCTGCTGTATGGCGTCAACCTGGAAGGCGCTTCCCTGCAGGGCTCGAACCTGTCGGGCTGCGACCTGCGCTCGGCCAAGCTGGGCGGCGCCGACCTGCGCGGAGTCAACCTGTCGGGCGCGCAGCTCAACCATGCCGACCTGCGCGACACCAAGCTGGGACCGCTGATGATCGCGGGCGGCCGTCTGCTGCCGGCGCGCATGGACAATGCCCAGGCGCGCTATGCCGACCTGCGCGGCGCCGATCTGCGCCGGGCGCGGCTGTCGGGCTGCGATCTCAGCTATGCCAATCTCAGCGATGCCGACATGCGCGACACGGAAGTCCAGGGCGCGGAATTCGCGGGCGCCAAGCTTTCGGGGCGCTTCGCCGAAGTCCTGGCCGTTCCCGCTTAAGCCATCACCACCGACTTGGCGCGGATGAACTGGGCCAGGCGCGACAGCGACACCTTGGCCTCGTTGCGCCCCTGCTCCATCTGGAACAGATGGCCCATGCCGTCATAGATCTCCACGCTCACCGCGACATTGGCATCGGCGGCACGGTCGCCCAGCTTGGAGGCATCGTCGCGCAGGATCTCGATCGCGCCCGCATGCACCATCACGGGCGGAAAACCGGAAAAGCTGGCATAGGCCGGCGAGGCATAGGCATCGCAGGGATTGGACTTGCGCAGATAATTGCGCGCCGCCAGAAACAGCATGTCCCAGTCCAGCACCGTGTCAGACCTGCGGTTGGTCAGCAGCGACAGCCCCGACAGCGACAGGTCGGCCCAGGGCGACAGCGCAACAACGCCGCCCGGCATTTCCAGGCTGGCGTTGCGGATCGCCAGCGCCACCGCGAAGGCGAGCCCCCCGCCCGCTTCATCACCAACCAGCACGATGGCGCGCGCCGGAACGCCCCTGGCCAGCAGCGCGCGATAGGCGTCCATGCCGTCGCGCACCGCCGCAGGAAAAAAACATTCCGGCGCTAGCCGGTAGCGGACGCTGAAGGCGCCGACGCCGCTGGCTTCCACCAGCCGGCCGATGATGGGGCGGTGCGTCTCGGGGCTGCCGGCGACAAAGCCGCCGCCATGGAAATAGAGCATCAGGCGGCTGCGGTCGCCCGCGCCCACCCATTCGCCGCCGATAGGGCCAAGCTGGCCGGGGGTAAAATCCATCGCGGCGGGGGCAGCGCCGAAGCGCTGGAACAGCGCCTCATAGCGCGCCCGCACCTCCTCGATGCTGGCGGGCGACTTGAGGCTCTGATTTTGCGGCCAAAGCGCCATGGTTGAACCGAAGCACCCTTTCGTCCGCAGCGTACCAAAAAAAACGGGGCGCCCATACGGACGCCCCGTTTCCATTACAGATCAGCGTTAACTAGGCCGCTTTCTGGCCTTCGATGGTGCGCAGTTCGGGCGCGTTGATGGTAATGCGGCGCGGCTTCTTCTCTTCGGGCACGATGCGCTCCAGGTCGACATGGAGCAGGCCGTTCTCAAGGCGCGCCGCCTTGACTTCGACATGCTCGGCGAGCTGGAAGCTGCGCTCGAAACCGCGGCCGGCAATGCCCTGGTGCAGATAGGCTGGCTTTTCAGCCTCTTCCTTCTTGCCGGTGACGGTGAGGACGCGGTCCTTCACGTCCACCGACAGGTCCTTCTCGGCGAAGCCGGCGACCGCCACGGTGACACGGTAATTGTTCTCGTCGCTGCGCTCGATGTTGTAGGGGGGATAGCCCTGCTCGGACGCGGTATCCAGCAGGTTGAGCAGCCGGTCAAAGCCGACCGTGGAACGGAAAAAGGGCGAGTAATCGCTACGCATGGGACAACCTCCTAAAAGCATTGTTCAGGCCCCCGCCGAACCATTCGCGCGGGAACTTCCGACCCCTTGGGGCGGCCGGACAATTGTGGAGATAGGCGCGGTTTGGGCGCCTTCAAGGGCTTTGCGGGGTCTTGAAAAGTGGGGTTAAGTGCCCATGGAAGTGCCTGATTCCGCGAAAAAAATCATGATCTCCGCCGCCACGCTGTTCGATCCCATGCCCATCCGGGCCGTCGGCGCCCAGCTGCGCGCCGCCCGCTTCGCCGCGGACCCCGGCGTGCCGGCGCGGGGGGTCTGCGTCCTGCTGAACGGCCAGACCGAGTTCATCGAGAAATACTTCGAGGTGATCGACGAGTTGCGCGGCCGCGGCTTTGCCGTGGCCACCATGGACTGGCGCGGCCAGGGCGGATCGGGCCGCCTGCTGCCTGACGATCACCGCAAGAGCTTTGTCGGCGACTTCAGCGAATACGACGAAGACCTGGACACGCTGATGAACTGGATCGTCCGGCCCATGCTGAAGGACGGCGAAAAGCCGGTGGCGCTGGCCCATTCGATGGGGGCGCACAATCTGCTGCGCCACCTGGTCCACCATCCGGCATCCTTCCAGGCCTGCGTCCTGAACGCGCCCATGATCGCCATTTCCTTGCGCGGCCAGCGCGAATGGATGGTGAAAGCCGTCACGGCGTTCCAGATGTGGCGCCGCAATGCCGGTGGCTGGGTGTGGGGGATGGAGGCGCGCGATCCGCATCGCGTCAATTTCACCAGCCAGATGGTGACATCGGACCCGCAGCGTTTCGAGCGCACGCAGATGCTGCTGCGCGAATATCCCGATTTGCGCCTGGCGGGCGCCACCTGGGGCTGGCTGGCGGCGGCGATGCGCTCCATGGCCTGGCTGCGCACGCGTGCCGAGGCGATCACGACGCCGCTGCTGCTGGTGGGGGCGGGCGCAGACCAGATCTGCCTGACGCCCGCGACACAGGCATTTGCGGCGCGCGCGCCGCGATTTTTCCCTGCGGCTGGACCTCAAGCCGG
>CBIHOI010000076.1:0-9954 GCA_966211925.1 uncultured Hyphomicrobiales bacterium | reverse complement strand
GCGGCGCATACGGCAAGCTCACACGGCAATGGGGAGAAAATCAGGCGATTTGCCGACGATAGTGCGGGCAAGATAAGGTCCGGACCGCAATAAGCAACCCGCCCCGCCATGTCGCAAAGCCCTTTTTCCCATATCGCCGTCCTGGGCGCCGGCGCCTGGGGCACCGCGCTGGCGCTGGCATCGCACGCGGCCGGACGCCGGACCACGCTGTGGGTGCGCGAGGCCGATGTACTGGCAAGCCTGCGCGCCGGGGGCGAGAACCGCTTCCTGCCGGGCGTCACCCTGCCGAAGGACCTGATCGTCACCGGCGACCTGGCCGCGGCGGCTGAGGCCGATGCCCTGCTGCTGGTGGTGCCGGCGCAGGTGCTGCACGGTTTTGCGGATTCGCTCAAAGCCCTGATCGGGCCCGGCAAGCCGCTGGTGATCTGTGCCAAGGGCATCGAGAAAGGCACCGGCAAGCTGGTGACCGAAGTGCTGGCCGAGGCCGCGCCCGATGCGGCGGCGGCGATCCTGTCGGGACCGAGCTTTGCGCGGGACGTGGCGCGCGGACTTCCCACCGCCGTCACCATCGCCGCCAAGGGCGCACTGGCGGAGCAGCTTCAGGCAGCGTTGGGGTCGGCCACGTTCAGGCCCTATGCCAGCGATGACCTGACCGGCGTGGCGCTGGGGGGCGCGGCCAAGAATGTCTATGCCATCTCCTGCGGCGTGGTGGAGGGCATGGGCCTGGGCGAGAATGCACGCGCCGCCCTGCTGGCGCGCAGCTTTGCGGAACTGGCGCGGCTGGGCGAAGCCCTGGGCGCAAGGCGCGAGACCCTGATGGGGCTGTCCGGCCTGGGCGACCTGGTACTGACGGCAACCAGCAAATCATCGCGCAATTTTTCCTTTGGTGCGGCGCTGGGCGCCGGCGCGGCGCCGGCCGGTGCATTGGCGGAAGGCGTGGACACGGCGCCCGCTTTGGTGGCGCGCGCCAAGGCGGTGGGCGTGGAGATGCCGATTGCCGAGGCCACGGCGGACCTGCTGCGTGGCGCATTGCCGCTGGAGCAGGCGATGATGCGGTTAATGGGCAGAAGGCTGACGGTGGAATAGGGGCGGTGGAATAAATGAAATACTGGCTGTTCAAGAGCGAACCCGACACCTGGTCGTGGGAGATGCAGAAGAAAAAAGGCGCCAAGGGCGAACCCTGGAGCGGGGTGCGCAACCACACCGCCAAGCTGAACATGAAGGCGATGACAAAGGGCGACCTGGGCTTCTTCTATCATTCCAACGAGCAGAAGGCGGTGGTCGGCATTGTCGAGGTGATCGAGGAATTCCAGCCCGACCCCACCGACGCGAAGGGCCAGTTCGGGCTGGTGGTGGTGAAGGCCGTGAAGGACATGCCCAAGCCCGTCACCCTGGCCGATGCCAAGGCCAATCCGAAACTCGCCGACATGAGCCTGGTCACCAGCTTCCGGCTGTCGGTGCAGCCGGTGACGGCGGCGCAGTGGAAGGAAGTCTGCAGGATGGGCGGGCTCTAGGCAGCCACCAGTTGCTGCACCGGCGTCAAAGGCAGCTCGACGGTCACCGTGGTGCCGACATTTTCCCGGCTTTCGATGCGCATCGATCCGCCATGTTCGCCGGCCAGGCTGCGCACCAGCGCTAGCCCCAGGCCCGTGCCCTTGCGGGCCAGCAAGGGATCGTTCGACGCCTGTTCAAAGGCATGGCCAATGCGTGACAGCGCCTGGCTGGGGATGCCGACGCCATTGTCGCGCACCACAAGCCGCAGATTGCCGTCCACGGCGCTGACGGTAACTTCCACGATCCCGCCCTGGTGGCTGAACTTCACGGCGTTGGACAGGAGATTGAGCAGGATCTGGCGACAGGCGCGCTCGTCCGCCACCAGGCGTGGCGACGCGCTGGGCATCGCCACATCGATCACAATGTCCTGCGCCTGGGCGTCGCGCGCGACAAGCTGGACGCAGTAATCGACGATCTCGCGCAGGTTGAGCTCCTGCGGGTGCAGCGACGCCTTGCCGGATTCGATCTTGGCGAGGTCGAGAATGTCGGAGACCAGGTTGAGCAGGTGATGGCCCGACTGGTTGATGAGGGACGCATAATCCGCATAGCGCGGGGGCAGCGCACCGAAAATTTTCTGCTGCATCATGTCGGAAAATCCGATGATCGCGTTCAGGGGCGTGCGCAGCTCGTGGCTCATATTGGCGAAGAATTCGGACTTGGCGCGGTTGGAGGCCACGGCGGCTTCCTTTTCCACCTGGTTGCGCAGGAGCTCGCCTTCCAGGCGGCGGGCCTTGGCGACACTTTCCTGGAAGGTCTTGAGGGTGCGGGCGAATTGCCCGATCTCGTCCCTGCGGCTTTCCAGGAACGAGGTCTGCACATTGCCGCCGGCACGGACGGCCGCCATCGACCGGGCCAGCATCGTCAGCGGCCATATCACGCGCTGCAGGACATAGGCGGCCATGAAACAGGCCAGGCCGATGGAGAGCACCATCAAGGCCAGCGCAAGCCACAGTGCGCGACTGGCGCCGAGAACCAGTTCCTGTGCATGGGATCCGGCAAGTTCGAGCGCGACCCGCGACAGGGCCGTGATGCTGTTCAACCCGGGATCGGTCCGCCGCAACCACGCCTTCACGTCCATGGCCGGGGTGCCGGAATTGGCCAGGCTGGAAATGACGATCGACCGCTGGCCGCGTAGCGTGGTGAAATATTCCTGCCATACCTGACGGATCGCCTTTGCGATGCCGGGCGGCAGGGCATGGGTGTCGTTGGCGCGCTGCAGGGTGTACCAGAACGCGAAGATCGTGCCGTCATTGAGGGACAAGCGCTGAAGCTCTTCGCCCGAGAGCTTGCGTCCGCGCGCGAGGAAATTTGCGACCTGGCGCCGGTCACCGCCGGCGAAGGAGCGCATGTTCCAGGCAAACTCGTTGATCTTCAGCATCCGCAGGATGAACGGATCGCTGCTCACGGTCCTGTCGGACAGGGCGTCCGACTGTGCATCGATCTGGTCGAGAAGAAAGACCGGGGCGTCGGACCATTCTGCCAGCAACGCCGGGCGGCGGCCGGTCATGGGGCGGGAGAGATTTTCCCGGACCTGCGCGTAAACAGCCTCGAAGCGGGCGAAATAGGTCTGCGCCAGCGCGGTGGCCTTGCGGCTCTGCGTATGATCACGCCCCTGCAATTCCCGCAGCACCGCGCGCAGCACCGTGTTCGATCGGGCATGCAGCGAGGCGATACGGTGCAGGGTCGGCGCGTCGGCAGGCGTGGGCGCCAGCAGTGCCGCGTGCACAAGAGTCTGTTCCTCGCGGACATTCTCCTTGGTCGTCAGGATGTCCCGGGTCAGGTTGATGGTGGCGAGAAGCGTCCTGGCGTCTGCCTGACGCTCGTAAGCGGTGTTGGCCGATACGGCGAAGACCGAAACCAGCAGGACAACCAGCATCGCCGTGATGGCCGCCAGCAGCAGGCTTATCGACCTGACCGGTTTCACAATGACTGCCCACCCCTCGTCCGCGGGGCAACCTTGACGTGCAATGATGTTTATAAAATTAAGCCGCCGCGGACCGGGGCCGTCGCCATGCGGTGCGTGTCTGGCGTGGTAAAAAAATGGTGAAGTAACGGGTGATGGCCGGAAAGACGCCATGCCGGTCGGTGGAACTTCTGGTATCGTGCCGGCCGGAACAACGCCCAATGGTCTGTCCACCCTTGGCACTGGAGGCTCGCATGCCGGTTTACAAGCTTGAACCTGTCGAATCCCTGGCGGACCATGATGCCTGGCGCATGTCCGGCATTGGCGCCATGGCGGTATGGGTACGCGCCCAGGATGAGGACGAAGCCCGCCAGAAGATTCACATGGCCACGATCACCACCCTGGACGAGCTGGACGATGACGCGATGGTCCCGGGCGGCAGCCCCTGGCTGAATTCGACTGTCGTCGCCTGTGACGAAGATGATACGCGCGACGTGCCCGAGGGCGTTGCCCTGCTGGGCAACGGCAAGACCATCACGCTGTGAGGGCTAGCGGCAGTAGAAGAGCGGCGCCAGTTCGATCCGGAACGCCTTGAGCCGCTGGCGCAGCGCGGCGCTGAGCGCCGCATAGGATTTCGGCAGCGCCCGGCTGTTGAAGCCGCGGGTTTGACCGCAGACAGACAGGGTTTCCACGTTCGGGGCGCCCAGCGCCCGCAGGTGTTCCGGCGCACCATAGACAGGTTGGCCGTTCACCAACGTCAAGGTCACGTCCTGCGGCCTGGCCGTCGCCAATGCCTTGTAGGGATCGCGGACATCGCCTTTCAGCAGGAAGAGGTCGGCATACAGTCCTGGCGCCAGGCTGCCCACCTTGTCGTCTATGCGGCCCAGCCTTGCGGGAATGACGGTCGCCATGTCGAACAACTGTTTCTGGTTGAAGCCCGCCGTCCCGGCCTGCGCATCGGCATAGGCGATTTCGCCCAGCATGTTGGTGCTGCCGGTGGGAGCCCAGTCGGGCGCCAGCGCGATGGTGACGCCGGCCTTCCTTGCCGCCGCCAGATCTGGCATCTGGTGGTACAGCGTCATGTTGCTGCGGGGCGACCACACCAGACCGGCGCCGACCCTGGCCATTTGCGCGAAGTCGGACGCCGTCAGCGCAACGCCATGCACGACCGAAGTGCGCGCGTCCAGCAGGTTCAGCGATTTCAGCTTGACGAATTCGGTTTTGGATTCCGCGTCGCTGCGCTGGCCTTCGGCGGTATGGACCACGATGGCGTCCAGATCGCCATGCGCCATCCGTTTGCGCAAGCGCTTCAGGGCATCGGGCTTCATGTCGCCGGCGACGCCCAACACCCAGGCGATGCCTTCATTGCCGGTGCCGCTGCCATGAAAGCCGGAGGCATAATCCAGGTTGCGCGCGAGCCCCCGGATGCAGCCAGGCGCGGGCTTGCTTTCATCGACCAGATCGAGCCCCAGGATGGCGGTCGTGCCGCCGATCAGCGCCTGCAGCTCGGCATACTCATCCAGATCGCAGAAGGCGCCGTGGGTCATCATGTTCCACCACGGCGTCTGCAGTGCCGCCAGATAGCGCGCATCGCCGCGCCAGGCATAGCGGTTGGGCCAGGGCGCGGCGGCCGGCGGCGCCTTGGGCGAAAAGCGCGGGAAGACGGCCCAGAGCGGATGATTGTGCAGATCAATGAAGCCGGGGAAAACCAGGTCGCCGGTCTGCAGGACTTTCGCGCCGGGAATGGATGGCTTGTCGGGCGCGATCTGGGTGATTTTCCCGTCTTCGACAACCAGCCAGCTATAGGGCCTGACACCTTGCGGGGTGACGATGGCGCCGCCGATCACCAACGGTGCCGCAGTCCCGGCGGAGGTAAAAACAAGCAGCGACAGAAGGGCGGCGCGCAGGATTTTCATCGCCTGCAGCTTTGCGAGAAACCTTGCTGCCTGCAAGCCTACAGGTAGCGGCGCATGATGACCGTATAGGGGGCGTAGCCGGAACCTTCATAGGCGCGGATGGCGCGGGCGTTGCGGGCCAGGACGCCGATCATCAGCAGCGCGTGGCCCCGGCCGCGTGACCATCCCTCACAGGCTTCGATCAGCGCCTTGCCCAGGCCCTTGCCGCGCGCAGCCGGTTCGACGAACAGCTCTGCCAGGAAGCCGTGACGACGTTCCGGTTCGGCGATGAAGAGCTCGCCATGCTCTTCATAGGCGAAAGCCCAGCCCACCGGCTTGCCGTCCTGCTGCGCGATGAACATGGCGCCGTGCTTTTCGGCACAACGTTCCTGGACATCGCGCCAGTGATCGACGGCGAAATCGGGGTCGCGGCGGCGGTTGGGTTCGAAAGCGGCTTCGTAATCCTGCAGGCCGGCGATGAAGGACAGGATCGCCGGCTCGTCCTGCGGCAGGCGACATTCTCTGATTGCGCCTTTTCCTTCGGAAAAGTCAGGGGCACGTACGGACATGCTAATGGTCGAGCGCCTTGACGATTTCTTCCGTCATTTTCTTGGCATCGGCGAACAGCATCATGGTGTTGTCGCGGAAGAACAGCTCGTTGTCGACGCCGGCATAGCCGGCGGCCATGCCGCGCTTGATGAACAGAACGGTCTTGGCCTTTTCCACGTCCAGGATCGGCATGCCGAAAATGGGGGACTTGGGATCGGTCTTGGCGCTGGGGTTGGTCACGTCATTGGCGCCGATCACATAGGCGACATCCGCCTGGGCGAACTGGCTGTTGATGTCTTCCAGCTCAAACACTTCGTCATAGGGCACATTGGCTTCGGCCAGCAGCACATTCATGTGGCCGGGCATGCGGCCCGCGACGGGATGGATGGCGTAGCTGACCTTGACGCCTTCCTTTTTCAGCTTGTCGGCCATTTCACGCACCGCGTGCTGGGCCTGGGCCACCGCCATGCCGTAGCCCGGCACGATGATGACGCTGGAGGCGTTCTTCATGATGAAGGCGGCATCGTCGGCCGAGCCCTGTTTGACGGGGCGGGTTTCCTTCGCCGCGGTCGCCGGGCCGGTGTCGCCGCCGAAGCCGCCGGCGATGACGGAAATGAAGCTGCGGTTCATGCCCTTGCACATGATGTAGGACAGGATCGCACCCGACGATCCCACCAGCGCGCCGGTGATGATCAGGGCGGAATTCTCCAGCGTGAAGCCCATGGCGGCCGCTGCCCAGCCGGAATAGCTGTTGAGCATCGACACCACCACCGGCATGTCGGCGCCGCCAATGGGGATGATGAGCGTGATGCCGAAGATGAAGCTGAGGCCGGCAATGGCCCAGAAGGCCCAGGCGGGCTGGTGCATGGCAAAGAAGACGATGAGCCCGGCGATGACCAGGAACAGAGCTGCGTTCAGCACATGGCGCGCCGGCAGGATGATGGGCGCACCGCTCATATTGCCGTTGAGCTTGGCGAAGGCGATCAGCGAACCTGCAAAGGTGATGGCGCCGATGGCGACACCCAGCGACATCTCGATCAGCGACTGGGTGCGGATGACGCCTTCGCTGCCGATGCCGAAAGCGTCCGGCGAATAGAAGGCGGCGCCGGCGACCAGCACCGCGGCGAGGCCGACCAGCGAATGGAAGGCGGCGACAAGCTGGGGCATGTCGGTCATGGCGATCTTCTTGGCCATCACCGCGCCGATGCCGCCGCCGATGGCGAGGCCGCCCACGACCAGTGCCCAGGTCACCGGATCGGTCACGTCGCCCACCCACAGAGTCGTGGCGATGGCGATGGCCATGCCGATCATGCCATTGCGGTTGCCGGTGCGGCTGGAGGCGGGCGAGGACAGGCCTTTCAGCGCCAGGATGAACAGGACGCCGGAGAGAAGATAGAGAAGGGCAGCGATATCGGCCTTCATCTACTTGGCCTTTTTCTTGTACATCGCCAGCATGCGGCTGGTGACCAGGAAGCCGCCGAATATGTTCACGCTGGCGAGAATAAGGGCGAAGAAGCCCAGGCCCTTGGAGATCCAGGAGCTGCTGTCCAGCACCGGCACGGCCACTGCCACCAGCGCGCCGACCACGATGACGGAGGAGATGGCGTTGGTCACCGCCATCAGCGGGGTGTGCAGCGCGGGGGTCACGCCCCAGACCACGAAATAGCCGACAAAGATCGCCAGCACGAAAACGGAGAGGCGGAACACGAACGGGTCGATCATTTCCATGATTTATGCCCCAGCAGCGGGCGCACCGGCGACGGCGGCGCCCTTGATGATCTCGTCATTCCAGTCGATCGCCAGCGCAGCCGTCTTCTTGTCGACGATCAGGCTGACAAAATTGAACAGGTTGCGCGCATAGAGCGACGAGGCGTCGGTCGCCAGCGCGCCCGGCAGGTTGGTGTGGCCCATGATGGTGACGCCATGGACCTCTACGACTTCGTCGGGCTTGCTCAGCGGCGTGTTGCCGCCCGCGCCGGCCGCCAGGTCCACGATCACCGAGCCCGGCTTCATGGTCTTGATCATCTCTTCCGTCACCAGGATCGGGGCGGCGCGGCCGGGGATCAGCGCGGTGGTGATGACGATGTCCTGCTTCCGAATCGTCTCGGCGGTCAGCGCGGCCTGCTTGGCCTGGTATTCGGCGCTCATGGGCTTGGCATAGCCGGCGGCGGTCTGGGCGTTCTTGAATTCATCGTCCATCACGGCGACGAAGGTGCCGCCCAGGCTTTCCACCTGTTCCTTGGTGGCGGGGCGCACGTCGGTGGCGCTGACAATGGCGCCAAGACGCTTGGCGGTGGCGATGGCCTGCAGGCCGGCGACGCCCACACCCATCACCAGCACGCGGGCGGGCGCGATGGTGCCGGCGGCGGTCATCATCATGGGCATGGCGCGGCCGAACTGGGCGGCGGCGTCGATCACGGCTTTGTAGCCGGCGAGGTTGGCCTGGCTGGACAGCACGTCCATCGCCTGGGCGCGGGAGATGCGCGGCAGCAATTCCATGGCAAAGGCAGTGACGCCAGCCTGCGCCAGCGCGGTGATCGCGGCCTGTTCGCTGTGCGGCGACAGCAGGGCCACCAGCACGGCGCCGCTTTTCAGTTGGGAAATCTCGCCCGGTTCGGCGCCGCGCACCTTCAGGACGATGTCGGCGTCCTTGAGCGTGCTGGCGGCATCGGGGGCGACGGTCGCACCGGCAGCGGCGTAATCGGCATCGGCAAAGCGGGCGCCAGCGCCGGCGCCGGCCTGAACGACCACGTCCAGGCCGAGGCTTTTCAGCTTCTTGACGGATTCGGGGGTCGCGGCGACGCGTGTCTCGCCGGGCCGGGTTTCCTTGGGAACGGCGAGGCGCATCAGGGCGGCGCCTCAGATCAATGGGTACGGAAAATGGCGAGGAAGACCATGATCCCCATGACGAAAATGAAGGTCCACTTGGAACCGGTCAGGAAGCCCTGATAGCTCTTCTTGTGGGCGCTGATGTCCATGGAACCGGGCTGATAGTCGTTTTCGTGCGCCATTGCGGCCCCCTTTAGATCGGTAAGTGCGCGGGAATATAGCAAACGGGGGGGCATGGGCAATCGCCTTTATTAAGCCTGTTTCGCGGGGGCTTTTTGGCGCTTTCACGGCCTCAACCGCGGCTTTCAGATTTCATTAAGCATCGAATCGAAGACTTGCGCCTGTACCGGATAAGGACAGGCTTAAACGCCACATTTACCTGTGGCCACCGATAGTGCGCCTCGTAAATTCGCAAAGGCGTATCATCATGGCGCAGACCATCCTGGTTGTTGACGACGATCCCGTGCAGCGGCGTCTGCTGGAAACAGCGATATCGCGCAGCGGCATGCAGGTCGTCACGGCCCCCGGCGGCCAGCCGGCGCTGGACCTGATCAATGGTCCGCGCGGCGAGCAGATCACGCTGATGATGCTGGACCTGGTGATGCCCGACATGGGCGGCCTGGACGTTCTGTCCAAGCTGCGTCCCACCAATCCCGACCTGCCGGTCATCGTGCTCACCGCCAAGGGCGGCATCGACAGCGCCGTGGAAGCCATGCGCGCGGGCGCCAATGATTTCCTGGTCAAGCCGGCCAGCCCCGAACGCATCGCGGTCTCGATCCGCAACCAGCTCAAGATCGGCACCCTGTCGGGTGAAGTGAAGCAGCTAAAGAAGAAGGCCGACAACAGGCTTACCTTCGACGACCTGGTCGCGACCTCGCCGGAAATGAAGCAGGTGTTCCGCCTGGGCGCACGCGCCGCGCAAAGTGACATTCCCGTGCTGATCGAAGGCGAAAGCGGCGCCGGCAAGGAACTGATTGCCCGCGCCATTCAAGGCACCAGCGGCCGCGCCGGCCGTCCGTTTGTCACCGTCAATTGCGGTGCGATCCCCGAGAACCTGATTGAATCCATCCTGTTCGGCCATGAGAAGGGCTCGTTCACCGGCGCCAGCGACAAGCATCTGGGCAAGTTCCAGGAAGCCGATGGCGGCACGCTGTTCCTGGACGAAATCGGCGAGCTGCGCCTGGACATGCAGGTCAAGCTGCTGCGCGCCCTGCAGGAAGGCGA
>CBIHOI010000075.1:0-9981 GCA_966211925.1 uncultured Hyphomicrobiales bacterium | reverse complement strand
CGGCTCATCTGGCCGGCGCCGATGCCGGCGGTGCTGCCGTCCTTCACATAGATGATGGCGTTGGACTTCACGTGCTTGCCGATGGTGAAGGCCAGCAGCATGTCGGTGATTTCCTGCTCGGTCGGCTGGCGCTTGGTGACGACCTTCAATTCCTTCCGCGTGATGCGGCCATTGTCGCGGGTCTGCACCAGGAAGCCGCCCGCCACGCTGCGATAGGTCAGGGTGGGCGCCAGCGGATCGGGCAAGCCGCCCGCCGTCAGCAGACGCAGGTTCTTCTTCGACGCCAGGATGCGGCGTGCATCTTCGTCGGCATCCGGCGCGATGATCACTTCGGTGAAAATCTTGGAGATTTCTTCCGCCGTTGCGCCGTCCAGCGTCGTGTTGAACGCCAGCACGCCGCCGAACGCGCTCTGCGTATCGCAGGCCAGCGCCGCCAGATAGGCGTCCTTCAAGGTCTTGCCCAGCGCGACGCCGCAAGGATTGGCGTGCTTGATGATGGCGCAGGCCGGGCCATTCGCCGGATCGAACTCCGCCACCAGCTCATAGGCGGCATCGGTGTCGTTGATGTTGTTGTAGCTGAGTTCCTTGCCCTGCAACTGCCTGGCCGAAGCAACGCCCGGCCGCGACGAACCATCGACATAGAAGGCGGCTTCCTGGTGCGGGTTCTCGCCATAGCGCAGGCTCTGGCGCAGGGTTCCGCCCAGCGCGCGGCGGCGCGGCGGTTCCTTGTCGCCGTCCTTGGCCAGCTCGCCGGCAAACCAGCTCGACACCGCGGCGTCATAAGCCGCGGTGCGCGCAAATGCCCGCTGCGCCAGCTTGCGGCGCAGGGCCAGGGTGGTGCCGCCATGGGCCTTCATCTCGTCCAGCACCACGCCGTAATCTTCCACGTCCACCACGACCGTCACGAAGGGGTGGTTCTTCGCCGCCGAGCGCGTCATGGCCGGGCCGCCGATATCGATATTCTCGATGGTGGTTTCGAAATCCGCCCCGCGCGCCACGGTGGCCTCGAACGGATAGAGATTGCAGACCAGCAGGTCGATGCCGTCGATGCCATGCTCTTTCATGGATGCGACATGATCGTCCTTGTCGCGCAGCGCCAGGAGCCCGCCATGGACATTGGGGTGCAGGGTCTTCACCCGGCCGTCCATCATTTCCGGAAAGTTGGTGATCTCTGACACGTCGCTGACTGCCAGCCCCGCATCGCGCAACGCCTTGGCGGTGCCGCCGGTGGAGATCAGCATCACGCCTTGTTCGCTCAGCCCCTTGGCGAAGTCGAGCAACCCGGTCTTGTCGGACACCGACAGCAGGGCGCGGGTGATCTTGCGAACGGTCATGATGGCGGCTTTCGGCTGGGGAAGGACCAGCCGCTCTTATCGCTTCATGAAGGCGTAGAAAAGGGCCAGCACCCCACTTGCGCACAAGGACCACAACACGGGAACCGCGATATGGGTGTGGCCATACATAAAGCTGAAATCGCCGGGCATCGGTTCGGGCTCGAAAGCCATGATCACCGGGCTCAGGATCGCCGCCCCCAGCACCAGGATGACCAGCATGATGGCCAGCCTGCCCATCAGGTTTCCCGGGTCAGCGGCATGGGGTTGAGGCCCAGCTTGCCGAACAAGGCACGGTCGGAATCGGCCACCGGATTGGGCGTGGTCAAAAGGCGCGGGCCATAGAAGATGGAGTTGGCGCCGGCCAGGAAACACAAAGCCTGGGTCTCGTCGCTCATGGTTTCGCGCCCCGCCGACAGCCGCACCATGGATCTGGGCATAGTGATGCGCGCCACCGCGATGGTGCGCACGAAATCCAGCGGATCGAGCGGCGTCGCCAGACCCTGCGGCGTGCCTTCGATCTGCACCAGGGCATTGATCGGCACGCTTTCGGGATGCACCGGCAGGCTGGCCAGCGCATGGATGAGACCGGTCCGGTCTTCCGCACTTTCGCCCATGCCGACAATGCCGCCGCAGCACACATTAATGCCCGCGCCGCGCACATGCTCCAGCGTGTCCAGCCGGTCCTGATAAGTGCGGGTGCTGATGATGTGGCGGTAATATTCCGGCGAGGTATCCAGATTGTGGTTGTAGTAATCCAGCCCGGCCTGCTTCAGGCGCACCGCCTGCGGCGCCGTCAGCATGCCCAGCGTGACGCAGGTTTCCATGCCAAGGGCGCGCACGCCCTCAATCATTTCGCACACCGCGTCGAGATCCTTGTCCTTGGGATTGCGCCAGCCGGCGCCCATGCAGAAGCGTGAGGCCCCGGCATCGCGCGCGGCGCGGGCATCGGCCAGCACAGCACCGATGTCCATCAGCTTGGTCGCCTTGACGCCGGTGTCGTATTTCGACGACTGGCTGCAATAGCCGCAATCCTCCGGGCAGCCGCCGGTCTTGATCGACAGCAACGTGGAAATCTGAACCTGGGTCGGGTCGAAATGCGCCCGGTGGATGCTTTGCGCCCGGAACATCAGCTCCGGGAAGGGCAGGGCAAAGAGGGCGGAAATTTCCTCCCGCGTCCAGTCGGAGCGAGGGGCACTGTGCAAGTCACGGATGGGTGCGTTCATGACCCCAGTCTAGCCGGTTCCGCCGCCCGTAAAAAGGTGGACGAAACCAGCCCAAACCGCTAACAAACCGCCCCATATCTCGCAGAGATGTGCCCCAGTGGTGGAATGGTAGACGCGGCAGACTCAAAATCTGTTGCCGCAAGGCGTGCTGGTTCAAGTCCGGCCTGGGGCACCATTTAAAAGGAGCGTTGAACATGTCCCGCTCCAGGCATCCCAACCTGATCCTCGCCACCTGCATCCTGGCATCCAGCCTGGCCTTCGTGGACGGCTCGGTCACCAATGTGGCGCTGCCGGCGATCGGAAAATCGCTGTCGGCCTCGAGCGCCGAGCTGCAATGGGTGATCAACGCCTATCTCCTGCCGCTCAGCGCCCTGCTGCTGCTGGGCGGCGCGGCGGGTGATCGCTACGGCCGGGCGCGGCTGCTGGTGGGTGGCACGGTGCTGTTCGCCATCGCGTCGGCCGCCTGTGCGCTCGCGCCGAACCTGACGGTGCTGCTGGTTGCACGCGGGATGCAGGGCATCGGCGCCGCCATCCTGATGCCCAACAGCCTGGCCATCCTGGGCGCCACCTTCACCGGCGGCGCGCGGGGCCGCGCCACGGGAATCTGGGCCTCGATGGGCGCGGTGATGGCGGCCATTGGTCCGGTACTGGGTGGTTGGCTGATCGACACCGTGGGCTGGCGCGCGATCTTCCTCATCAACCTGCCACTGGCGGCGGGCGCTATTGTGCTGGCGCTGCTGTATGTGAAAGACAGTCGCAACACCGACAAGGCCGCGCTGGACTGGACGGGCGGGGTGCTGGCCACCGCGGCGCTGGGCGCGCTGACCTGGGGCCTCACCATCGGCTCGGGCCTGCAGGGCTGGACCGATCCCGCCATCGCCGCCATCGCTGCGGGTGTTGCCATCCTGCTGGTGTTTGTCTGGACCCAGAAGGTCAAGCGCGAGCATGCCATGATGCCGCTGGCGATGTTCGGCTCTGCCAGCTTCATCGGCCTCACCGTGCTGACCTTGCTGCTGTATGGCGCGCTGGGCGCGTTGATGGTGCTGCTGCCCTATTTCCTAATCAAGGTCGCCGGCTTCACCGGCACCCAGGCCGGCAGTGCGCTGTTGCCCGTGGCGATCATCCTCACCCTGGCCTCGCCCTTGATGGGCCAGCTTGCCGGCCGCATTGGTGCGCGCTGGCCGCTCACCATCGGCCCGATGGTGGTCGCCGCCGGTTTCGCGCTGATGCTGCGCATGGGCGCGGACACGAATTACTGGACCGACGTGCTGCCCGCGATCCTGGTGATCTCCATCGGCATGTCGGGGGCGGTGGCGCCGTTGACCACCGCTGTTCTGGGTTCGGTGGATGATCGCCATACCGGCTCGGCGTCGGGCTTCAACAGCGCCGTGGCGCGCACCGGCGGCCTGGTGGCGACCGCGCTGCTCGGCAGTGTTCTGGGGGCGGAAGGCACGATGCTGATTGGCGGCTTTCACACGGCAGCCATCGCCAGCGCCATCGCCTGCACGGCGGCGTCGGTTGCCGCTTTCGCGCTGATCCGGATCTAGCCGCCCAGCGCCAGTTTCGCCGCCAGCGCCAGCATGGTGACGCCGATGATGACGTCCAGTACCTGCCAGGCGCGCGGATTGGCGAACAGGGGCCGCAGCAATCGCGCGCCATAGCCCAGCGCAAAGAAGAACAGGAACGAGGCCGACATGGCGCCCAGCGCAAAAGCCGCGCGCTGCCCGGCATAGCGCGTCGAGACCGAACCCAGCAGCACCACGGTGTCGAGATAGACATGCGGGTTCAGCCAGGTGAAAGCGAGGCAGGTCAGCAAGGTCGCGCCAAGGCTTTTCATCACATCGTCCGCCGGGTTAAGCGCGCCGGTATGCCGCCACGCCGAAATCAAACTGCGGATGGCATAGAAAAACAGAAACGCCGCGCCGCCGAACCGCATCACCGGCGCCAGCCACGGCACCGCCGTCACCAGCGCGCCGAACCCGGCCACGCCGCCCGCGATCAGCACCGCGTCCGACCCGGCACAGACCAGGCAGATGGCGAACACATGCTCGCGCCTCAGACCCTGGCGCAGCACAAAGGCATTCTGCGCCCCGATCGCCAGGATCAGGCTGAGGCCAAGCAGGAAGCCGGGGATGAAGGCGGTGGTCATGGATTGTGACTAGTGTGCGCGCCGGGCACGGTCAATCGCCGGATGGTTGACTTGCGCCTGTGAAACCATAGCCTTCCGTCAAAATCAGGGAGCCATACATGCGCATCGCAACATCCATCATCGCCCTGGCGCTGGCCGCGCCGGCCTTTGCCCAGCCCTTGCCCGCGCCCGCCAGCTATCCGCCGGTAACCGGCGAAAAGGGTGTCGTCACCACACACGCGCTGTCGCTGGACCTGGCCGAGAAAATTGCCCGCGGCGCCGTCGATGCCTGCCGCAAGATGGGCTACCACACCACCATCACGGTGCTGGATGCCTCCGGCGCGCTGAAGGCCTTCCTGCGCGACGACATGACAGGTCCACACACCATCAGCCTTTCGAAGGACAAGGCCTATACCGCCATCACCCTGGCCAACCGCTTCGCCACCAGCGGCACCTTCGCCACCGCGCGCAATTCCACCTTGGGCTCGCCCATGACCAACATCCAGGGCGTGGTGGGCGTCGCCGGCGGTGTGCCCATCAAGTTTCACGGCGAGGTGATCGGTGGCATCGGTTCGTCCGGCGCGGTGGGCGGCGACAAGGACGAGCTGTGTTCGCAGGCCGGGATCGACGCGGCGGCGCGCGAACTGAAATAGCACCATGCCCGGCGGTTTCGATAACAGCGATTTCACGATCTCGCCGGCGCGGACGAAAACCGAACTGATTTCCCTGGCGGCCCTGCTGCGTGCCTATGCCGGCGCGCTGAACATCGACCTTGGACCGCAAGGCTTCGAGCAGGAGCTGGCGGCGCTGCCCGGACCCTATGCGCCGCCGGGCGGCGAACTGCTGCTGGCCAAGCGCGGCGATCATGTGCTGGGCTGTATTGGGCTGAAACCGTTGGCGCCCGGCACGGCCGAGATCAAACGCCTGTTCGTGCGCGAGCAGGCGCGGGGACTGGGGGTGGGCAAGGCGCTGATCGCGGCAATCACGCAGACGGCGCGCGAACGGGGCTATGCCGAGATCAAGCTCGATACCCTGCCGCAGATGCAAAGCGCCATCGCGCTCTACCAGGCGGCCGGGTTCGGGCCGATTGCGCCGTATGGCAGCCACGCCTATCCGGGTCTGGTGTGCTTCGGAAAAACGCTGGACTAGTTGCAACCGGCGCCGATTGCCCGCCAAATGGAGCCGGGCTTTGGGGGCTTCACCGTGACCAGCATCGACAGTGCGCCTGTTTCCGCCGTGCGGGGCCACCTGCTGCGTATCTTCGGGCTTGGCTTCGGCCTGGCGGTGGTAATCGGCGGCGTGGTCGGATCGGGCATCATGCGCAACCCGTCGGTGGTGGCAGCGGGCTTTCCCGATCCCGCCTGGGTGCTGCTGGCCTGGCTGGGCGGCGGCATCTTCATCGCCATCGACGCCATGCCCACGGTCGAGCTGGGCGCCGCCATTCCCCTGGCGGGCGGGCCTTACTCCATCATCAGCCGTGCCATAGGTCCGCGCACAGGCTTCCTGGTGGGCTGGGCCGACTGGTGCCAGCTCACCGTCTCCACCGGCTTCATCACGGTTGCCTTCGGCGAATATGTCCATCGCCTCGGCTTCCTTACCATGCTGACGGCGGGGCAGGTCGCCATCGCGCTGGTGGCCGGATGTCTTGCGGTCAACTGGATCGGGGCCCGCACCGGCGGTGCCGCCGGCAATATCGGCAGCGCCCTGAAGGCGTTGGGTCTGATCGTGCTGGTCGCCGCCTTGTTTGGCGGCCGTGGCAGCGAGGTCGTCGCCGCGCCGCCGCCGCCCGCCTTCACCTGGGGCGCGGCGATGCTGGCCCTGCGCGCCATCTACGGCGCCTATGGCGGCTGGCAGGCGGCGATCTATTTCTCGGAAGAAGTGGATGCGCCGGACCGCAATGTCGGACGCGCCACCTTCATCGGCATCGCGGTGATCACGTCGCTTTACCTGCTGGTCAATGCGGCGGTGCTGCACGTGCTGCCCATCGGGCTCCTGGTGCAGTCCAAGCTGGCGGCCGCCGACGCGGCCCGGCTGGTACTGGGCGAAACCAGCGGCGTCATTGTGACGGCGCTGGCAATCCTGTGCGTCGCGACGCTGGCCAATATCCAGATCATGGAGCTGACCCGCACCAACTACGCCATGGCGCGGGCAGGGCGATTGCCGCCGCCGCTGGCTACCGTCTCGAAAAGCGGTACGCCGCGTCTGGCCTTGCTGACCGGCTGCATTGCCATAGCCGTCATCATTCTGGCCGCCGACAGCGTCAAGGGCCAGCTCTACGAGATCCTGCTCGATCTCTATGCGCCCTTCGTGATGATCATCCTGATGTATTTCAGCTTCGCGGTGATCTGGCTGCGCCGCCGCGAGCCGAACCTGCCGCGCCCCTGGAAGATGCCGCTCTATCCCTTTCCGGCCGTTCTCAGCCTGGTGTTGAACATCACGCTGCTGCTGCTGTTCCTGACCTCGGACTGGAAGACCGGGATCTGGTCGGCACTGCTGCTGGCCTGCGCCGTGCCGCTCTACTGGCTGGGCAAGGCGCGCTGGCAGTCGGCGTGATCGGCTTCAGCGGACAAACAAGGGCTGGCAGAACGAGCGTGTCTGCGCAGGCTCCATCATCGGCCGTTTTTCGGGTGTGATCGAAAGCGCCCTGACATCGGGCATGATGTAAGGCCCAAAACTGCGCAAAACCATTCCCATGGTTTGGGCGTTGCTGATGAGACCGCGCAGCCGCATGCGATCGGCATGGTCCAGCGGTTCCGACCCGGTGAACTGGGCTATTTGCGACCAGATGGTGTCGTTGCCGCTGTTTCTTTCCAGGAACCGCGAGAGCGAGCCATAGAGATGGGCATAGCGCAACCGTTCCGCCAGCGGCATGCGCCAGGCGGCCTGGCCGCTTTTGGCCACCTCCCAGGCGCCGAACAGGAGCGTATAGTCGGGCGGCCCGCTGGTCGGCTGCATCGCAGGCAGCCGGTCACCCGGCTTTGAATTGTCGAGCCAGTGCGCAAATTCTTTCAGGCGCCGGTCCGAGCAATCCTGAATCCCGATATCGTATTGATACGATCCGACCGCCCGCGCCAGCTCCGCCCGCAGGGCCTGCCGTGTCTCGCGCAGTTCGTGCTCCCAGTGCCACCACTCGACGCCCTGTTCGGCGGCGAGTGCAATGGACACGCCCAGCACGATGCTGCCGATTTCCTTGATGAAGTCGCGCCAGCCGTGAATCGGCTTGGGCTTGTGAATTTCCATTTTTGCCCCCACAGGCGAATATGGGGGCATGATGCCATGACTGGTACAAAAGAAAAGCGGCGCCCGGTGAGGAGCGCCGCTTTTCAGAAAGTCAGGCAAGCCTACTGGTTGGCCAGCAGGATCGAGGCGATGATGCCGGTCGCCGCGGCGGCGAGGACATAATTGTTGTCAACGCGGCGCCATTCATAGCCGCGCGGCGGGCGCGACAGGTGATAGCGGCGATAGTCGCTGATGCGCTGACCGCGATTCCAGTCATTGCGCTCGATGCGGCCGCCCTTGTACCAGCCGCGATGCTGGCCGTTGTCATGGCGCATCATCCCAGGACCGCGATGATCATCATGGCGCTGCATCATCGCCGGCCCACCGCGATGGTCGTCGTGGCCCTTGTCCCAACCCTGGGCGAAAGCGCCGCCCATCGGGGCAGCAAGCAGCGTCAGGGCAGTGGCGGCAATCAAGAAGCGTTTCATCGGAATATCCTTTTCGTTGGTGCTATTACGCACAGTACAATGGGCCGTTCCCCATGAACCTCAACTGAATGCAATGCGGCGGAAATAAAACAGGTGTCGCAACTTGTCGTGGTCTGCGCAGGGCTGCCATGCGATTGAAAAACCGGAATCAGCAGGCGCTGTAAACCCGACTCTGGTTAAACAAGGCAATGAGCGCGAAAAACTGGGGGCTGCTGCTGCTTCTGTCCCTGCTGTGGGGCAGTTCCTTCTTCTTTTACAAGATCTTGGTCGCGACCTTGCCGCCGGTCACGGTGGTGCTGGGCCGCGTCGGCATTGCCGCCATCGCGCTGAACCTGTGGCTGCTGATGGGCGGGGCGCGCCTGCCGCCCGGCCGCTGGGGCCGCTTCCTGCTGCTGGGCTTTCTCAACAATGTGCTGCCCTTCGTGCTGATTGCCTGGGGCGAAACCCGCATCAATTCCGGCATGGCGTCCATCCTCAATGCCACCACGCCCATCTTCATGGTGCTGGTGGCGCATTTCGGCACCCATGACGAAAGGCTGACCTGGGGCAAGATCATCGGAATCGGCTGCGGCATTGCCGGTACCGTGGTGCTGGTGGGGCCGGCCGCCTTTTCCGGTGTCAGTGCCGTGTGGGGCGAGATCGCGGTGATCGTGGCGTCTGCATCCTATGGCTTTGGCGGCGTCTATAGCCGCCGCTTCAAGGACCTGCCGCCGCTGACCGCCGCCACCGCCCAGATCACCGGCGCGGCCATCCTGCTGGTGCCGATGTCACTGGTGGCCGATCACCCCTGGACCCTGCCCATGCCGGGCTGGCAGGTGTGGGCATCGCTGCTGGTTATCGCACTGGTCAATACGGCGCTGGCCTATTTCGTCTATTTCAAGATGCTGGCCAGCGCGGGCGTGACCTATATTTCGCTGTGCACCTTCCTGATCCCTATCATCGCGCTGCTGCTGGGCGCGGTCTTCCTGCACGAACAGGTAACCACGCAGGCCATCGCCGGCATGGCGATCATCGCGCTGGGGCTGGCGGCGATTGATGGGCGGATCGCGCGGCTGCTAGGCCGCCGTCCATCCACCGTCGATTGAGATGATCGCGCCCGTGATGGACCGCGCCATGTCGCCCGCGAGGTAAAGCGCCAGCGCCGCGATCTCGTCCACCGTGACGAACTGCTTGGTGGGCTGGGCGGTCAGCATCACGTCGTTGATCACCTGCTCGCGCGTCATGCCGCGCGCCGCCATGGTGTCGGGAATCTGCTTTTCCACCAGCGGCGTCCACACATAACCGGGGCAAATGGCGTTGGCGGTGATCCCGAAGGTGGCGGTTTCCAGCGCCACGGTCTTGGTGAAGCCGGCAATGCCGTGCTTGGCGGCGACATAGGCCGACTTGAAGGGCGAGGCGACCAGCGCATGCGCGCTGGCAGTGTTGATGACGCGCCCCCACTTCTTCGCCTTCATGCCGGGAATGGCGGCGCGGGTGGCATGAAAGGCGCTCGACAGGTTGATGGCGATGATCTGGTCCCACTTCTCGGGCGGGAAATCCTCCACCGGCGAGACGAACTGGATGCCGGCATTGTTGACCAGGATATCCAC
>CBIHOI010000074.1:0-9998 GCA_966211925.1 uncultured Hyphomicrobiales bacterium | reverse complement strand
AGACAAGGCGGCGGTGACGATCGGCGTTTCCATGGGCGCAGTATAACCCGGCGCCGCGCCGGTAGCATCCATCCAAAGCCTGTGCTGTGATGCCGCCATGGCCATGCCCGCCCCGTCATCCGCACCCCCGCCCTATTATCCCCCGCGCCGAAGCAATGGCTGTCTGTGGGGCTGCCTGATCGTGGTGGTGATCTTCTCCCTGCCTTTCCTGTTTGCGGGCGGCTTCGGGGCCTGGTTCCTGATGGACGGCTACAAGCGCGATCCGGTGCTGCGGGTGGTGGGCGAACTGGTGCGCGAGGACGGCATGGCGCAGATGGTGCTGGGCCATGGCGCCGTCATCACCGGCGTGGAGGCCAACAGCTTTTCCTGGATGCCGGGCCGGACCAACAATGCCTATGACGTGACCTTGGAAGGGCCCAAGGGCGACGGCCGCCTTTCGGTGACGGCGCATGCCAGCAACAACGGCCCGCAGCTCGACACCGCCATCCTTACCGGGCCCGATGGGCGGCGCTATGACCTGCTCAAACACATGGCGTTGCCACCGGACGGCACGGCCGCGCCCGATACCAGCATCTGATACCGGCATCTGACAAAAAAATAACGGGGATCCATGACCAAACCCAAAAGCGACACCGTATTCCTGGGCCATCCATCGGGCCTGGGCTGGCTGAGCGCATCGGAGTTCTGGGAGCGGTTCTCCTATTACGGCATGGCGGGTCTTTTGGTGCTCTACATGACGCACCAGCTTCTGAACCCGGAACATATCGCCAATATCTGGGGCTTCCCCCTGTTCGAGCGATTCATGGCGTCGCTGTATGGTCCGGGCACCGGCCAGACGCTGGCCTCGCACATCACCGGCTTCTACCAGATGAGCGTCTATGTCACGCCGCTGGCCGGCGGCTACCTGGCCGACCGCTATCTGGGCAAGACCGCGGCCGTGACGACCGGCGCGCTGATGATGGCGCTGGGGCATTTCCTGATGGCGTTCGATGCCAGCTTCGTGCTGGCACTGCTGTGCCTGCTGGTCGGGGTCGGCCTGTTCAAGGGCAACATCGCCGCCCAGGTGGGCGACCTTTACAGCGAAAGCGATCCGCGCCGCGCCGATGGCTTCCAGATCTATTACATCGGCATCCAGCTGGCGGTGATCATCTCGCCCTTCATCTGCGGCACCCTGGGCGAGACGGTGGGCTGGCACTGGGGCTTCGGCGCCGCCGGCGTCGGCATGCTACTGGGGCTGCTGATCTATCTCACCGGGCTGGTGCGCGGCGCCCTGCCCAAGGAAAAGACGAAGGGCGGGCACGTGGTGCGCCCCCCCATGACCGCGCGCGACAGGAAGGCGGTCGCCATGCTGATCGCGCTGATCCCGGTGCTGGGCCTTTCGATGGTCGGCAACCAGGAAATCTTCAACGGCTACCTGGTATGGGCGGAGAAGAATTTCCAGATCGTGTTCTTCGGCAAGACCATGCCCATCACCTGGATGCTGTCGCTGGACGCCATCATTTCCACGGTGCTGATGATACTGTCGGTGCTGTTCTGGCGCTGGTATGCCAAGCATCACCGGGAGCCGGATGAGATCGGCAAGATGACCATCGGCATCGCCATCGCCGCGCTTGCGCCGCTGACGCTGGCGCTGGCGTCGGTGGTGGTGGCGCAGACGGGCAAGCCAGTGTCGCTGGTCTGGGCTTTTGCCTTTCACATCCTCAACGACCTGGGCTTTGCCAACCTGTTGCCGGTGGGACTGGCGCTGTATTCGCGCGCCGCGCCCAAGGGCTGGGAAGCGGTGCTGATCGCGGTCTATTACCTGCAGTTCGCGCTGGCCAACTACATCACGGGCTATCTGGCCGGGCTGCTGTCCGTCATGCCGGGGCCGCAATTCTGGCTGCTGCATGTCGGGCTGATGGCGGCATCGGCGGTGGTGCTGCTGCTGGCGCGCAAGTTCGCCGGCAACATCCTGGCGCCGGCCTATGCGGCGCCTGAAGCCTGAAGCCTGACGCCTGACGTGACGCCGGGGCGCCTGACGTTCAGGTCGCGACCGTGATGTTCTGCGCGCCCTCGCCCGCGACATGGGTCAGGGGCACGCCGTTCTTTTCGATGCAGGCGCGCGCGGTGTCATAGCCTTCCTGGATCGCCTGGTCGAATTTCTTCCAGTCGCGCAGGCCGATGGTGGGCATGGGCGGTTCGATCAGGAAATCGCATTGTTCGCGCACGATGCGGCGCTGGGCTTCCGAGCCCACCGTGCCGGAGCGCATCAGGATGGAGATGATGCTGGGACTGCCGGCGACCTTGCGCCAGGCCAGCCACCAGGGCTGCTCGCCATAATGCTCGCTGGTGGCGCGCAGATCGACTTCGCCGGTGACATCGCAGGCGATGATGGGGCCGGCGCCCAGCGCATGTTCGCGCATCACGTCCACCGGCAGATTGTTCATCACCCCGCCATCCACCAGCAGGTGACCGTGATGGGTGACGGGCGGCAGGATGCCGGGCAGCGCCACCGAGGCACGCAGCGCCCGCCACAGGGCGCCATCGTGATGGACATGGATGCGCCCGGTGGTGAGGTCGGAGGACACCGCGAAGAAAGGCAGCGGCAATTCCTCGATGCAGACATCGCCGAAATGCTCGCGCAGGCGGGCGCTGACCTTCTTGCCGCGCACCAGCGCCACCATGGGATAGGTGAAGTCGGACAGCGGATTGTCATCCACGAACACGGCGCGCATGCGCATGCGCATTTCCTGCAGGTCCCATTCCTGGGCGAGGCCGGCGGCGATGATGGCGCCCATCGAGGTGCCGCCGAGCTGGTCGAACGGCACGCCCGCTTCCTTGAGCGCCTGGATGATGCCGATATGGGCGAAGCCGCGCGCCCCGCCACCGGCTAGGACCAGGCCGACAGCGCGGCCGCAGATGAAGCGTGCCACGCGTTCGACGTCACGCGCATGTCCGGCACGCAGATGGTGATGGCCCTGAAAGAGTCCGCTGCGGGTGGCGAAATGCTCGGGCAATACCGCCGAGGCGCCGTCGGGATGCAGCAGCAGAAGTTCGGGCAAGCCGGACGCGCGTTCCTTGAACGCCGGCAAGCTGGGCGCGGACAAGGGCAGCGGCTGGTCGGCGCGCGCCAGGAGGAAGATGCGATCGGCCTGGCGCAGGCACTGGTTGGTCCAGGGACTGTCGGGCGAGTCGCCGCGATAGAACACGATGTCCTGCGCGGCCTCGAAACTGTTGAACCATTCCGCCGTCTGGTCGGCGGCGCCGACATCCAGAACATGGGCGCGGTAGCCCAGCGCCTTGAGGCTGTCGGCCAGGCGGTGGGCGATGGGGGCTTCGTTCAGGCCGTCCTGCAGCGGCACGATGGCAAAGGTCTTGGGCCGCGCCTTGTCGGTGAGGCCGCGATTGGCATCCTTCAGCCGCTTCACCAGCATCTGCATCAGGTTCATCATCACGCGTGGATGGCGCGCGATCAGGGCCTCGAAGCCGTCGGGGCTGATGCGCAGCAGCTCGGTATCGCGCAGCGCCACCAGCTGGGCGCTGTGGTTCTGGCTGGGGGCGATGAGGCTCATCTCGCCCACCGTCTCGCCGGCGGGGACATGGGCGATCAATTGGCGCTGGCCGGCGGCGTCGGCCACGAAGACACCCAGACTGCCGGTCACGACCAGAAACAGGGCGGCGGAATTCTCACCCTCGCGCTCCAGCAGCGAGCCGCCGGGCAGCGCAAACCAGTTGGCTTCGCTGAGCAGGTTGCGCAGGGCCGCGTCGCCGACATTGTCCAGAAGCGGAAAGCTTTTCAGCCGTTCCAGCAATTCCTCGGGATAGACGGTCTGCTGGCCGATGCGGAAGGAAGAGAGGAATGCCATCGCGACCTTCTACGCTACCAGGCGGTCCAGCCGCCATCCACATTGAGGCTGGCGCCTGTCACAAATGTCGAGGCGGGTGAGGCCAGGAACAGCAGCGGGCCGGCGATCTCGCCTGCGTGGCCCAGACGGCCCAGCATGGTCCTGCCCGCGAGCCGCGCGGCGAAGGCGGGTTCGGCGTTCGCCGGAAACGGGCCCGGCACCAACGCGTTGACGCGGATTTTTTCGCGGCCCAGTTCGGCGGCGAGATGGCGGGTCAGTTGCAGCAGCCCGGCCTTGGCGGGACCGTAGTGGAAGGGACTCTGTCCGGCAGGATCGTCATACAGGCGCGCATCGGGCGAGACCTGGCCATACATGGAAGCGATGTTGATGACGCTTGCATCGCCGGATGCCGCAATGGCCGCTTTCAGCGCCGGCAGCGCGGCGCGCGCGGATTCAAAGGCGGTGGTAACGGCGCTGGCATAGGTGGCGGCGAAATCCTGCGGCTCCAGCGCCGCAAAGGAGCGGACCTGCATGGAGACGGCGTTGTTCACCAGGATGTCGAGGCGCCCCAGCCGTGCGAAGAATTTGCGAACGGCCGCGATGTCGGTGACATCGAAGGCGGCGCGTTCGACCGACAATCCGTCACGCTTCAGTCCGGCTTCGAAATCGGCCAGCGCTGCATCGTCGCGGCCATTGAGAATGACATGCGCCCCCGCTGATGCCAGCGCGCGGACCATGGCCTGGCCCAGATGGCCGCGACTGCCTGAAACAAAGGCAGTTTTGCCGTCCAGACGGAAAAGATTGTCCCCCATGTCGCGGGTGCTCCAGGCCAATGCGCAAACTGCCAGCGCTTGGTAAATAACTGTTTACGATGCAGGCATTCATGACGTGGAACTTGCTGCGTTGCAGCATGAAAAGCGCGGTATTCCGCCTTATTGGAAACAGCGCGCGGCCACAGTAAAGTTGCAAACCCGCTCACAATAGGACACTCCACAGGGGCTTTTCTTTCGCGAGCCAGTCCGGCCGCTTCCATCAAAGGGACGACTTTCCAATGACCAGCAAAACCGTTCGCGCCGCACTGACGGCGGCCTTTCTGCTTGGCGGCGCCAGCATCGCCTATGCCGCCGACAAGGCCCCCAAGATCACCCCCAGCGTCGCCAAGGCGCTGAGCGCCGCCCAGACCGCGAACACCAAGAAGGACTATCCCACCGCGCTGACCGCCATCGAAGAGGCCAAGAAGGTCGACGGCCGCACCGCTTACGACAATGTCATGATCAACCGCTTTGCCATGGCCGTGCATATCGGCATGGGTGACCTGACCGCCGCCGATGTGGATGCGGAAGCCGCAGCCGATATCGATGCCGCCGAGATCCCGGAAACCGACAAGGCCGCCATCTACAAGCCCGCGATGCAGCTGGCGCTGAACGCCAAGCATTATGACAAGGCCGCCAAGTACGCCAAGCTGCTGGGCGCCACCACGCCGCCGCCCGACGCCGCCACCGAAGCCACCATGGCGCAGGCCATGTATCTGGGCGGCGACTATGCCGGCGCCACCGCCCTGGCGCAGAAGAACCTGGACGCCGCCAAGGCTGCCGGCCGCACGCCCGCGCGCAACGACCTCGACATCATCATGAGCTCGCAGGTCAAGCAGAAGGACGAAGCCGGCGCCGAGATGACGCTGGAGCAGCTCGTCCAGTACTACAACACGCCGGAAGACTGGGGTCAGATCCTGGGCGTGACCCTGGGCACCAAGGGCATGAGCGAAACCGATTACATCTATGTCGGCCGCCTGATGCTGGCCTCGGGCGCCAAGTTCACGGCCAATGACGCGCAGGTGATCGGCGCCACCGCCAACAAGTCGGCGCTGTATGGCGATGCCGAGGCGATGTCGAAGGCCGGCGGCCCGCCGCCCGATTCGCGCATGGCGGCGGACAGGAAGTCCATCGACTCCCAGATCGCCCTGGGCGCCAAGCAGGGCGCGGAATACAACGTCAAGACCGCCGAGGCGCTGTATGGCTATGGCATGTATGCGCAGGCCGAGAAGATGGCGCGCGATGCCAAGGCCAAGGGCGCCACGAAGGAGCCCAATGAAGCCGACATGGTGATCGGCATGTCGCTGGCGGCGCAAGGCAAGTATGCCGAGGCCGCCGCCGTGTTCAACGGCATCACCGCCACCAACCCCGCCAAGGCGCGCGTCGTGCGCCTGTGGGGCTATTATGCCAAGAACAAGGCGGCTCCCGCCGCGGCGCCTGCTGCCGCACCGGCTCCCGCAAAGTAGGTCTTTCCCAACAAGAGGCCGGGGCGCGCATGTGTTGCGCCCCGGCCTTTTCTTTTTGTTGTAAGCTTCCGGCGATGAACCTGGTTGTGGGCTTTGCGCCCTTCATTCTGTTCGCGCTCCTGTCGCGCCTGTCGGCGGACCTCGCCTTGTGGGTCGCCTTCGCCGCGGCCTTTGTCGTCACCATTCGCGATTTCGTGGAAAGCCCGTCCCTGCGGATGCTGGACGTTGGCAGCCTGGTGCTGTTCGGGCTGCTGGCGCTGGTGCGCGGCTTCCTCGATCCCAGCATGTCGCTGCCCTCGGTGCGCTTCATCGCGGAAGCGGCCCTGTTCCTGCTGCTGGCCATCCCGCTGGTGTTGAAGCGGCCTTTTTCCGTGGACTATGCGCGGCTGGATCCGCGCGAGGCGAACTGGCCGGTGCACCAGTTCCTGCGCGTCAACTACCGGGTGTCGGCCGCATGGGTTGCCGCCTTCGCCGCCATGACCTTGGCTGACGGCGCTGTAACCTTTGAGCCGGCCCTGCCCTTGTGGAGCAGCATCGCCATCAGCGTATTGGCGCTGGGTGCGGCCATCACCTTCACGCTGCGCTATCCGGCGCTGGCGGCGCGGCGGATCGCGGGGTAAGTTGCCCCGCTTCGCCGGACGCTTTTCCATGAAACAGGACGCTTTGGCATGAAACAGGCTGTCATCGTCTCCACCGCGCGCACCGGACTGGCCAAGTCGGTGCGCGGCGGCTTCAACCAGACCCATGGCGCCGTGATGGGCGGCCATGCCGTGAAGCATGCGATCGCCCGTGCCGGTATCGATCCGGCCGCCGTTGAAGACGTCTATATGGGCTGCGGCTTTCCCGAAGGCGCGACCGGCAACAATATCGCGCGCGAAAGCGCCATCTGGGCCGGATGCCCTGTCTCCACCGCCGGGAATACCGTCAATCGCTATTGTTCGTCGGGGCTCAACGCGATCGCCTTTGCCGCGCAGCAGATCATGACCGACGGCACCGACATCGCGGTGGGTTCGGGCGTGGAGTCGATCTCGCTGGTGCAGATGGGCGGCGTCAATCTCAAGAATTTCACCGAGGAGCATCTGCTCCAGGTCAAGCCCGCCCTGTGGATGACCATGATCGAGACGGCGGAGATCGTGGCGGAACGCTATGGCATCAGCCGCGAGCGCCAGGATGCCTATGCCCTGCAAAGCCAGCAGCGCACCGCCGCGGCGCAGGCGGCCGGCAAGTACAGGGACGAGATTGTCGCGCTGGCGACGAAGATGAAGAAGATCGACAAGGCCACCGGCGCCGAGAGCATGGTGGACGTCACCGTCGATCATGACGAATGCAACCGTCCCGACACCACGCTGGAAGGCCTTGCGGCATTGAAGCCGGTGCATGCCGGCGGCCAGCAGGTGGCGCAGGGAAAATACGTTACTGCCGGCAACAGCTCGCAGTTTTCCGACGGCGCCTCGGCCTGCGTGGTGATGAGCGACAGCCAAGCGGCAAAACAGAATATCAAGCCGCTGGGCATTTTCCGCGGCTTTGCCGTCGCCGGCGTCGAGCCCGATGAAATGGGCATCGGCCCCGTAATCGCAGTGCCGCGCCTGTTGCAGCGCCATGGCCTGACGGTCGCCGACATCGATTTGTGGGAGCTGAACGAGGCCTTTGCCAGCCAGACGCTCTATTGCATGGACAAGCTGGGGCTGGACCCGGAGAAAACGAATGTGAATGGCGGCGCCATCTCCATCGGTCATCCCTATGGCATGACGGGCGCGCGCCTGACCGGGCATATCCTGATTGAAGGGCGGCGGCGCGGCGCCAAGTATGGCGTGGTCACCATGTGCATCGGCGGCGGCATGGGCGCGGCCGGGCTGTTCGAGATCCTGCCCGCCTGATGATCAAGCAGCTTGTGTCCATAGCGTGTCTCGTGGCCCTGGCGGCGTGCGCCACCGCGCCCAAGGCCCCACCGCCGCCGCCCGATCCCAAGACCCAGATGGGCGCGCTGGAAACCCGCATTGCCATCCTGGTGGAGGAGCAACGCCACCGGCTGAACGCCAAGGCCCGGCCGCTGGCGATCGATCCGGAACTTTCGAAGATCGCGCGCGCCCGCGCCGCCGACATGGCGGCGAAGAACTACCTGGCCCATTCCGCCCCCGATGGCGCCACCAGCGCCTCGCTGCTGATGGCGCAGGACGCCAAGTGGCAGGGTCTTCTGGGCGAGAATTTGGCGGCGCAGCATTACACCAAGCTGGGCGGGGTGGTGGTGAACGACTTTGCCCAGCGCTTCCTGGACGAATGGATGAAAAGCCCGCCCCACCGGGACAATATGGGCTTCATCAACTATGACCATGCCGGGGTGGGCGCGGCAGTGAACGGGGACACCGTCTATGTCGCCCTGCTCTTTTCCACCGACCTGGGACTGCCGCCGCCCCGGCCGGAAGACCCCGCCAGCACCGTGACGCGCTTCGAGAGCGCCGCGGCGGCCAGCACCCCGCCACCGACACCGGCGGCCCCGCCGCTGAGGCTGCGGGGTACGGTGGGACTGCCGGAGCCGCACTGAAGCGGCGGTCGAGGCACTGGCGATAACGGGTCGTTAAGCCTGTGGGGCCAAGTATCTGTGCATGAAGAACCACAGGTTCAGTCCCTCAGCCGATCGTACGTTCAACATTCCTTTACACTATATCTGCCCGCCGGTACCTTCTATAGCGGGTGCGCGGTGCCAGTGAGTCGAGATGCGTGCAGAACTTCCCTGGAATGTGGCCGGCATCCCGCCAGAAGCGCGGGAAGCAGCGCGGGCTGCTGCCCGGCGCGAGGGATTGTCGGTCGGGGAATGGCTGACAAGGCGCATTTTACGCAGCTTTTCCGGCATGGAAGAGGAAATTCCCACCATGCCCTATGACAATCGCGCGCCGTCCGGTGCCTCGCTGGATGCCTGGGGCCTGCCCCAGTCCGCCGCCAGCCGCCGCGATTCCGAAGACATGATGGCCCGGGTCGGGCGCAGCGAAACCGAATCAAACGAGGCCTGGCGCCGCATCGAGGACCAGCTTCGGGGCCTTGGCCGCCGCCTGGACTCCTCCGAGCGCAGCCACAGCGAAGCCAACCGGGTCATTTCGCGCACCACCCAGGAAATGAACATCAATGCCCGCGAACAGGCCCAGGTCTTCGACCAGCTCGGGCTGAACGTGATGGCGCTGAACGAGCGGCTGGAGCGCCTGGAGCGTTCGGCCGCCAATGACGGCATCAAGGACGCGGTCAAGGCCCTGCACCAGGGCCTGTCGCGGCTGGCCGACCAGATCACCGCCACCGCCAACAACTCCGCCAGCCAGACCACCCAGCTTGCCGGCAACCTGGAGCAGCTGGCCAATCGCGTCGGCCAGGCCCGTGTGGATGCCGAGGACGGCCACCGGCAACTGGAAGAGCGGCTCAATATCACCGCCCAGACCCTGGCGCAGCGTTTCGACAATACCGATCACCGGCTGGAGCAGCGCTTCGAGGCGGTCGAGCAGCGCCTGACGGGCGCGGAAAAGAGCGCCCAGTTCAGTACCAATGCGCTGGACCATGCGCTGGAGAAGATCGAAGGCGCCGCCAATCAGCGCGCCACCGACCAGGTCGAGCAGCAGCGCCGCGCCGCCCAGACGGAAGAAAGCCTGCACCGGCTGGAAGATTCCATTGCGCGGCTGGAAATGCGCCTGCCGGATGCGGCCTTCGAGCGCCGCCTGGACGGGATCGAGAACTCGGTCGGCAGCATGGTGCAGCGGCTGGAAAATCACGATCCGGCGGCCCGGTTCGATTCCACCATGCAGGCCCTGTCGCACCGGCTGGAGTCGCTGGAAAAAGAACATAGCGATCTGGTCGCCGAATTGCGCACCCGCCGCTCGCCGGAACCGCCTGCCTATGCGCCGCCGGCTTACGAG
>CBIHOI010000073.1:0-10218 GCA_966211925.1 uncultured Hyphomicrobiales bacterium | reverse complement strand
CAACCCGGCATCGAAATCGGCGCGGCCATTGCCGTCGGTGGTGACGCTGGCCAGTTCGTTGTTGTTGTGGGCAATCAGCGTCAGCTTCACTCCGGCCAGCGGCGTGGCCCGGTTGTAGGAGCGAGCGAAGACGGTCAGGCCCGAACCGGTCGCGGCATTGGCGCTGGTGAAGGTGGTCAGGGCGATGTCGCTGTCCACCACCCACTGCATCGCCATCTGCTCGCCATAGTCGTCGTCACTGGCGGGCTTTTTGGCGGCATCGGTGGCGACCAGCACATAGGCGCCGGGCTTCTTGCCCTTGAGAATGTCGTGGATGGGGATCAGCGTCACCACGCTGTCATTCTTCACATTGTCCACGGCCATGGCGCCCTGCCACACGACGCTGCCCTGGTTGTTTTCCAGCTGCTTTTCGTCCCAGCCATAAAGCTGGGTCTGGTCCACCGTGCCGGTCTCGATCTGCGACAGCAGGCGGTCGCCCACCCGGATCACCTTCACGTTCAGCTTGTCGATGTTCACCGTGGTGACGGGCACGCCGGCGGCATTGTCGCGCGGCAGGATGATGCCGCCATTGAAGCGCACCAGCGAAGGCTTGTCGCGCAGCTCGACTGGCACCACCTCTTCGGCGACCAGCTTCTCGCCGCTGGCGGCGGGGAGCCCGGTTTTCAGGGTGACATTGTAGGTCTTGTCGAAGGTAAGGCCCGACAGGCACAGCCGCGCATCCACCACGCGGGCGGCAATGCGGATGGCGGGATCGACGGAGATATAGTCTTCATAGTGCGTCTTGCCGCTGGCATCCAAAGCGCGGGTAAAGACCAGGCAGGCTTCCGCCTGGGGCTTGGAGACATCCACTTCCAGGCGGCGGAACGCGAAGTCCTTTGCCTGCTCGTCGGCGGCGGGGGTCAGGTTGCCGGTGACGGCGCTGAGGCCGCTCTGCAGCCGCGCGAGGATGGACGTGTCGGACGTCTTGCCGCGGCCGCCCAACAGCCAGACACCAGCCAGGGCCATGACCAGGACAGCCGCAAGTGCGCCGCCGACGATAAGGAGAAGCCGTTGATTCTTGTTCATCACATTTTCCCCTGGTCGCACGGCGACGGCTCGCTTCGCTCGCCTGCCTGAGGCTCCCGGCCCGAGTCTTTGGTGCGAAGCCTAGGCCAAGCTGCTGCGCGAATCGCGGCGGGACGATGACAAAGCGGTGAGTAGATTCTGTTCCGCGCAAATAATTTCTAGGCGCGGCAATCCAGCCGCTTGCGGGCGGTGTTGAAGCTGCACGGACGAGTCGGTTTGCCGTCCGAATCGTAAAGCTGGATATGCCAGCCAGCCTTCACCCGGGTCATCAGCAGGAAGCCGAAGCCGCCGACCGAAAGCCCGTCCGCCACCGCGACATGGGAATTGCCCTGGAAGACCGTGCCGCGCAGGTTCCGGGGGGTGACGTCGAGATTGTCGCCGCCATTGCCCGCCACGATCTGGGGCGGCACACCCCTGTTGTAGTTGATGGATTCAAAAGAGTGGATGTGGCCGGACAGTTGCAGCTCGACCGTGCGGGGGATCAGTTCGTCGCCCGCCGCCGCCATCAGGGTCTTGTTGCCGCCGACCGGGATGTTCAGCGGGCCTGCGATCGCCGCCCAGATCGGGCGATGGTGCAGGAACCAGACCGGATGCGGCAGCGCCGCCAGCCCAGCGATCTCGGCGGTGTAAGCCGGAAGGTCGGTGGCGTTGACCTCGGTTTCGGGGGCGGTGGCGTCATCCATCACGGCAAGACGCATATGCCCGAGATCGACGGTGTAGAGCGGCAGATGCGGGACGCAGGGCGCTGCCGCGTCGAAGGCGGATGGGGCCAACAGGCGCAGCCAGCCCGGCCCGGCGCGCTGGCAATCTTCGTGGTTGCCGCGGGTGATCACCATGGGGGCGGCCGCCAGCAGCGGCGCGGCCGGTGAAAAGAAATCCGCCTGCCAGGTGGTCCAGTTGTCGCCCCAGGGCGAGCCGGCGCAGCCGGCATCGCCGGCCGGGCACGGGCTTTCGCGATAGAGATAATCGCCGACATGGATGATGAGGTCGGGCTTCAATTTGGCTGCGGCTGCCGCAAGCTGCGGGAAAGGCCATTTCGCCGGATCGTTGCAGGCCTGCAGCGTGGCGCCCTTGATGCGGCAGCCGGTATCGCCCAGCACCAGGATGCGCTGGGGCGCGGCGACCGGCGTGGGCAGCGGCATGCCGTCAACGGTTATGCCCCGCGCGCCCGCGGCCAGCGGCGCCGAACAGACGCGCAGGAACTTGTCGGACGGGCCGGCGCGCTCTGTCATCGGTGTGTCGCCGGCGGCGGTGTGCAGCGCGGGACAGGCCGTGGCTTCGGTCACCAGCCGGGCTTCATAGCCGGTGGTGGTGGGCTGCACCCAGGCCGTGTCGGCCAGTGCGGCGGTGGTTGCGAGAAACAGGAAAAGCGGCGCCAGGATTTTCATGGCCCGCAGCCTAGCCTTTAAAAGAGACGCTTCAAGGTCACTTTCCACATCCGTCCCAGGCCCGGCAGGGCGCTGAGATTGGCATAGGTATCGGCGCCGGGCGTGAAATAGCGGGCATCAGCGAGGTTGTTGACGTTCACATCCGCCTCCCAAACATCCCACAGCGCGAAGGCGCTGGCGTTGAGGGTGACATAAGACGGAAATGTGATCGGGTCCGGTACGGTCTGCCGCGTCTTGCCGACATAGGTGCCGCCGAAGCTGGCGCCCCAGTCACCGTGATCGCCGGTCCAGGTCAGGTAGGGGCTGATGACGGCATGGGGCTGCAGCGTGTCTTCATAATCGCCCGCCTTGCCCGGCAGGGTGGCGAAATCGAAGATGTAATAGCTGCCGCCAAAGCCGTTCTGCGGCGTGATTCCGAAGGTCCGCGCCGGAACATACGAGAAGCTGTGGTCGGGGCCCTTGATGGTTGTGTGCTGGAGATTTGCCGCCACCGTCAGGCTGAGATTGGCGGTGGCCACGTAACGCAGCTCCAGCTCCACGCCCTTGGCGCGGGTGCCGACCACGTCGGTACTGCCGATGCCCTGCTCCAGCCGCGTGCGGTTCTGGACATACCAGTCCAGGGCGCCGACCAGGTGGTCGTCCAGAAAGCTGAACTTCACGCCGGCTTCGTTCAGATACGAATTGGAAAGCCAACTGCGATCGGCAAGAAGGCTGGTCATCACCTGGCTGGCCTGGCCGATCTCGATGGCGGAATTTTTGGCGCTGGTGACATAGGGCACCAGGCCCCAGGGCGTGCGATAGGAAAGGCTGGCGCTGTAGGTAAAGCGGCCGGCATTGCCGCGACCGGAGGCTGGCTCGAACGCCAGCACGCCGCTGTCGATGGAGCGGACATTGTAGGTGTCATAGCGCCCACCCAGCGTCAGGTCGAAACTGTTCCAGGTGGCGTCGGTGGTAACGAAGGCGCCGGCATTGGCAGTATTGGTGCTGACGTCATTTTCCCAGCCCAGCCCGATGCTGCCGGGCGGATCGACATTGAACGGGGAGTCGATGATGTCGTTGGGGACAGCGCCCTGGCTGATATCGCGGCGGTCCAGCGCGATGACGCCGCTGTTGTAGCTTTCGCGGCCGCGGGCATGGACATAACGATACGACACACCCGCCACGGTCTGGGTCTTCACATCGCCGAAATCCTGCTTCATGTCATAGCGCAGCCGCGCCTCGCCGATCTGGGTGCGGTAGGAGCCGGGAAAGCCGTAGGAGACGAAACGGTCATTGGCCAGGGTGTCGGCGAAAAACTGCAGCCGCAGCGTGCCGTTGGCCAGCGGGCGCGCCGCTTCGACAAATCCCGTATGCGTGGCGGTGTTGGAAAGATCCACGCCGCGCGCGATGTAAACGGTGCGGGGATCCAGATGGGTGGTACCGACACCGCTGTCCAGCCGATGCGCCGGATCCTGGCAGGCAAAGCAGGCCAGCGCGTGGAAATTGGGATCGAAGAAATACGGGTTGCCACCCAGCTCGTTCAGGGTGAGCCGGCCATTGCCATCGGCGTCGGTGAGCGAGGTGTTGCGGCCGGTGATGTAAGTTCCGCTGTCGATCAGCGACTGCGTCAGGCGGTTCCAGCCCGGCGTCTGCACCTCGCCATTGGAATGATAGAAGAGATAGTCGGCGCTGAGCGACCAGTCGTCCGCCGCCCCTCCAAGTTTAAGCGTGCCGGTCAGCTCCAGCAGTTGGTGGCTGGGATGCAGGCCCCGATAAAAGCTGAAGCTGTCGTCAATCTCGCCATAAGCATGCAGGCCGCCCGCCGCGTCGCCGATGGCGAAGGGCGTACTGACCTGGGCGGTGGCGTTGCGTTTGCTGTAGCTGCCATAGCTGACGGTGACCTCGCCGCCCAGGCTGTCGGTGGCGGCGGCGGTCTTGGGAATGAAATTGACCAAGCCGCCCACCTTGCCGGCGCCATAGACAGGTGATGCGGGGCCTCTCAGGATTTCGATGCCCGCGGCGTCGGACAAAGGCGTGGCATAGGTGCCGCGGTTCTCGGCGCGCTTGAAGCCGCGGAAGTAATTCTCCGCCAGGGTGCCGCGCAAACTCGCCGCGCCCTCCACGCCATAATAGCTGGCGGTGTAGGCCGATGGGGTGATGGCGGTAAGACCGTCCACACCGTCTATGCCGTAGCGGGCCAGCGTGGTGTCGCTGACTAGGGTGATGGCGCGCGGCGTATCGATCAGCGGCTTGTCCAGGCCGAGGGCGGCGCTGTTTGCGCCCTGCGCCAGCAGGTGCACGGGATCGGCGACGACGGTGATGGACTCGATATCCTGCGCCAGCGCCGAACCGGCGAAATAAAGCGCGGCCAAGCAGGCCAGCGCCGGAATGAAGTGTCCCCGCGTCATGCGCGCTTAGATAGGTATGACAGCCCCAATGTCACGTAACATTTTACAACAGAAAGCCCGAACACGGGTGTCAGCGCGGCCATTTTCTTCGCAAGACTATGATTATATTGATGATTTCCAGGCTGCGGCGAATTCGGCGCTGTTCGCTACCGTGGCGCCGCTGAGCGCCAGCGCCTTCAAGGCGCCCTGGTGCAGATCGTCTTCATAGGCGGCGCAGGCGTCTGCGGCGATGAAGACATGAAAGTCCCGCTCGAAGGCATCCCAGGCAGAAGAGGCCACGCAGCATTCGGTGGTCAGGCCCGCCAGCACCAGCGTGTCGATGCCTTGTGAATGCAACTGCTCGGCCAGGCCAGTGCGCGCAAACGCACTGTAGCGGCGCTTGGAGACGATAGCCTCGCCGGGCTGGGGGATGGGCCCGCAAAATTCCGCGCCAGCGGAACCTTCGATGCAAAAGGCGCCTTCCTTGTCGCTGTCCATCAGCAGGCGCACGAACACGATCCGAACATGCGCCGCACGGGCAGCGTTGGCGAGCGCCACGGCTTGCGCCAGCGCCGTCTGTGCTGCCGTCACGTCGCAGCCGCGCCGGGCCATTTCGCCTTCGGGACTGCCGAAGTCCACCTGGTAGTCGATGAGGACCAGTGCGGTGCGATCGGGCGTCATGCGAAAGCTTTGCGAAGCTGCGGAAGGATTTCGCGGCCGGTCACACGCAAGCCGTCCTGATAGTCGTCATGAATGAACATCAGTCCGTCGATGTCGCAGTCGCGCAGGAAAGCTTCGATCTGGGCAGCGCAGGATGCCGGCGCGCCGATCACGGTCTGGGTCATGAAGGCACCCTTGGCACGCGCCGTCATGGCATTTCCTGTAACACCATAGCTTTCCAGCATGCCCAGCACGGCCCCCTCGTCCAGGCCGTCGCGGTATTTCTGCGCCTTCGCTTCGGCCTCGGCGTCGGTGGGTGCCGTTATCACGGTCATCATGCAATAGGTGCGGATGGTCTTGCCCAGCGAGGCCGCAAGGCTCTTGGCGCGCAGCGAGGCGGCGCGGGTTTCGTCCTGGGTGGCACCGCCGATGAAACAGCCGTCGCATTCACGCACCGAGAAGTCGAAGCCGCGCGAGGACATGCCGGCGCAGATCAGGAAGGGCGGCTTCAGCGGCTTGGGCTCGCTGACACAATCCTGGAAGTTGAAATATTTTCCCGCGAAATCGGTGCGCGGCTGCGACCATAATTTCTTGACGATGGCGGTCCATTCCTGGGTGAGGTCATAGCGGGCATCGTGGGACAGGCCCGCATCCCAGGCATCCATCTGCTCGAATTCGCCGCGATAGGCGCCGGCCACGATGTTCAGCCCGGCGCGGCCGCCCGAGACGTGATCAAGGGTCGCAATCATCTTCGCGGCCACCGCCGGATTGTGCAGGATAGTGTGCAAGGTCGCCCAGACCTTGACCTTGCTGGTGACGGCGGCAATGCCAGCCAGCATGGTGACCGCCTCCAGGCTCTGGCCCCAGTGATCGGTGTCGCCGCCGAAGCCGCGCCACTTGCCCATCGCCATGACGAAATCGAAACCTTCCGCTTCCGCCAGCAGCGCGGCATCGCGGTTCTGCGGCCACAGGCCGTCCAGCGGGGGCGTGGTTTTGCTGACAATCCAGCCGCCGTTGGCGACTGGGAGAAACACGCCATATTCTTTGGGACCGGTCATGCCGCCAACGTTATTTGATTGCGAACGCGCTTACGCGCTTTTCGCGGGAGGCCACCGGAAAAAAGACGCCGAATTCCTTCATGCGGGGCTCTTGTGCGGCGGGCGCATCAGCAGCACGGCCAGCATCACCAGCGCCATCAGCACCGCAAGGCCCACAAAGAAGGGCGTGAAGTCACCCAGGCGGTCGCGCGTCAGCCCGGCCAAAGCCGGTGCGACCGAACCCACGGTCGAAACCAGGCTCACGGTCGCGAACAGTTCGAGATAGGGGCGGCGGCCAAAGTAATCCAGCAGCAGGATGGTCGAAGCAAAGAAGGTCAGGCCATAGCCGATGCCGATGCCAGCGGCATAGACCAGCATCATGGGCAGGTCACGCGCCGCGCCCAGCGCCAGCAAGCCGATGACCAAAGCGCCCAGCGCCGCCACCAGCAGGGCACGCGCGCTGACATAACGGGTGAGAAGCCCGCCCGCCAGGCGCGAGGCGGCGTTCAGGATGCCGCTGACGCCGATCATGCTGCCGGCGGTCATGGCCGCGACACCATGCTGGGACAGATGGGCCACCGACACGGAATTCGCCGTGATGCCGCAGAACAGGAAGGCGCTGTAGGCAGCGGCCAGAATCCAGAATTGCGGCGTGCGAAGCGCTGCCGCAGCGGTCCAGCTTTCGGTGGAGATCTCCGGATCGGCTTCGACGGCGGCGCTGACATCGGTCTTGCCGTCCACCAGCAGCGCCGCCAGCAGCGAGACCGCCGTCACCAGCAGGCCTACCGCCAGCCAATAGGTGCGCCACCCCGCGCCGGCGACGACGAAGTAGAACAAGGGACCGGCAACCGCGCCCAGCCCGCCAAGGGTGAAATACAATCCGATGGCGAAGGACGGTCGCGCAAACAATCGCGCCAGCAGATAGGTGCCCGGCACCGTCGCCAGCAGGGTAAAGCCGAAACCGGCCAGCGACGTGCCGATGAAATAGGGCACCAGGCTGCGGGTATAGGCCAGGCACAGATAAGCGCCCGCCATCACAGCAGCGCCGACCACCAAGGTCAGCCGCACGCCGATCTGCCGGATCAGGACGGCGGGAACATTGCTGGTGATGCCGCAGAAGATGCCCAGCAGGGTGAAGCCGGTACCCGCCTGGGTCCAGTTCCAGCCCAGCTCGGCCACCATGGGCGGCAGCACAAGCCCTAGCGTGTCGAAGGTCGCGGCGGTGACAATGAAGAACAGCGCACTCATCACGGCAAGCGTTGTCCAGGCGCGCCCGCGCGAAGCTGTCATTTGCCTTCCAGCGTTCTCTTTATCTCGGCGGGGAAATCACCCAGCACCGTCAGCATCTCGGCCCGGGCGGCGGCCACGTCATGGCGGCCAATGGTGTCGGCCAGGGTGCGATGTTCTTTCAGCGCCGCCAGCCCGTCATCGGCGCCGGCGCTCATGGGCGTGGCACGCATGGCGTAGAGCCAATAGCGCGCCGTCTGGTGATGCAGGGTGACCACCATCTTGGCCAGGGTGCGATTGCCGCTGGCGGCGGCCACGGCGACATGAAAGGCCTCGTCCATGGAGGCCAGCGCGGCGGAATCATTGTCGGACACCGCCGCCTCGCCGTCATCCAGCGTTGCGCGGATGGCGGCGATCTCGGCATCGGTGGCATGCTGGGCCGCGAGACCCGCGCAATGCACTTCGATGAGGCGGCGCGCCTCGAACGCCTCGCGGGCGCCGACGAGGTCCAGCGGTGCAACCGAAGTGCCCACCCGGGCACGGCGCACCACCAGGCCTTCCAACGCCAGTCGCGCCAGCGCTTCGCGGATGCCGGCGAGGCCGCCGCCATAGCGGCGGGCCAGCGCGTTCTCGTCGAGCTGTTCGCCGGGGGCGAGCGTGCCGATGATGATGTCCACCAGCAGCCGCTGGTAGAGGCGCGACTTCAGCAGTCGCGGCGACCACTCATCGAGCCTGGCGGCATCCGGTTGCCGGGGGTTTGCCATTGTCCACCTTTCGCAGCGGACAATGGTTCCACCGTCACCCTTTTGGCAAGTCGGGCTTTGCGGCTAGACGAAATTGATCTCGAAAACATAGCCCGCGCTGGGGCTTCCGGTGCCTTCGAAGCCCGGCGGGCCGACACCGGCATCGCAGCTGATCAGCTTGCCATTGTGCATGTCCAGGCCATGGGCATCGGCAGTGCCGTCCAGGAATTCCGCGGTTTCCAGCATCGCGCCGGTGGTCGCATCATATTTGACCAGGCCGCACTGGGTGGTGTGGTGCAGCTTGCCGTCCTGCATGACATAGCGGTTTGTTTCGGTAGTGCCGGTGACCATCCAGATGGCGCCGCCGGGATGGGACTCGTCCCAGGCGATGCCGTGCCAGCGCTGGGCCGTGATGGGAATCAGGAACTCGGGGGCAAAGGTGGTGGCATCCACCCGCAGGATGCCGCGCAGGCGATTGGCCACGATCCACAGCTTGCCATTGCGATACAACAGGCCGTGGCAGCCGCTGCCATTGGTGGGCTGGCCCAGCGGGATCTGGTGATGGGCAACGGTCTTGCCCGTCATGTCCACTTCGTAGATGCCTTCCGGCCCCCCATTGGCGCCCATCCACAGATGTCCGTTGCCGACCGCGAATCCGGACGTGTTGTAGGATTCGGTGGGGACGGTCTTGAGCTTCTTGCCGTTCCAGTCGAACAGCCAGGCATATTCCGGCTTGTGGGCGACGGCCTTGCCATAGCCCTGGGCGGTCTGTTCGGCCACCCACACGCCTTCGGGCACCACGGCGACGCCGTTGGGATAGCCGGTCGGTACCTTGAACAGGTTTTTGGTCGTCACCTTGCGGTGGGGAATTTCGCGCGGCGGCGGCGGCGCTTCGGCGCCCAGATCCTTACCCTTGGGATAACCCTGGGCCAGTGCCTGTCTGAGACCCAGCCCGCCCATGACGCCAAGTCCGGCCAGGAATTCCCGTTTGCGCAAAGTCATGTTGCCTCCCAGGCCTTTGTTTTTGTTGCCGCCAGCATGGCGCAAAGACGCCCCCGCGCCAAAGCAAAAACGCCCGCCGGTTTCCCGGCGGGCGCTTTTTTGACAGGCCTTGGCGTCAGTTGGGCAGCGCGAATGCCACCAACTGGTCGGACAGGCGTGGCGTCAGGATGCCGTTTCCGCCAACCGCGAACGCCACATACTGCTTGCCCTTGTAGGTATAGACGGCAGGCTGGGCCACGGCGGGCGCATCCACGATGGCCTTCCACAGGACGTTGCCGCTCTTGAGGTCGATGGCACGCACGCGGCTGTCCATCGAGGCGCCGATAAAGATCAACCCGGACTTGGTGATGACCGGCGCGCCGATGGTGACCGAACCCCAGCTGTCGGGCATGTAGAAGCCCCACTTCTGGACGGCGCCGAACGGCTTCTCCCAGTTCAGCTTGCCGGTGTTCATGTCATAGCTGAGCAGGGTGCCGTAAGGCGGTTCCCAGCAGGGCATGCCCCACATGTTGAGGAAGTTCTCCAGCTTGAAGCCATAGGCAGAACCCGCCTGGGCGGCATAGCCACCCGGACCACGCAGCTTGTCGCCATACTCCTTGTTGGCCTCGGCGCGCGGGACCAGGGTATAGACCTGCGGCACGCGGTCGGAGTTGACCACATAGGTGTTGGTGGTGGGATCAAGCGCACCGCCGCCCCATTCCACGCCGCCCACGGTGGCCGGCCAGGAAAT
>CBIHOI010000072.1:0-10552 GCA_966211925.1 uncultured Hyphomicrobiales bacterium | reverse complement strand
CTTGGCCTGCCACTGATGCGCGCCGCCGGGGCTCTTGGTCAGTTCCCATTCGAACTTGAAGAGATTTTCGAAGAAGTGATTGCTCCATTTCGTCGGCGTCTGCGACCAGGTCACTTCCAGCCCGCTGGTGATGGCGTCGGCACCATGGCCGCTGCCATGACGGCTGCGCCAGCCCAGGCCCTGGTCCTCGATCACCGCGCCTTCGGGTTCGGCGCCCACGAAGGAGGGATCGCCCGCGCCATGGGTCTTGCCGAAGGTATGTCCGCCGGCGATCAGCGCCACGGTCTCTTCGTCATTCATCGCCATGCGGGCGAAGGTGTCGCGAATGTCGCGCGCGGAGGCGACGGGGTCCGGGTTTCCGCCGGGGCCTTCTGGGTTGACGTAAATCAACCCCATCTGCACCGCGCCCAGCGGGCCCGACAGCTGGCGTTCGCCCGAATAGCGCTCATCGCCCAGCCAGGTGCCTTCCGGTCCCCAGTACAGTTCTTCCGGCTCCCACTGGTCGGCGCGGCCGCCCGCGAACCCAAACGTCTTGAAGCCCATCGACTCCAGCGCGACATTGCCCACCAGCACATACAGGTCGGCCCAGCTGATCTTGTTGCCGTACTTCTGCTTGATCGGCCAGAGCAGGCGGCGTGCCTTGTCGAGATTGGCATTGTCGGGCCAGCTATTCAGCGGCGCGAAACGCTGCTGGCCGCCGCCGGCGCCACCGCGCCCGTCCGCGACACGATAGGTGCCGGCGCTGTGCCAGGCGAGGCGAATGAACAGGCCGCCATAGTGCCCGAAGTCCGCCGGCCACCAGGGCTGGCTGTCGGTCATCAGCTTGTGCAGGTCGGCGATCAGCGCATCCAGGTCGAGCGTCTTGAACGCCTGCGCATAGTTGAAATCCTTGCCCATCGGGTTGGCGCGCGGTGAATGCTGGTCCAGGGATTTCAGGTCCAACGTCTGGGGCCACCAGTCCTTGTTGGAACGGGCGCGCGCGCCATGCATCACGGGACAACCGCCAGTCTTGGTCTCGGCATTCATGGGCATCTCCTGTTTCTAACTTAGAATAGTTCTAAACAGAAATGCCCCACCCGTCAACCGGGATGAAAGCTGATCGCGGTGTGTGAGGCCGCTATGTCAAAAAGCGCCTTGCCGGTGCGGTCCTCCACGGCAATAGTCCGCCGCGTTTCGCCGTCACAGGGTAATTTTATGTCAAACAAGTTCGACAAGTCCAAGCTGCCCAGCCGCCATGTCACCGAGGGGCCGGAGCGTGCGCCGCACCGCTCCTATTTCTACGCCATGGGTCTGACGGAGGCGGAGATTCACCAGCCTTTCGTCGGCGTCGCCAGCTGCTGGAACGAAGCCGCCCCTTGCAACATCGCCCTGATGCGCCAGGCCCAGTCCACCAAGAAGGGCGTCAAGGCCGCTGGCGGCACGCCGCGTGAATTCTGCACCATCACCGTCACCGACGGCATCGCAATGGGCCATGAAGGCATGCGCTCTTCGCTGGTGTCGCGCGAGGTCATCGCGGACTCGGTCGAACTGACCATGCGCGGCCATTGCTACGACGCGCTGGTGGGCCTCGCCGGCTGCGACAAGTCGCTGCCGGGCATGATGATGGCGATGCTGCGCCTGAACGTGCCCAGCGTGTTCCTGTATGGCGGCTCGATCATGCCCGGCCGTTTCCACGACAAGGACGTCACCGTCGTGGACGTGTTCGAAGGCGTCGGCAAGCACAGCGCCGGCAAGATGCCGGAAGCCGAACTGACCGACCTGGAAAAAGTCGCATGCCCCGGCGCAGGTGCCTGCGGCGGCCAGTTCACTGCCAACACCATGGCCTGCGTCGCCGAAGCCATCGGCATCGCGCTGCCTTACTCCTCGGGCCCGCCCGCCGAAATCCTCAGCCGCGACGACTTCGCGCTGAAGGCGGGCGAGGCGGTTATGGACCTGCTGGCGAAAAACATCCGCCCGCGCGACATCTGCACCCGCAAGTCGTTCGAGAATGCCGCCATGGTGGTGGCCGCCACCGGCGGCTCGACCAACGCCGCGCTGCATCTGCCCGCCATGGCCAACGAGGCCGGCATCAAGTTCGACCTGTTCGACGTGGCCGAGATCATGCGCAAGACGCCGTATCTCGCTTCGCTCAAGCCCGGCGGCAAGTATGTGGCCAAGGACATGTGGGAAGCGGGCGGCGTGCCGATGCTGATGCGCGCGCTGCTGGATGCCGGCCTGCTGCATGGCGACTGCATGACCGTCACCGGCAAGACCATTGCCGAAAACCTCAAGGACGTGAAATTCAACCCCGACCAGAAGGTTATGGTCGAGGTCAAGAACGCGCTCGCCCCCACCGGCGGCGTCGTCGGCCTGCGCGGAAGCTTGGCGCCGGAAGGCGCGATCGTGAAGGTCGCCGGCCTCAAGCACGTCAAGCATCGCGGCCCGGCGCGCGTGTTCGACTGCGAGGAAGACTGCTTCGCGGCCGTTGAACGGCGTGACTACAAGGAAGGCGACGTGCTCGTCATCCGCTGGGAAGGCCCCAAGGGCGGCCCCGGCATGCGCGAGATGCTGTCTACCACCGCCGCGCTGTACGGGCAGGGCGTGGAGAATATCGCGCTGGTCACCGACGGGCGTTTCTCCGGCGCCACGCGCGGCCTGTGCGTAGGCCATGTCGGTCCTGAAGCCGCCGACATGGGCCCCATCGGGCTCATCAAGGACGGCGACATCATCGTGATCGATGCCGACAAGGGCACCATGGATGTCGAACTGACAGCCGCCGAACTGGAAGAGCGCAAGAAGTCCTTCAAGCCCAAGCCCGCCGGCTTCAGGACCGGCGCGCTGGCGCGCTATGCGAAGAATGTCGGCCCGGCCCGCGACGGCGCGCTCACCACGCCCGGCGCCGACCAGGAAGTGCGCTGCTACGCCGACATCTGACGGCTTGCGAGCAATCGCTCGATGCGGCGGTCCGGCACGAGCCAGGCCGCCGCGACGGCGATATAGCAAAGCAGCGCCGCCCACGGCGCCACGAATGACAAACCGATGCCCAGGAAATAGAGGATCGGCGAAATCGTGCCCTTGAAGTCCCGGCCCACGGCGGCGCGCAGCGGCGATCCTTCGCCCTGGGCGCGGATGAGCGTGGCTTGCATGATCCGCCAGGCGATGGCCGGCAGGAACAGCGACACGCCGTAAAGTGCGGTGGGAACGGGCGCGAATTCATGCTCGCCCATCCAGGCGGTGGCGAAGGGCACCAGCGAAAGCCAGAAGAGCAGGCCGAAATTGGCCCACATCACCGCGCCATTGACCTTGGTCACCAGCTGGAAAAAGTGATGGTGATTGTTCCAGTAGATCGCCACATAGATGAAGCTGAGCACATAGGCCAGGAACACCGGCCAGCTTTCCCGCAGCGCCTCCAGGCTGGTGCCTTCCGGCGCCTTCAGCTCCAGCACCATGATGGTGATGATGATGGCGATGACGCCGTCCGTCATGGCCAGCAGCCGGTCCTTTTCCATCACCCCTCCTTGCGCGCGGCCTGGGCCTTGCCCAATACGCGCAGCACATTGCCGCCCCAGAACCCGGCGAGCTGGCTTTCGGTATAGCCCAGTTTCACCAGCCGTTCGGTGACGCGGGGCAGGGCCGCCACGTCTTCCATGCCGGTGACGCCGCCGCCGCCATCCCAGTCGCAGCCGATGCCGACATGCTCCGGCCCCACCAGGTCCAGCGCGTGGGTGACATGCGCCATGAAGGTCTCGAAGCTGGCCTTGGGCACCGGATATTGCTTATCCAATGCCGTCATGCCCGCCGCCACGTCGCGCACCGCCGCCGCGGCCTCTTTAGGGGTCATGGTATCGAGCGCTTCCAGCTTCGCAAACAGCGCCCCGCGCGCCTTGGCGCGGTCGGGATTGGGCGGCTCGGCGATCAGGTAGCCATTATAGGAATTGATCTGGATGGTGCCGCCGATGGCACCAAGCCTTTTGATCCGCGCATCGTCCAGGTTGCGCGGATGGTCGAACACGGCGCGGCAGCCGGAATGCGAACAGATGATGGGCGAACGCGACATCTCCGCCATCTGGTCGAACACATCGTCGCTGGCATGGCTGGCATCCAGCATCATGCCCAGGTCATTGGCCAGCATCGCCAGCTCGCGGCCCTTGGGCGACAGGCCCTTCCATTGCGGGGTGTCGGTGGCGCTGTCGCCGAACTGGTTGTTCTTGAAATGCACCGGGCCGACCAGCCGCACCCCCAGCTTGTAAAAACTGCGCAGCAGGGTGACGTCATCGCCCAGCGGATAGCTGTTCTCGATCGACTGATAGACGATGATCTTTTTCTTCGCCGCGATGCGCGCCGCATCGTCCGCCGTGAAAGCCAGTTCGAAGGTCTGCGGATGTGCCGCCACCATTTCGCGGATCTCCGCCGCCCGCAGCAGCGCCGCGTCGCGCGCCGCCATCATGCCGGCCGGTGTCAGCGGCCCCTGCGGCGTGTAGATCGCCCAGAAGCCGCCATCCAGTCCGCCGGCTTCCATGCGCGGCACGTCCACCTGGGTCAGGTCCGTATCGAAGCTGTGCCGGGCCATCACGTCCCAGCCGGGGCGTGCCAGGCTGGCGGGCGTATCCAGATGGGTGTCCAGGCAGATCAGGCGCTGGTGGAGGGATGACTGCGCCAGCGCCGGCCGGGACGCGCCCAGCGCGACCAGCGCCGCGCCGTTAACCATGAATGTGCGCCGTGATGATCCCATGTCCCGCTCCCAGAGTACCAAAGGCCTGAAATCTAGGGGATTCTTGCCTCCTGCAGCCAGCGCCGCCTTGCCCGAAACGGCGTGACTGGTAAATTAAATCGAGCCTTCGGGCGTTCAGAGCGGGTGGTCATGCGTAAAACTGCGTTTGTGATGGGCGTGTTGCTGTCTTTGACGGCAAACGCCCTGGCGGGCGAACCCGCGAAGAAGGCGCCGGTCCGGACCGCCTGGCTGCAGGAACGCACCATCTTCCGGTCGGGCCTGCCGCGCGCCCACACCATCGCGCTGACCTTTGATGACGGCCCCAACGCCCATACTGGCGAAGTGCTGGACGCGCTGAAGGAGATGCACGTCAAGGCGACCTTCTTCATCGTCGGCGACCAGGCGCATCGTCATCCCGAAATTCTGGCGCGCATCGCCCGCGAAGGCCATCTGCTGGCCAATCACAGCGCCACCCATGCCTTCCTGGGCAGCAGCTATGATGCCAACCCGGACAGGCTGCTGAACCAGTTGCGCGACGTGCATGACCAGATCGCGCCGCTGATGGCGCCCACCGACAAATTCTATTTCCGCGCGCCCTATGGGGCCTGGAAATCGGCCCATGCCGCCATTCTCAATGCCGATCCGGTGCTGCGCGACTATGTCGGCCCGATCTACTGGGACATTGGCGGCGACATCTCCATGAACCGCGAAGGCTATGTGATGAGCGCCGCGGACTGGGACTGCTGGCACCTGAAATGGTCGGCGCGGACCTGCGCCAAGGGCTATAGCCGCGAAATCCGCCGCAAGGATGGCGGCGTGGTGCTGATGCACGCCATTCACCTGCGCTCGGCCGACCTTGTGCGCCAGGTGGTCCCTCCGCTGATCGAGGAGGGGTACAAGTTCGTCCGTCTCAATGAGATGCCGCAATATCGCCAATATGAGACGCCTAAGATGCCTGGCAGCGACGTTGCCAGTGCCCGGGACAAGCCCGTGCGCCTCAGCAGTCTGCGCGCCGACGATATAAAATAACGCGGCCCGTTCCCGGGTTGCAAAACAACCCGAGGGAGGATCGCATGACTGTTTCGCGCAATCTGTTTGCCGCCGCCGCCATCATCTGCATGGCCGCACCGGCCTTCGCCGCCGATAGCCAGCTCACAGCCGCCGTCGCGGCCCACACCCGCTCTCCCGAAAACAGCGCCCGCGACGGCGCCCGGCACCCTGTCGCCAGTCTGGAATTCTGGGGCCTGAAGCCCGGCATGACCGTGATCGAGATTTCGCCCGGCGGCGGTTATTGGAGCGAGATCCTGGCGCCCTATGCCAAGGCGACCGGCGGGCATTACATCGCCGCCACCGGCAAGCCGGACGCCCGTCTGCCCGCGAAATTCAGCGATGCCGCCGTCTATGGCCCCGTCCACTACACCGTATTCAGCAAGATGTCCGGTGCGCTGGCCGCGCCGGGCAGCGCCGACCTGGTGCTGACGGCCCGCAATGTCCACAACTGGATGTCCGGCGGTTTTGCCGATAAGGCCTTCGCCGATTTCTATGCCGCCCTGAAGCCGGGCGGCATCCTGGCGCTGGAAGAACACCGCGCCGATCCCAAACCCATGCTTCCGGGCGCCAGCAATGGATACGTTTCTACCGCGCACGTGATCGAGATGGCGCAGAAGGCAGGCTTCAAACTGGACGCCAGGTCCGAGATCAATGCCAATCCCAAGGACACCAAGGACCATCCTTTCGGCGTCTGGACCCTGCCACCCAGCCGCCAGAGCGCGCCGGACGGAAAAACGCCCGACCCGAAATTCGACCGCGCCAGGTATGACGCCATCGGCGAAAGCGATCGCATGACCCTGCGCTTCAGGAAGCCCTGACAGTCCACGTCGCGCTCCACGGCCGGCCGCGCTAGGCTCGCGGCCGGGGCAACGGATTCGGCTGGTGGACAAGGTGCGCAGGCGGGGGGAGGGGGTACCCCTCCGTTCATCAAAACAAGTCTCGACGGCTGGTGCCGGCTGGCGCCGCGCGGCCAGATATTGCTGTTTGCCCGCATTGCTGGCGCTGCCGGCTTTCGCCGCGCCGCGGGATAGCGAATGGCCGACCTATGGCCATGACTATGGCGAAAGCCGCTATTCCCCGCTGGCCCAGATCACCGCCGCCAACGTGGCGCAGCTGAAGCCGGTCTGGACCTACCACATGCGCACCCCCGACCGCGCCGCCCGTGGCTTCCTGGCCTCGGAGAACACCCCCATCGTGGTTGGCGGGGTGATATATGTCAGCACCCCCTATGGCCGGGTCGTGGCCCTGGACGCCAGGACCGGCAAGCAGCGCTGGGCCTATGAAGTGCCGAGCACCGACAGTCCCGCCACGCGCGGCGTCGCCTATTGGCCCGGCAAGACACCCCGGATCGTGTTCGGCACCAAGGCCGGTCTGCTGATCGCCCTGACGGCCGCAACCGGCGAACCCGTCGCGGGCTTCGGCACGGATGGCGTGGTGGACCTGCACACCAAGGCGGTGATGCAGGGCTATCCCAACGCCTTCCTGGGCCTCACCGCGGCGCCGACCATCTACAAGGACATCATCATCATCGGCTCACGCACCCAGGAGGCGCCGGCGCGCGGCGCCTCTGGCCAGGTCCGCGCCTTCGACGTGAAGACCGGCAAGGAGCTGTGGCACTTCAATGGCGTGCCCCAGCCGGGTGAGCCCTTCCACGATACCTGGGAGGCAAACACCTGGCACAAGCGCTCCGGCGTCAATGTCTGGACCAACGTGGTGCTGGATGAAAAGCGCGGCATCGCCTATCTGCCGTTCGGTGCGCCGACCTTTGACCAGTCGGGCAACGACCGCAAAGGCCAGAGCCTGTTCGCCAACAGCCTGGTTGCGGTGGAAGCCGCCACCGGAAAATATCTCTGGCATTTCCAGGCGCTGCGCCATGACCTGTGGGATTACGATCTGCCGCTGACCACGCTGGTCGATGTGAAAAAGGACGGCCGCACCATTCCCGCCATGGCGGTGATGAGCAAGGCCAGCCTGCTTTTCCTGCTGGACCGCGTCACCGGCAAGCCGATCCACGACATCCATGACCTTGCCGTGCCGACCGAGACCGACATGGTCGGCGAGGCCCCGTCCCCGACCCAACCCGCATCGGTGACACCGCCGCTGGGCCGCACTTCTTTCACCATGAGTGAACTTTCCAGCCTGACGCCGCAGCAGAAAGCGGGCTGCGAAAAGCTGATCGCCGACCAGAAGGTGATCGGCGCCGGCTATTTTCAGCCGCCAAGGGTGGATCATGCCGTGGCGCGGTTTCCCGGAAACTGGGGCGGCATCGACTGGAGCCATGCCGCCTTCGACCGCAAGAACGGCCTTTATATCGTCAATACCAGCGAGATCGGCTCGCAGCAGATGATGATCCGCAAGCCCGATGGCAGCTATGACATGCGCTATGGCTATCAGTGGTTCTGGGACAAGGACAGCCACATGCCCTGCCAGAATCCGCCCTGGGGCAAGCTGTACGGCATCAATCTCGCCACCGGCGCCATCGCCTGGGAAAGCGTGCTGGGCGTCACCGATGGCCTGGCCGATCCGAACACTGGCCGCCCCAATGTCGGCGGCCCCATCGTCACCGGCAGCGGCCTGGCCTTCATCGGCAGCACCGACGACAAGCGGCTGCGGGCCTTCGATACGAAAACAGGCAAGGAGCTGTGGACCTTCAAGCTGCCGGCCTCGCTCTACGGAACGCCGCTGACCTATCGCGCTGACGGCAAACAGTATGTCGCCGCCGTGACCACCGGGGGCTTCTGGGGCGAGGCGGCGGGCGCCGATGACGTCACAGCATTTGCGCTGCCATGAGCAAGGTTGGCTTCGCCTTTGCCGTGATCGCCGCCGCGCTGTTTGGAATCGGCGGCACCTTTGCGCAATTTCTCTTCACCCAGCGCGGGGTGAACATGGACTGGCTGGTGACCATGCGGCTGCTGGTCTCTGGCGCGCTGCTGCTGGCCTTTGTTGTCGCGCGCGACGGCAGCAAAGTGTTTGCCGTATGGCGGGACTGGCCTTCGCTGATCCTGTTCGGCCTCTTTGGCATGCTGGGGGTGCAGTACACCTACATGGCAGCGATTGAGGCTTCAAACACTGCCACCGCCACGGTGCTGCAATACACCGCTCCCGCCATGGTGGCGCTGTGGCTGACCACGCGCCGCCACAAGTTACCGGATGCGCGCGAGATGGCGGCCATCGCGCTGGCACTTGCAGGCACCTTCTTTCTCGTAACCCACGGCGACTTCGGCAAGCTGAACATCTCTCTGGCGGCGCTCTTTTGGGGAATTGCATCTGCCGTCACCGCTGCGTTCAATGCCATCCAGCCCGGCGCGTTGCTGAAAAAGCATGGCGCCGCGTTGACCACGGCGTGGGGCATGCTGATCGGCGGCGCGGCCCTGTCGATGCGTCACCCGCCCTGGATGGTGGAAGGCGTATGGGATGTAAAAGCGGCCGTGTTTGTCGCCTTCATCCTGCTGTTCGGCACCTTGCTGGCTTTCTACCTGTCGCTTAAGGCTCTGCAGATGATCGGAGCGCAGAAATCCAGCCTGCTGACCTGCGCCGAGCCCTTGTCCGCGGCCGTGCTGGCCGTGTGGTGGCTGGGCGTGTCGTTCGGGGTCATGGACTGGCTGGGTACGGTGCTTATCCTGGCGACCATCGTGCTCTTGTCGCGCGAACAGACACCGCAGACCCAGTCCGAGCATGTCACCTGAGGAGTTCGCGCAGGCCTTCGGCGAAAGACACTTTCGGCTCCCAGCCCAGCGCCGCCTTGATGCGGGATATGTCCGCCAGTGTCGCCATGGAATCGTCGCGGCGCGCTTCCGTATGGATCTGGTTGGAAGAAATCATGTCTGCCAGTTCTTGCACCGATATGTTGGCGGCGCTGCCGACATTGAAGACCTGGCCACGCACATTGCTCTCATACGCCGCGATATTCGCCGCCACGATATCGCGCACATGAACGAAATCACGCCGCTGGCTTCCATCGCCATGTATCTCCAGCGTTTTGCCGGCGGCCGCGCGGCTAAGGAATATCCCCAGCACCAGCGCATAGGCACCCGTCTGCGGCTGGCGCGGGCCATAGGCACTAAAATAGCGCAGCACCACCGATGGCAACCCGAAATCGCGGTCGAACAGCAGGCAATAATCCTCGCCCGTCTTCTTGGTCAGGGCATAGATATTGAGGAACTGCAGCGACCCGTCCTCGCGATGCGGCGGCGGCAGGTTGCCATAGGCGGTAGCGGACCCGGCATAAATGAAGCGCTTCACCCCGGCGTCGCGCGCCGCCAGCAGCATGTTCTGGGTGCCGGTGATGTTGGATTCGGTACAAAGCTCGATCAGGTCATTCGACGGTCCCGCGCGGGACATGGCGGCAAGATGAAAGACGCCATCCATGCCATCGACAGCGCGGGAGCAGGAATCTTCGTCGCGGATATCACCCTCCAGGAATTCGCAGCCCTGCGGCACCCACTCGCGTCGGCCATAGGAAAGATTGTCCAGCACTCGCACGCGGTATCCACGCGCCAGCAGGGCTTCGCAAAGATGACTGCCAATGAACCCGGCGCCGCCGGTGACAAGAATATTCTTCATGGCGCGCTTTTATACAGGCTACGGAAGAAAGCCAGATCGTCCGGCGTGTTTATGCCCCGCGCCTCAGTGGGATCGTCCACGACAAGCGGCGAGACGTTCCATCCCTGCGCCGACAGGAAAGGCAGAAACGGCAGGAAATTGATCTCGCTAGTGGCGCTGCCGCGCCGCGCTGTTTTCAGATATTCCTCCCATATTGCCTTTAGTCCTTCGGTCCGCAGCAGGAAAGTGCCGACATCGGAAAAACCGTTG
>CBIHOI010000071.1:0-10592 GCA_966211925.1 uncultured Hyphomicrobiales bacterium | reverse complement strand
TCGGGCCAAGGCGGGTGCGGTTGATCCATTGGCTCGTAGCGCTGGGTCTGCTGCTCGCCTGTCTGTTGCCAGATTACTTTAGCCTCTTGTCCTATTTGCTTGGAATCGCATGTATTTCAAAGGCAGGGCAGGGGCTCGCGAGGCCGTCATGAAGGTTGTTGTCATAGGTGCCGGCGTGGCCGGGCTGGCGATCGGCTTGCGGCTTTTGCAGGCTGATTGCAGTGTCATCATTCTGGATCGCGCCCAGCCGGGGCGCGGTGCGACCTGGGCGGCGGCGGGCATGCTGGCTGTCGCCGCCGAGATGGAAGGTGCGCCCCAGGCGGAGCGTGAACTGGCCATGTCGTCTGCCGCCCTGTGGCCCGCCTTCGCGGCGGAGCTGGAACAGACCAGCGGTCAGTCCATAGGGTACTGCCGTGACGGCGCCCTGATGCTGGCGGCGGATGCGGCGGAGCTGGAAGCCATGCGTCCGCGCGGAACGGTTCTGGATGCGGCGGCGGTGGCCGCCCATGCACCCATGCTGGCGAACCCGATCGGGGCGCTGTGGGCGCAGGGTGAAGGTCACGTTGACAACCGCGCCGTGGCCGAGGCCCTGACCACCGCCGTGCTCAAGGCTGGTGGCAAGATCCTGCCGGGCGAGGCGGCCGTGCGGATGGATGGCCACACCGTGCTGACACCTTATGGCAGCTATCGGGCCGACGCGGTCCTGCTGGCGGCAGGCGCCTGGAGCGGCTTGCTGGCGAATGTCCCGATTACCCCCGTGAAGGGCGAGGTCATAGCCTTGGCGCCGCCGCCGGGCGCGGTGCTGCCCAAGCCGATGATCTGGGGCAATGGCATCTATCTGGTTCCGCGCGGCGACCGCCTGCTGGTCGGTGCCACCGTGCAGGAGGCCGGCTTCGACACTCATCTGACCGATGCGGCGCGCATCCATCTGCGCAGCCGGGCCGAGAGCCTGATACCATCTCTGCAAGGCTGGACCGTGGCCGAACAGTGGGCCGGCCTGCGCCCCAAGAGCCCCGACGGCCTGCCGCTGCTGGGACCGTCGCATGTGCCGGACCTGTTCATTGCTGGCGGCCAGTATCGCAACGGCATCCTGTTTGCCCCTGCCATTGCACGCATGATGGCCGACCTGATTTTGGGGCAGGGCGCCGTCATCCCCGCCTTTGATCCCCGACGTTTCGCCTAGGAGAGTTGCATGACCGACTTCACGGTTGATCCCGTCATCGTTTCGCTGACCCACAAGCTGGCCGACTGGCCGCTCTCCCGGCTCTTTCTCTACAATGACTCCCGCTACCAGTGGGGCCTGCTGGTGCCCCGCCGACCCGGCGCGGTGGAGATGTGCGACCTGTCCGCCGAGGACCAGCAGCAGCTGATGGCCGAGATCGTTCAGTTGTCGAACCTCATTCGCCCCCTGCCGGGCGTCGAAAAGCTGAATGTCGGCAACCTGGGCAACATGGTCACCCAGCTGCACGTCCATGTCATCGGTCGCTTCAAGGGCGATCCCGCCTGGCCGGGGCCGGTTTGGGGACACAGCGATCCCAAGCCCTGGGCCGATCCTGCCACCGCGCCTCTCAGCCTTGCCATTGAAAAGGGGCGGTAAGCAAAAGTTAACCATAACCGCGCACAACAGGGCCATGCAGGCAGAAGCCGCAGGGTCAGCAGAACGCTCGACTGTCGTAGCCGCGTTGAAAAACGCCGCCGCCGCGACGGGATCGGATTTTCATTACCTGCTGGGTACCGCCATGCGGGAATCCAGCCTCAAGTCCAATGCGCAGTCCGGCAGTTCGTCGGCCGCGGGACTGTTCCAGTTCATCGACCAGACCTGGCTGGGCCTGGTGAAGGAACATGGCGCCCAGCACGGGCTCGGCAACTATGCCGCCGCCATTTCAAGGGACAGCGACGGACGCTACCGCGCCGATGCGGCGGCAAAGCAATCCATTCTGGCCTTGCGCAAGGATCCGCAGACAGCGGCCCTGATGGCGGGGGAATATGCCAAGTCCACCGGCGGGCATCTGCGCGCCGCGCTGGGCCGTGATGTCTGCGGCGGCGAGCTTTATGCCGCGCATTTCCTGGGACCGGACGCGGCGTGCAAACTGATCAAGCTGGCGGGCAATGACCCGCAGGCCAGTGCAGCGGCGCAGTTTCCCCAGGCCGCCGGCGCCAACAAGTCGGTGTTCTATCGTCCCGACGGCAGCGCCAAATCCGTGCGCGAAGTCTATGACTGGGCGCTGCGCCAGCCCGGCGACACCGGCACGGTGCGCATTGCCGATCTTCCCGACATCACGCCGCAAAAAGCCGTGCAGGCCCGCGCCACCGTGGCCGGCGCGCAGGATGCGGAAATCCAGATGCTGTTGCAGAGCGTGATGAACTGGCAGCCCGGCGGCGGCCACAGCATGTTCGGGAGCCTGTTCGGCCTCAATGACAAGCCACAGGCGTCGGCGCTGTCCTTCAGTCCGGGTCTGCTCGGACTTCTGTCGGACGCAAAGAACGACAACAGTTAAGCTATTTCTTCTTGCCCAGAATCTCTTCCACCCGCGCGTCCAGCTCGGCGCACAGTGCCTGTGCCAGCTTGTCGTCGATGGTCTGGATGTTCTGGCGGTGGATCACCTGCACGGCATTGACGTGGGCATCCACCAGGCTTGCCGGTATCGGCCTGTTCTGCGGCAGTTCGCCGATCAGCCGCGCAAGCGATCCTGCCACCCGTGCGATAAGCGGGTAATTGAAGGTGGGGGCATTGCCCTTGATGTCATGGGCGGCGCGCATCAGGGCGGCGCGCGACGCGGCGTCCGGCGTCCTGGCATAACGGGCGCGGGCCTCGCCCAATGTCTTCACGTCATCGGCGATCATGTCGCCGAATTGCGATTTCAGCGTATCCATCGCCTGCTCGGCGCGTTTCATCGCCGCCATGTCGATGCCGCCCAGCCCGCCGCCGGCCTTGGCCTTGAGCATGTTGGGGGGCATGAACAGTTCGATCGGTTGCTGGCGTGCCATGGCTTACTCCGCAGCTTCCTGTTTCTTGGTTTCGGCGCGGCGTTCGGGGCCGCGATATTCCTCGGCGCCGCGGCGGCGGCGGCAGGGCCCGAAATATCCCTGGGTGCGCACATAGGGACGGGGACTTTCGATCACCGACACCAGGCGCGACATCATGGTCTTCACCGAAACGGGCTTGGCGATGAATTCATTCACGCCGGCATCGCGCGCCTGCATCACATGGTCGAGCGAGGTGTGGCCGGTCAGCATGATCACCGGCACAAAGGGATTGGGGGACTGGGGATTGCTGCGCAGCATCTGCACCAGTTCGATCCCCGACATGCCGTCCATCACCCAGTCCGCAACGATGACGTCGGGATTGGATTCGCGCACCACCGTCCAGGCGCGCTGGCCGTTGTCGGCCTCGTAGATCTGCACCACGCCGAACGCCTGCAGGATCGTGGTGACGAGCTTGCGCATGTGGGCGTTGTCGTCCACCACGAGAATCTTCAGCCGGTCGAAACGATAGCCGCTCATTGCCCAAACTCATGCCGCCCCGAAACTGAGGCACGCCTTCAAAAGTTACATTAATGGGCATTAAGGCTTTGTGAAGCGGGCAGGCCCCGGCATCCGGCGCGGCAAATCAGTCCGAAAACTGTTCGGACAGGATGCGTTCGTCCAGGTTGTGTCCGGCATCGTACAGCATGGTCATGGCGATCGAGCGGTCCTCGGCCACGTCCACGGCACTGACATCGCGCACTTCGAAGTCGTCGGCCACGGCGCTGACCGGACGCTTGGCGCTTTCCAGGATTTCAAACCGCACCTTGGCCCGGTGCGGCAGCAGCGCCCCGCGCCAGCGCCGGGGCCGGAAGGCCGAGATCGGCGTCAGCGCCAGAAGCGCGGCATCGATCGGCAGGATCGGGCCATGCGCGGAGAGATTGTAGGCGGTGGAGCCGGCCGGGGTGCTGACCAGCACGCCATCACAGATGAGTTCGGAAATGCGCGGCTTGCCGTCCACGGTGATGCGGATTTTGGCGGCCTGGCGGGTTTCGCGCAGCAGCGAGACCTCGTTGAAGGCCCGCGCCTGGGTCACGCCCTTGGGAGAGTGTGCCGTCATCTTGAGGGGGTGGATTTCGGCATGCTCCGCCGCTTTGAGGCGTTCCACCAGATCGTCTTCCCGATAATCGTTCATCAAAAAGCCGACCGAGCCCAGGTTCATGCCGTAGATCGGTTTTCCCTTGCCGGTGAAGCTGTGCAGGGTCTGCAGCATGAAGCCGTCGCCGCCCAGGGCGACGATCACATCGGCGTCCAGCGGGCCGGCATCGGCATGGCGGGCGCGCAGGGCGGCCAGCGCGTCGGCGGCGTCGGACGAGGCGGTAAAATGCAGCTTCATGACTCTGTTTAACCTACCGCCTCGCTATGCAGGCCGGTAGCCTAGCATGGTCTGCCCCGCGGCAGCCATGTTCCACGCGGGCGCTAATGCACCGCGGCGTGCAATTCGTCCATGGCGGTCTGGCGGGTAAAGGCGGTGAATATGGAATCCGCATCCCGGGATTCCGGGGCGGCCAGCGTCACGGACAGGCCGCGCGCCTGGCGCGACAGGTTGAAGACGGTGTTGAAGACACTGCGGTCGATGCCGGCAGCGCGGCATGACAGCGCCACGGGGCGGGCGCCGCCTTCATAGAAGGCCTTGCGGAAAAGACCCAAATCCATGTCCAGCAGGCGGGCAAAGGCCAGGTCGAACAGGTCGGTCTGGCCCTGGCTCAGCACCCGCATCAGGAAGCCGGCCTTGAGCTGGCCCGAAGCAGCCAGTTTTTCGATCAGCTTCTGGGCGCTGTCGGCCGGCGGGTCCTTGGGGCCCGGCGGCTCGCTCTTGAGCACCACATTGGCGTCGGTCATGGCGGCATCGACGCTCGTGGCCGTCATGTTGTAATTGGTCTTGATATAGGTCTTAAGCGCGTCGGACACCCATTCGCACATGTTGGTGGCCAGCTGCGGCGGCAGGTCGGGACGCTTGACCAGGGGTTCCTGCAGGCCGGAGAAGGCGCGGGACTTCTGCACCAGCGTCTCATAGGAATAGCTGGAAATCTTGGCAGTGGCGTTGCGCACCAGCGCGACCAGAACGGATTCCACTTCCGACTTGGCCAGCGCGTCGGTGACCGGGATGCCGATGTTGGGACGCCCCGCAACCGCTTCCTGGTGGCCGATGCCGGCCTCGGCGATCATCTTGAGCACATCGGCTTCGGTGAGGAGGGGGGAATTGATGATCAGCGGTCTCGCCACCTCGATGGAATCGTCCACCAGCAACAGGATCAGGTCGTGCGGGGCATTGGTGTCTTCGGCCAGGCGCTGAGCCAGGGCGATGCGGATGGCCATTTCCACGTCGCGGGTCAGGCGCTTGAGGATTTCGCGCATCAGCTCGCGCTCGCGGCTGTTCAGCCCGGCGCCCTGAATGCGGTAGAGGGAGGCAACGGCGAGATAAATCTCCTCGCGGCTGGCGCCGGAGGCCGGATTCATCGCGAGCTGGGCAAGCCTGCCCATGTCGCTCATGTCGTGTGCGGTAAGCCCCACAATAAACCCCGTGCGTTCTGCAACAAAGCCACTTTCAGCAGCCTTTTCCGCGGATTTTTTATCAGACGGACTGTTAACAGCGGATTAAGTCTCTTGCCTTGGCCGCGCAAATCCTGTGCTTTTGCCGCATGGCGACAATGCATCGGGCGAACAAGTCCTTTCTGCTGGCGGTGGATCAGGGCACCACCTCGACACGCGCCATCCTGTTCGATGGCGCGGCCCGGCCGCTGGCCAGCCACGTCATCGCGCTGCGGCAGATCTATCCCGCCAATGGCTGGGTCGAGCATGATCCGGGCGAAATCTGGCAGGCGGCGCTGGCCTGCTGCCGCGCCGTGCTGAAAGGCGTGGAGGCGCGCGACGTTGCCGGCATCGGCATCACCAACCAGCGTGAGACGTCGCTGATCTGGGACCGCAAGACTGGCGCGCCGCTGCACAACGCCATCGTCTGGCAGGACCGCCGCGGCGCAGCCCGCTGTGCGGCCCTCAAGAAGCGCGGACTGGAAGCGGGCATCCGTCGCAAGACCGGCCTGCTGCTGGATCCCTATTTCTCCGCCACCAAGCTGGAATGGCTGCTGAAGAATGTGAAGGGCTTGAAGGGACGTGATCTCGCGTTCGGCACGATCGATAGCTGGCTGATCTGGAACCTGACAAAGGGCAGGGTACACGCCACCGACGTCACCAATGCCTCGCGCACCATGCTGTGGAACCTGAAGACACGGGACTGGGATGCATCGCTGCTGAAACTGTTCGGCGTGCCGCGCGCGATGCTGCCGGATGTGCGTGAGAGTTGTGGTGATTTCGGAGCGACAGCGCCGCTTCTGCTGGGCGCGCCCATTCCCATTCTCGGCGTCGCGGGTGACCAGCAGGCGGCCAGCTTCGGCCAGGCCTGTTTCGCACCCGGCGATGTGAAGTCCACCTATGGCACCGGCTGTTTTGCGCTGGTCAATACCGGCAAGACCGTGCCGGCGTCCAGGAACAGGTTGCTGGCGACGGCGCTGGCGCAGAAGCAATACGCCATCGAAGGCAGCATCTTCATCGCCGGCGCGGTGGTGCAATGGCTGCGGGACGAGCTGGGGATTGTCGCCAGCGCGCCGGACACGGCCGCCATGGCGATGCGCGCCAAGCCGGCGGACGGGTTGTATTTTGTGCCGGCTTTTACCGGCCTGGGGGCGCCCTATTGGGACCCGGCGGCGCGCGGCGCCATCCTGGGGCTGACGCGCGATGTGGGAAAATGCGAGATCGTGCGCGCCGCGCTGGATGCGGTCTGCTACCAGACGCGCGATTTGCTGGATGCCATGCGCCGGGACATGCAGGCCGCCGGCCTGACCCGGCTGCGGGCGCTGAAAGTGGATGGCGGCATGGTGGCCAATGACTGGTTTTGTCAGCGCCTCGCCGATCTGACGGGGCTCGCGGTGGAACGGCCGCGGGTGACCGAAACCACCGCACTGGGTGCCGCCTATCTGGCGGGGTTGGGGGCTGGGCTATTCAAAAATGAAAAGGACATCGCCGCCCGTTGGGCGCTGGATCGCCGCTTCAAGCCGCAAATGCTGCGCCGCGAACGCGACAGGCTGCATGCCGGCTGGGTTCGCGCCGTTGCGCGTGTGCAGTAGCACAATATTCCGTCTACGGATTTTATCCGGCGCTGTATACATCCGCTTGTATACACTTGCAGGATTTGCCCGTTGACAGTCCGCTTGGTCACGCCGACAGTCGCAGCATGTCCGGTATCGCTACCATGCTCGATTCCACAGTGCTTTCCGTATCGGGAGGCCGCCGCAAGCCGGATAGCCTGGCGCGCCTGAAACAGGCGGCACGCAAGCTGTTCGTCGAACGCGGCTATGACGCCACCCGCCCGCAGGATATCGCGCGTGAAGCGGGCCTGGGCCACGGCACCTTTTATCTGCACTATCCCGACAAGCGGGCCTGTTTCCTGGCCTTTGTCGAGGATGCCCGCCGCGAGCTGGATGCGCATCTGCGCGCGCATCGCTTGCCGGGCCAAAGCCTGGAACAGCGCATTGCCGCCAACCTTCAGGCGATCCACGAATATTCCGATCATCATCCTGGCGTGCTGCGCGTTGCGATGACCGACGAGCGGTTGATCGATGCCGAAGGGGTGGAGGCGCGGCCTCTCCTGATGCGCTGGGGCAGCGAATGGGCCGAACTGATCGGCGATGCCATTCGCGAAGGCGGCGCCTGTTCCAGCTACGACATCGAGATCATCGGACAGGCGATCGTCGGCGCCTTGCACCAGAGCAGCCGCGAGGCGCATCGGGCGGGGCGGGATCGCGCCGCCGTGGTGGAAAACCTGACGCGGTTTCTGACAAGGGCGCTGAAACCGGGCTGACGCGCGTTTGCGGCGGCGGATATTTTCGGTCCACTGACGGCTGCCCGCCTTCGCCGTCAAGGCGAAAAATTCGCACATCGCCGGTTGTGCCCAGGTTGCGGATGGTTCACATTTGTTAAGCAGTCCGCCCTCTGCCGGCGTGGACTGGTGTTGCGTTCCACAAAATCGAAATCACGTCGCCGCGCAAATGCTGCCGTTTGCGTCAGCGGTCGCTTGTTGCCGGGGTGTGGGGAGATGGAAGACGCGTCACCGCATGGTGATGCCGCGTGCGCGCGGCTGTCGGCGGACGAGGTGCGCCTGTATCTTTCCCGCCTGTTCCTGCCGCTTGAAAGCGAAGTCCTGGTCGCCGATGTGTCGGCCGAAAATCTGGCCTGGCTGTCGGCGCATCTGGGACCATGCGCCTTGTGCCCCGTGTCGCGCGAAGAGCTGGTGGCGGCCGTAAAGGCGCGGCATGGCGCTGCCTTGCTGGACGATGCCGTGTTCGGCCTGGCCCATCGTTTTCCCCAATTATCCGCCCGCACGGTAATCACCAGGGCGCAATCCCTGGTGCTGAGCGCGATGGCAGCGTTCTGGCTTGCGGTGTTGATCGCAAGCCCGGTGACGACAGCGCGGATCACGGTAACACTGTTGTCGTTGGCCTTCAGCCTCAGCGGCGCGTTTCGTGTCCTGCTGGCGCTGCTCGCCGGCACCCGCCGGCCGTCCGCACCTGCGCAAATCCTGCACGCGTCATTGCCCAGCTATACCATCCTGGTGCCGCTTTATCGCGAAGCGGCCGTGCTTCCTGACCTGGTGCGAGGGTTGGGCGCCCTGGATTATCCGCGCGCGCTGCTCGACATCAAGCTGGTGGTGGAGGCGGACGATTTCGAAACCGTCGCCGCCGCGCGCGCGATGCTGGGCCGGGATGTGCCTTTCGAGATCGTGGAGGTGCCGCCCGGTGGGCCACGCACCAAGCCCAAGGCCGCGAACTATGCCCTGGCCTTCGCGCGGGGCGAATATCTCGTCGTCTATGATGCCGAAGACCGGCCGGAGCGCGACCAGCTTCAAAAAGCCGTCGCCACCTTTCGCGCCAGCTCCCGCCGCACCGCCTGTCTGCAGGCGCGGCTCAATTTCTACAATGCCGGCCACAACTGGCTGACGCGGATGTTCGCGCTGGATTATGCGCTGTGGTTCGACACCTTGTTGCCGGGGCTGGACCGCATCGGCGTGCCGATGCCGCTGGGCGGCACCTCCAACCATTTTCGCACGGCGGTGCTGCACGACATCGGTGGCTGGGATGCCTTCAATGTCACCGAGGACGCTGACATCGGCATCCGCCTGGCGCAGATGGGCTACCGCGTCTCCATGCTGGACTCCACCACCTTCGAGGAAGCGCCGGTCCGGGTCGGTGCCTGGCTGAAGCAGCGCTCGCGTTGGCTCAAGGGATACATGCAGACCTGGCTGGTGCACATGCGCGATCCCGTGGCGCTGATGCGGCACACGGGCCTGCGCGGCTTTCTCGCCTTCCAGCTTTTCATCGGCGGCGGCGTGGTTTTCGCGCTGGCCAATCCGCCCTTGTGGTTCGCCTTCGTGGCGGCGTTGGTGCTGCACTGGTCCAGCGGCGCCACGGGGCCCGGCGCGCTGATCCCGGGCGCGGGCCTGCTGGCCAACAATGTCCTGCTGACTTATCTTGCGGTGCTGGCGCCGCGCCGCCGCGGCTGGGACGAACTCGCGCCTTATGGCCTCACCGTGATCGCCTATTGGGGCCTGGCGTCCGCCGCGGGCTACCGGGGCCTCTGGCAACTTGTGACCCGGCCGTTCTTCTGGGAGAAGACGCAGCATGGCGTGATGACGCCGGACGAATGAAAAGCGTCCTGCCCTTTTGTCTGCTCCTGCTCTTGCCCCATTCGGTGATGGCCGCAGCCTGGACCCAGCCGCGCGGCACCTGGCAGATGATCAGCGGGGTAATCCTCAGCGATGCCGATACCAGTTTCGATGCCGGCGGCCATGCCGTCACGCCGACCCTGTTCGACCGCGTGCTGCTCACCACGGATACGGAATATGGCCTGACCAACAGGCTGACACTCCTGGCACGGACCGAGACCGCCTATGTCCGCACGCGCAACGGCGCGTCACCCGCCATCACCGCCACGGACAATGCCTTTGAAGGTGGTGCGCGGTTCCGTTTGCTGCGTGGTTTGAGCATCCTGGCGAAGGACGATGTGCTGTCGGTGGAAGTCTCCGCGCGCAAGGCGGGCGCTTTCAACTTCGCCTATTCCGCCAATGCCACCGCCGGGGGCGAGGATGCCGGGGTGCGGCTGCTTTACGGTTCCGGCTTTCGGCTGGGCGGGCACCCCGGCTTTGTGAATCTGGAGGCCGGCGAACGCTGGCTTTCGCGGCCCCGGCCCGACCAGAGCATCCTCGACCTGACGGCGGGCCTGTGGCTGAACCGGCGCTGGATGGTGATGGCGCAGAGCTTCAACCTGGTGAGCGGGCCGGCGACGGCGCCCTATGTCCCTTTCCGGACCCACAAGCTCGAACTCTCTGCCGTATGGCGAATGTCGCGGCGCCTCACCCTGCAGGCTGGCGCGTTCTTCTCTCCCGCCGGCCGAAACGCGCTGGATGAGAGGGGGCTATGCCTGTCGCTCTGGTCTGACTTCTAGCTATTGGGGATACCAATCCAGCAGGCGCACCTCGATGCCGGTGCCGTCCAGCGCCTTCTTGAACTGTTCGA
>CBIHOI010000070.1:0-10781 GCA_966211925.1 uncultured Hyphomicrobiales bacterium | reverse complement strand
CAACATCCTGTTGCAGGTGATGGATCACGGCAAGCTGACCGATCACAACGGCAAGAAGATCGACTTCCGCAACGTCATCCTGATCATGACCACCAACGCCGGCGCCAGCGACGCCGCCAAGGAAGCCATCGGCTTTGGCCGCGGCAAGCGCGAGGGCGAGGACGAGGAAGCCATCAAGAAGCTGTTCACCCCGGAATTCCGCAACCGCCTGGATGCGGTCATTCCCTTCGCGCCGCTGAACCGCAGCACCATCGACAAGGTCGTCGAGAAGTTCGTGCTGGAGCTGGAAGCTCAGCTTGCCGACCGCGACGTGACCTTCGACCTGACACCGGAAGCCACCCGCTGGCTGGGCGAGAAGGGTTATGACGAAGCGTTCGGCGCCCGTCCGCTGGCCCGCGTCATCCAGGACAGCATCAAGAAGCCCCTGGCCGACGAGATCCTGTTCGGCAAGCTCAAGGATGGCGGCACTGTGCGCATCCTGCTGGACCGCGAAAAGGACAAGCTGGCCTTCGAGTTCGTGCCCGCTGCAGACGCCAAGCCGCGCGCGCCGCAGAAGCCGAACAAGGGCAAGAAGCCCAAGGCGGAAGTCTGATTGTCAGTCCCGCGAGTTCGTAGCGACGGCATATGAACGGGAAGCCAATGTCCGGCGGTCGCAGGGATGACGCGATGATCAAGCCGATCACCGGCTCCTGCCTGTGCGGCGAGTTGCGCTGGAAAGCGTCGGCGCCACCCCGGCACATGGGACTGTGCTTCTGTGCCGACTGCCGCAAGGCGTCGGGCTCGGGCTTCATCCCCTTCATGGGCTTTGACGCGCGCAACCTTGCCATCAGCGGTCGCTGGACCGTGCATCGCATGACCCACGCCGATGGCCGCGAGGCGGTGCGCAACAGCTGCATCGTCTGCGGCGGGCTGGTGTTTGGCGGCAAGCTGGGCGAGGCGGACAGTCACACCATCTATGCCGGCTCGCTGGACGATCCGTCCCTGTTCGTGCCCACCATCGCCATCTTCACGCGCGACGCCCCCGACTGGGTGGAAATACCGCCCGGCCTGAAACGCTTCGAGACGATGCCGCGCTAAAGCGGCGCGGCGTAATGCTCGACCGCGGGCGGCGAGGCGAAGTGCGGCCCCAGCAATGCGCGCCATTCGGTGAAGGCGGGGCTCTCACGGAAACCGACCATGTGATCTTCCAGCGTGTCCCATTCCACCAGCAGGATGAAGCTGTCGGGATTTTCCACGCCGCGATGCATGTCAGCCTTGCGGCAGCCCTTGGCGGCGCGGATCAGCGGCGCGGCCAGCGCAAAGGCCTTGGCGAAGTCATCGGCCTGGCCGGGCTTGATGGCGAAGATGGCGCGTTCGAGGATCATAGGGCACTCCGGATTTTGGCGGCGATAGGTTCCAGTATCCTGCCGCTTACCATGTTGCGCGCATGGGGCGCCAGCCTGTCGCCGGTATAGCGCGGGATGATGTGGATATGGACGTGAAACACCGTCTGGCCCGCCGCCGCGCCGTTGAACTGGGTCAGCACGATCCCGTCCGGCTCCAGCGCCGCCTGCACCGCCAGCGCCACCTTGCGCGCGGTGGTCATCATCGCCGCGGCGCCGGCCGAGGACAGCTCCAGGATGTTCGCCGCCGGCTCGTTGGGGATCACCAGCACATGGCCTTCGGACTGGGGCATCACGTCCATGAAAGCGAGTGTCTTGTTGTCCTCGAACACTTTCACGCACGGCATCTCGCCGCGCAAAATCTTGGCGAAGACATTGTTGGGATCATAAGCCATTCAGTTTTCCTTTTTAAACGGCGCATGCGCCGCCAATTCCGCCATCTGCTCGGCCACCGCCGCGCGTTCAGCCGTCAGGTAATCATCCACCGCCCGCGCCAGCCCCTTGTGCGCGATGGTATGCGCGCTGTAGGTCGGCACCGGCAGATAGCCGCGCAACAATTTGTGCTCGCCCTGCGCCCCCGCTTCAACCCGTTTCAGCCCGCGCGCGATGGCAAAGTCAATCGCCTGGTAATAGCAAGTCTCGAAATGCAGGAAGGGGACATATTCACTGCAGCCCCAGTTGCGCCCGAACAGCACCCCTTCGCCGAACAGGTTCAGCGCCCCGGCGATGGTGCGGCCATCCAGCCTGGCCATGATCAGCAGGGTCTGCGCGCCCAGGCTCTGCCCCAGCCGCGAGAAGAAGTCGCGTGTCAGGTAGGGCGTGCCCCATTTGCGCCCGCCCGTGTCCATGTAGAAATCGAAAAACTGGTCCCAATGCGCCTCGGTGATGTCGGCGCCGGTCAGCCAGTCGAAGGTGACGCCCGCCTCGCGCACGCTGGCGCGTTCCTTGCGCAAATTCTTGCGCTTGGCCGACGACAATTCGCCCAAGAATTCATCGAACGACGCATAGCCGCGATTTTCCCAGTGGAATTGCTGCCCGGTGCGTTGCAGATAGCCCGCATCGCCCGCCGCCTGCCATTCCTCGCGCGTCAGGAAGGTGATGTGCAGCGACGAGGCGCCGATCTGCGTCACCGCCGCCTTGGCGACGTTCAGAAGGATTTTTGCATTGCCCAGCAGCCGCCGGCCTGTCACCGGCGTGAACGGCACGGCGCATTGCAGCTTGGGGTAATAGTCGCCGCCCGCCCGTTCCAGCGCCTCGGCCCAGCCATGGTCGAAGACATATTCGCCCTGCGAATGGCTCTTCAGGTACAGCGGCATCAGGCCGTCCGGCGTCAGCAGATGCGCCGGCTGCCAGCCGGCTTGCGCCGACGCCGATCCCGATGCTTCCAGCGCCTCGAAGAATTCGAAGGTGGTGAAAGGGTGCGGCTGGGCCAGCCCTTCGGGATTGGCGAACGCATTCCAGCGTTCGCGCCCGACCTCCGCAGCGCTTGTAATCAGGCGTGCTGTCACTTGATCTCGAAGACGGCTTCCACTTCCACCGCCACGCCCCTGGGCAGCGAACCGACGCCGACGGCGGCACGGGCATGCTTGCCGGCATCGCCGAACACGGCCGCAATCAGGTCCGACGCGCCATTGGCGACCTCGGGCTGCTGGGTATAGTCGGGCGCCGCGTTGACGAAGACACCCAGCTTCAGGCAGCGCGTCACCCGGTCCAGGTCGCCGATGGCGGCCCTGAGCTGGGCCAGGATATTGATGGCGCAAAGCTGCGCCGCGGCCTGTCCGGCTTCCAGCGGCACGTCCACGCCCAGCTTGCCGATATACTTGATGGCGCCGTCCGCGATGGGGATCTGGCCGGAGACGAACACGATGTTGCCGCTGATGGTGCAGGGCACATAGCTGGCAACGGGCATGGGCGGCGAGGGCAGGGTAACGCCAAGCTCTTTCAGGCGGGATTCGATGAGGGACATGACAGCTCCGGTGTGAGGCCGCCACGCTACATCATGCGCGGGGCTTTTTGAATGCGCGGCCCGTCCCGACCGACCCGCCGCCAAATTTTGCCCGTATCTTGTCCATTGCTCGTTCCGCCGCTGCCCGCTTTTCGCCCACCACGTCGATCAAGCTGGTGGGATCGGCGCCGATGGCGGGCGCCAGGTTGGATAGCCCCACCCCCAGCAGCCGAAAACGGGTGCCATCGGCTTCGCGCTTCAGGGCGGCCTGCGCCGTGCGGAAGATGCGGTCGGCAAGCTGGGTCGGCGCGTCCAGCGAGGCGGAGCGCGTGCGCAGCCGGAAATCCGAGGTCTTCAACTTCAGCACGATGGTCTTGCCCGCCAGGCCATGGCTCTTGGCGCGGGCACTGACCCGTTCCGCCTGCCGCCACAGCACCGTTTCCAGCTCGGCCAGCGTCGCCAGGTCCTTGTCGAAGGTGGTCTCCGACGAGATGGTCTTCATCTCGCCACCGGGATCGACCTTACGGCTGTCCTGGGCATTGGCCATGCGGTGCAGCCACAACCCGGTGGCGCCATAGCGGTGCGCCAGTTCGCGCGCGTCTGCGTCCTGCAACTGGCCGATGGTGACGATGCCGTCCCGTTCCAGCCGCGCCTGCATCACCTTGCCGGCGCCGCGCATCATGCCGATCGGCTTGTCGCGCAGGAAGGATCGCGCTTCCGCCATGCCGATCACGGCGAAGCCGCGCGGCTTGTCCAGTTCGCTCGCCAGCTTGGCCAGGAACTTGTTGCCGGACAGGCCAACCGAGACGGTAATACCGATCTCGCGCGCGATGCGCTGCGCCAGGCCCGCCATGCTGCGGGCCGGGCTTTTGTGATGGATGCGGTCCGTGCCCGACAGATCGAGATAGGCTTCGTCCAGCGACAAGGGCTCCACCAGCGGCGTCAATTCCTCCATGAAACCGCGAATTTGTTTGGCCACCTGCGCATAATGGGCGTGACGCGGCTTCAATATCACCGCCTGCGGGCACAGCTTCTTCGCCTGGAACATGGGCATGGCCGAGCGCACGCCGTATTTGCGGGCGATGTAGCAGCAGGTGGAGACCACGCCGCGCGTTTCACCGCCCACGATCAGCGGCTTGTCCTTCAAGGTGGGATCATCGCGCTTTTCGATGGCGGCATAGAAGGCGTCGCAATCCATGTGCGCGATGGCCAGCGTCTCCAGTTCGGGATGGGCGATCACCCGCGTTGAACCGCAGGCGGGGCAGGGCGCATCCGCCCGCGCATCGCTCAGGCAGTCACGGCAGAAAGCCGGCCATTCGGTTACGCCGGCCACAGCCACGCCGCTCCCCGCACGCCGCTGGAGTCGCCGTGCATGTTCCGCACGATCTTCGGCGGCCCACCCAGGGTGAAGCCGTATCGCTCCACCAGCGGCGGCAGGTCGTCATACAGTCGGGAAATGTTCGACAGCCCGCCGCCCAGCACGATCGCGTCGGGATCGATGATGTTGACGACCGTGCCCAGCCCGCGCGCCAGCCGGTCGATCCAGCGGTCCATCGCCGCGCGTTCCTGCGCGCCGCCAGAGTTTGCGATTTCCGCCGTCGTGGCCGCGCGCCCGGTGGTGCGCTGAAATTCGTTGGCCAGCGAAGGCCCGCAGCACCAGCTTTCCATGCAGCCGCGCTGGCCGCAGAAACAGGCCTGGGCATCGGCCCATTCGTCCTCGCTCATCGCGGGCAGGGGGATGTGTCCCCATTCGCCACCCACGCCATGCGCGCCGCCAAGCACCTGGCCATGCACCACCACGCCGCCGCCCAGTCCGGTGCCGGCGATTACGCCGAACACCACGCCGGCGCCTGCCGCCGCGCCGTCGCTGGCCTCGGACAACGCGAAACAGTTGGCGTCATTGGCCAGTCGCACCGGGCGGCCCAGAACCCTTTCGAGGTCCGCGCGCAGCGGACGGCCGTTCAGCCAGGTCGAATTGGCGTTCTTGACGGTGCCATCGGCCGTCTCGCAGCCGGGAATGGCCACCCCGACACTGCCGCGCGCGCCGGTCGCCGCTTCGGCGGCGCTGACCAGCTCTGCAATGACCTGGACGGTTCCGTCATGGTCGCGCGCCGTGGGCACCCGCTTGCGCCACAGTTCGGCGCCATCGGGCGCCATGGCCAGCAGCTCGGTCTTGGTGCCGCCCAGATCGATTCCAATACGCATGGCAGTGGGTCTCATTCCATCTCTCCGACCAGCCGGTGGCGGGCTAGGTGCAGCTGTTTGGGCGAAACCTGGGCATGCGCGCAAAAGCGCAGCAGCAGCTCCTCGTCCCTCAGCAGGAAGTCCAGCACCGCCGCGCCGGTCTCCGGGTTCCCGGCCGCCTCACGCAGTTCGGCCGGATCGATCCCCGATTGCCCCAGGAACCGCTGGATGCCGTCTTCCTCCCCGGCCAGCCAGCCAAGCGCTTCCAAAGCCAGTATTTCCGCGTTTTCAGGGGTCATCAGAGAGCCATCGTCAAGGGAGCGTTAAGAGATAATCCCTAATACTGGCCAAAACAGCCAGAGCCCCTGCCAAGCCGGGGCCAGTGCTGCGGGAGTTTGCCATGGATGCCAAGACCAAGACCGTCCTGATCGTGGAGGACAATGAGCTCAACATGAAGCTCTTCCACGACCTGCTGGACGCCCATGGCTACAATATCCTGCAGACCAAGGACGGCATGGAAGCGCTCGACATCGCGCGCGAACACCATCCCGACCTGATCCTGATGGATATCCAGCTGCCGGAAGTCAGCGGCCTGGAAGTCACCAAGTGGCTGAAGGAAGATGATTCCCTCAAGGCCATTCCCGTCGTCGCAGTCACCGCCTTCGCCATGAAGGGCGACGAAGACGTAATCCGCCAGGGCGGATGCGAGGCCTATATCTCCAAACCCATCTCGGTGACCAGCTTTCTGGATACCGTGCGGCGCTTTATCGGATAACACCCCATGACGGCCCGTGTCCTTGTCGTGGATGACATCCTCTCGAACGTCAAGCTTCTGGAAGCGAAGCTGACGGCTGAGTATTTCGAGGTCATCACCGCCTTCAACGGCCTGGAATGCCTTGCCCGCATGGACGAGGGCGTGCCCGACATTGTCCTCCTCGATGTGATGATGCCCGGCATGGACGGTTTCGAGGTCTGTCGCCGCATCAAGTCCAATCCCAAAACCGCGCATGTGCCGGTGGTGATGGTCACCGCCCTCGACCAGCCGTCCGACCGCGTTGCCGGACTGGAAGCCGGCGCCGACGATTTCCTCACCAAGCCTGTCGATGATTCTGCCTTGTTTGCGCGGGTGCGCAGCCTCGTGCGTCTGAAGATGATGACCGACGAGCTTCGCATGCGCGAATCCACCGGCCAGGGCATGGGTCTTATCGATCCGGCCGAAACGCTGATCGAGAACAACCAGTCGGGCCGCATCCTGGTGATCGAGGACCGCGCCGAATCCGTGGCCTGGTTCGCCAGCGCGCTGCAGCCCAAGCACGAAGTCTCCTCCGCCGACACGTTTGAAGAAGCACTGGTGCGGGTGAAGGGCGGCGATTATGACCTGATCGTGGTGTCGCTGGGCATGCGCGGCTTTGACGGCCTGCGCCTGTGCTCGCAACTTCGCTCGCTGCCCGAAGGCCGCCATGTGCCGATCCTTGTCGTGGTGTCCGACGGCGACCGCCGCAAGCTGACCCAGGCGCTGGAAATGGGCGTCAACGACTATCTCACCCGCCCCGTGGACAAGAACGAGCTGGTGGCGCGCGTGCGCACCCAGTTGCGCAAGAAGCGCTATGCCGACCGGCTGCGCCACAATGTCCAGCTCAGCCTGGAAATGGCGATCACCGACCAGCTCACCGGTCTGCACAATCGCCGCTATATGAGCCGCCATCTCGATACGCTGATGTCGAATGCGCGCAAGAGCGAACGCCCGCTGGCCTTTGTCATCATGGACATCGACTATTTCAAGCAGGTCAACGACACCTATGGCCACGACATCGGCGACGAGGTGCTGAAGGAATTTGCCGCCCGCATCGCCGCCAACACCCGCGGCATCGATCTGGCCTGCCGTTACGGCGGCGAGGAATTCGTGGTCGCCATGCCCGACACCGACATCGCTTTCGCCACCAACATCGCCGAGCGCCTGCGCCAGTCGATCGAGACCACGCCGGTCAAGATCAGCCGCGCCCCCGGCCAGCTCGGCATCACCATCTCCATCGGCATCGCCCGCTGCGAAGGCGCCAGCGACACTGCCGAAGCCCTGCTGCACCGCGCAGATCAGGCGCTGTATCGCGCCAAACGCACCGGCCGCAACAAGGTCGTGGCCGACGCCGCCTAGCCCGTTTCCGGAAAATCGCCTAGCGTCGCCCCAACAATAAGAACGGGGAAATGCCATGCGCCTTGTCTTGATCGTGCCGCTGCTGTTGGCCGTGTCCGCATCGGCGCAGCCCGCCGCCCCCGACAAGCATCTGCCGCCCGTCACGGCGCCGTTCATCATCCACCACATCGCGACGGGCATCGGGCAGGGCTATTCCCAGGTCATCGCGGACCTGAACCATGACGGCAAACCCGACATCGCCGCGCTGGGTCTCACCGCCGATGCGATCTATTGGTACGAGAATCCCACCTGGACGCCGCATCTCATCATCACCGCAAAGGACGCGCCCAAGCCGGTCTATATGGATGCCGCCGACATTGACGGTGACGGCATTCCGGAAATCGTGCTGGCCTATCGCTTCAACACCGACCCGCACAAGGATCTGGGAACGGTCGCGATCCTCCACCATGACGGCGATCCCACCCGGCCCTGGAAGATCACCCGGACGATCGACAATGTGCCGTCGGACCATCGCGTTCGCTTCGCCGACATTTCCGGCAACGGCAAGCCGGCCTTGATCATCGCCCCCATCCTGTCGGGCACCGCCACCGGCTTTCCTGATCCCGACCACAATGTGACGCCGCTCTATGTCTATCGGCCGGAAAATGATTGGAAGCGCGAGACCGTCTCACTGGAAAATCATGGCGTCAGCCACGGCCTCAACATCCAGTCGCTCTCCGGCACGGGTGAGGCGGTGATGACCAGTGGCTATGAAGGCACCAATATCCACGAATACAAGAACGGCAAGTGGGTCCGTACGCCGCTGACGCCGGGCAAGCATGCGCCCTGGCCGGGCGGCGGCTCCAGTGATGTGATGTTCGGCCAGGTGGGCCACAACCGCTTCTATGTCACCATCGAGCCGTTCCACGGCAACATGCTGGTAGTGCATCTGCCCGACGGAAAAGGGGGCTATACCCGCCAGGTGATCGACGACCAGCTCGCCAACGGCCATGCGCTTACATTGGTGGATGTGGATGGCGACGGTATCGACGAGATCGTGGCGGGCGGCAACCGCTCCAGCCAGAGTATCTATTTCTACAAGGCGTCCGACACGACCGGACAGACATGGAACCGCTTCCAGATGGACACCGACATGGCGCCCGCCGCCTGCCACACGGTGGACCTCAAGGGCACCGGCAAGCGGACCGATGTGGTCTGTCTGGACATGCAGGGGCCCGGCTGGCTGACCTGGTACGAATATAACGGCAAATAGCCGCCACTATTCCTCGTCTTCGTCGTCGTCTTCCAGGTCGGGCTGCGGCTCGCCCGATGTCATTTCCGTCACCCGGTCGATCACCGACGCCAGCACTTCGGGCTCGCGCGCGCCAGACACCGCCAGCTTGTTGCCGAAGATCATGGCGGGCACGCCGCTGACGCCCATCTCGCGCGCGATCTGGTCTTCGCGCATCACTAGGTTCAGGTCGGTATCGGATTCCAGCATCTGGGCGACCTCGACACCGTCCATGCCGCAGACGTCGGCAATATCGGCCAGCACGCGCACATCGCCGATATCCTCGCCATTCTCGAAATAGGCAATGAACAGCCGCTCCACCACGTCATCCTGCACCCCGGCCGCTTCCGCCCAGCGGATCAGGCGGTGAGAGTCGAGCGTGTTGGGGCGCCGCGTGATGGCGGCGAAATCAAAGGCAATGCCTTCCTTCTCGCCCTCGGCGGCGATCAGCTTGTGCATCTCCACGATCTTCATGGGATCGTCGCCAAACTTCATCCGCATATAGACCTGCCGGTCCATGCCCTCCCGGGGCACGGTGGCGTCCAGTTGGTAGGGCCGCCATTTCACGTCGAAGTCGATGCTGGGCCGCGCGTCCATGGCGCGCTGCAGCCGGCGCTTGCCGATGAAGCACCAGGGGCACACGGTGTCGGAGATCACATCTATCTGCATGGGGCCTAGATGGCGGTCGCCGGGCCAAAAATCAATGCCGAAGCCTAGTGCGGGACCTGGCTGGTCATCTCGTTGGCCTCGGCCATCGCCCGCACCGTGGCGGCATGGCCTTTGAAGGCCAGGCGAGCCTCGACCGGCACCAGCGCCTCGATCACGTTCATGCCGGGCGGCGGCGGGACGGCGACAAATTCCACCGTCAGGACATGCCCGTCATGGTGCAGCACATGCAACCGCGGCGATTTCCAGCCGCCGGTGGACACCGCGCCCTTGGCCACCAGCTCCAGGCGCGCGCCCTTCTGGGTCACCATCAGGCTGTCGATGCGATTGACCCGCTTCTCGGCCGCGCAGGCCGGCACGGCACACAACAGTACGCTGGCGGCTATCAGGAACTTCGCGGCGAGGGGCATGGCGCAATTATAGCCGGGATTGGGGCCGCAAAAAGACGGACTGGCAGGAACGTCGGCAAAGCCGGGGCAGCCAAACTAACCTAGATGTTAAGTTCCACCCATACCGGCACATGGTCTGACGGTTTCTCACTGGCGCCGCGAACCTCTTTATCGATGCCGCAGGCCTTCAGCCCGTCCGTGGCCTGGGGCGACAGCAGCACATGGTCGATGCGGATGCCGTTGCCCCGCTCCCACGAGCCGAAATAGTCCCAGAAGGTGTAGTGCCCGGCTTCGGGGTGTAAAGCGCGGAAGGCGTCGCAATAGCCCAGATTTTCGATCCGCCGCAGTGCCGATTTGGACTCCGGCTGGAACAGCGCGTCCTTCACCCAGGCCTTGGGTTTGGCAGCATCCTTGTCTTCCGGAATGATGTTGTAATCACCCATCAGCACCACCGGTTCTTCGGCCTTCAGCAACGCCTTGGCGTGCTGGCGCAAGCGCTCAAGCCAGGCCAGCTTGTAGTCGAACTTGGGACCGGGAAAGGGATTGCCGTTGGGGGCATAGATGGACGCCACCCGCACGATGCCCGTCTTGCCGCTGATCACCGCTTCCAGATAGCGGGCATGGTCATCGGTGTCATCGCCGCCGGGCAGGCGGGGCGTCACGTCTTCCATCGGCAGCTTCGACAGGATGGCGACGCCGTTGTAGCTTTTCTGTCCGTGTACGGCGCAATTGTACCCCAGCTCCTCGAAGGCTTGCCGCGGGAAATTCTCGTCCACCGTCTTGATCTCCTGCA
>CBIHOI010000069.1:0-10927 GCA_966211925.1 uncultured Hyphomicrobiales bacterium | reverse complement strand
GCGCTGCCCTTCGGCGATCAGGGCCTGCTCATCCCCAAGCGCCTCTACCAGAAAGTTGGGGGCTATCGCGCGCTGGCGGACATGGAAGACGCCGACCTGGTGCGCCGCATCGGCCGCCGCCGGCTGGTGTTGCTGCGCTCACGCGCGGTGAATGTCTCACGTCCGCCCAAAAGCGCACTGCGCGGTTTCGCGCTTACCCTGCTGCACGCCCTGCGCGTGCCCAGCCGTGTGCTGGCCAAGCTCTAGTTCTGGCTGCTGATCTTCAGGCCATAGGCATTGAGCGACGGCGCCGCCGGCGCACCCTGCGACGGCCGATAGGTCGGCCACGCGCCCTGCGCCGTATCTTCCAGGCTCTTCGCATCCTGTCCGAAACGCCTGCGATACAGCCAGTGATAGACCATCAACCGCTTGACATAGGAACGCGTCTCCGCGACCGGGATGCTCTCCACGAACAGCAGCGGGTCTTCGCCGCCGGCCTTCGTCGTGCGCCACCGGCTGACTGCCATCGGCCCGGCATTGTAGGCCCCGCCCAGTTCCAGCAGGTTGCCGTCCAGCCGGTTCAGCAGCTGCTCGATATACTTTTGCCCCACCGACAGCGCAGTGCCCGGATCATACAGGGAGTCGGGATCGCTGACGCCCAGCTTGGAGGCTGTCGCAGGCATCACCTGCATCAACCCGCGCGCACCCACCGGCGAAGTGGCCTGGGTCTGGAAGCGGCTTTCGATACGGGCAAAGGCCAGCACCAGCGATGAGTCGATGCGGTAACCGCCATCAGGATTGTAAGGCGGCACCGGGAACAGCCCGGTCAGCATGATGCCGCGCGCGGCGCTTTTCTCGGACGCGCGCAGTTCGATATTGGGCACACCGATGGCGCGCGCCAGCGCCGCCATGGCGGGATCCAGGCGCTCATTGTTGTCGACAAAGGCTCGGTTCAGTTCAGGGCCCACGAATTCGGACTCGCCGATCTGCCACAATGCCACGGCGCGTCGTGCCGCCGGCACCGCCATCAGGTCGTGAAAATCATTCTGGTTCAGAATGGCATCGGCGAAACCAGTCTGGGTGTCGATGCCCAGGATTCGTTCGGCGATCAGGCCATAGAAGCTGGGCTGCTTTTCAGCGGCAAAGTTCAGCAGGGTGACGACCTTAAGCGGATCGCCCGACTGCATGTGTGCCCGGGCGGCCCAGAAGGCGCCCTGCGCCCGCAGGCTGTTTTGTGCCGTGGTGGTCTCGGCCAGTTTTTCCAGCCAGGCTTCGGCATTGGCCCAGTCCTTGAGGCGATAGGCGGCGAAACCGGCGTCCCACAACAACTGTGGCACGCTCGGGTCCGAAATCGAACTCGCGAGCCGGTAGGCATCGGCGTCCCGGCCCTCGGCACGATAAGAGGCGGCGATCCGATGCGAAAGGATCGCGGCATCCGTGGGCGTGCAGGTCGTCTGGACCGATTGCAGCAACGCTGTCGCCTGGTCCGGCTGCCCCGCCTTGATGGCTGCCAGAATACCCGGCATCACTTCGCGCGCGGCGCCGGCAGATGGATAAGGTTCGTAAAGTTCCGGATCCTCGTAGCCGCCGGTGCGTCGGCCCACACCGCTGGGCGTGGGAATGTTGGTAACGATGGCGACCTTGATCTTCTTGTGGTGACGACGGACCGTCTTGGTCGCGTGCGCCACTGCCAGCCGGTAAATGCGATCGGCGATTGGCAAGTCTCGATATTGCGTGAGCCATGCTACCAGCGGCTCGACTGTCAGGCTGCTGGGGGACGCGGACAGGAAATGCTGCGCTTCGGCATATCCCTCCAGCGAAGTGTCGCTGACTTTTGCAAACAGGGTCTTGGCCCGGGAATATTGCCCCGACCGTTCAGCGGCCATGATCTGGCGATACAGTGCCACATCGTCCGCATTCAGTACTTGTGGTGCGATGGACGGTGAAATCATCCCGGTCGTGATGGGGCGCGCCGGCAGCTGTGATACGGCCGGCTGCGCCAGCGCGATGCCACTCAGGCCAAGAAGCACAATAAAAGATGATGCGATGCGAATGTGGAAAGTCCTTCGAAGCACGAAGAATCTAGTTAGCGCGCGACAAGGGTTCCGGCAACCCAAGCGATTCCATTTTGGCAGCCACCGCCTGCAAATCGCGCCAGGCGAGTTTCTTGTGTGCCGGCTGGCGCAGCAAATAGGCGGGATGCAGCGTCGGCATCAGCGGCACCATCCGGTCGCCGACGCGATACTCCAGCCAGCGGCCACGCAGTTTCATGATGCCTTCATTAACGCCCACCACATGCCGGGCCGCCACTGCACCCAGCAGGATGATGATCTTTGGCTGCGCCAGCTCAATATGCCGTCGCAGGAAGGGCAGGCAGGCGGCGGCCTCTTCGGGGGTGGGATCGCGATTGTCCGGCGGGCGCCAGTTGATCACATTGGTAATGTAGGCGTTCGCCTTGCGGTCCAGCGCAATGGCGGCCAGCATCTTGTCCAGCAATTGCCCCGCACGGCCCACGAATGGCTTGCCAATGCGATCTTCATCGCGGCCAGGTGCTTCACCGATCAGCATCACGCCACCGGTTGCCACGCCATCCGCGAATACGGTGTTGGTCGCGGTCCGTTTCAGGGCGCAGCCTTCAAACGCTTCCAGCGCGGCTTTCAGTTCTTCCAGCGTCGTTGCCGCGGCGGCAGCAATGTGCGCTCCACTGGTGGCGTCATCGTCCAACGCAACGGGGGCCGCGGCGCGGGCAGGGGCCGCCGCACGCGGAACCCCGGCCGGCATCGGTGCGACAGGGGCCTTGGCGACCAACCGGTTTACAGGCGTGTCCGCCAACGCTTCGTCGGCGCCGGCTTCCACCAGCCAGTTCAGGGTGGATAAGGAGTCATTCATTGCCCCATCCTAGGCTTTCGCGCGCCGCCAAGGCCAGTTAGAAAAGACCCTTATATAACAAGGCGAGTCATGAGCCCCAGGGATAGCGCAAGGGAGAGCATGGATTTCGATGTCGTCATCGTCGGCGGCGGCCCGGCGGGGCTGGCGGCGGCGATCCGGCTAAAACAGCTCCATGCGGACACCAGCGTCTGTGTGCTGGAAAAGGGCTCGGAAATTGGCGCCCATATTCTGTCGGGTGCCGTGATCGATCCCAGGGCGCTGGATGAACTGATCCCCGATTGGAAGGAAAAGGGCGCGCCACTGGAAACCCCGGTGACGGACGACCGCTTCTGCTTCTTTACCAAAGGTGGCGCGATCACCATCCCCCACATCCTTTTCCCGCCACTGATGAGCAACCGCGGCAACTATATCGTCAGCCTCTCCAATCTCTGCAAATGGCTGGGCCAGCAGGCGGAAAGCCTGGGCGTGGAAATCTATCCCGGCTTTCCGGCGCACGACATCATCCTGGAAGATGGCGTTGTGAAAGGTGTCATCACCGGCGACTTGGGGGTGGCGAAGGACGGTCACCGCAAGGACAGTTTTACGCCGGGCATGGAGTTGCGTGGCAAATATACGTTTTTCGCCGAAGGCGCGCGTGGCTCGCTGTCGAAAATCCTTCTGGCGAAGTTTGGTCTGGAAACGCAGCCGCAGAAATACGGCATCGGCCTGAAGGAGCTCTGGGAGATACCGGCCGCCCAGCACAAAAATGGCCTGGTGCTGCACGGCATGGGCTGGCCGCTCGCCAATGATACCGGTGGCGGCCTGTTCATGTACCACTGGGGCGACAATCTCTGCTCGATCGGTTTCGTCGTGCATCTCAATTACAAAAACCCCTGGCTTGAGCCGTTTGGCGAATTCCAGCGCGCCAAGACCCATCCGGCCATCGCGCAGGTTCTGAAGGGGGCAAAGCGTATCGGCTATGGGGCGCGCGCCATCACCGAGGGTGGTTTTCAGTCCGTGCCAAAGCTGTCGTTCCCCGGTGGCGCGCTGATCGGCTGTTCCGCCGGTTTCGTGAATCTGCCGCGCATCAAGGGCAGCCACAACGCCATGAAGACCGGCATGCTGGCAGCGGAAGCGGCCAGTGCGGCGCTGCAGGCTGGTCGGGCCGGCGATACGTTGGCCGAATATGACAAAGCCTACACCCAAAGCTGGGTCGCCAAGGACCTGCACCGCGTCCGCAATGCCAAACCTCTCTGGTCCAGGCTGGGCACCCTTCTGGCGCTGCCCCTGATTGGGTTGGATCTGTGGACCAACCAGTTGTTCGGCCTGTCCCTGTTTGGAACCCTGGGGCACGGGGAACCGGACTTCGCCACTTTGAAAAAAGCGGCGGACAGCCCCAAAATCGCCTACCCCCGTCCCGACGGCGTTCTAACCTTCGATCGCCTTTCCAGCGTCTTTCTGTCCAACACCAACCATGAGGAAGACCAGCCCGTGCATCTGGTGCTGCGCGATCCGGCCATTCCCATTTCCGTCAATTTGCCCGAGTATGGTGAGCCCGCGCAGCGTTATTGCCCAGCGGGCGTTTACGAGGTGATTGAAGAGGCGTCGGGTCCGCGCTTCCAGATCAATGCCCAGAATTGCGTGCACTGCAAAACCTGCGACATCAAGGATCCGTCGCAGAACATAACCTGGGTCACGCCTGAAGGCGGCGGCGGCCCCAACTATACGAACCTGTGATATGCGCCGCACACTGACGATTGTTGCATTTGCCGCCTGCCTGGCCGGTTGCGCCGCCATGCCGGAGGCGCCCGCGCATCCCGACGATGACCGGCAGGCAGAAGCCTTCTCCACCTATCTGTCGGCGCGTTTCGCCGCCAACGAACACGACCTGCCGCAGGCCGCGCGCTATTACGGCAGCGCGCTGGCCAACGATCCCGCCAATCCGTCGCTGCTGGCGTTGTCTTTTTTCTATTCCACGACGTCGGGCGATTTTGAATCGGCCGGCAAATACGCCCAGGCCGTCGTGGCGGCCACGCCCGATGACCGCGCCGCGCGCCTGGCGCTGGGCGTCATTGGCTTCAAGCACAAGGATTACGCCGATGTGCGTCGCCAGCTCTCGCAGTCAGCCAAGGGACCTTTCACAGTCCTGACCCTGTCGCTGTTCGACGCCTGGGCCGCTGCCGCACAGCACGATGTTTCGGGGATGGAAAAGGATCTCGTCGCGCTCGCCGAGCAGAAGGGCGCCGAAAGCATGACGGCATTCCACACGGCGTTGCTGCAGGATTACCTGGGCAACGCCGATGCCGCCGAGACTGCCTACAAAAAAGCGCTCGGTTCCTCCTCTCCCACGCCGCGGGTGCTGGAAGCCTATGGCCGCTTTCTGGAAATTCACGGTCGCGGCGGCGACGCGGCGTCTCTCTATCGCTCCCATGAAGCGGAGGGCGGGCTCGCGACTGTCACGCGCCCCGGTCTGGCGCGTATCGCCGCCGGCACCAGGCCGGAACCGATGATCCGCAATCCCTCCGATGGGGCCGCTGAAGCGCTTTTCGGTATCGCCGCCTCGCTGACCGATGCGCAGAGCGCCGATGTCTCCATCCTGTACCTGCGCATGGCGCTGTATCTGCGGCCCGACCTAGGACTGGCACATGTGCTGCTGGCTGACCGGTTCGAGACCTTGCGCAAGTTCGACGCCGCCATTGCCATCTATCATGGCATTGAGCCTGGCTCGCCCTATTTCCGCATGGCGCAGATCCAGGCGGCCCTGGACGAACAGCGGCTGGGCCGCAATGACGATGCCATCGCAGACCTGAAGAAGTTGGTAGCGGCCGAGCCCAACGATAGCGAAAGCTGGATCGCGCTGGGTGACACCTACCGCACCGGTGATCGCTACGCAGAGGCGGTCGAAGCCTACGATCATGCTGAAAAGGCCATTGCCAACCCCAGCAAGCGCGACTGGCCGATGTTCTATGCCCGTGCCATGGCCAAGGAACGGCTGCACAGGCTGGACGACTCCGAAGCCGATATCCAGACCGCACTGAAGCTGTCGCCGGAACAGCCTGAACTGCTGAATTATCTGGGCTATAGCTGGGTGGACCGGGGCCGCAAAATTCCCGAAGCCCTTGCCATGCTGGAAAAGGCCCGTTCCTTGCGTCCCTATGACGGCTATATCGTGGACAGCGTAGGCTGGGCTTATTACCAGCTTGGTCGTTATGAGGATGCCGCCAAGACCCTGAATGCGGCCGTGCTGCTGGTGCCGGGCGATCCCACCATCAATGATCATCTGGGCGATGCGCTTTGGAAGGCTGGCCGCAAGATCGAGGCACGCTTCCAGTGGAACCATGCACTGACCTTCAGCGAAAAAGACGACGACAAGTCGGCCATAACTGCCAAGCTGAAGAACGGGCTTTCCTGACATGGTCCCGGCCTGACGTGATCACCGAACGCGCTTCCGCGAAGATCAACCTGTTCCTGCACGTCGGCGCCAGGCGCGCCGACGGCTTTCATCCATTGCAGAGCCTGGCGGTGTTCACCGACATGGGCGACACGCTGGCAATCTCGCCCGCATCCGAACTGTCGCTGACCATCGACGGTCCCTTTGCAAAAGGGCTTGACGGGGAGGGCGACAATCTGGTGCTGCGGGCTGCCCGGGCATTGGGGACCGGCGGCGCGGCGCTGAAACTGACCAAGAACCTGCCGGTGGCGTCCGGGATCGGCGGCGGCTCTGCCGATGCGGCGGCGACGTTGCGGGGGCTGAAGCAGCTCTGGGGCGGGGATGCCATCCTGCATGATATCGCAGCGACTCTCGGCTCTGACATTCCGGTCTGCGTGGACAGCGGTCCGTCCTTCATGGAAGGCCGCGGCGAAATCCTGCGCCCGCTGGCGTCCCTGCCGCGCATTGCGATGCTGTTGGTCAATCCGGGTGTCGCGGTGCCAACCCGCGACGTCTTTGCTGGTCTCGCGACGCGCAGCGGCGTGGAGATGACGCTGCCTGCCGGCCGCTTCCGCGATACCGCCGACCTGCTGCGTTTCCTGGAAACGACCCGCAATGACCTGGAAGTGCCGGCACGAGTTATCCAGCCTGTCATCGGCGAGGTGCTGACCGCCATGGCGGCGCTGCCCGGCGCGCTTTTTACCCGCATGTCCGGCTCAGGGGCCACCTGTTTTGGCATTTTCGCGGATGATGATTGCTGTCGCCGGAGTGCCGAAATCCTGAAAAAGGCCTGTCCGGGATGGTGGGTGGAAGCCAGCTTTGTCCCCGAAACGGGTCTTCTGCACGAAGAAATTGGCCAGGACATAGGGCCGACCGATCACGGCCTTTAAGACGAATTTAACGCTGATCGCCAACTCTTCGCTCAAACGCACCCCACTGCGAAGGAACCCCATGGCCAAGGCCCAATCTGCTCCTGCCGAGCCCAACATCACGATGGTGGACAATCCGCTGGCGCCGGAGCTCTACGCTTCGGGGGCCACGGGATTTTTTGTCTCCAACGGCATGATCACAATCACGCTGGAATCCCTGCGCCCGGACCATTCCGAAAAGCCCGGTCCGCTGACGCGCGTCGTGGTGGGACGGCTGGTCATGCCCGCGGCCGGCGCGCAAGGCCTCGCCATCGGCCTTTTCGATTTCCTGGAAAAGCAGGGCTTCAAATACAACAAGCCGTAGGCTCGGCTAATAGGCGCGCTCGACGCAGAAGTCGGCAATGTCCGCCAGGGCATGCTTGATGTCGCTGTCCGGCAGCACGGCGAGCGCCGTCTTGGCGGCATCGGCATAAGCGCGCGCCCGGCGCATGGTTTCCTGGATGGAGCCAGTCTGCTCAATCAGCGTGATGGCGCGGTCCAGGTCGCTTTCGGTCTGGTTGCCGGTTTCGATCACCCGTTTCCAGAATGGCCGGTCGCTTTCCTTTGACCGTGCATGAGCCAGGATGATCGGAAGCGTCATCTTTGCTTCGCGGAAATCGTCGCCCACGGTCTTGCCCATCAGCGCCTGGCGCCCGGAATAATCCAGCGCATCGTCCACGAGCTGGAACGCAATGCCGAGATTTTCGCCATAGGCGCGCAGGCCCGACACAAAGGCATCGCCTTTGCCCGTGAGCAGCGCGCCGGAATGGGCGGCGGCGGAAAAGAGCGCTGCGGTCTTGGCCGACACCACGCAAAGATAATGCTCTTCCGTCACCGCCAGGTTGTTGGTGGATTTCAGCTGCATCACTTCGCCTTCGGCGATCACCGCCGAAGCGCCGGCCAGGATATCAAGCACCGCCATATTGTCGGTCTCGACCATCAGCTGGAAGGCGCGGGAGAACAGGAAGTCGCCCACCAGCACCGAAGGCTTGTTGCCCCACATCAGGTTGGCCGATACCTTGCCCCGGCGCAGCGAGCTCTCGTCCACCACATCATCGTGCAGCAGGGTGGCGGTATGGATGAACTCAACCGCTGCCGCCAGCTTCACATGATGGTCGCCGGCATAGCCGCCGGCCTGTGCCGCCGCCAGGGTCAACAGGGGGCGCAGACGCTTGCCGCCGGAATCGATCAGGTGCCTGGCCAGGTCAGGGATCAGCGCCACGCCGGAGGTCATGCGGGCATGGATCAGCCTGTCGGTAGCCGCCATGTCGGCGGCGACCAGCGCATGCAGCCGCTCCACCGGGGAGACGTCGCCGGTTCGTGCGTCCTTGAGATCCTGCCCACCCATGATGGCCAAGGATACCGAAAGCGTTCCCCGTGCCGCAAGGGCGACATAAGCGCCCGCCTTGGCTATAAATCCCCCATGCGCGCTGTCCTGAAAACCAACGATCCGGTGGTCCTGACCTATGCCGCCGATATCCTGTCGCAGGAAGGCATCGAAACTGTCGTATTCGATACCCATGCCAGCGTCATGGACGGCAGCACCGGCTTCCTGCCGCGCCGGCTGATGGTGCTGGACGAGGACTTTGCGCGGGCCGACATTCTGCTGCGCGCCGCCGTCCCAGAGGCGATGTGACCAGCTTTCTCGATGGCAGGGTGATCGCCGTCCACCCCGAGGGCGGTTTCCGCTCGGGCACCGATGCCGTGATGTTGGCAGCAGCCATCCCCGCGCAAGGTGGCCAGTCAGTGCTGGAGTTGGGCAGCAGTTCCGGCGCCGCCAGCCTGTGCCTGATGGCGCGAGTTTCGGGCCTGTCCGCGACTGGCGTGGAAATTGATGCTGAAAGTACGCGCTTTGCGCAGGACAATGCCGCGACCAACAAGGTCGACGCTCACTTCGTCACGGGCGACATCTTCAATCTGCCGGCCGGCCTGCGTCGCGACTTCGACCACGTCTTCTGCAATCCACCTTTTCATGAGGGTGGCCAGCAGTCGCCCGACCCCGTTCGCGCCCGCGCCTTGGCGGACGAGGGCACTCTGGGGCAGTGGCTCAGCACCGGCCTCCAGCGCACGGTCTCGGGCGGCTTCTTCACCACCATCATTCGCGCCGACCGCACGCCCGAGGCGTTGGCGGCGCTGGGCCTGCGTGGGATCAATCTGCTGCCGCTGTGGCCCCGGATGGGCCTGCCGGCCAAGCGCGTGATCCTGCAAGTCCGCAAGGGTTCCCGGGCGCCCTTCGCGATGCTGGCGGGCCTGGCGCTGCATCACGCGGATGGCCGATACACAGACGAAGCGGACGCCATTCTGCGACATGGCGCTGCGCTTGCGATGGAGTCGGGCCGCCTGTAGGTTCCGGCCATTCTCCAAAGGCACGACTCGGTGGCCCACGTCCAACCCAAAGCCAAGACTTTTCAGGACCTTATCCTGACCTTGCAGAATTATTGGGCGGCCCAGGGCTGCCTGATCCTGCAGCCCTATGACGACCAGATGGGCGCGGGCACCTTCCACCCCGCCACCACCTTGCGCGCGCTCGGGCCACGGCCCTGGAAGGCCGCCTTCGTGCAGCCCTCGCGCCGCCCCTCCGATGGCCGCTATGGCGAGAATCCCAACCGCCTGCAGCACTATTACCAGTACCAGGTGATCCTGAAGCCGGCGCCCGAGAACGTGCAGGAGCTGTATCTGGGTTCGATCAAGGCGATCGGTCTTGATCCCTCGCTGCACGATATCCGTTTTGTCGAGGACGACTGGGAAAGCCCCACGCTGGGCGCCGCGGGCCTGGGCTGGGAGGTTTGGTGCGACGGGATGGAGATCACCCAGTTCACCTACTTCCAGCAGGTGGGCGGCATCGAATGCGATCCGGTGGCGGCCGAGATCACCTATGGTCTCGAGCGGCTCGCCATGTACGTCCAGAATGTCGAGTTCGTCTACGATCTGGCCTTCAACGACCAGTTCCGCTACGGCGAAGTCTTCCACCAGAATGAACAGGAATTCAGCGCCTACAATTTCGAGCGCGCCGATACCGAAATCCTGTTTCAGCATTTCAAGGACGCCGAGAAGCAGTGCGGGGAGTTGTTGATTGGCAAGAAGCTGCCGCTGCCCGCCTATGACCAGTGCATCAAGGCCAGCCACGCGTTCAACCTGCTGGATGCGCGCGGCGTGATTTCCGTCACCGAACGCGCCGCCTATATCGGCCGCGTGCGCGCGCTGGCCCAGGCCTGCTGCGAAGCCTGGCTGGAAACGCCGATGGGCGCCTATACGCCGAGGTTTGGGTGAGATGCGGTATGCGAAGCATATGAGCAAGTCCTGTGGACTTGCGAAAGCATCGAACGCACGGAGCGAAAGCGACGGGCCGGAGGATGCTCATGCCTGATCTTCTTCTCGAACTTTTTTCCGAAGAAATTCCCGCCCGCATGCAGCAGGGCGGGGCCAAGGACCTTGAGCGCCTTATGGTCGGCGCCCTGACCGATCGCGGCTTTCTGTTCGAGGGCATCAAGGCCTTTGGCGGCCCGCGCCGACTGACCTTGGCAATCACCGGCCTGCCGGCGCAGCAGAAAGACGTGCGCGAGGAATTGAAGGGCCCCAAGACCGACGCGCCCCCGGCCGCCATCGAAGGCTTCCTGAAAAAGACCGGCCTGACAAAGGACCAGCTGACGGTCCAGACCACGCCCAAGGGCGATGTCTATCTGGCGGTGATCGAGCGCAAGGGCCGCGAGACCCCGCTGGTGCTGGCAGAGATCATTCCCGA
>CBIHOI010000068.1:0-11007 GCA_966211925.1 uncultured Hyphomicrobiales bacterium | reverse complement strand
GTCGCCAGGCCGACAAGGTCGAGAAAAAGGCGCAGGTCCGGCTCTGGCGTGCCGCGTTCTTCGTAGAATCCGCTGTCGCGCAGATGCCGGTTCAGCGCCACCAGGAACAGGAAGGTGACGCCGGCGGCGCACAGGTGTCCCAGCCCGGAATGATCGTCGGGCTGGTTGGGATTGACGTGGGCGATGGCCGGCGGCGAAGCCTCGACGCGATGATGATCCAGCACCACCACATCCAGCCCCAGCGATTTTGCTTCCGTCAGCGCGGCAATGGCGGCGGCGCCGCAATCCACCGTGATCACCAGCTTTGCACCCTCGGCGTGCAGCACGCGCATGGCGTTGGCGCTGGGGCCATAACCTTCGGTCATGCGGTCGGGAATATAAACACGCGGCGCGGCGCCAAGCGCGGTCAGAAAGTCCGACAGCAGCGCGGCGCTGGTGGAGCCATCCACGTCATAGTCGCCGAACACCGCGATGGCTTCGCCGCCCGCCAGCGCTGTGCTAACCCGCGCCACCGCGACTTTCATGTCCTTCAGCGCATTGGGCTCGGGCAGAAGATTCTTCAGCTTTGGCGTCAGGTAATCGGCCGCCTGTGCCAGCGTGATGCCGCGCAGCGCCAACAGCCGCGACAGCACGGGCGAAATCTCGCGCAGCAATTCGCGCTCGATGGTCTCGTCGACGGATTTGAGCAGCCAGCGGCGGCCCGAGAAAGAGCGGGCGACGCCGAACGCCGCCGCGCCCTGATCAACCTTTGCCTCAAGCATCCTTGATGCGGTGGCGGGCCTTGATCCAGCGCACCGTGCCGGTGGCCGAGCGCATCACCACGCTTTCGGTGGTGTAATATCCACCTTCGCGGTGAACCCCGCGCAGCATCGAGCCGTCGGTCACGCCGGTGGCGGAAAACACCACGTCGCCCGACACCAGTTCCAGCAGTCCGTACTTGCGGTTCAGGTCCTTGACGCCCCACTTGGCGGCGCGGGCGCGCTCGTCATCATTGCGGAACACCAGGCGTCCCTGCATCTGGCCGCCGATGCAGCGCAAGGCCGCCGCGGCCAGCACACCTTCGGGCGCACCGCCCTGGCCGATATAAATGTCCACGCCGGTAGAAGGATCGGTGGTTTCGATCACCCCGGCCACATCGCCATCGGTGATGAGCTTTACCGAGGCGCCCGCCTGGCGCAGCTTGTCCACCAGCGCGGCATGGCGCGGACGGTCCATCACGCAGGCCCTGATCTCGTCCGGCGAGACGCCCTTGGCTTTCGCCAGTGCATTGATGTTATCGCCGGGTTCGGCGTCGATATCGATCACGCCTTCGGCATAACCTGGGCCGATGGCGATCTTGTCCATGTAGGTGTCGGGCGCATTCAGCATGGTGCCGGGTTCGGCCATCGCCATCACTGCCAGCGCGTTGGCCATCGCCTTGGCAGTCAGCGTTGTGCCTTCCAGCGGGTCCAGCGCGATATCCACGGCCAGGCCGCCCTGCCCCACCTTTTCGCCGATGAACAACATGGGGGCTTCGTCGCGCTCGCCCTCGCCGATCACCACGGTGCCGTCGATGGGAAGCTGGTTGAAGGCGTAGCGCATCGCCTCCACCGCCGCCTGGTCGGCGTCATGCTCGTTGCCGCGCCCGATCTGGGCATAGGCGGCAATCGCGGCGGCCTCGGTGACGCGCACGGCCTCCAGCGCGAAGGCGCGGTCGAGCGGCTTTACCAGGGAGGGGGGGCGGATCTCGGTCATGATTTTATCTTCTTCTCTGTCGGGGCGGTCATCCAGGGCGGGTTCGGAACCGCTCAGGATTCCATGGGAATCATGCAGGGTCTGGCCCGCACCTTGTCCGAAGCCCCGATGGCCTTCAAGGCGCGCTCCACGCGGGCCTGGGCGGTTTCGTGGGTGATCATGACAATGGCCACCGGCTCGCCCGGGGCCCGGCCGCGCTGGATCATGCTTTCGATGGAAACACCGGCGTCCGCCAGATTGCCGGCGATGGCGGCCAGGACGCCGGGGACGTCCAGCACCTCAAAGCGGAGGTACCAGGGCGACACCGCGGCCTTGCCGTCGGCAGCCTTGAGGGTGGTCAGGCCGGCGGCCGGACGGCCAAAGACCGGGGACGGCGAACCCGAGGCGGCTTCCACAATATCGGCGATGACGGCACTGGCGGTGGGGGCTTCGCCGGCGCCGCGGCCGGAAAAGAAGAACTGCCCCGCCTCGCCCGCATCCACCAGCACGCCATTGGCGGCGCCGCTAACACTGGCCAGCGCCGACGCGGCGCGCACCAGCACGGGCTGGACCTTCTGGTCGATGGCGTCACCAACCCGGCGCGCGGTGCCAAGAAGCTTGATGCGGAAACCGAACTCGCTGGCAAATGCGATGTCGTCGGCGGTGATATGGGTGATGCCTTCCACCGCCACCGCATCCAGCGCCGGCGCGCTGCCGAACGCCAGGCTCGCCAGCAGGGCCAGCTTGTGCGCGGTGTCACCGCCGCCGACATCCAGGGTGGGATCGGCTTCGGCGTAACCCTTGGCCTGGGCTTCCGCGAGCACCTCGTCAAAGCCGCGGCCTGAGCGTTCCATCTCGGTGAGAATGAAGTTGCAGGTGCCGTTGAGGATGCCTTTCACCGCATCCACGCCGTGCGCGATCAGGTCTTCGCGCAGAACTTTGACGATGGGAATGCCGCCGGCCGCCGCTGCCTCGAATTTCAGGGTGACGCCTTTTTCTTCCGCCAGCAGCGCCAGGGCGCGGCCATGCCTGGCCAGCAGCGCCTTATTGGCGGTCACCACATGCTTGCCGTTGGTGAGCGCGGTCTCGACAAGCTGGCGCGCAATGCCTTCGTCGCCGCCGATCAATTCCACCACGCAATCGGCATCGCCCGTGGCCAGCGCCAGCGGATCGTCGCTCCAGCCCGGCACGTCGAAACCGCGCGCTTTCTTCCTGTCGCGCGCGGAAACGGCGGTGAGCAGCAGCGGCCGTCCGGCGCGCAGGGACAGCTCATCCTGACGCGCGGCCAGCGCCTTCACCACGCCGCCCCCGACCGTGCCGAGACCGGCAATGGCGATACGAAAAGCCCCCTTCGAGGCATGGCTTGTCATTTTGCGTCAGCCAGGTCCGAAGGGGCCATGTTGGTGCCCATGGTGAGGAACTTCTTCACATTGCGCGCCGCCTGGCGGATGCGATGCTCGTTCTCCACCAGCGCCACGCGCACATAGCCTTCGCCATACTCGCCAAAGCCGATGCCGGGCGACACCGCGACCTTGGCGTGGATCAGCAGGTCTTTCGCGAACTCCATGGAGCCCTTCTCGCGGTACTTTTCCGGCACCGGCGCCCAGGCAAACATCGAGGCATCCGGTGCGGGAATGTCCCAGCCGGCGCCCGCCATGCTTTTCACCAGCACGTCGCGGCGCGATTTGTAGACCGCGCGGATTTCATCGACGATATTTTGCGGACCGTTCAGCGCCGCAGCCGCCGCGACCTGGATCGGCGTGAAGGCGCCATAGTCCAGGTACGACTTGATGCGCGCCAGTGCGCCGATCAGATGTTCATTGCCGGCGGCAAAGCCCATGCGCCAGCCGGGCATGGAATAGGTCTTGGACAGCGACTGGAATTCAATGGCGATGTCCTTGGCGCCTTCCACCTGCAGGATCGAGGGCGGCGGATTGGCGTCATCGAAATAGATGTCGGCATAGGCAAGGTCGCTCAGCACCCAGATCTCGTGCTTCTTGGCGAACTTGATGACCTCCTTGTAGAAATCCAAGTCAACGACCTGCGCCGTGGGGTTGGACGGATAGTTCACCACCATCGCCAGCGGCGACGGCACGGAGTGGCGCGTGGCAACGCCGATCTTGCTGAGATATTCCTCAGGCGAAGTGGCGGGCACATGGCGGATGGCGGCGCCCGCGATCATGAATCCGAAGGCGTGGATCGGATAGGCGGGATTGGGCACCAGCACGACATCGCCCGGCGCGGTGATCGCCATGGCCAGGTTGGCGAAGCCTTCCTTGGAGCCCAGCGCCGCGATCACTTCCTTGTCGGGGTTCAGCTCCACCCCAAAGCGGCGCTTGTAATAGGCGACATGGGCCTTGCGCAGTCCCTTGATGCCGCGCGAGGCCGAATAGCGATGGGCGCGCGGATCGCGCGCCGTCTCGCACAATTTGTCCACGATATAGTCCGGCGTCGCCATGTCGGGATTGCCCATCCCGAAATCGATGATGTCCTCGCCGCGCGCGCGCGCCTGCGCCTTGAGGCGGTTCACTTCCTCGAAGATGTAGGGCGGCAGCCGCTTGATGCGGTAGAAATCGGTGTTCATGGCGTCGGTCCTGAAACGGCGGGCAGAGTCGGGGATTCACACACCCGGCGCAATCATTTTTGCGTTAAAATGCGGCTGTTTTGTGCAATTCGCACATTCCGTCTGCGCAGGCCGGCGGAGCAGGTTTTGATAAAGCTCCCGGCGGCTCGCTTAAGCTCGCCGCGTTCACCGGCTCTCGCAGGTCCACTGGACCTGCTCGTGCGCTACGCGCACCGCCGGATCACCCCTGTACAAATATCTCCGCGCGACGGTTGCCGGCTTCGCCCTTGGGCATGGATTCGTAATAGATGGGCTGGCTGTCGCCCACCGCCTCGATCTGCACCTTGTCGGCGGGAACGCCGGCATGGATCAGGGCCTGGGCCACGGCGGTGGCGCGGGCCTGGGACTTCTGGAAGATCACTTCCAGGTGACGTTCCACCGGCATGTTGGCGGTGCGGCTGGAGGCGTGGCCCACGACCTTGATCGAACCGGTGCCGCCGGAAGCCTGGAAGGCGGCCACGGCGTTGCGCACCTGGGCGCGCGCGGCGGCCGGCAGCGCGGTGGTGTCGCCGGGGAAATAGACGATCGCGGTGGGCGGGACGCCGCCATTCATGGCCGCAGCCATGCCCGCGGGCGTGCCCGGCACGGCATCGAGATTGGCGACGACATCACCCGACATGGACGGACCGCCCATGCCGCGGCCCTTGCGTCCGCCGACGGCCGGAACGGCCGACACGGCGGGGGCGCTGGTGCCGGCAACACCGGCGGCGGAGGCGGTCTGGCGGTAATGCGCCAGGATCGGCGGCGCCACCCACTGGGAGATGGACGGGTTCAGCGGCGGCGCGCTGGAAGGCTTGAAGCCCAACTGGGCGTCGGACGGATTGACCATGGCCATGCGCGGCCCCATCGGCACGGCGGGAACCGCCGGTTCGGCGCCCGGCGGCGGCGCCATCGCGGCGGACCGGGTGACGGGCGGCGCGGGGGCGGGTTCAGGGGCCGCAACCGGGGCAGCCGAAGGCGGCGGCGCGGCGGCAGCTTCGGTCCCGGCGCGCAGGGCGTTCGAGGCCCGGCTGGGCTGGGCGGCAGCCGGTGCGGCGGCGCTGGGCGCGGCAGCGGGCGGTGTCGCGCTGGGGGGCGCATCGCTGGCGGAGGGCGCGGCCACATCGTTGGTGGTGGGCGGGGCGTCGCTGGCGGCCAGCGCCTGGCGGGTGGCATTGGCGTCCACGGCGACAGGCGGCGGGGCCGCAGGCTCGGTCCCGGCGCGCAGCGCGTCGGCGCTGTACTGCGCCTGGGTGCCGGCAGCAGCGACCTGCTGGGTGGTGGTGGCCTGGGCCGCCGTGTCGGTCACAGGCGGACGGGTGGGAATGCTGGCCAGGTCGGGCGTGGTGGTGGCGGCATCGGCCTGGGCCTGCTGCTCGCTGTCCGTGGGGAACTGGGTATCGGCCGGAGTGGAATCGTCGCTCAGCAGGCCGGTGGGATCCAGGTCGGCCATGGTGGAACAGCCGGACAGGCCCAGACCAGCGCTCAGGCCCAGCACAAGGACCGCCATCGCAACCGGACGCGCAGTGTGTTTGGTCATGACTTTTACGACTTCCCGACTAGCTTTGCGCGGTTTGCGCGCCAACCCCATGACGTCGCGCCCCTGAAAGCACGCGCCAAACCCACCTGCCGATATACCGCGACCGGCGCCCGCGCGCCAGCGACCCCGCGCTTAAATCGCGTGAATGATTGCGATATTTCGGCGCGAGGCCGCGACTTTGGGCTGTCTTGCAGGTGTCACCGTGGCCGGGCTATCACACCTGTAGCCATGGCAGCGACCGACACCACGGACAAGGCGACCGAATCGGCACCCGGCCTCAACAGCCAGGAATTCGCGCGCAACATGCTGACCGTCGGCATGAAGAGCCAGCAACTGCTGCTGGACTTCGCGGCCCGGCTGGCCAAGCGCGACAAGGCCGCGCCGCTCGACCCGCTGAACATCTCCGGCGCCATGATGACGCTGGTGAAGGCGATGAGCGGCGACCGCGAGGCGGTAACGGCGGCACAGACGCAGTGGTGGAACAACTTCGCCACACTTTGGGAAACCACCGCGCGCCGCATGCTGGGCGGCGAAGCGCCCAGCGTGGTCGAGCCCGCGCCCGGCGATCGCCGCTTCCGCGCCGAAGCCTGGCAGCAGAACGAGATCTTCGACTTCATCAAGCAGAGCTATCTGCTGACCGCCAATGCCATGCAGGACATGGTGGGCAAGCTGCACGGACTGGACGAAGCCGAACGCCAGCGGGTGGGGTTCTATACCCGCCAGTTCGCCGACGCCTTTGCCCCCACCAACTTCCCCCTGACCAATCCCGATGTGCTGAAGGCCACCCTCGCCTCCAATGGCGAGAACCTGGTCAAGGGCCTGGACAACCTGCTGGCCGATATCGAGCGCGGCCATGGCGAACTTTCCATCCGCCAGTCGGCCGACGGCTTTGTCATCGGCGAGAATGTCGCCACCGCCCCCGGCAAGGTGGTGTTCCGCAACGATGTCATGGAGTTGCTGCAGTATTCTCCGGCCACGGATGAAGTGTATCAGCGGCCGCTGCTGATCTTTCCGCCCTGGATCAACAAGTATTACATCATCGACCTGCGGCCCGAGAACAGCTTCGTCCGCTGGCTGGTAGGCCAGGGCTATACGGTGTTCCTGGTGAGCTGGGTGAACCCCGGCGCCGAAATGGCCGAGGCGGGGTTCGAGGAATATATGAAAGGCGGGATTTTCGCCGCCCTGGACGCGGTGGAGCAGGCAACCGGGGTGCGCGATCCCAACTGCGTGGGCTACTGCATCGGCGGCACGCTTCTGGCGGCCACCCTCGCCTACATGGCGGCGAAGAAGGATGACCGGGTCCATTCGGCCACCTTCTGGGCCGCCCAGACCGACTTCAGCGAAGCCGGTGAGCTTTCGGTGTTCGTGGACGAAGCCCAGCTTGAGGCCCTGAAAGCCAAGATGGACAGCGAGGGCGGCGTGCTGCCCGGATCCAAGATGGCCGGCGCCTTCAACATGCTGCGGGCCAATGACCTGATCTGGTCGTTCGTCATCAACAACTACATGCTGGGCAAGCAGCCTATGCCGTTCGACCTGCTCTATTGGAACAGCGACACCACGCGGATGCCGGAAAAGCTGCATCTGTCGTATCTGCGCAGTTGCTACAAGGAGAATGCGCTGGCGCTGGGCAAGATGACGCTCGATGGCGTGAAGCTGGACCTGTCGAAGGTGAAGGTGCCGGTCTATTTCCAGTCGGCCAAGGAAGACCACATCGCCCCGGCGGTGTCGGTGTTCAAGGGCGCGAAACTGTTCGGCGGCCCGGCACGCTTCATCCTGGCGGGCAGCGGCCATATCGCGGGCGTGATCAACCCGCCGGCGGCCAAGAAGTATCAATACTGGACCAACGAAAAGAAGGCGGCCGACCTGGATGCCTGGCGCGCAGGCGCAAAGGAGACCGCGGGATCGTGGTGGCCGGACTGGGACAAGTGGCTATCCAAGCTGTCCGGCGAAAAAATACCATCGCGCACGCCCGGTGACGGCAAGCTGAAAGTGCTGGGCGATGCGCCGGGGACTTATGTGAAGGTCAAGGCGCAGTAGAGATGAAGTTCTCGCCATGAAAAATTTTCGCGCCTCCTTATGCGCCCTGGCCCTTACGGGCGCGCTTGTTTCCCAGGCCCAGGCCGGATGCCTCAAAGGCGCGGTGATTGGCGGCGTTGCCGGGCATTACGCTCATCATCATGCGATCATCGGCGCGATGGCCGGATGTGCCATCGCGCATCACATGGAAAAAAAGCAGCGCGAGGAACAGCGCAAGCGCGAGCAGGACCGCCACGGGGCGCAGGGCCACTACTGACGCTAGTTGATCCGCCCCGGATACAGCCGCTCATTCTCGCCGCCGATCTGGTGATAGAAGCCGGGGCCTTCGGCGCCGTTCTGCCAATAGTCACGCCTCGGTTTGACCAGCGACATGTCGCCCTTGAGGTTGTGGACGTAACCCAACCTTAGCGTCGTGAGATAGGTGGCGGCGAAATCGGTTTCGCCGCATTCTCCCTTGATACAGCGCAGCGATATGCGCGTCGCCAGCAGTTCGGGCGGGCGCGGCTGCAAGGCGGGAGCCCCCGGCGAAGCGCAGCGCATGGCCAATGCCACCGCGCCGACCAGCGGCTTGGCCCAGGCGACATCGCCGCCCGGCACCGCCGCCAGCCATAGCGCGATACGCCCCGACGCGACGCGGTAGAGCACAAAACCGGCGCCGCCCTTCTGGTTGCCGAAGTCGCGCAGCACAAAGCCGAAGGGCCGCGCCTGCGGCGGCGTCAGCACGGCCGGCGCGCCGAAAGTTTTTTGCAGATAGGATTTCACGAAGCTGTCGGCATCCGTGCCGTTCAGCATGGCGCTTTGATAGATGGCATGGGCGAAGCCCTCGCCCGCCATGACATGGAACATGGAATTGTCGGGGGCATGGCCGGCGATCTTCCATTCCTCGGGCGCGAAGGTGTTGCACTGGCCGCTGCCCAGCCCTGACAGCGCCAGCGGGCGAATGGTCGGACCGCGCAGCAGCCGCTTCGACCAGGCCGCATTGGCGGCGACAGTGATGGGCACCGGACCTTCCCTGGCCAGGGTGCGCGGCGGATGGACAGAGAATTTCTTGCCGATGGGTGGCGCGGCGTCGAACACCAGCGACACCTGCCGGGGATGCACCTCGCCCCGGGTGATGTCATAGACGGTGAGCGTGACGCGGTCGCCGGGCGCATGGGACCGCACCAGGTCGGAGGCCTGCCGCGCCGAGGTGATGCGTGTGCCGTCGATGGCCGCGACCACCTGGCCCTGAAGGATTTTCGCTTTTGCGGCCGGGCTGTCCGCCATGACGTCGGCCACCAGCGCGCCGCCTTTGTCCAGCAGCGGCGTACGGGCGGACGCGGCAGGCGTTAGTGGGGCAAACTCAAGGCCGGAGAACCCCCGCGGTTTGGACTGGTGATGCACGGCAAGGATCACCACGCCCGCAAACAGAGCGAGCGCGACGGCGACGGATACAGCAATGCCAAGCCAGCCACGAAGCATGGCCGGTTTCTAGCACAATTCTAGAGTCCGGTGGTTTCCGGCAATCCCAGCATGATGTTCATGTTCTGGACAGCCGCGCCGCTGGCGCCCTTGCCCAGATTGTCGAACGCCGCAACCACCCGCGCCTGCCCGGCCTTTTCGTTGCCGAAGACATAGAGGGTCAGGCCATTGCTGCCAGCCAGGATTTCGGCATCCAGGGTCTTGGCGGCGGCGGCATCCTCCAGCGACGCGACCTTGACCAGCGGACGGTCCGGATAGGCCTTGGCCAGCGCGGCCTGGATGTCGCGCGGCGACGGCCTGGACGGCAGCGCCCACAGTTGCAGCGGCACTTCCACCAGCATGCCGCGATAGAAGCGGCCGACGCTGGGCTGGAACAAAGGCGGGTGCGCCAGCCCCGAATGGGCCTGCATTTCCGGGATGTGCTTGTGGCTGAGGTTCAGGCCATAGATGCGCGAAACGCTGTGGGTGTAATCCTGCGCGTCCTTGTTCTCATACTCCGCGATCATGCTCTTGCCGCCGCCGGAATAGCCGGAGACGCCGCCGGCGGTCGCCGGAAAGTCGGCCGGCACCAGCCCGGCGCGCACCAGCGGCCGCACGATGGCGAGGAAGCCGGTAGCCCAGCAGCCGGGATTGCTGACCCGTTTGGCGGCGGCGATGCGGTCGTAGCCGTCCGGCTCCAGTTCGGCGAAGCCATAGGTCCATCCCTGCGCCACGCGGAAGGCGGTGGAGGCGTCGATCACGCGCGTGTCGGAATTGTCGATGAGGGTGACCGCTTCGCGCGCCGCCTCGTCCGGCAGGCACAGGATCACCAGGTCGGCATCGTTCAGCGCCGCCTTGCGCGCGGCAGCGTTCTTGCGGTCGGCGTCGGACAGGGTGATCAGCGACAGGCCGGTGCGGCCGGACAGGCGCTCGCGAATCTCCAGCCCAGTGGTACCGGCGGCGCCGTCGATGAAGATTTTCGCATCCTTGCTCATCCTGATTCCCAGATCGTTCGCGGCGCCGCAATTGACAGGCGCTTCCTGTGCCTTTTAGCTGAACCGGTCCTGTAAAGGGCGTGCACCGGCCCTGCGCCGGGCGCAGGGGTTGTGGTGCTTGCCAATGGCCCGTCCTGCCAGCCGCAAGCCCGAAAGCTGGGGGTAGCGGCATGGATACGCAAGCGATTTTCGACAACTACAAGCGCACCATCACCGATCATTATTTCGACATGAACGGCCGCGTCGGCCGCGGCCAGTTCTGGTGGTTCGTGCTGGCCAATTTCCTGGCGTCTATCGTGGCCCATATCGTCGGCTCGATCCTGCACCTGCCGGTGGGTGAACTGTACAATCTGGCGGTGCTGCTGCCGGCCATGAGCATCGGGGCGCGGCGGCTGCAGGATATCGGCAAGAACGGACAGCTGGTGTGGCTGCTGCTGATCCTGGTGGCCATCACCCAGGTGGTCGGCGTCCTGACGGCGCTTACCTTCGCCTTTGCCGGACTGTTCGGCCTGTTCTTCGTGCCCGGCCTCAGCATCATCGGCATCGCGTGCCTGGTGGTGGCCGTGGTGCTGATCTGGTTCTGGTGCCAGCCCGGCGATCCCGGTCCCAACGCCTATGGCCCGGTGCCGCCGACCTTCGATCCCAACCGCCCCGGCCCGCCGCCGATCTAGCGGTCCCAA
>CBIHOI010000067.1:0-11007 GCA_966211925.1 uncultured Hyphomicrobiales bacterium | reverse complement strand
AGGGCTTCCTGAACATCACCGGCGAGAAGCGCTATCGCGGCTTCAGCCAGCGCGGTGCACAGGACATTCGCGTGATGGATGCCAATGGCGTGGCGACCGGCGCCTACAATGCCGCGCTGATCCCGGGCTATCCGAACATCAACCACATCACCGGCGATCCGGAATCCATGCTGACCACCGTGTCGGCCAACATGGAATACCAGCTCGATCCCAATGTCCTGCTCTATGCCAACGCCACCTATGGCGAGCGCCAGGCCAAGGCCTTTGAAAATGTCCGTCTGCCGAGCCGCGTCAGGGCGGCTGCGGGTTCCAACCAGCCCTACAACGCTGTCACCAATCCCGACGGCTACAAGGGCCTGACAGCGGCCGGCACTCCCAACATCTCCGGGTCCAGCGGCACGGCTGGCGCGGCCGGCACACTGGTGCCGTTCCCCACCGGCTTCAATCCGCAGGAAGCCCTGCGCGAAGACGACTACGGCTACACCGTCGGCATCAAGGGCGCCGTGGACGGCTGGAACTGGGACCTGTCAGGCACCTACGGCAAGGACCGCGACAAGATCTATACACTGCAGTCCGCCAACGCCGCGCTGTATCTCGACACCCACACCACGCCGCGCGATTTCTACGATGGCAGCTTCACCGCCTCCGAAGCCACCTTCAACCTGGACATCAGCAAGGAGTTCAATGTCGGTCTTGCTTCACCCCTGACCTTCGCCGTCGGTACCGAAGCCCGCGAAAACACCTTCGGAATCGGCCAGGGCGACCCGGCCTCGATCTACAAGGAAGGCGGCCAGTCCTATCCGGGCTTCCAGCCCACCGATGCCGGCACCCACAGCCGCAAGAACTATGCGGTCTATCTGAATCTCGCCGTCGCGCCGATCCAGAACCTGACCGTCGATGTCGCCGGCCGGTTTGAACACTATACCGACTTCGGCGATGCCAAGATCGGCAAGATCACGGCCCGCTATGACATCATCCCGGAATTTGCGGTACGCGGCACGATCTCGACCGGCTTCCGCGCCCCCACCATCCAGGAAGAGTTCTACTCGGCCACCAATGTCGGCCCGACCACGGCCTTCGTGCAGTTGCCGCCCAACTCGCCGGCCGCCGCCATCCTGGGCGTCAAGCCGCTCCAGCCCGAATCGTCCACCAGCTATAGCGCCGGTATCGTCACCCATCCGCTGGACAATCTGTCGGTCACGGTCGATGCCTACTCGATCAGCCTGCGCAACCGCATCTCGGGCACCGGCTCGCTCTATGGTTCGGGCGGCACGCCGATCTCGCCGACCGTGCCGCTGGCGATCGCCGCCCATGGCAACGTGCTGGACCCGCAGGTGACCTTCACCGGCGTGACCTTGCTGCTCAACGGCATCAGCACGCTGACCCAGGGCGTGGACGTGTCGGCCAACTACCTGACCGACCTGGGCACCGCCGGCACCATCAACTGGACGCTGGCCGGCAACTTCAACGACACCTCGATCAGCAAGATCATTCCCACCCCGGCGGCGCTGGGTCCGGGCGTGGTGCTGTTCGACCAGACCGCCCGCACCACCCTCACCAACGCCTCGCCCAAGGAAAAGATCGGGCTCAGCGCGCTGTGGGACTGGAACGAATGGTCGGTCAATGTCCGCGAAACCTTGTACGGCCCGTCCTCCTATGACTCCTCGCCGGACGGCGCCACCTACTATCGCCAGAAGGTCGGCACCGCGGCGATCACGGACCTGGAGATCGACTACCACTATCTGGAATCCTGGACGATCGCCTTTGGCGGCAACAACCTGTTCAACAAGTATCCGGAAGCCATCGGCGTCGTGCCGGGCGACCCGACCACTTTGCAGGATGGCGGCAACATCGTGGGCGCGCCGCTCTCGATCTCGCCCTATGGCATCAATGGCGGCTTCTACTACACCCGCATCACGTTCAACTTCTAAGTGGGCAACTTCTAAGACTGGCGCAAGCCAAAGAAAAAGGCGGGTCGCAAGACCCGCCTTTTTTATTGCCGCAATGGCTGGCGTTACTTCTTCTTCGCCATCGGCATTTTCTTGGCGGCGATGAATTCGATTTCCAGCAAGGCGCCGGGCAGGACCAGGGCGTTGACGCGCATGGCGGCGCGCGCCGGCTTGTTGGGCTGGGCAGCGGTGCCGAACTCGGTGGCCCAGACCTTGTTCATGGCCATGAAGTCGGCCTTGGGGTCCAGGAAGACATGGGCGGCGACGACATCGCCAAAGCCGATACCCTGCTTTTCCATCACGGCCTTCAGGTTGTCCAGCACGGAGCGGGTCTGCTGCGTGATGTCGCCGAAATCGGCGGGCTTGCCGTCAGCGGCGGGCGTGACCGGATTGGGCAGCGCGCCCGAGACATAGAAGGTGGTGTAGCCGGGCGGAACGCTGACCGCCGAGGCGATGGGTGACATGGCGTTGGGGCCATAGAGGCGTTCGATCTCGGCGGCGGAAACGGTCGAAGCGGCGCCGCACAGCAGCGCGCCAGCCAGCGAGGCCATAAGGGCTGTTTTCTGGAGGTTTTTCATATTGTGTCCTTTGGTCGAGTGACGGGCGAAGGCCGGCACATTGTGGAGGCCGCGATGTTAGCACCGGCGCGCAACATTGCGCGGGCCACGTGCGCCAGTGCGTGCGAAATTCGCAGGAAATTTGCGCGTGTGTCCTCAAAGCCTTCAAAGATGCCGCGTGGTTGTGCAGGTCCCGATGCAGGCTGGCGCAATTTTGGGCCTCCGCCGCCAGACATTTCGATGTAGAAAGCGTGATGACTTTCACCCACCGTCTTGCCACCGAATCCGACCTGCCAGCCTTGCGCGCGCTGATGGAATCCGCCATCCGCCAGTTGCTGCCGCAATTCCTCAGCGCCGAAAAAGTCGAGGCCTCCTTCGCGGTGATGGGCGTGGACAGCCAGCTTATCGCCGACGGCACCTATTTCGTGCTGGAGGAAGACGGCGTGCTGGCAGGCTGCGGCGGCTGGAGCCGCCGCGCGACGCTCTTCGGCGGCAACCACACCGCCGGCCGCGATGCCCGCCTGCTGGACCCCACCAGCGAAGCTGCGCGGGTGCGCGCCATGTACACCAATCCGGCTTTCACCCGCCGCGGCGTCGGCCGCCAGATCATCGCACTGTGCGAGGCCGCGGCGCGTGCCGAAGGTTTCACCCGCACCGAGCTCGGCGCCACCGCCGGCGGCGAGCCGCTCTACATCGCCTGCGGCTATACCGAAATCGAACGGCTGGACGTGCCCACGCCATCGGGCGTGACGGTGCCGATCACGCGGATGGGAAAAACAATCGTCTAAAAGAAAAGGGCGGCCACCGCGGCCGCCCCTTTCATTCTGTTTCGGTGCGTCCTACCGCGCGGCCTTCACGTCCGCCGGCGTCACCTTGTCCTTGTACTTGTTGCCGAAATGGGTGCGCACATAGTTCACCACATCGGCGACCTGCTGGTCGTCCAGCTGCATGCCCAGGCCAGGCATCGCCTTCTGGCCCTTCAGCACCATCGAGACGGGATAGGCGGCCGTCTCCAGGTTCTCGTTCTTGGCCAGCGCCGGATAGGCGCCGGCGCCCACCGCGCCCTTGGCGTCGGACATGTGGCAGCCGGCACAGACGCCCTTGTAGATGGCTTCGCCGCCGTCAAACGGGAAGGGCGAGAAGAAGCCATTGGCATTGCCGCGGTGCCCGGTCTGGGGCTTGGGCGCGGGGCCGGCGGTATCCGCAAAAGCGGCGGTGGTCAGGGCCGCAAGCGCGGTGGCGGTCAGAAACGTTTTCATGGTCTTCATGGTCAGGCCATCACTTTCTTGTGCAGGCGGGAAATGGCATCCAGCGCGCTGGTAACCGCGCCTTCCTGCCAGGCCGGGATGCGGCTGGCATGCTCGCCCGCCAGCACGATGCGCCCGTCAATGGCGCACAGATTGTCGTAATGCACGGCGCGGCTTTCGTCGGTCCAGAAACCGGCGCAGCCCAGCGTCCAGGGCACGCGGTGCCAGGCGACGGCGACGCCGCATTCGAACTCCTCCTTGTATTGCGGATGGATCTTGGAGCCGTATTCCAGCGAGTCCTTGATGCGGTCCTCCGGCGACTTGGCGGCGGCGATATAGGCCGGCGTGCCGAAGCTGTAGCTGCCCAAAAGCACGCCCTTGCCCTTGGAGAAGAAATCCCACTGGGGATAGCCGATCGTGTTGTTGGGCTGGTTGGTATAGGTGATGCCGCCATAGATCTGGTCGTCCTGTTCCCAGAAGCGGCGCTTCATCTGCAGGCCCACCTTCAACGCCGCCATGTAAGGCAGCTGGTTGATGGCATTCTTCATCGGCTTGCCCACATTCATCGGGATCTGGCTGAGCACCGAGGCGGGGATGGTGCAGACGCACCAGTCGGCCGACGCCGTCTTGGGCGCGCCGCCGGTCCGCGAGTCGATGTAGGAAACGGTGACGCCCTTGTCGGCCTGGTTGATCTCCACGACCTTGCAATTGTACTGGATCAACGGCTCCAGCGCCTTGCCGAACGCCTTGCCGATCTGGCCCATGCCGCCCTTGGGCTGGAAGATCGAGGACTGCATGTCATAGGCCAGGCCTGCGCCGATCGAAGCCCACAGGCCCGACTTCAGCAATTCGCTCATCTCGATGCGCTTGCCGGCGATGGGCATGCTGTTCAACCCGCCGCCGGGATCGCTGGCATAGCCGCGATGTTCGCCGGCTTCCAGGCCGGTGGCATACTGGTAGTCCTTGTCCAGCGCGCCCCAGTCCTTCATGGCCGCCAGCAGGATTTCCTGGTCCTGCTTGGTGACGGACTGGTCCAGCGCGCCCTGCTTGGTCGTCTTGGACAGCAGCTCGGCGATCTGGCCGTAGAAATCGGACTGGATATGGCGATAGCGCTGCGGCTTGCCGCCGAACGCGTCGGTGGAATGGACATAGGCGTTGTAGTTGACCTGGGTGAAGGGCTCCAGGGCCACGCCCAGCCTGTTCACGTAATGCAGGATGCCCTGGTGATGATAGGGCAGGCGCCAGGGGCCGGGATTGATGTACTGGCCCGGATCGAACTGGACGTGCTGTGTCGCGCCCCCGAGTTCTGTGTAGGTGTCGCCGCCATAAAGCGACCAGTTACGCCCGCCGGGGCGGCCATTATATTCTAGCACCGTGACCTTGTAGCCGGCATCGCGCAGCTCCATCGCCGCCACCATGCCCGCAACACCCGCGCCCAGCACCAGCACACTGGTGCCCGCCGGCGGCGGCGACAGCTTGATCGGCCCCTTGAAGGTCGAGGTATCGGCCAGCGCCAGCTCGTTCATGGCGTGATACATCGCCGCCGAGCCGGCAACGACGCCGATCATGGTCAGTAGGGAGCGCCTGCTGGGCGCCCCAATGCCGTTTTGAGGCTGGTTGGTCATGTCGAAAAATCACTCCCCTTTGGACGCGTCTTTTTGGACGCATTGACGGTATCGGCGGCGCCGATGTTGTACCTGTCCCGAGAGGCCCCGTACGCGCCTGTTCCGACGCCTTGCCGCTGCGATTCTGTGCAGCGTTGCCCACGATTAAAGCTGTGGGGCGGAGCGGGCGCAACGCACCGCCGCGAAAATACTTCTGCCCAAATGCGCGCCAGCATGCCGTGATTAGGGGCGGCACCTGCCGTGAAATTTCTCCTGATTTCCGGCGCTGGTCAGCCGCTTGGGCTCGTGTCACGGTTGATAGTCATCAACCGGGATTTGCCATGTCCAGCCGTCTGCGCGCCTTGCTGTTTCTCACCATCTCCGCGCTGCCGGTCCCGGCCTTGATCTCGCCGGCCTGGGCCGATCCTGCCACCCAGTGGTGGGCCGACATGACGGCCCTGGCCAATGACGACATGAAGGGACGCCTGACGGGCTCGCAAGATTATCTGCGTGCGGCGGACTATGTGATCGGGCGTCTGAAAGCCGAAGGCCTCCAGCCTGCCGGCGTGAATGGCTATCTCCAGCCGATTCCCTTTGAGCAGCAGCTTGTGGACCAGGCCGCCAGCAAGGCCGAGCTGGTGACGACGGGCGGCAAGGCCACGCCGGTCCAGGTCGGCGATGACATGCTGATCGCTGCCGGCGGCGGCCCACGCCCAGAAACGGTGGACGCGCCGCTGGTCTTCATTGGCTATGGCCTGCATCTGCCCAAACAGAATTACGACGACTTCGCCGGCCAGGATCTCAAAGGCAAGATCGTGGTGGTGCTGTCGGGCGGTCCCGCCGACATTTCCGGCGCCATCAAGTCCAACGCCCGTTTCGACCGCAACGAGGAACTGGCCAGGGCCGGCGCGCTGGGTGTCATCAGCCTTGTCACCCCCAAGCAGGTGGAAATCCTGTGGGAGCGCCAGAAGCTGCTGGCGCGCGGTCCGGGCATGTACATTGACGACGCAAGCCTGCGGGACACAAAGGGTTCCTTCTTCAGCGCCACCTTCGATCCCGGCAAGGCCCAGATGCTGTTCGAGGGCAGTGGACATAGCTTTGCCGAACTGTGTGCCTTGTCCGATGCGTCCCAGAAGCTGCCAACCTTCACGCTGCCCATCCGGCTGAAGGCCAGCGTGGTTGCGACGCGCAGCAAGCTGACCTCGCCCAACATCGTGGCCAAGCTGGAAGGCAGCGATCCCAGATTGAAAAAGGAATATGTCGGCGTCAGCGCGCATCTCGACCATCTGGGCGTCGGTGCGGCGGTAAATGGCGACACCATCTACAATGGCGCGATGGACGATGCCTCGGGCGTGGCGGCGGTGCTGGACATCGCGCACCGCCTGAAGGAAGGCCCGCGCCCCAGGCGCTCCATCCTGTTTCTGCTTTTCACGGCGGAAGAAAAAGGCCTGCTGGGCTCCAGCTATTATGCCCGCCGTCCCACGGTGCCCAAGGGCAGCATCGTAGCTGACCTCAATTTCGACATGCCGCTGCCGCTGTGGCCGCTCAAGACGGTGTATGCGCCCGGTCAGGATGAATCGACGTTGGGCGCCGACATGAAAATCGTGGCCGAAGAACAGGGGCTTCAAACGGTCCCCGACCCGCTGCCCGACCGCAATGTCTTCATCCGCACCGACCAGTTCAGCTTTGTGCGCCAGGGCGTGCCGGCGCTGGTCTTCAAGTTCGGCTTTGCCAGGAACACCCCGGAATTCGCCATCGAGCATGACTGGCGCGCCAACCGCTACCATTCGCCATCCGATGACCTGGAACAGCCCATGCTGAAGGACGAGGCGGTGAAGCTGGACGCCCTGGTGGCAGGCATCGCCGCGCGCGTCGCCAATGCCGAGGCGCGGCCGGGCTGGGTGCCTGGCAGCGTCTTCAATGCCTATGTGAAATAGAGAACAGTGAAATAAAGAAAAAGCCGCCGCGGCTTTTCAGCCGCGGCGGCAGTTTTATAGGCATCCCTTATACCGGGACGTTTCCTCTGTTCGTTAAAGGCGTGCGGCGCGCTGCACGATCTTGAAGCGGGACAGTTCGCGGCTGGCGGCGGCATAGTCCGGCTTGATCGCCAGCGCCTGCTTGTAGTCGCGATAGGCCGACCGCACATCGCCGGATTCTTCCGCGATCACGGCGCGGCTGAAATAGGCAGCATGCATGTTGGTGGCGCCCAGCGCCATCCCGGACGCCACATCGGCGCGCGCTTCGTCAAAGCGCTTCATGGCGATCAGCACGCCGGCGCGGCTGACATAGGCATCGCCCAGCTGCGGATCGAGCGCGATGGCGGCGTTATAGTCTTCCAGCGCGGCCTGGTTGTCGCCAAGGCGGGCCTTGATCACGCCGCGATTGCTGAGCAGCGCGGCGCGGTGGTTCATCGCCGGATCGCTGAGCGCGACATCGCAATAGGAAAGACCGGTCTTGAGCGCAGCCTGATCGTTTGCGGCGGCCGAGCACTGGGCAGCGGCATCGACATTGTAGAACATCTGCTGCACCTGGGGGGCAGCGCTGGCGCCCGTGGCGATCAGCGCGATGGCGGCAGTGGCGAGAAACAGTTTCATTTTCTACTCCCTGAACTGGATCGTCTGAACGCGATCCGTGCGGGAATCCTACACCCGCGCGCTGCCAATGCAGCATCACAAACGCAGCGCCGGAATGAAATAATGCAGGTATGACGGGTATTTAGCCATGCCTCGCATTTGAGCAGCGCATGCGCGAAGTGATATTTCACGACGCTTGTCATCACATCTGAAAAACGAATTTCACCGGACGCGCGAGGCGGTAGCGGCTTTGCATTGCCTTGCGCTTATCCCCACCGTTCCGGCGCATGGTAAAATGCGCCGATGACCACGCACACCGCCTTTGCCTTTCCACGTCTTGTCCACGCTCCAGGGGGAGGGGGGATGGCGCCGTTCATCGAAACGAATAATCCGCAAGTCTCTGGCAAGGAGCGCGATAGGCACCGCCATGCGAGGGACGAGCGTCGTTACACGTCCCTGTCTGTCCCCCGCTTGTCATCGTTGGTTTGCATTTTTTTGCGGCAGGCGCATGATCGCCCAAAATGGGTTGGGGGATCCATGACGGACGTTCCGGTCAACCGGGAGTTCTGGAACAGCCTGATACGGCAGGTGCGGATGCGCACCCGCGGGCGCGCCGATCCGGAAGAGCTGCTGCATGCCGCCTACCTGCGGTTGCTGCGCTATCGCGCCCAGCATGCCGTTGAAAATGTTGCCGCTTTCCTGGTCCGCACCGCCGTCAATATCGGCGTGGACAATTACCGGCACGAGCGTTTCATTGCCGATGTCGCCCCCGATGACGTGGGACGTGCGGAAAATTCGCCCCTGCAGGATGAGGTTTTGGCCTCCCGCGTTCGTCTAGAAAGGGTGCGGGAAGGTCTGTCCCGCCTGACACCACGCACCCGCGAAATTTTCCTGATGCACCGCCTCGACGAGCTCAAGTACCGCGAAATCGCCGAACGCCTGGGCATCAGCCAGAGCGCGGTGGAAAAACATATCGCCAAGGCTGCCCTGTTCCTCACCGAATGGACGGAGGGCTGGTGAGCATGGCGACCGTGCCTTCTGCCGAGATCAGGGCGCAGGCGGCCGCATGGCTGGCGCGGTTGCGCGCCGATGACCGCGATGCTGGCGATGAGCGCGCCTTCCAGGCCTGGCTGGCGGCGGATCCGGCGCATGCCGCGGCCTTCGAGGCGGTGGACCGGCTGTGGAGCGAGGTTGGTTCCTTCCGCGACCTGCGTGGTCCGGTGCAGCAGCCGGCTCCGCGCACGGCCAGCCGCCGTGCCCTTCTGGCGGGCGTGGGACTGCTGGCAGTTACCGGCGGCAGCGCGCTGTTCTGGAAAAGCGCCCAGGCCACGGTCTATGAGACGGATGTGGGCGAGCAGAAGCATGTGGCGCTGGATGACGGCAGCCAGTTGTTCCTGGATGCCCAGACCCGCATCTCGGTGGCGTTCAGTGACACCCTGCGCGCCGTGGACCTGCAATATGGGCGCGCCAATTTTCGCGTCGTGCCGGACCCGGAGCGACCGTTCATCGTCGAAGCGGCCGAGCACAAGATCGTCGCCACCCGCTGCAGCTTCGATGTGCGCTGTGAGGACGGCAAGGTGCAGGTGACGCTGATCCATGGCGAGGCGCAGGTGACGCCAAAATCCGCGCCTGACGGCCAGGGCGAGCGCCTGCGCGCCGGCGAAAGGCTGGTGGCATCGGTCGATACCGAAAAGCGCGATCGGCCCGACATGACGCGCCAGCTTGCCTGGCAGACGGGCTATGAAAGTTTCGAGAATGCCAATCTCGCCGACGCGGCGGGCGAGATGAACCGCTATTCCACCGCGCGGCTGGAAGTTGATCCCAGTGTCGCAAATCTCAAGGTTTCGGGGATTTACAGGGTGGGCGACAACAGCGCCTTTGCCCGTTCCCTGGCCAAGCTCCTGCCCATCACGGTCCGCCAGAATGGCGACACACTGCTTCTGGCGTCTGAAAGCGACGACTAAAAAGGAGGGGGTGGGGAAAGTCCCGACCCCGAACGTCTCTTCTCCAACAGCGGCCCGTCAGTGGCCGCGCGGAGCAGAGGGGAAACACATGGTCATTTCGCGCATGCGCGTCTTGCGTTCGGCCTTGTTCGGGGGCGTCGCCGTCCTCAGCATCAACGCTGCCGCCGCCGCGGCCCAGAATGCCAGGATCATCATCTCGGAACAGCCCATGTCGGACGCGCTGCGCAGCGTGGCGCAGAAAACCGGCGAAAGCATCCTGTTCACGCCGGAATCGGTGCAGGGCCTGCGCGCGCCGGCCATTTCCGGCGACATGAATGCCCAGCAGGCCGTCAGTATGCTGACGCGCGGCACCGACCTGGAAGTGGTTTCCGACGGCAGCAGCGGGCTGATCGTGCGCCGCCCTTTCATGCGGCGCGCCATGACGCAGGTGGCCGCAGAGCCAGCTGGCGGTGGCGCGACCCAGGTGGAAACCGTGGTGGTAAGCGGCTTCCGATCGAGCCTTGAACAGTCTCTGGACATGAAGCGCCAGGCACTGGATTCCTCCGACAGCATCCTGGCGGAAGACATCGCCAAGTTTCCCGACCTCAATGTGTCGGAGTCGTTGCAGCGCATTCCCGGCATTACGCTGGCACGCGACCAGGGCGAGGGGCGTCAAATCTCGGTGCGCGGCCTGAATTCCACCTTTACCCGCGTGCGCATCAACGGCATGGAAGCGCTCGCCACCACCGGTTCGGAAGACGTGTCAGGCGGTTCCAATCGTGGGCGTTCTTTCGACTTTAACGTCTTCGCATCCGAGCTGTTCAGCCAGTTGACCGTGCACAAGACCGCATCGGCCGAAGTGGAAGAAGGATCGCTGGGCGCGACGGTAGATCTTCATACTGCCCATCCCTTCGACAAGCCTGGCTTCACCTTGGTGACATCCTTCCAGGGCGGCTACAACGACATGTCGGGTGGCTTCAATCCGCGGGCGGCGGTGTTGGTGTCCGATACCTTCATGGGCGGCAAGCTGGGCATGCTGTTTTCCGCAGCCTACCAGATTCAGAACGGCCTCGAAGCGGGCTCCTCGACGGTGCGATGGCAGAACGACAACACCGCACAGAATGCCGCGCACAC
>CBIHOI010000066.1:0-11210 GCA_966211925.1 uncultured Hyphomicrobiales bacterium | reverse complement strand
TCCACGGAGTGACCGGCGGAATATAGTCCGTCGCGGCTTCCGCGAACTCCGAACCGAAATCGGCCGGCGACACGATTTCCAGATATTCCATGTCGGGCGAATAATCGAACAGGTAGTGCGTCATGCCGGGGCGCTGGTGCACCACGTCGCCGGCTTCCACCAGCGTGACCTTGTCCTCATACATGAACTTGGCCCAGCCCTTGGTCATGTAGACGATCTGGAAATCGCAGACATGATAGTGCCAGCCGGTGCCTTCCACCGGCGGCTTGTTGGCCTTGACCAGGTGAGCAATCACCTTGCCGTTGGTGGCCTTGGCGATCCCCAGGTCACGGTACATGAAGAAATCGCGCAGGCCCCCCTGCTTGAATTCGGTATCGCCCGGCTTGACGTGGCTGAAGGTGGTATCGGTCTGCGGCCTGGCCATGTCTCTCTCCGATGCTGCGTCGCACCATTAAGGCACCAAAACGGAACCTTGAAAAGAGATAAGGTTTTGAAGGGCGGAAACGATCCCGCCTCCGCCCTTTAAAAGAAAAATGTGCGGTGCAGCAACCGCTTAGGCGCCGTGGAAGTTGGCCTTGGGGTCCACCTTCAGGACATTGACGATATAGTCCTTGTCGGCAGCCAGCAGCTCTTCCATCGACTTCCTGGAATGCTCCATCATCGACGCGTCGTAATCCAGCGTCACCCAGCCGCTGTATTTCTTGTCGACCAGGTACTTCTGCACGCGGGGGAAATCCACGCCGCCGGCATCGCTGTCGGTCATGGCGCGGAACCAGCCATGGCCGCCCGCTTCGGGGCCCGAGCGCGGCACCGCCACCACGCGGCTGCCACGCAGCTTGCGCGGCGCATCCTTGTAGTGAACCTCGACGATGCGCGGCCAATAGGTGGTCAGCACCTCCATCGGGTCGAGCCCGCCCAGGGTCAGATGCGCCAGGTCGGCGGTCATCCACACATAGTTGGGATCGGTCTCCTTCATCAGCAGGTCCACTTCATGCTGGTTCTGCACCAGCGAATTTACATGCGGATGCGGCGCCAACTTGATGCCGTCCTTTAGGATTTCCTTGCCGATGCGGTTCAGGCTGGCAGCGCAACGCTTGATCTGCTCGTCATTGGTGTCATAGCCGGCGGGGCGCGGGCCCATGTTCATCTTGAAGTGGTTCACATAGCCGAAGGGCTTGATGAATTCGCGCACGAACTTGATGTGGTCGGCCACCGCCTTGTCGGCCTTGGCGGGATCGAAGAAATTGCCTTCGAAATCCGGGCCGCCGCCATTGGAGCAGGTCGCCATGCGGATATGGTGCTGGTCCATCAGCGCCTTCAGCGCCAGCGGCTTGTCCAGATAGTTCACGATATTGTGGCGGAAGGGCTCGATGCCCGGAAAGCCCAGCTTCTCGCCGGTCGCGATCGCCTCCTCGATCCGCGTCTCCCAGGAAATGGCGCTGAAGGCATAGCGGAAGGGCAGGGCTTTGGCGGAAGCCGGCAATGCGCTCGCGCCCAGCGCAGCGGCGGACGAGACGATAAAATGGCGGCGATTGAAGGTCATGCACGGCTCCCGGGGACATTTTCTTGTTGGGCAAAGACTGGCACAGCCCCGCATTCCTGTCGCGCCCAAAACGGATCCGAATCCCGGCCCTGGACGTACAAGTGCCATGTCCCCCATCAAGGCGCTCCTCCTGGCCGGTCTTTTCGCGTTCCTGTCCGCCTGCTCCCCCGTCGCGGCGCTGAACCTGCTGGTGCCGCGCGGCGGTTACGATGTGCAGACCGGCATCGCCTATGGTCCCGGTCCCCGCCACAAGCTGGACATCTATGTCCCGCAGGGGCTGAAGGCCCCGGCGCCGGTCCTGCTGTTCTTCTATGGCGGCTCCTGGTCTTCGGGCAGCCGCGACATGTATCTCGCCTTGGGCCAGGCTTTTGCCAGCAAGGGCATTGTCACGGTGGTGGCCGATTACCGTCTGTACCCGCAGGTCAAGTATCCCGCCTTTGTGCAGGATGCGGCCGGCGCGATGGCCTGGGTCCATGGCCACATCGCCCAGCATGGCGGCGATCCCGCACGCATCTTTGTCAGCGGTCATTCGGCCGGCGCCTACAATGCCGTGATGCTGGCATCCGAGCCCAAATTCATCGAAGCGGTGGGCGGCAGGCTGGACTGGATTCGCGGGGTCATCGGCATCGCCGGGCCCTACGATTTCCTGCCGCTGACGGAAGCACAGTATATCGACATCTTCCACGGCGCCCACAATGAAGACGCCATGCCCATCAACCATGTGGACGGCAGGCGTCCGCCCATGCTGCTGGCGGCCGGCGACGCCGACGGCACCGTCGGCCCCGGCAACAGCGACCGCATGGCTGCCCGGCTCAGGCAGTTCGGCAACCAGGCGCAGGTGATCAAGTATCCCGGTATCGGCCATATCGGCATCATCCTGTCGCTGGCCCCCGGCTTCCGCGGCCGCACCACATTGCGCCGGGACATGCTGGACTTTATCCATGCGCACTAGATGGCGCCGAAACACATACTGCCCGACCGCCTGAAGCCCGGCCTCAAGCTGGTGTTCTGCGGCACCGCCGCCGGCCGTGTCTCGGCCCAGCGCCAGGCCTATTATGCCCACGCCCAGAACAGATTCTGGAGGACGCTGTTCGATGTCGGCCTGACCCCGCGACTGCTCGCCCCCAGCGAATACGGAACATTGTGGGAGCAGGGTATCGGCCTCACCGACATTGCCAAGTTCACCTATGGCATGGACCACCAGTTGCCGAAGGACGCGCTGGGCGCGGACGCCGTGGCGTCGCTCAAGGCCCGCATCAAAAAGGCAAGGCCCGCGATCCTTGCCTTCACCAGCCTCAACGGCGGCAGAAAGGTGATGGGGCCAAAGGCTGTTGCCGGCGAACAAGCCGAAAGACTGGGCGACACCCGCGTCTTCATCCTGCCCTCGCCATCACCGCTCGCCGCCAACCATTGGGACATCCAGCCCTGGCGCGACCTGGCGAAAGCGGTGAAGGCCCTTTAGGGCGAAACCGCAACCGCCGTGCGCACCGGCGCATCGGAGTCCGCAAACCGCACGCAGCGTTCCGGCGCCAGCTCCTGGCCGCACATGGCGCCGGCATTGTCCGCCAGGCTGACGCGGTAAGGCCCGATCCTGGGATCGGCCACCACGAAATTGCTCTGCACCACCTGGGCGCCGCTGCGGAACGCCGCATCGCGCCGCGCCGTGTTGCCGGTGCGCGCCTCGCGTGTGTCGGCATCGGCGCGGGTGATGACCATGAAGCCGTCACGGACCGCCGCCGCGATGTGGCTGCCGTCCTTCACCGGATCGGGAAGGGACAGGAACGCGGCCACCGGCGACGTCGTATCGGTGACGACGAACATGGCGCGGCCTTCCAGGTTGGCGCGCGCGCCGCGATAGGCAGCCACCTTCGCCGCACTGTCATCCAGCACCACGATCACCTTGCCGCGTGCCGCGCCAAGCTTGGGCCAGTTGTGCGCCAGCACCGCCTCGCGCAGGCTGGCATGCTCGCCCTGCATCATGTCCGGCGTGATGATCTGGCCCGGCCCGAAGGCGGCGCGCACCTCGCCCTCCAGCGCGTCCATCGCCGCTGTGTCGCAGGGCAGCGGTTTTGTGGCGCCGGGCATCGGTGTCTTCGTGTCATTGGTGTGCAGGGTGATCACGATGGGCAGGTGGCGCGGATGCGCGGCAGACCAGTCCGCCACTTGTTTCAGGCAATCGCCCAGCGCCAGGCAGGACGACTGGTAATCCACGTCCAGCACATGCACGACCTTGAAGCCAGGCCGGGCCATGGCAGCGACATAGTCGGCCGGCAGCAGGTCCATCGCCATGCTGGCGCCGGCCGGATTCTTGTAGGCACCGCCCTTTGGGTCATACGCCACGTCAAAGGACAGGGTGCGCACATCATTGTCGAGCTGGGTGGGGATCGGCGGCTGGCCATAGTCCAGCGCCTCGGCGTCCTTCTTGCCGCCCATGCGGATCAGCCCCATCAGGGCGGCATTGGGCCGCTGCTTGTAGCTCTCCGCCGTGCCGACAAGCTGAAGCTGATCGATGCGCAGGTTGGCGTCCATCCATCGGGCGCTGCAATGCGTGTCACAGGCGTGCGCCATGGGCATGGGCGCTGCCTGGGCGGCGGCCGGGGAGGTGGACGAGAAGAACCCCGCCTGGGCGATGCCAAGGGCTGCTGCGGGGATCAGGACGGCGGCGACAAGAAGGTGACGGCGCATGATCCTGTGTTCCCGCTATCCGACCCGTCGTGCCGCCATCAGGCCCAGCACCAGCAGCACCAGGAAAATCACCAGGAAGATGAAGAACAGCGTCTTGGCGATGGCGATGGAGGTGCCCGCGACGCCGGTAAAGCCCAGCAGGCCGGCGATCAGTCCGATGGCCAGGAAGATGAAAGCCCACTTGAGCAAGGGTCACTCCACATTTCGAATTCCTGCAGGAAATGCGGCGCGGGCACTGAAAGTTCCACTTTATGCCCAAACAAAGGGTCGCAAAATGTCGCGACTATTTGCGGGTGGGGCCGGTGCCGCGCGAGGTCTCGTGCAGCAATTCCTCCGCCGGCTTGTTGGGCGATCCGGTCGTGCTTTCCACCGGCGGCGCGGTTGTCAGTGTCCAGTCCACGATCGCCGTCACGGCGGCGCCCAGCGCCTGGCTCAGCGCCTGCACGGCCGCGGCCGTGCTGTTGACCGCTGCGGTGCCGGTCTGGGTGAACAGCTTGCTGGCCACGATCTTGCGGCCGCGTCCCGTGGTCAGCTTGGCCATGATGGTGACATTGACGGTGGGAATGCCGTCCGCCACCGCGTAATGGGCCTCGAAATTCTTGACCTCGACCAGCAGGTTATAGTCGGCATGCAGCGCGTCTTCCTCGCGCGCGACGCCGTCGATGCGGCCCGATGCCTCGAAGCCGTCCAGCACGGCGCGCTGGATGGAGGCCGGCAGGCGGTCGGGATAGGTGGCGTTGGCATAATAGTCCATGTTGCCGCCCGGCTGGATCAGCGCGATGCGCTCGCTGTCCAGACCGCCCGGCACGTCGGGATGCATCAGCTCCAGCGACCAGTTCACCTTGGCGGCGCCGGCGGGCGCGGGGGGAAATTGCGGGTGCACCACATAGACCATGCCCGCATCCTTGGGCCCGATGATATCGCCCAGTCCACCGCAGGCCGACAGGCTCAGCGCCGCCGCGCCGACAACAAACAGGCGCCTTGTCATCTTCGCGGCCATCATTTCGTGTCTCCCTGGCTGGAATCCTTGGGCTCGTAGCCCTTGTGGCGGTCGCCGAACAGCAGCCTGGTCGGCTGGCGGTTGAGCTGGCCGGAAAGCTGGTCGAGATTGCCCACCAGTCGCCGCATGTCGCCGATCAGGATGCCCAGTTGCGCCAGGCCGTCGCCATTGATGAAGGCGTCGGCATCGTCGGCCACCTTGCCATACTTGGCCACCGTCAGATTGACGTTGGAAATGGTCGGCTTCAGGCCGTTGGTCGCATCCGTCAGATTCGCCATCGCCTTGTTGGCATTGGCGATGGTGGCATCGATATCGGCGCTGCGCCGTGCGATCACCTGGGTGGTTTCGTCCAGGTTGGCCAGCACATGGGCGATGGCGCGCCGGTTGTTGTCGCTGAGCAGGTCGTTCAGCCGCGACGCCGCCACGTTCAGCTTGGCTACCACTTCGGGCGCCGACTGCTGCAACTGGGCGAAGGTGGACTGCTTGGTGCGGATCACCGGATACTTCTGGCCCTCGCGCGCCGTCAGCAGCGGCGCCGTGCTGGTGCCGCCTGCGATCTCGACGAACGAGCCGCCGGTGAGGCCCTGGCTGTCGATCGAGGCGACGCTGTCCTCGCGAATATTCAGGTTGGGCTGCACCTGCAAGGTGACGATGACACGCTGCGGATCGGCGGGATCGAACTCCAGGGCGGTGATGCGCCCGACCTCGATGCCGTTGTAGCGCGTCAGCGTACCCTTGCCGAGGCCGGTGACCGGGCCTTTGAAGTAAGCCTGGTAATAGGCGTATTCCTGGCTGTACTGGGCGCCGGCCAGCCACAGGATGGTGACCACCAGTCCGATGACGCAGGCCAGCACAAAGGCGCCCACTGCGACGTAGTTGGCTTTTGTTTCCATCAGTTTGTCTCGTCCATTGAGGCGAGCGCCGCGCGGCCGCGCACGCCCGAGAAATAGTCCTTGATCCAGGGATCGTCGTTCTTGCGCAGTTCGTCGATGGTGCCGATCACCAGCTTCTTGTTCACCAGCACCGCGATGCGGTCGGTGACGGCGCGCAGGGTGTCGATGTCATGGGTCACCAGCACCACCGTCAGGCCCAGCGCCTTTTGCAGCCGCCGTATCAGCTCGTCGAACTGGTTGGCCGAAATCGGGTCCAGCCCTGCGGTGGGCTCGTCCAGGAACAGCAGCTCCGGGTCCAGCGCCAGGGCGCGCGCCAGGCCCGCGCGCTTCTTCATGCCGCCGGACAGCTCGGAAGGAAATTTTTCGGCCGTGTCGGGCGGCAGGCCCACCATGGTCAGCTTCATGGCGGCGATCTCGTCCATCAGCTCGGGCGACATGGAGGTGTATTCGCGCAAGGGCACCTGGATATTCTCCGCCACCGTCTGGGCGCTGAACAATGCGCCTTCCTGGAACAGCACGCCCCAGCGCATTTCCAGCTTGCGCATGGCGGAGCCTTCGACCTCGCCGGTCTCCTGGCCGAACACATTGATGGTGCCTTCCAGGGGATGGATCAGCCCGATGATGGAGCGCATCAACACCGACTTGCCCGAACCCGAACCGCCCACCACCCCCAGGACCTCGCCGCGATAGACGTCGAGATCCAGATGGTCATGGATGATCTTGCTGCCGAAGCCGTTGACCAGCCCGCGCACCTTGATGACGACGTCCTTGTCCTTCTTTTTCGCGTCGGCCATCAGATCCCCAGCACCGAGAACATGATGGAGAAGGCCGCATCCAGCACGATCACCAGGAACACCGATTCCACGACCGAGCGCGTGGTCAGCAAGCCCACGCTGGCGGCGTTGCGCTCGACCTGAAAGCCTTCGTAACAACCCACCAGCGCGATCACGAAGGCGAAGACCGGCGCCTTGATAAGTCCCACCACCAGCGTATTGACGCTCACCGCGCCCTGAAGCTGGCGCATGAAGACCGGCACCGTCATGCCCAGGTCGAAATAGCACATGATGCCGCCGCCAATGAGACCCATGATGTCGGCATAGAAAGTCAGCAGGGGCAGGGCGATCACCAGCCCGATGATGCGCGGCAGCACCAGCGTATCGATGGTGTTCAGGCCCATGGTCTGCATGGCGTCGATCTCTTCGTTGACGCGCATGGTGCCAATCTGGGCGGTGAAGGCGCTGCCCGAACGGCCCGCCACGATGATCGAGGTCATCAGCACGCCCATCTCGCGCAGGATGATGATGCCCAGCCCGTTCACCGTCAGTTGCTGCGCCCCGAACTGCTTGAGCTGGTCCACCGCCTGGTAGGCCAGCACCACGCCGATCAGGAAGGACAGAAGCCCCACGATGGGAAGGGCATTGATGCCGGTCTCTTCCACCTGGTGGAAGATCGCCGCGATGCGCAGGTTGTGCTTGGGCTTGGCGATGGCTTCGCCGGTTTCCACCGTGACCCGCCCCAGATAGCCCAGGATCGACACCGTCTGGTGGCCGGCCATCATGGTGGCCCGCCCGATCTTGTAGAGCCGGCCGCGAAACCCGGCCGGAATGCGCGAGCGCTTGGGCTCGACCTTCTGCTCCTGGTCCAGGTTTTCCAGCAACGGGCCATAGCGTTCCGGCACGTTCAACTCGCCTTCGCCGCCCATGCTCCGGCGCGTGCGCAGCAGCAGCCAGGCACCGGCGCTGTCGAGCCGGGTGATCTTGCTGGCGTCGATCTCCTTTGCCCCCTGAGCATCCAGCGCGCTCAGCTCGCGGTCCAGTCGCGCGCTCTCGGCGATGGTCCAGGCGCCCCCCACGGCAAGTACGCCCTGGTCCAGCTTGAACCAGGCGTCCGGCTCGTCGGCAACGGCTTCAATGGAGGTCAAGACATGATCCCGCGCGCCTGGAATAAGGCGCTGATCCCTCAACAATGCGAGAAAGCGGGCAAAAGTTCCACCGGGTTTCCGGCCGGGAACGGCCGAATCGTCGCATTTGCCCCCAGGAAAGCCGCCAGCGGGGCGGCAAAGCTCATTCGGTCTTGTAGGCCGTCTTCACCACATGCGGATGCCGCCGCACCCCCTTCAGCATCAGCCGCACCGCCTCATAGTGGATCGCCACCACCACCTTCAGCGTCATCAGCGGATAGCGCAGCAGCATCTTCAGCAGCGCGCCGTCGGTTATCTCCCGCCGCGCCCCCGCAAAGCTGGCATTCAATATCGGCCGCCCCGCTTCGTCTTCGTTGATCGCCACGGCGACATCGTCACCCGGGGGGCGGATGCGAAACTGGTAGCGGCAATCGCGCGACAGAAACGGCGAGACATAGAACGCCTTGGCGCAACCATGTCGCACCAGTCGTTCATCATCACCGACCGGCAACACATAGGCGTGCCGCTCGTCATAGGTGTTGTGCACCTCATAGATCACCGCCTTCAGCGCCCCGTCGCGGTCATGACAGAACCAGACGCTGAGCGGATTGAAGACATAGCCAAGGATGCGCGGATAACACAGCACCCGCCGCGCCCCGTCCGCCGCAATGCCTTCGCGCGCCAGCAGATCGTCCAGCCACACGCGCAGGGGGCGCCCGTCGCCATGGTCGCGATCATGGAAGCTCAGCAGCCCGCCGCGATTGTGCTTGAAGAATCGCAGGCCAAGCCCCGGCAATTCGTCCAGGTCCAGCAGCAGCGAAAAGACCCGATACTTGAAGCGGTGATGCCGCGGCGTCAGCCGCCGGTGCATCACCCAGCCTTCATAGATCGCGGACTTCTGAATGGCGGGCTTGCCCATCAGGCTATTACGGCCCAAAACCCGCCCGGATCAAATGATCCGCCGGGGTTCCTGCCCCGTATTACCCGCTATGTTGGCTCATGTCGCAACCACGGCCTTTCCCGTCCTTCGCCCGGCCTTGCGCCGGCGCCCCCTTCGGTTCAAGGCCATGACCGGCCAGCCGGAAGCCGCCGAACTGAACGCCCTGCTGGTCCGTGTGGCCCAGCTGCGCGACCGTGCCGCCTTTGGCGCCCTGTTTGCCCACTTCGCCCCCCGCATCAAGTCCTACCTGATGCGCCAGGGCGCCGCCCCGGCCCTGGCCGAAGACCTGGCACAGGAAGCCATGCTGAATCTGTGGCGCAAGGCGCACCTGTTCGATCCCGCCAAGGCGTCCGCCGGCACCTGGCTGTTCACCATCGCCCGCAACCTGCGCATCGACGTGCTGCGCAAGGAAAAGCGCCCCGAACTCGACGCCGCCGATTTCGCGCCGGAGGCCGAGCCCGATCCGGCCGACGGCATGGACCAGACCGCCGGCGAAATCCGCCTGCGCGACGCGCTGAAAATTCTGCCGCCCGACCAGATGCGGATCGTCGAGCTCTCCTTCTTCGCCGACAAGCCGCACAGCCAGATCGCCGCCGAGCTGGCGATCCCGCTGGGCACCGTCAAGTCGCGGCTGCGGCTGGCCATGGCCCGCCTGCGGGCCGCGCTGGGAGACATGCCATGAGGCATCATCCTGACGACGATCTGTTGCTGGCTTACGCCGGCGGTGCGTCCGACGAGGCCACCGCCCTGATCATCGCCACCCATCTGGCCTTCTGTGCCCGGTGCCGGGGCCAGGTCGAACTGATGGAAGCCATCGGCGGCGGCCTGCTGGAAAGCCTGCCGCCCGAACCGCTGGCGCAAACCGCCTTCGCCGCCACCGTGGCCAAGTTGGACATGGGGCTCGACAGCGCGCCGCCGTATCAGCGCCCCGCCCGCGCGCCGTCGCGCGACGGCACCCCCGAACCGCTGCGCAGCTATCTGGGCGGCGACCTGTCGTCGGTGCGATGGCGGCGCATGGGACCGCGTCTCGCCTATCTGCCGCTGTTTCGCCGCGGCGCCACCAGCGCCAAGCTGCTGCGCGGTGCCCCCGGCACCGAAGTCGGCGCCCATACCCATCGCGGCCTGGAAATGACGCTTGTCCTGAAAGGCGGCTTCACGGACGCCACCGGCAATTACGGCCCCGGCGACCTGCAGGTTGCCGATGGCACCCTCAGCCACAGCCCCATCGCCGATCCGGGCGAGGACTGCATCAACCTGGCGGTGACCACCGGCTCGCTGCGGTTCGAAAACTGGATTCAAAAGATTGCGGGACCCATCTTCGGCTTCTAGGCTCGAAGAATGGAAAAAACCCGTCTCGGCAACACCGGCCTCTCCGTCTCCCGCATCTGCCTCGGCACCATGACCTATGGCTCGCCCAAATGGCGCGACTGGGTGCTGGAGGAAGAGGCCAGCCGCCCCTTCATCAAGCGCGCTTTGGAAGCGGGGATCAATTTCTTCGACACCGCCGACGTCTATTCCGACGGCGTGAGCGAACAGGTGGTGGGCAAGGCGCTGCGCGATTACGCCGACCGGCGCGAGGATTACGTGCTGGCGACCAAGGTGTTCTTCCCGGTGGCCGGCAAGCCCGGCGGGCTGTCGCGCAAGCATATCCTGCATGCCATCGACGACAGCCTGAAGCGGCTGGGCACCGACTATGTCGACCTCTACCAGATCCACCGCTTCGACAACGCGACGCCGATCGAGGAAACGGTGGAAGCGCTGCACGATGTCGTGAAGTCGGGCAAGGCACGTTACATCGGCGCGTCCTCGATGTTCGCCTGGCAGTTCGCCAAATATCTGGCGACCGCCGACCGGATGGATGCGACCAGGTTCGTCTCCATGCAGAATTTCTACAACCTGGTGTACCGCGAGGAGGAGCGCGAGATGCTGCCGCTCTGCCGCGACGCCGGCATCGGCGTCATCCCGTGGAGCCCGCTGTCACGCGGCTTCCTGGGCCGCAGCGCCGCCAGCGCGCTGGACAAGCAGTCCACCCGCGCCAAGAGCGACAAGGTGCTGGACATGGATTTCGACGACAATGACGTCGAGACGCTCAAGCGCGTGGAAGCGACGGCACAGAAACATGGTGTGAAAAACGCCCAGATCGCCATCGCCTGGCTGCTGCACAAGGGCATCACCGCCCCCATCGTCGGCGCCTCGAAAATGAGCCATCTGGAAGACGCCATCGCGGCGGCAGACATCAAGCTGACGGC
>CBIHOI010000065.1:0-11297 GCA_966211925.1 uncultured Hyphomicrobiales bacterium | reverse complement strand
GAAATCCCGCACGGCACGATGCCGGAGAAATGCGACAGGTCGGGCTCCACGTTCAGGGCGACGCCATGGAAGGTCACCCAGCGCTTGATGCGCACGCCCAGCGCCGCAATCTTGTCCTCGCGCATGCCGCGGTTGACCCAGATGCCGACACGCCCCTCGCGCCGTTCGCCCTTCACGCCCAGCAGCGCCAGGGTCTCGATCAGCCACTGCTCAAGGTCGCGGACATAGGCGCGCACATCGGGTTTGCGTGTCTTCAGGTCCAGCATGACATAGCCCACCCGCTGGCCGGGGCCGTGATAGGTGAACTGCCCGCCGCGTCCGGTGTGATAGACGGGAAAGCGCGCCTCCAGCAGGTCGGCGTCATCGGCCGAGGTGCCGGCGGTATAGATGGGCGGATGCTCCAGCAGCCAGACCAGCTCGCCCGCGGACCCGTCCGCGATGGCGGCGGCCCGGGCCTCCATCAGTGCAAGCGCGTCGGGATAGGCAACCGGCTGGTCGCTGATTTTCCAGGCGACGGGGCTGGGGACGAGGGGGGGCAAATTAAGCTTTCCGAAACCATGTTCCGGCAGGCTCGCCGGATCACCTATGTAGGGTTTCGATCCATGGCCTCCAATGTCGACGGTGTCAAAGTTGAAATCTCGGTGGTGCTGGGCCGCTCGGTGATCCCCATGCATCAGCTGCTGCGCATGGGCCGCGGCGCCGTGATCGAGCTGGACAGCCACCAGGACGACCCCGTGACCATTCTGGCCAATGACCGGGCGGTGGCGAAGGGCGAAATCCAGATCCAGGGCGACAAGATCGCCGTATCGGTGGTCGAATTGCTGCGGGGCTATGAGTAATACACTCGTACTGCTGTAGGAATATATATTCCCCACCAAAATCTTGCATTTTAGATTGGCCGGGCATACCTGTCTGGTCCGATGCTCCCGATTGTCCTCAACCCCGTCTCCCTGAAGGTTGGCCTAGCCGGCCAGGGGGAACTGTGCGACCGCAGGGCGGCCATGCTGGCCGATGCGGGGGTGGAAGTGCGCCGGCTGCCCGATCCCGTCCCTGACGATGTGCTGGCCTCCCTGCAGCTCCTGTTTGTGGCCGGCATGCCGGAAGGCGAGGCCCGCGATCTGGCGCGCCGCGCCCGGCTCCAGGGCGTGCTGGTCAATGTCGAGGATGTGCTGCCGCTGTGCGATTTCCACGTCCCGGCGATTGTACGCCGGGGTGACCTGCTGCTGACCGCCTCTACCGGCGGCCAGGTGCCCGGCCTGTCCCGCGTCCTGCGCGAAAGTCTGGCGGAAGATTATGGTCCGGAATGGACCCAGCGGATGAAAGAGCTGAGCCTGGCCCGCGCCAAGTGGCGGTCCCAGGGCCTTTCGATGGCCGAGGTCTCCCAGCATGTGCGCGACATGATCTCGGCGATGGGGTGGCTATGAGCCCCACTTCCACAAACAGCGTCACGGTCATCGACACCAAGCGCGGCCTGCGCCCCCACGCCTTTGATCGCGCCGGCAGCGGCGTGCATGACGCGGCCGCCGCCGCCCAGCTTGCGACGCTGCAGGAGCAGGCGAGGGACCGCGACGCCCACGGCATCCTGGAATTGGCCCTGACCGGCGACTTTGCCAGGCGGACGGCCATCGTCTCGTCCTTCGGCGGGGAGTCGGCGGTGCTGCTGCACATGGCAGCGCAGATCGATCCGAACGTGCCCGTGCTGTTTCTCAACACCGGCAAGCTGTTCGGCGAGACCCTGCGCTACCGCGACCGCCTGCAGGACACGCTGGGCCTGGGCGATGTGCGCACCCTGGCGCCGTCGCTGGAGGCCCGCCTGAAGGCCGATCCCGACGGCACCCTGTGGTCGCGCGACACCGATTCCTGCTGCAACTTCCGCAAGACCGTGCCGCTGCAGAAGGCGTTGGAGCCCTTTGCCGCCCAGGTCACCGGCCGCAAGCGCTTCCAGACCCGCGAGCGCGCCGACATGCAGCCCGTGGAATATTTCGAAGGCCGCTTCCGCTTCAACCCGCTGTGGCAGTGGGACCTGCACCAGCTGGAATCCTACATGGAGCGTAACAACCTGCCGCGCCATCCCCTGGTCGAAGACGGCTATCCCTCGATCGGCTGCATGCCCTGCACCCGCCGGGTCCAGGCGGGCGAGGACTATCGCGCCGGCCGCTGGTCGGGCCTGGACAAGGACGAATGCGGCATCCATCTCACCGATGGCGGCGGCATCTAGGGCGGGTCTTTTGGCCCCCAGACCAAGGCTTGTTTTGCCAGCCTTCGCTTGCTAAACCCCCCGACCTACCGGGATTTTTTCCCATTTGACTGTGCGGTCGTGGCGGAACGGTAGACGCACTACCTTGAGGTGGTAGCGGGGCAACCCGTGGAAGTTCGAGTCTTCTCGACCGCACCAGTCCCTCCCCAGGTCGGGGAATATCAGCAAGACAAACGGGCAGGACGAGGCGCAGACGCGCGCGTGATCAGCCGGGCGGTCCCTTGGCGAACAGCGCCTCCAGCTCGGTCTGGTCGATCTTGCCGTCCTTGTTGGTGTCGGCGTCTTCGGGAAATGGAATGGGGGCAGGGCTCGCCGCCCATTCCGCCTTGTCGATCCCCTTGTCGCCATTCTTGTCGTCATTGGCGATGATCTCGGCTGCGCTGGGCTGGGCCAGGGCGGCGGGCGCGGTGACCGAAACCAGCATGGCCGCAAACAGCAAATGTCTTTTCATGAATCTCTCCGGATGGTCAGAGTGAATGATGATGCCTACTTCCGCGCGCCGCGGACCGGACCCAGCCGCTCCTTGCCGACCGCGATGTCGTCGATCCAGACCGTGAAGCCTTCGTCCGTTGCCGGCTGGTAGTTCGTGAAGCCGATCGAAAGCGTTTCGAACGCGGCGGGAATTTCGATGCCTTCATAGTTGCCCGCGCCCTTGTGCTGTCCGATGTCGGCGACTTCCTTGCCGTTGACGAAAAACGCATAGGTCTGCGTCGCGGAATCGACGTGCCACTCCAGCAGGGTCCATCCGTCGTTGAATTTCTGCATGGTCGCGGACTTGGGCCCGAACTCCGGCCGGCCGCCGCGCGGCGGCTGGACATTGTAGAAATATTTGAACTCGCCGGTGGGATAGAACAGCAGCGTCGCCAGGCGCACATCGATCTCGTCCTTCGCCAGCGGGCTGATGGCCTTGCCAGCGACGAATGTGGCGTGAATCAGCTTGCCCGTCGGCATCGGCGTCGGCGTCTTCATCTTGAAATACATGCGGCCCCAATGCTCTCCGCCCAGGGCAGCGACCTTGTCGGGCGCCAGGCTGATGAAGCGCCCGCCCTTCACCGCCGGCTCGACCTTCAATGCGCGCTTGCCGCTATGGGCCACGCCTTCTTCCACGCCGATTTCGCCGGTCTTGGTGAAGCCGGCCGGGATCTGGCCGGCGGCGGTGGTCTCAAAATCCTCGGACATGATCACGCCGGGCGCGGAATGGCCGGCCATCTGGCCGGTGGCGCAGCCCGACACAACAAGGCCCAGCGCCAGCGCCGCATATGACATCTTCATGGAAAGTCCCCGATCCCTTGGAATGATGAGTCTGTGCTCACCCGAACGGACCCTACCGGCTGGACCGTACCGGGTCCATATCCTGCCGCGGGGCATGCTATACCGTCCGCGCCGCGCGAGACGGCACAAGGGGAGGGACCATCATGAACAAATCCATCGTGGCCGTGCTGGTCATGCTGCCTGCGATCGCCCTGGCGCAGGGCGACGGCAATCCCAACGTCAAGCCCGAACTGACCGAAGTCTGGTCGCCCGTGCCGCCCCGGGTCACCCCGGGTGCGGTCGTCGGCGCACCGCCGTCCGATGCAGTGCTGCTGTTCAATGGCCATGACCTCGGCAACTGGGAAAGCATCAAGGGCGGTCCGGCCGACTGGAAAGTGGGAGACGGTGAATTCGTCATCCTGCCCAGGTCCGGATCGATCCAGACAAAGGAAAAATATGGTGACGTGCAACTGCATGTCGAATGGATGGTGCCGGTGCTGCCTGCCAGCCGCAAAGGCCAGGATCGCGGCAACAGCGGCATCTTCCTGCAGGGATTGTACGAGGTGCAGGTGCTCGACAGCCTGGACAACGCCACCTACGTCAATGGCGAGGCGGGCGCGATCTACAAGCAATATGCCCCGCTGGTGAATGCGCTGAAGCCCGCGCCCGCCTGGCAGAGCTACGACATCGTCTACCTGGCGCCGCGCTTCTACAATGACGGCACGCTGGCGGAGCCGGCGCGCATGACCATCTTTCTCAACGGCGTGCTGGTACAGAACAATGTGGCGCTGCGCGGCCCCACCGAATATCGCGGCGAACCGCTCTATCATGCACATGGCGCGGCGCCCCTGATGCTCCAGGCGCACAACAACGAAGTGCACTATCGCAATCTGTGGCTCAGGAAGCTCTAGACGTCAGGTGCAGGTCTTCGCCGCGATTGATGCGGTAGAAGGTCTCCAGCATCACCATGATGACGCGGCCGGCGCCGGACGACAGGCGTCCCTGGATGGCGTCGCGCGTGATGCCGAACATGCCGGCGGTTTCGGGATTGTCCGCGCTGGGCCGCTCGAACCCCATGCTCCAGCCTGTAAAGGCGCGCGGGCTTTCGCGGTCCAGCATCAAGCGCGCCTCCCAGTGCCGGCGATCGGCGGCGATGCGGGCATACAGTTCGCGCACCGTGCGTTCCTCGCCTTCCAGGATCTGCAGGAATCCACCATCGATGTAGAGCAACAGGCCAGTGACATCGAGCGCAGGATTGTTGGCGCGCGAAACGGCCAGGATCGCGTCCAGCTCGGCGGGCGCGACATCGCGTGAGGTGTTGCTGACATAAAGAAGCTGGCGCATGACGCCAGCTTGGACGAAAGGCGTTGAAAGACCGTAAAGTCCCGTCCGTACGATTACGGACGGGACTTCCGGTTTTACTGTGCCGGTGCCGGCGTAGCCGGTGCGGCAGGCGTGGCGGACTGGGCAGCCGGCGCGGTTTCCACCGGTGCCGGTGTCGCCGTGGAAGCGGTGGTGGTGGCGGCGGGCTTGGCCTCTTCCGCCGGATGCTCGGCTTCGCGCACGGCCTTGTTTTCGGCCCGGCGGTTGGCGGCGTCACGGGCTTCGTCCATGAACCGGTTCTGCGCGAAAGCCGGCGCCGATACGCCCGTCACCATCGCGGCCATCACCGCCGCACACAAAATTTTCTTGGGCTCCATTTGCTCTCTCTTCCCCCGAGGTTTTTCCTGGTATTTTCCAAAGTGCACAGAATGTCCGGCGAGCAATCCATTGATGATTGTCTTTTCGGCGGCGCCCGGCTAGGACCGGCCCATGCCGCTTCACATTATCAAACTTTGCGTCGGATGCGAAAGCCTTTCCGAACTTGCCGCGTGGCAGAAGCAGAGGCTGAAGGAAAAACGCGCCAAGGGGCAGAAGCCGGAACTCGTTCATGTTACGCGCATGACACCCAAGCGTTCCGACGAGGTGCTGGATGGCGGCTCGCTCTACTGGGTTATCAAGGGCCAGATTGCTGCACGGCAAAAACTTCTGGCGTTGCGACCTGTAAAAAAGAACGGCGTGCCGCACTGCGGGCTGGTCTACGACAAGGAACTTGTGCCGGTCGTGGCGCGTCCGCGCCGGGCATTCCAAGGCTGGCGCTATCTGGAAGCCCAGGATGCGCCGCCGGATCTGCGCAAAACCAAGGGCGCCGAAAATCTTCCCGAAGCTCTGCAGCGCGAACTTGCGGCATTGGGATTGCTTTAAAACAGTGATGAAAAAACAGGCGCTATTCGCAAGTGCGATATGCGCTCACACAGCCATGTTGTCGATCAGCCGCGTCTTGCCGATTTTCGCCGCCGCCAGGATGCGGGCGGGGCGATCCAGTCTCTCGATCACCGACAGGCTTTCGGCGTCGCGGATCGCGACATAATCCACGCTGTCGAAACCGGCTGCCAGCAGGGCCGATTCGGCCGCTGCTTCGGCCGCGCGCAGATCGCCATTGCCGGCTCGCACAATGGCATCCTTCAAAATCCGGTTCAGCGTCGCGGCGACCTTGCGCTCATCCGCCGACAGATACGCATTGCGCGATGACATCGCCAGGCCATCGGCCTCGCGCAGGGTCGGCGCGCCGATGATCCGCACCGGCAGCGCCAGGTCGTGCACCATTCGCTTCACCACCTGAAGCTGCTGGTAATCCTTCTCGCCGAACACCGCGATATCGGGCATGGCGGCGATCAGCAGCTTCGCCACCACGGTGGCGATGCCGGCGAAGAAGTGCGGGCGGAAGTCCGTTTCCAGTCCTGCGCTGGGTCCGCCCACCGTGATGGTGGCGGCATGCCCTTGCGGATACATCTCGCGCGCATTGGGCGCGAAGACGATGGCCGCGGCACTTCCCAGCTTCTCGAGATCGGCGTCCAGGGTGCGGGGATAGGCGTCGAAATCTTCGTGCGGCGCGAACTGCGTGGGATTGACGAAGATGCTGACCACCACATGGTCCGCATGCCGGCGCGCTTCATGCACCAGCGAGACATGGCCGTCATGCAGTGCCCCCATGGTGGGTACCATGCCAATGCGGGCAGGTTTCAGGTCAGCGAGGACGCTGCGAAGATCGGCAACCGTCGTGACGACGTCGACCACTGGCGTGTCCGCCCTCTAACGCGTTTGAACGGCCGCGAAGCAGGTCTGGCCGCGCTGGGTCAGCTGCGAGCAGACATCGCGGGCCTCACGCTCGGCGAACAGGCCGAAGCGGGCCCGGTACATGGTGTGGCCTTCCGCCGTCTGCACCGGCGAGATGATCTTGGCGGCGCGCGCCAGCACGTCCTGCGCCTTGCCCGCATAGGCGGCAAGTTGCGCCTTGGCCAGCGCCTTGTCGGCATAGGCGCCGATCTGGATGGTCCAGTTGTGTCCCGGCGCCGGAACCGGCACGGCGGGCTCGGCATCGCCTTCGCCATCCTCGCGCAAGGACGGCCGCATCTGCGGGCGCGGGGCGTTGACGGCCACCTGGACCAGCTTGCCCTGCGCGGCCGCCAGCAGACCGTCGGGACGCGCGGTGGGACGCACCGCCGGAGCGGGGACATTGGGAAGCGCGGCAACGACCGGCGCGGGCGGCTTGGCAGCGGGCAGGGGCGCGGGCTTGGCCTGCGGCGCCGGCGCAGCAGGCTTCGCGGACTCCGCATGGATGACGTTGAAATTCTCGTCCGGCGCGCGCACCGCTTCGGCGGCGTCTTCATCTTCGTTCTGTACCGTGGATGGCATCGGCGAAAGCGACGCGAACTTGTTGGACGATACCTGCGGCAGGCTGAAGCCGGCGATGGCGGGCGCCGGCCCGTTCTGGGCGACCTGCTGCCATGGCACGGTGGCACGCGCGACCATCATGGGATTGTTGCTGATCTGGGCGAAGGTCTGGTCCAGCAGCCGCACCATCTCCATGTCACGGCGCACGGCGGTGCGTCCGCCCATCACTACGGCGATCAGGTGGGTGGTGCCGCGGGTGACCGAACTGACCAGGTTGAAGCCGCTGGCGCCGGTGTAGCCGGTCTTGATGCCGTCGGCGCCTTCATAACGGCCGATCAGGTTGTCATGCGTGGGATACCAGGTGTTCTGGTACTTGAATCCCGCCAGGCCGAAATACGGAAAATATTGCGGGAAGTCATACGCCACGTGCCGTCCCAGCACAGCCAGGTCAGCGGCGGTGGAGATCTGCAGCGGATCGGGAAGACCGCTGGCATTGTGATAGTTGGTTTCGCGCATGCCGAGCTGGCGTGCCTTGGCGGTCATCATTTCGGCGAAATGGGACTCCGTGCCGCCCAGCGCTTCGGCGATCACCACGGCCACGTCGTTGGCGCTGCGGATCACGATGGCGCGGATGGCAAGATCCACCGGAATGGTCTGGCCCGGCCGCAGTCCCAGCTTGGTCGGCTTCTGGATGCTGGCGTGATAGCTGACCGGCAGCGGCGTCTGCATGGTCAGCTTGCCCTGCTTCAGGGCTTCGAACAGCAGGTACAAGGTCATCATCTTGGTAAGCGAGGCGGGGTGGCGTTCGGCCGTCTCGTTGCGGGCGTAGAGCACCTTGCCGGTGGCGCCATCCACGATCAGGGCGGCGTCCTTGGCCGGATCGGTGGGATTGGTCGGCATCCGCACGGTGCCCCGATGGCGCAGGCTCACCCCGCGCAGGGCAGGGGCACGGCCGGCATGGTGGTGCTTGGCGGCAAAGGCAGGTTCGCCAACCCCGGCCAGAAGGACCAGAAGCGCGGCCAGGCCGGAAAGAAACCGGTACGGTAAAGACAATCTCATCCCCAAAAACTGGGTGCCCTTTCGTCAAAAGACCAAATTGCGACACCTTCCGCAAGGAAGAATCATGAATACATTATGTCTTTCCGGGATTTACGATCTATTAACGAAGGTTGCCAAGGTTCCATTTCCGCCGCAGAAAATTTATGGTGCGGCGCAACAATTAACCCTTGACGCCGAAGGGATGCTGCCTCATATAAGGCATGTTGCAGTGCAACAGGCCAGCCGGGCACCCGGTCGTGCCCGAACCTACACAAGAGAGGACATGCCATGACCAAGTCCAAGACCGCCGAAAAAGCCACCGCCACCGCTGAATCCGCCTTGGAGACGGGCACTGCCGCGATCAAGACCGGCATGGAAAAGGCGCTGAAGGGTTATGACGCCTTTGTGGGCTACGGCAAGGAAACCGCCGAAGCCGTCACCAAGTCCGCCACCACCGCCGGCAAGGGTTTCGAGACCATCAACAGCGAAATCTATTCCTATTCCAAGGCCTCGATCGAAGAGGCCGTTGCCGCCAGCAAGGCGCTGATGGCTTCCAAGTCGATCCACGAAGCCTTCGAATTCCAGACCGATTTCGCCAAGTCGGCCTTCGAAGCCTATGTTGCCGAAGTGAGCAAGATCAGCGAACTCGCCACCGCCACCACCAAGGACATCTATGCGCCGTTCAAGGGCCGCATGCAGGCCTGGCTGGACACGGTTTCGGCCGTCCGCGCCGCTTAACACCGGCATCGAATCGAAATGCGAAAGGCCCCGGCAGCAATGCCGGGGCCTTTTTGCATTCTTGAAAATCCCAGTCCCGATAACCAGATAAAGTGCTCCCCACTAGGCAGACGCCTATTCCGCGCTAGGATAGGCATGAGGAACGAAGCACAGCGGCGATGAAAGATTCGGGCGACAATGACGACGACGCGAAAGGTCCGGGCAATACCGGAACCGGCATCGTCACCAAGACGCGCGCCAAGACCAAGAAGCCGTCCCTCTACAAGGTGCTGCTGCTGAACGACGACTACACGCCGATGGAATTCGTCGTCCACATTCTGGAATCGATCTTCGGCAAGAACCGCGAGGAAGCGGTGGATGTCATGCTGCACGTCCATCGTCACGGCGTGGGCATCTGCGGCGTCTTCACCTTTGAAGTTGCCGAAACAAAAGTCGCCCAGGTGATTGAATTCGCCCGGCGTCATCAACATCCTCTACAGTGTACCATGGAGAAGGAGTAGCGGGCATGCCGTCATTATCGCGGAGTTTGGAGCAGGCCCTGCATTACGCCATCAAGCTCGCCAGCGACCGGCATCACGAATACGCCACGCTCGAACATCTTCTTCTGGCGCTGATCGAGGACAGCGACGCCAGCCAGGTCATGAAGGCCTGCAACGTCGACATGGATACGCTGAAGAAGGCGGTCCAGAAATATGTCGATGAAGACCTCTCCACCCTGGTCCTGGACGACAGCGAGGAAGCCAAGCCCACCACCGGCTTCCAGCGCGTGGTCCAGCGCGCCGTGCTGCATGTGCAGAATTCCGGCCGCGACGAGGTGACGGGCGCTAATGTGCTGGTCGCCCTGTTCACCGAGCGCGAAAGCCATGCGGTCTATTTCCTGCAGGAGCAGAACATGAACCGGCTGGATGCGGTGAGCTATATCAGCCACGGCATCGCCAAGCGCCCCGGCATGAGCCAGCCCAAGGCCGTGAAAGGCAGCGACGACGAGGAAGAGGGCGAGAAGCAGCCCAAGCAGGGCACCGAGGCCCTGGAAGCCTACTGCGTCAACCTCAACGAGAAGGCCAAGTCCGGCAAGGTCGATCCGCTGATCGGCCGCGCCGCCGAGGTCGATCGCACCATCCAGATCCTGTGCCGCCGCCAGAAGAACAACCCGCTGTTCGTGGGCGATCCCGGCGTCGGCAAGACCGCCATCGCCGAAGGCCTGGCGCGCAAGATCATCCATGGCGAAGTGCCCGAAGTGCTGCGCAATGCGGTGATCTACTCGCTCGACATGGGCTCCTTGATCGCCGGCACCCGCTATCGCGGCGATTTCGAGGAACGGCTGAAGACGGTCGTGAAGGAACTGGAAAACCTGAAGGGCGCTATCCTGTTCATCGACGAGATTCACACCGTGATCGGCGCCGGCGCCACGTCCGGCGGCGCGATGGATGCGTCCAACCTGCTCAAGCCCGCGCTGGCCCAGGGCACGCTGCGCTGTATCGGCTCGACCACCTACAAGGAATACCGCCAGTATTTCGAAAAGGACCGCGCACTGGTGCGCCGCTTCCAGAAGATCGATGTCAGCGAGCCGACGATCGAGGACAGCATCAAGATCCTGATGGGCATCAAGAGCTATTTCGAGAACTATCACAAGATCCGCTACACCGCCGACGCCATCAAGGCGGCGGTGGAGCTGTCGGCCAAGTACATCAACGACCGCAAGCTGCCCGACAAGGCGATCGACGTGATCGACGAACTGGGCGCCAGCCAGATGCTGCTGCCGGAATCCCGCCGCAAGAAGGTTGTCGGCGTGAAGGATGTGGAAGAGGTGATCGCCAAGATCGCGCGCATTCCCTCCAAGTCCGTCTCCAAGGACGATACCGAAGCGCTGCGCACCCTGGAATCCGATCTGGGCCGCGTGGTCTATGGCCAGGATGCCGCGATCCATGCGTTGTCCAGTGCCATCAAGCTGGCACGCGCCGGTTTGCGCCAGCCGGAAAAGCCCATCGGTTCCTATCTGTTCAGCGGCCCCACCGGCGTCGGCAAGACCGAAGTCGCCAAGCAGCTTGCTGCCGTTCTGGGCGTGGAATTCCTGCGCTTCGACATGAGCGAATACATGGAACGCCACACGGTCAGCCGTCTGATCGGCGCGCCCCCGGGCTATGTCGGCTTCGACCAGGGCGGTCTTCTGACCGACGGCATCGACCAGCATCCCCATTGCGTGCTGCTGCTCGACGAAATCGAGAAGGCGCATCAGGACATGTACAACATCCTGTTGCAGGTGATGGATCACGGCAAGCTGACCGATCACAACGGCAAG
>CBIHOI010000064.1:0-11315 GCA_966211925.1 uncultured Hyphomicrobiales bacterium | reverse complement strand
CCTCCCATCCCGAACTTCCGGAGCTGAAAGGCGAGGCGCCCCAGGAAGACGCCGCCCTGCGCGCGCCGATCAATCACGATGCCTATGTCACCGTGACAACGGCCAGTGACCTCGACAAATGGATTTCGCGCGCCCGTGACGTGGGCACCGTCTGCATCGATACCGAAACCAATTCGCTCGACGCCATGGTGGCGGGATTGTGCGGCGTGAGCCTGGCGGTCGCGCCGGGCGAGGCCTGCTACATTCCCTGCGGCCATCGCCGCGGCGATGGCCTGACGCTGGATCTTACCCAGGCACAGGATGGCAAGGACGCCATTGTCCAGATGACCGAGGCCGATGTTCTGGCGCGGCTGAAGCCGCTGCTGGAAGACGATGACGTGCTGAAGATCGGCCAGAACCTGAAATACGATGCGCTGATCTTCCTGCAGCGCGGCATCCGCCTCGATCCGATCGACGACACCATGCTGATGTCCTACGTCCTGGAAGGCGGCCTGCATGGCCACGGCATGGACGAGCTCAGCACCCTGCATCTTTCCCACACGCCGATCACCTTCACGGAAGTCACCGGCAAGGGCAAAGACAAGATCACCTTCGATTGCGTGCCCGTGGCCGAAGCGACCAGGTACGCCGCCGAGGATGCCGACGTCACCCTGCGCCTGGCCATGCTGCTCAAGCCGAAGTTGCAGCAGACCGGCAAGCGCGCCGTCTATGAAACGCTGGAGCGCCCGCTGGTGATGGTGCTGGCCGACATGGAGCGGGCGGGCATCACCATCGATCCCGAGCTATTGCGCAAGCTGTCCAACGACTTCGCCAGGCAGCAGGTGCTGCTGGAAACCGACATCCACAAGCTGGCGGGGCAGGAATTCAACATCGGCTCTCCCAAGCAGTTGGGCGAGATCCTGTTCGACAAGATGAAGATGGACGGCGGCCGCAAGACCAAGACCGGCGCCTGGTCCACCGACAGCGATGTGCTGGAAGACGTGGCGGCCCAGGGCCACCCAATCGCCAGGAAAGTGCTGGACTGGCGCGGGCTGGCCAAGCTGCGCGGCACCTATACCGACGCGCTGCCCACCTACATCAACAAGCAGACGGGGCGCGTGCATACCTCCTACGCCATGGCCTCCACCACCACCGGGCGGCTGGCCTCGACCGATCCCAATCTGCAGAACATTCCCGTGCGTACCGAGGAAGGCCGCCGCATCCGCCAGGCCTTCATCGCGCAAAAGGGCCACAAGCTGATCAGCGCCGACTACAGCCAGATCGAGCTGCGGCTGCTGGCGCATATCGCCAATATCCCGGAACTGAAGAAAGCCTTTGCCGAGGGCCTCGACATCCATGCCATGACGGCATCGGAAATCTTCGGCGTGCCCGTGAAGGACATGCCCGCCGAAGTGCGCCGCCGCGCCAAGGCGATCAATTTCGGCATCGTCTACGGCATTTCCGGCTTCGGCCTGGCCAACCAGCTTGGCATCGACCAGAAGGAGGCGTCCGACTACATCAAGAAGTATTTCACCCGCTTTCCCGGCATCCGCGACTATATGGAAGACACCAAGCAGTTCGCCCGCACCCACGGCTATGTCGAAACCCTGTTCGGGCGGCGCATCCATATCCGCGAGATCAATTCCAAGGTCCAGGGTTTCCGCGCCGGCGCCGAGCGCGCCGCCATCAACGCGCCCATCCAGGGCGCCGCGGCCGACGTCATCCGCCGCGCCATGGTGCGCCTTCCCGGCGTGCTGGCGGAAAAAAACATCAAGGCGACCATGCTGTTGCAGGTGCATGACGAACTGATCTTCGAAGCGCCGGACAAGGAAGTGGCCAGGGCCTCCGAAGTTATCAAGTCCATCATGGAAAAGGCGGCCTTGCCGGCGGTGGAGATCAGCGTGCCGCTGGTGGTGGAAGCCCGCGCCGCCGACAATTGGGATGCCGCGCATTGAACCGGCGAACCTGGGCTTTCGGTGTTGCCGCGCTGGCGTTCGCCGTGAACGCTGTCGCCGAACGCGCGCTGATGAAGATCACCACAGGCTTCACCATCATTCCGGGCCTGGCCGATTTCCGCCATGCCTGGAATCGCGGCGTGTCCTTCAGCCTTTTCACCCAGAACGACGCCACCGGCCGGCTGCTGCTGATGGGCGTGCTGGCCGCGATCATCGTCGCCGTCGGGGTTATGACATGGCGCGCCGCCACCACCCTGTCGGCCCTCGGCTTCGGGCTGATCCTGGGCGGGGCGCTGGGTAACCTGGCCGACCGCTGGACCTATGGCGCGGTGTTCGATTTTCTATCGCTTCACCTGGGAAGCGTCTTCCTGTTCGTCTGCAACGGTGCCGACATCGCCATCTCGGCGGGCGTGCTGCTGCTTTTGCTGGACGGATTTGTGACTAGGCCGCGATCGACTTCAGGCCCGTCTCCGGCGTGATGCCCGCCTTGCCCAGGGTCTCGATCAGTTCGCTCATCATCTTTTCGCTGTCGGGCGCGGCGCCGTCCCGGACCTGCGCCGACATGTAGCCGGTGAGGAAGCCGGGGCGCGACAGATAGCCCAGGATCAGTTCGCGCGCCCGCGATGCGAGCAAGCCTTCCGTCAGGATACCGCCGGCCGCCAGCCGGATCAGGGTCTGCGCCTTTTCCACCGGGTTGGTGCTGCGCGCCTCGATGGAGTCGAACATCTTGCCGCGCGCTTCCATGGCGACGGCCAGGGCGTCGAGGCGGACAGACACGTCCTCGCGCGTCACATCGACAAAGCCCGAGCGGCGGAACCGCGCCTGCAACTGCGCCAGCCGCTGCAGCCGCGACAGCAGCGGCAGCTTGGCATTGTGGAAATGGCTTTCGAAGGCGGCCGAATTCAGCACCGGCGCGATATAGCTGGAAAGCTGGCGCTTGTTTTCCACGCCGATGATGTTTTCCTCGACGAACAGGATGCGTTCCAGTTTCTCGTCCTGGGCGGCCTCGGCGATGTACTGGCCCAGTGCCTCCTGCGCCACCAGGCGGCGCGAGCGCAGGGTGAAGCCTGACACCAGGTCCTCGTGGCTCAGATACTTGCCCACGCCCATCACCAGGCTGTTGGCGATGCCGCGCAGCGATTTCAGTTCTTCCACCATGGATTCGGGGCACAGGCGGCGGTTGGACTTGATCTCGGCGATGATGCGGCTGGCGATCGCGGTCTTGGCGGCCGGCAGGTCGTCCTGCGCGAAATGCAGGCTCAGCCCGCCCAGGCCCTCGCGCGCACCCTCGGGCGTCTTGCCCAGGAACAGCGACACCAGGTTCTTCAGCGCGCCGGCCAGATTTTCGCTTTTGCCCATCAGGTCGTGCAGCGCGGCCGAACCGCCCAGGATTTCGGCGATGATGGAATCCACCGCCGACAGCAGCAGCTTCCTTGCCGCCGCGTCTTCGGGCGCGAAATCCATCAGCTTGAGCAGGCGCTGAATCTTGTCGTCCCAGCCATTGGTGCTGCTGAGATAGCGGGCCAGCGCCCCGTTGAAGAGATAATGGCTTTCGGGATCGGCGGCGAGCTTGATCGCCAGCGGCGCGAAATGCTCCGCGCTGGGGTCGGAAAAGACGCCCTTGCGCTCGTCGCGATAGACTTTCTGAATGGCCTGGGTGGTCAGCTCGTTCAGGCTTTTGACGATCTGCTGCACCGAGATGTTGGTCGAGGCGGCCTGGGCCACCGCGATCTTCTGGATGGCGTGCTGGTACAGCGTGCCGGTGGCTTCCAGCTTTTCCAGCATGTCGCCGCGGTGAAGCAGCTCGGTGACGGTGATCTTGCAGCGGGCCAGGAAGTCCGACAGCAGCCGCGCGATGGTGGCGCGCGCGTGATAGGAATACAGGTCATCGGGCTTGAAGCAGGGCAGCGCATGCGGCGCGTCCTCGGCCTTGATGTCGATTTTGACCTGGTTGTGGCCTTCCTCGAAAATCTTCAGCGACATGAAATCGCCGGTGTCGTCGTTGTAGGTTTCCTTCACCACCTTGACGCCGGTGGCCTTCTCGCCTGCCATCAGGTCCTGCGCCATCTGGATGGCGTCGTCGCGGGTGTTGCGCACGTCATGCATGGTCCAGCCGCCCTTGGCGCCGGCGCGGCGGAAAACTTCATAGTGAATCTGGTTGGCCATGGGCCCATGTTGCCGAGGGCCGCTTTAAACGAGGTTAAGCCGCGTTATTTATGCCCGCCAAGGGAGCCGCACAGGGGACAGGCCGGGTCCGGGGGCAGGCGCGCGGTGCGAAATTCCGCGCCAAGTGCCTTATAAGTCAGGATTTTCCCCGCCAGCCCGATGCCGATACCGGCCACTTCCTTCAGGACTTCCAGCGCCTGCAGGCTGCCCATCACCCCGGCTGCGGCCCCCAGCACCCCGGTTTCCGAGCAGGACGGCACCGTGCCGGGCGGTGGGGGGGCGGGAAACAGGCAGCGATAGCAGGGACAATCCGGCAGCCAGCCCTTATAGGTGGCGAGCTGGCCTTCGAACTCGGTCACCGCCGCCGAGACCAGCGGCTTCCTGGCGGCATAGCAGGCATCATTGAGCAGGAAGCGGGTGGCGAAATTGTCCGACCCGTCCGCCACGATGTCATAACCGGCAATCAGCGCGGCGGCATTGTCGTCCGTCAGGCGCAGCGGGTGCAGTTTCACCTGGACGCCTGGATTCAAGGCTTCCAGCGCCTTGGCGCCCGCTTCCACCTTGCTGCGGCCGACATCGGCGCTGCGGAACAGGATCTGGCGCTGCAGGTTGGACAGGCTGACCACGTCGTCATCCACCAGGCCAATCGTCCCGACGCCGGCAGCCGCCAGATACAGGGCGCAGGGGCTGCCCAGCCCGCCCACGCCCACCATCAGCACCCGCGCGGCGCGGATCTTGGCCTGACCGGTGCCGCCGACCTCCCGCAGCACCAGGTGGCGGGCATAACGGTCCAGTTCCTCATCCGAAAGCATGGGCTCCTATAGCAAAGCCTGCCCCGGTCCGCCTCAACTTGGTTGTGGCAGCGCTTGCCTTGCGACATGACGGAGGCCCGTTTGTTGGGGCCGCGCCTGTATACACAAGGTGCTGATTTTCTTGGCTTTTCGCAGTTGCGGCAAAACTGAATACATTTGTGACGCCGGGATCGGACCGCTATAGGGGGGGCCTGTTTCGACCGGAGCTCTCCAATGTCTGACACCGCATTCGGCCCAAAAAATGATTTGAGCCGCCACGGCTTTCGCAACCTGAAGGCTGTCAACTTCAACCTCAGCGCCCCGGCGCTGTACGAAGAAGCGGTGCGCCGCGGTGAAGGCCATGTGGCGGCGAACGGGCCGCTGGTGGTGCGCACGGGCATCCATACCGGCCGCTCCGCCGGCGACAAGTTCACGGTGAAGGATGCCACCACCGAATCCCAGATCTGGTGGGACAACAACAAGGCGATGAGCCCGGCGCATTTCGACACGCTGTATGCCGACATGATGGCCCATGCCGAAGGCCGCGAGCTGTTCGCCAAGGACCTGTTCGGCGGCGCCGACCTGACGCATCGCATCTCCGTGCGCGTGGTCACCGAATATGCCTGGCACTCGCTGTTCGTGCACAATCTGCTGATCCGCCCCACCGCCGAAGAGCTGAAGGGCTTCGATCCCGAATTCACCATCATCGACCTGCCCAGCTTCAATGCCGATCCGGCCCGCCATGGCTGCGCCTCGCAGACCGTGATCGCGGTGAATTTCACGAAAAAGATGATCCTGATCGGCGGCACCTCCTATGCCGGCGAGATGAAGAAGTCGGTCTTCACCATCATGAACTACCTGCTGCCGGCCAAGCGGGTGATGAGCATGCACTGCTCTGCCAATGTGGGCGCGAACGGCGAATCGGCCATATTTTTCGGCCTTTCCGGCACCGGCAAGACCACGCTGTCGGCCGATGCCAGCCGCACGCTTGTTGGTGATGATGAACACGGCTGGTCCGAACATGGCGTCTTCAACATCGAGGGCGGCTGCTATGCCAAGGTCATCAAGCTGAGCCGCGAGGCCGAGCCGGAAATCTTCTCCACCACCGAACGCTTCGGCACCGTGCTGGAGAATGTGGTGATGGACGAGGCCAGCCGCATGCTGGACCTCAACGACGCGACCTATGCGGAAAATACGCGCGCGGCCTATCCGATCGACTTCATTCCCAACGCGTCCGCCACGGGCCGCGCCGGCCATCCCAAGAATGTCATCATGCTGACGGCCGACGCCTTCGGCGTCCTACCGCCCATCGCCAAGCTGACCCCGTCGCAGGCCATGTATCACTTCCTGTCCGGCTTCACCGCCAAGGTCGCCGGCACCGAGAAGGGCCTGGGCAAGGAGCCGCAGCCCACTTTCTCCACCTGCTTCGGCGCCCCCTTCATGCCGCGCCATCCGTCCGAATACGGCAACCTGCTGCGCGCCCTGATCGCCGAGCACCAGGCCGATTGCTGGCTGGTGAATACGGGCTGGACCGGCGGCGCCTTCGGCACCGGCAGCCGCATGCCGATCAAGGCCACCCGCGCGTTGCTCAATGCGGCGCTGGACGGCAGCCTGGCCAATGTGGAGATGCGGATTGACCCGCACTTCAAGTTCCGGGTGCCGGTCTCGGTGCCGGGCGTGGACAGCAAGATCCTCAACCCGCGCGACACCTGGGCCGACAAAGCCGCCTATGACGCCCAGGCCCGCAAGCTGGTCGGCATGTTCCGCGAGAACTTCAAGAAGTTCGAGGCCCATGTCGGCCAGGACGTCCTGGCTGCCGCGCCCGAGCTTGCAGAAGCGGCTGAATAATCAACGACTTACCGCGCAACATGGGGTGCAGAATTTTTTCGTGCTGCACCCTTTTTGCTGCGCAGCATAAGTGCAGCAAAAATCTAGATCCGGCGATAAATCCACACCCGGGCGGGCGGGATATTGGCCCAGACGGTGACCGCGCGGGTGACACCGAAGCCGGGCGGCGGGGGCACCGGGGCATGGGTGCCATAGGAAAACTGGATGAAGGGCGCGCCGGGCGCCAGCCGCGCCAACACCCCGTCCATCAGCCGCTGGCGCATCGCCAGCGGGAAGTTCAGCAGCGGCAAGCCCGAGACGATGGCGCTGAAGGGCAGGGCCGGGCGACCGTGCAGGGTGTGATCCAGGTCAAAGGCATCACCCTGGATGACATGCACTCCGGGAAAGCGCGTCTTGTTGTGGCGGGCGAAATTCTCGTCGAACTCCACCAGGGTCAGCCGCTCCGGCGCGACGCCGCGTTCCAGGATGGCGGCGGTGATCACGCCGGTGCCGGGGCCCAGCTCCAGCACGGGACCGCCCGGCAGGGGATCGACCTGGCGGGCGATGGCGCGGGCCAGCACCGGGCCCGACGGAAACACGGCCCCCACATTCTTGGGCCGCGCCACCAGCGCGCGCAGAAACCGCAGATTGTCGGCAAGGGAGCTGGCAGGCATGGCAAGTTCCTAGCAAAATCCGCCGTGCAATGCAGCCTTTGGATTTGTGACGGTTGACGATTGCCCGGTGTCCGCAGACCTTCTCCCAGAACAAAAGGGAACGCCATGCGGGCACAAAGCGAACAGGTGGCGCGGCTGCGCGCCCTGCACCGGGACATTCTGGTCCTGCCCAATGCCTGGGATGCCGCCAGCGCCCGCATGGCACAGGAGGCGGGGGCCAGGGCCGTGGCCACCTCCAGCGCGGCCGTCGCCTGGGCCAATGGCTATGCCGATGGCGAAGGCATGCCGCGCGAGGTGGCGCTGGCCGCGACCCGCGCGGTGCTGCGGGTGGTGGATGTGCCTGTCACCATAGACAGTGAGGCAGGCTATTCCGACGACCCCGCCGCCGTCGCCGCCCATGTGCTGGACCTGATCGCGATGGGCGTGGCCGGCATCAACCTGGAAGACGGCCGCGGCAGCCCCGACCTGCTGGCCGCCAAGATCGCGGCGATCAAGGCGGCGGCGACCGCGAAGGGCGCCGACATCTTCATCAATGCCCGCTGCGACATCTATCTGTTCGACCTGGTGCCGGATGCCCGGAAGCTGGAGGCGCTGATCGCGCGCGGACGCCAGTACAAGGACGCGGGTGCGGACGGATTCTTTGCGCCGCTGCTCTCCAGCCTCGATGACATCGCCACGGTCGCAAAGACCATCGATTTGCCGCTGAACGTGCTGATGATGAAGGGCCTCGCGCCCGTCGCCGAACTGCAAAAGGCCGGCGCGCGCCGCCTGAGCGCCGGCGCCCTGACCGGCCGCGCCGCCTATGGCCAGGGCGCGCGGGCGATGAAAATGGCGCTGGACGAAGGCCGCTATGACGCCATGTTCGACACCAGCGCCGACTGTCCGGATTTCAATCGCTATTTTGGCTAGTCGCTGATTTTGAAAATCAGCGTGGAAGACCTGCCTTCGCCGACAGGGCTGAATGCGTGCAGGATCAGGGTATCGAATTCAAACCGGTCCATCACATAGTCGGGCGGGACACCAGGGCTCGCCGTGCCGGGGCTGACTTCGACGCGTTGGAGGCTGTGCGCCAGATAGGCGATTTTCGTCATGTCCGGCGCATCAGGCTGCATGGCGCCCAGATCGTCCCAACTGTCCTCGCCCGAGTTTTTCGGGGTGCCGTGCAGGATGCCGAACTTCTGGTCGAACGTGACTTCGGCCGCCGCGCTGTCGCCCCGGTAAAACGCTTCATAATCGGAAATCACAGCGGGAAGCGGCCTGGCCGGCACCAGCTTTTTCCACGGGTCCGGCATCTGCTTGCCGTCGCGCGTCCACGCGCCCGTGCGTTCCAGCAGCCGGGTGCCGGTCTTCGATGTCCCGGAAAGGCCGTAAAGCTTGAACGAGACATAGCCGACTTCCGCACGGTCGATGCCGCGATGATTGAAGACAAAGCGCATGCTGCGGCCGGAACGACTCATGGCGATGCAGGTGCCGGGTTTGGCGACGCGCACATGGGCGCCGCCGTCACGCGTGAAACCAACCGTGCCAAAGGCCGTGGCGCTGAAGAACTGCGTCCAGCCGAACCAGGGCACATCGTAGATGTCGGTACAGTCCGCGGCCCGGGCCGGCGCCACGGCCAATGCCATCAGAATGACCAGCCACCGCATCGCCGCGCCCCTATGGGAAGACGAAAGGGATGAACAGGGCAAACAGGATGGACAGAACAGCCGGAAGAACAGCCGGCGCATCGGCCGCCATCGCGAAGCTGCCCGTAAGACTGTCCCAGAGGATGTTGACGACCCAGAGCAGGTAGGCGGTCATTGTAAAAGCCAGTTGCTTGCCGCTCTGGACCTGCCGCATGAGCCGGGCCCACAGGAAGACGAACACGCCCACAATGCCTGCGGACATCCCCAGCCAGACGAAGCTGGTGCTGGCCGCGGGCAACAGTGTCTTGATGGTGGTGAGGGCCGCAATGCCTTCGGCCGGCAGCAGCTTGATCAGCTTGTCGGAATAATTGTCCCCTGGCGCCACTTGTCCGGACATGAGCCCCCGCTCCATGAACACGGCGGGAACCTTAACACAACCAGTAGTTGCAATCTACAGGAAAGGCGTCAGCAGGCGCCGCCGTTCCAGAATTCCTTCAGCCGGGCCATGAAGCCCTCGGCCTCGGGATGGGTACCCGCCTGGCTCTCGGCCTCGAACTCCCGCAGCAATTCCTTCTGCCGCTTGCTCAGCTTGACCGGAGTCTCCACCGCCAGCTCGACATACAGGTCGCCACGCTGGGCGCTGCGCAGCACCGGCATGCCCTTGCCGCGCAGGCGGAACTGCCGCCCCGGCTGGGTGCCTTCGGGAATTTTCACGGCGGCGCGGCCGCCATCCAGGGTCGGCACCTCGATATTGCCGCCCATGGCGGCGGTGACGAACGACACAGGGGCGCGGCAGTGCAGATCGTGGCCGTCGCGCTGGAAGATCGGATGCTCGCTCACCGACAGGAAGATGTAGAGGTCGCCCGCGGGTCCGCCATTGGCGCCGGCGGCACCTTCGCCACTGAGGCGGATACGCGTGCCTTCCTCCACCCCCGGCGGCACGTCCACCGTCAGCGTGCGCTCCTTCTGCACCAGGCCCGCGCCTTTGCAGGCCTTGCAGGGATGGCGGACGATCTTGCCGCTGCCGCGGCAGGCGTTGCAGCTGCGCTCGATGGTGAAGAAGCCCTGCGTCGCGCGCACCTTGCCGTGGCCGTTGCAGGTGGGGCAGGTCTCGGCGCTGTGCCCGGCCTCGGCGCCCGAACCATGGCACTCCTCGCAGGCCGCCATGGTGGGCACATGGATCTCGGCGGAGCGGCCGGTGAAGGCCTCTTCCAGCGTGATGTCCAGGTTGTAGCGCAGGTCCTGGCCGCGATTGGACCGCTTGCGCCCACCGCCCATCATCTGGCTGAAAATGTCTTCGAACACATCGCCGAAGCCGCCGGCCATGTCGCCAAAGGGATTGCCCGCGCGCGCGCCGGCCGCGCCCATGCCGCCTTCGAAGGCGGCATGGCCGAAGCGGTCATAGGCGGCGCGCTTCTGCTCGTCCTTCAGGACGTCATAGGCTTCGTTGATTTCCTTGAACTTGACCTCGGCGGTGTGGTCGCCGGGATTTCTGTCAGGATGGAATTTCATCGCCATCTTGCGATAGGCGGATTTCAGAACGTCGCCATTGGCGCCGCGTTCGACTTCCAGGGTTTCGTAATAACAGCGCTTGGTACTCATGCCCGAAACTTACTCGCCCCCGAGTATAGAAAAGAAAACCCCCGCGCTTTCGCGCGGGGGCTGATCGTGTCTTAGGACTTCTTCTGGTCGTCGACTTCCTCGAAGTCGGCGTCCACGACATTGTCGTCCTTCGGTGCCGCGCCATCGGACGCCGCATCGGCGGCGGCGCCTTCGGCCTGCTGCGCCTTGTACATGGCCTCGCCCAGCTTCATCGAAGACTGCGCCAGGGCATTGGTCTTTTCCTTGATGGTTTCGGCGTCGTCGCCTTCCATCGCGGTCTTCAGCGCGGCCAGCGCGGCTTCGATCGCGGTCTTGTCGGCCGCGTCCACCTTGTCGCCATGCTCGCTCATCGCCTTTTCGGTCGAATGGATCAGCGAGTCGGCCTGGTTCTTGGCTTCCACCGCGTCCTTGCGCTTCTTGTCTTCGGCGGCATGCTCCTCGGCATCCTTGACCATCTTCTGGATGTCGGCGTCCGACAGACCACCAGACGCCTGGATGCGGATCTGCTGTTCCTTGTTGGTCGCCTTGTCCTTGGCCGTCACCGACACGATGCCGTTGGCGTCGATGTCGAAGGTGACTTCGATCTGCGGAATGCCGCGCGGGGCGGGCGGAATGCCCGTGAGGTCGAAGCGGCCCAGGCTCTTGTTGTCCGCCGCCATTTCGCGTTCGCCCTGGAACACGTTGATGGTGACGGCG
>CBIHOI010000063.1:0-11322 GCA_966211925.1 uncultured Hyphomicrobiales bacterium | reverse complement strand
GATGAAATGGGTTGTGGCCGCCGCCGTGCTGATGACGCTGCCGGCGGCGGCTGCTGCTCCTAAACCCCAGCGCATCATGTCGCTGAAAATCTGCACCGACGCGCTGCTGCTGGACCTTGTTGCGCCGTCACGCATTGCGTCTGTCACCTTCCTGGCGCACGAAAAGGCGGCGTTGAAATACTGGCCGCAAGCGGCGGGTGTGCCGGTCAATCACAACACCGCCGAAGAAATCCTGGCGACGCGGCCGGACCTGATCCTCACCGACACCTTCACCGCGCCGTCGCTGCGGCCGCTGCTGGCCAGGAGCGGCGCGCGGGTGGTGGAAGTGCCGCCGGCCGAGAGCTTCGAACAGATACGCGCCGTCACCCGCATGGTGGCACACGCCGTGGGCGAAGAGCCGCGGGGCGAGGCACTGATTGCGAAGATGGATGCCGACCTGCGCGCGATGGCGACACAGCGTCCCACGCATCGCCTCACGGTGGCAGGCTGGGGCGGCGGCGGCTATGTGCCGGGCAGTGGCGGATTGTTCGATGCCATGCTGGCGGAAGTCGGGGCGCGCAATGTCGAAACCGGGCCTTTCGGCTATTACGACGTCGAGACCCTGATTGCCAAAAATCCCGATGCGCTGGTCTATGCCGAGACCTATAGCGGTACCGCTTCGCTGCGCGACGACCAGAACATGCATCCGGCGCTGCTGAAGCGCTATGCGGGGCGGCGAGTCAGTTACGACTCGCTGTATGGCTGCGGCGTGCCGGAGACGGCGCTCGCCGCAAAGCGGCTGCAGGCTGCGTTGACGTCGGTGCCACGATGAAGCTCAACCTGTCGCTGCTGGTGCTGATCGTGCTGGCCTTTGGCGCCTCGCTGCTGGCAGGCCGGGTGTGGCTGCCGCCATCGGCGCTGCTGTCGCCGCAGGACTCGCTGCCGGGCCTGATCCTGTTCGACATCCGCCTGCCGCGCACGGTGCTGGCGCTGATGGTGGGCGCGGTGCTGGGACTGTCGGGCGCCGTATTGCAAGGCTTCACGCGCAACCCGCTGGCGGAGCCGGCGCTGCTGGGTGTCTCCAGCGGCGCGGCGCTGGGCGCGATCATCGCGATCTATTTCGGGCTGGCGGCGCTGTCGCCGGTAACTGGCCCGCTGATGGGCATGATCGGCGCGCTGGCTGCTTGTGGGCTGACATTCGCATTGGGTCGCAATGGCACGGTCGCCCTGGTGCTGGCGGGGGCGGCGGTGTCGAGCCTGACGGCGGCGGGCATCGCCCTGGCGCTGAACTTCGCACCCAACCCCTATGCCGCTTACGAGATCATGAGCTGGCTGCTGGGTTCGCTGGCCGACAAGAGCTGGATGCAGGTGGTGCTGGTTTTGCCCTTCGTGATGGTCGGCGCCGGATTGCTGGCTTTGACAGGCAGGGCGCTGGATGCGCTGGCGCTGGGCGAGGCGCAGGCGGCCAGCCTGGGCATCAACCTGACGCGGCTGGCGGCGTTGGTGGTGGCGGGCACGGCGCTGAGCGTGGGCGCGGTGACATCCGTGGTGGGCGCGATCGGGTTCATCGGCCTTGTGGCGCCGCACCTGGTGCGCCCGTTCGTCGGGTATTCACCGCGCCGGGTACTGCTGCCGGCGACACTGGCGGGGGCGCTGCTGCTGCTGTGTGCCGACATCGCCGCGCGGCTGGTCCACACCAATCCCGAACTGCGGCTGGGCGTGTTCACCAGTCTGCTGGGGACGCCCTTCTTTTTCTGGCTGGTGGTGCGCATCCGCAGGAGCGCACCATGACCATGCTCGCGGCAGAAGGCGTCACAGTCGTGCGGGGAGGGCGCACCATCCTGCGCAATGTCTCGGTACAGGCGCATGCCGGCGAGTTCATCGCCGTGCTGGGACCCAACGGCGCCGGCAAGTCCACGCTCCTGTCGGTGCTGGCGGGATTGCTGAAGCCCGATAGCGGACAGGTGATGCTGGATGCGCGTGCCATCGCCAGGGTTTCAGGGCTGGCGCGGCTGCGCGCCTACCTGCCGCAGAACCCGCACCTGGAATGGCCGATCAGCGTCGAACGGCTGGTGGCGCTGGGGCTGACGCCGAAGCTGCCGGCGACGGGCGGCTTGCCGGACCATTACGCGCCGCTCATTACGCGCGCGTTAGAACAATGCGACCTGGTGGAAAAGCGCGACCAGCCTGCCACCACCTTGTCAGGCGGCGAGTTCGCGCGCGCCATGCTGGCCCGCGCAATCGTGGCCGAACCCAAAATCCTGATCGTGGACGAGCCGATCACCGGGCTGGATCCGCGCCACGCGATGGCGTCCATGCGCCTTCTGTCCGATATCGCGCGCGGCGGCACCCTGGTGATCGCGTCTCTGCATGACCTGACCTTGGCCGCGCGCGATGCCTCGCGGGTCGTCGTACTTGTGGATGGAGCGGTCATGGGAGACACGGATTCACTCACAGATGAACTTATCCACAGGGCCTTCGGCGTGCGCAGCATGGCCACCGGACAGGGAGATTCGCGGTCATTCACACTTCTGTCCCCAAGCGAAAAATGACGCCTGTGTGAAAGTATTTCGGCTTGACGGAGTCCCCGAATGGGCCACTAGATGTAGTCGTTCAAAGTGCTTCGGATGCTCTAAGTAGGGGATTCCAGGGAACTCCGGGACTGGTCTGGTGGGGCCGGAATCCGGGGCAAAACCCCCGAAAAACTAAAGGCAAAAACCGGCATGGACGGCCATCGGGCCAGACAGCCGCCGGGGAACTGCCAGCAGACGGCGCCGCTGAACGACGGATTTGAGACTTTATGGGGCGGGGCGTCCCGGGGGCAGAAAGGAGCGGATGTGATCCGCGCCAATGTCTTCCGATTCCCGCGGCCCCTGACCAAAGGAAGCACTGCGATGTCGGCACTCGGTAAACACGTCCTGGAAGGCGACTTCGACACCGACGGCCAGATGGTCGTCCAGACGCCCCAGGATCACGTGATCGAACGCTCGGTGGTTGTCACCCGCACGGTCGAGACCAAGGTGGTGGAGCCCGCCAAGCCGGCTCCGGTGGCGCAAGATCTGTTCGAAGCCGGCCCGCAGCCGCCGCTGCCCTATCCCCTGGCGCCGCGCCCCAAGCCCACCGACCTGGTGCTGGACCGCGCCCGCGACGCGCTTCTGACACCGTTCGGCAAGGCGACCCTGACCGACCGCTACCTGATGCCGGGCGAAAGCTTCCAGGACATGTTCGCGCGGGTTTCCTGCGCCTATGCCGACGATGTCCAGCACGCCCAGCGGCTGTACGACTATATGAGCCGGCTGTGGTTCATGCCGGCGACGCCGATCTTGTCCAACGGCGGCACCAAGCGCGGCCTGCCGATTTCCTGCTTCCTGAACGACGTGCCGGACTCGCTGGACGGCATCGTCGGCGTCTGGAACGAGAATGTGGCGCTGGCCAGCAATGGCGGCGGCATCGGCACCTATTGGGGCAAGGTCCGCTCCATCGGCGAAAAGGTGAAGACCGGCAAGACCAGCGGCATCATTCCCTTCATCCATGTGATGGACGGGCTGACCCTGGCCATTTCCCAGGGCTCGCTGCGCCGGGGTTCGGCGGCGGTCTATCTCGATATCACCCATCCGGAGATCGAGGAGTTCCTGGAAATCCGCAAGGCGTCGGGCGACTTCAACCGCAAGGGCCTGAATCTGCACCACGGCATCAACATCACCGACGAGTTCATGGAGTGCGTGAAGGAGGGCAAGATGTTCGCCCTGCGCAGCCCCAAGGACCAGGCCGTCATGCGCGAAGTCGATGCCCGCCAGCTGTGGCAGCGCATCCTGGAAACCCGCCTGCAGACCGGCGAGCCCTATATCCTGAACATCGACCATGTGAACCGGGCCCTGCCCAAGCACCAGCGTGAGCTGGGGCTGAAGGTCAACACCTCGAACCTGTGCAGCGAAATCACCCTGCCGACCGGCGCCGACCATGACGGCAAGGAACGCACCGCGGTCTGCTGCCTGTCGTCGCTGAACATCGAGACCTGGGACCAGTGGGCCGAGGAGGAGGGCTTTGTCGAGGACGTGCTGCGCATGCTCGACAATGTGCTCACCAGCTTCATCGAGGAAGCGCCGGACTCCATGCACCGTGCCAAGTATTCGGCCCTGCGCGAGCGGTCCGTCGGCCTGGGCGTGATGGGCTTCCACTCCTTCCTGCAGCAGAAGAATATCCCGCTGGAAAGCGCGATGGCCAAATCGTGGAATCTGCGCATTTTCAAGAAGTTGCGCCGCGAAGCTGATGCTGCGTCTTATCATCTGGCCGAAGAGCGCGGCGCTTGTCTGGACGCGCAGGAAAAGGGCATGAAGGCCCGCTTCAGCCACAAGATCGCCATCGCGCCGACGGCCTCGATTTCGATCATCTGCGGCGGCACGTCGGCCTGCGTGGAGCCGATCCCGGCCAATGTTTACACCCACAAGACCCTGTCGGGCGCCTTCTCGGTGCGCAATCCCTACCTGCAGGCGCTGCTGGAAGAGAAGGGCCTGAACACCGACGCCACCTGGCAGTCGATCGTGGAACTGGAAGGTTCGGTCCAGCACCTGGACTGCCTGACCGACGAGGAAAAGGCGGTCTATCGCACCGCTTTCGAAATCGACCAGCGCTGGATCATCGAGCTGGCGGCCGACCGCACCCCCTATATCTGCCAGAGCCAGTCGCTGAACCTGTTCCTGCCCGCCGACATCGACAAGTGGGACCTGCACATGCTGCACTGGACGGCGTGGGAGCGCGGCATCAAGAGCCTGTATTACTGCCGCTCGAAGTCCATCAGCCGCGCCGGCTTTGCCGGCCAGCTGGAGAAAAAAGACAAGGGCGCGATCTCCGCGGCTCCTCGCACCGATTATGAAGAGTGCCTCGCATGTCAGTGAAAGATATCGGAAATGTCGATCCGCGCACGCTGATCGGCAAGGGCACGGTCGGCCTTTTGAACGCCACCGGCACCTATGACATCACCCGCTATCCCTGGGCCTATGAATGCTGGAAGCGCCAGCAGCAGACCCACTGGATGGGCGAGGAAGTGCCGCTTGGCTCCGACATCCGCGACTGGCAGTCCGGCCACCTGTCCGATGCCGAAAAGTCTCTGCTGACCCAGATTTTCCGCTTCTTCACCCAGTCGGACGTGGAAGTGGGCGACAATTACCTCAAGCGTTACATCCCCATCTTCCAGCCGCTGGAAGTGCAGATGATGATGGCCGCCTTCACCAACATGGAGACGGTGCATATCGACGCCTATGCCCTGCTGTTGAAGACGCTGGGCATGCCCCAGACCGAGTTCGAGGCCTTCCGCGACTATGACGAGATGAAGGCCAAGGCCGACTATATGCACACCTTCGGGGTGGGCACGGTGTCGGACGTGGCGCGCACCCTGGCGATGTTCGGGGCCTTCACCGAGGGCATGTCGCTATTCGCCAGCTTTGCCATGCTGATGAACTTCCCCCGCTTCAACAAGATGAACGGCATGGGCCAGATCGTGTCCTGGTCGGTGCGCGACGAAAGCCTGCACTGCGAAGGCATCGTCAAGCTGTACCATGCCTGGAATGACGAGACCGGGGCGGTGACCAAGTCGGTGCGCGAGGATATCCGCGAAGTCGCCAGCACCATGGTCGGGCTGGAAGAGAATTTCGTCGATCTGGCCTTTGGGCTGGGCGATATCCAGGGCATGACGCCCAAGGACATCAAGTCCTATGTCCGCTACATCGCCGACTGGCGCCTGACCCAGCTGAAGCTGGAGCCGGTGTTCGGCAATTTCGAGGCGACCGAGAGCGGCTACAAGCAGCTCAAGGCCCATCCCTTGCCCTGGCTGGTCGAGATCCTGAACGGGGTCGAGCACGCCAACTTCTTCGAGCAGCGCGCCACCGAATATTCCAAGGGCGCTTCGAAGGGCTCGTGGAACGGCGAGGCCGGCGTTTGGTCGCAGTTCGACAAGCGCAACAATATCGCGGCCGAGTAGTCAGCCCCGCAACGTCGCCCGGAACTTGCGGTCGTTCTTCAGGATATATTCCCGACGCATCGCGCCCTTCCGGGTGCGGTGTTTTTCGGCATAGACCAGCACCCATTGCCGGCCGCGCGTGGACTTGGCGCCCGCGCGCTTGCCATTGTGTTCGGCCAGGCGGCGCTCCAGATCGAGTGTCCAGCCGACATAGGTGACGGAGCGCCCACCGGGCCTGTCAGCCATCAGGACATAGACGAAGGACGGCATGGCTCATGGCAAACAAATTGCTAATCCAAGGGGCCAAGATTTCGCCTATGGGTCAAGCGAATATTCAGCCCCGATTCATAGGATAAGGCCTCTGGGGAGTGGGCGGGATGGACATCGGGCAGGACGAACGACGGACATGGCGCCGCTACAAGGTTCCGGTGGCGGGCAAGCTGTTCGGCATCTCGACCAGCGCGGTGGACTGCGAAGTCCTGGACTTGTCATCCGGCGGCGCCCGCATCCAGTTGGCGCAGCAAGTGCCGGAAGGCCCCGTAACGCTCTACCTCGATCGCATCGGCCGCATTGAGGCGGAAATATCCGGCCAGGAGGGCGGCGAGGTGCGGCTGCGCTTTATCTGCAGCGAGGCGCGCCGCCACAGCATCTCCGAGGTGGTGGGCCAGATGCTGCAGGGTGGGGTGGCCCAGATCACCCGCCTGCGCCGCCAGAACCGCATCCCGCTGTCGAACTTCTATCTGGTGCGGGACAACGGGATGATCGTGCCCTGTGACGCCCTGAACATTTCCCAGCGCGGCATGTCGCTGCGCGCCAAGGTGATGCTGCCGGTGGGTGAACTGGCGACGGTGGGCCAGTCGCGGGTGCGGGTGGTTCGTCATCATGACGATGGCTTTGCAGTCGAATATATCCAGCCCGCTGCCGGGTCGGTGGTGCCGTTCCATAACGGTTATGACCGGCCCCGGCCGGCCTCCTAGTTCCCGCATCCAATCCGCCTGCGGCGTTCTGCGATTTTCGCAGGGCTGCCCCCTGCAAAAAGACAACTTGCCGGGCCGTGCAGGCAGGGCTATATGCTTGCCCAAGCAAGTATTGTCCCGGCAATAATTGTCGCAGGCGGGGTGGTTTTCATGAAGCCGTATTACAGTGCGAAGAATTACGCGATGCGCAATTCCGTCGGTTATCTGATGCGCATCTGCACCAACCGCCTGCTGCCGCAGATGGAAGCCCTATTCGAAGACCAGGAGCTGACTTTTTCGCAATGGACCACGCTGGTGGCGCTGCATGACGGGCGCATCACCACCGCCGGCGATCTCGCCCACAATGTCTGCCACGATGCGGGTTCCATGACGCGGCTGATCGATCAGATGGAAAAGCGTGGACTGGTGACGCGCAACCGCAGCGACACCGACCGCCGCGTCGTCACCCTGGCCCTGACGCCGCCCGGCCGCAGGCTGGTGGAAGCGCAGGCCCCCAAGGTGATGGATTTCTGGAACGGCATGCTGTCGGGCTTCTCCCATGCCGAAGTGGATACCCTGATCGCGCTGCTGACCCGGCTGGTGATCGCCACCGAGGCCAAGACCGGCAAGAAACTGCTGATTTCCGGCGCCCCCATCATCAAGGTGCCCGCCGTTAAAGCGAAAGCAAAAGCAAAGAAGACATCATGAAGAAATCCCTCTCGCTGGTTTCCGCGCTGTTGCTCTCGGCCTGCGTCGCCACACCGCCGACCACGCCGCAGGTAGCGGAAGTGAAGGCTGAAAGTCTTGGCCTGACCGGCGCCGCCGCGCCGCATTTTCCCGCCGAATGGTGGAAGGCCTTTGGCGATCCGCAGGTGGACCGGCTGGCGCAGCAGGTGATGGTGGGCAATCCCACCTTGGCCGGCGCGCTGGCGCGGATGCGTGCCGCGCAGGCCCAGCTTGCCGTCAACCAGGCCGAAGACCTGCCGCAGGTGACGCTGGATGGCAGCGAGCAGCGCACCCTGTTCAGCAAGAACTATATCATCCCGCCGCCCTTTGGCGGCACCTATCACTGGTACGGTTCGCTCACCACCAACTTCAGCTGGAACCTGGATTTCTGGGGCAAGCAGGCTGCCCTGATCGCACAGGCCGGCGCCACCGCCGAGGGCGCGGCGCTGGATGCGCAGGCGGCGCAACTGGCATTGGGCGGCAGTTTCGCCCAGACCTATATCAAGCTGCTGCTCGATTATCAGAATGGTGACATTGCCGACCAGGCCGTGGTCGAGCGCGCCGATATCCTGAAGATCTCGCAGGGCCGCTTCGATGCCGGGTTGGAAAATGGCAGCGCCGTCGCGCAGGCACGCGCACTGCTGGCGCAGGCCAAGGCCGATCAGTTGCGCTATGCCGCGGCGCGCGAGGCGGATGTGCATGCCATCGCGGCGCTGGCCGGGCAGGGGGCCGAAGCCTATGCCACCATCACGCGGCCAACGCCCAACCTGGACGTGGCGCTGCCCTTGCCGGACAAGCTGCCGGCCGACCTGCTGTCGCGCCGTCCCGACATTCTGGCGGCGCGGGCGCGGGTGGAAGCCGCCGTGCAGGGCCGTGCCGCGGCCAAGGCGGACTTCTATCCCGACATCAACCTGGCGGCGCTGGCGGGCTTTCAGTCGCTGGGGCTGGCCAACCTGCTGACCGGCGGCTCCTTCACCATGGGCATCGGCCCGGCGATCCATCTGCCGATCTTCGATGCCGGCAAGCTGAAGGCGCAGTATGCCGGCGCCACGGCCGGGCTCGACATCGCGGTTGCCGATTACAACGAGGCGGTGCTGAACGGCATCAAGCAGACCGCCGACGCCATGACCCAGGTGAAAAGTCTTGGCGCCCAGGCACAGCAGCAGCGCGACGCCGTGGCCAATGCGGCCAAGGCCTTTCGCATCGCCGAGGACCGCTATCGTAGTGGGCTGGATACCCAGATACCCATGCTGACGGCGGAGGCCACCCTGCTGCAGGCCCGTTCGGCGCTGGCGGCGGTGACCGCCGCGGCGGCCCAGCAGCGCATCACCCTGCTGCTCACCGTGGGCGGCGGCTTTGAATATGAAACCCCGGCGGCGTTAGCCGCCACGGAAACCAAGACGAAGATTGCCAAGGAAATTTCCCATGACTGATGCCGCCCAGACCCCCAACAGCAATCGTCGCTTCTGGTTTATCATACTGGGCGCCGTCATCCTGGTCGCAGCGGTGGCCTACGGCTTCTACTGGCTGCTCTATTCGCGCTATTTCGAAAGCACCGACGACGCCTATGTCGCGGGCAATGTGGTGACCATCACCTCCAAGGAAAACGCCACCGTGCTGGCGCTGCATGCCGACAACACCCAGACGGTAAAGCGCGGCCAGCTCCTGATCGAGATGGACCCGGCCATCGCCGCCGTGAACCTGCAGGCGGCGCAGGCCAACCTGGCCCGGGTGGTGCGCAGCGTGCGCGGCACCTTCTCGCGCTCCGACGCCGGCAGCGCGCAACTGAACCAGGCGCGCGTGGCGCTGGCGCAGGCGCAAGGCGACTACCAGCGCCGCCTGAAGGCCTTCGGCACCGAGTCCGTTTCGGGCGAAGAATTGGCCCATGCCAAGGACGCGGTCGCCGCGGCCCAGGCCGCCGTGAACACGGCGCAGGGCGGGCTGGAGCAGACCAATTCGGCGATCGCCGGCACCGACATCGCCCACAATCCCGATGTGCTGGCGGCCGAAGCGCAGTTGCGCGCCGCGGCCATCGCCTATGGTCACATGCGCATCATCGCGCCGCTGGACGGTGTTATTGCCCAGCGCACCGTGCAGGCCGGCCAGCAGGTCGCGGCCGGCACGCCGCTGATGGCCGTGGTGCCGCTGAACAATGTGTGGATCGATGCCAACTTCAAGGAAGTGCAGCTTGCCCGCATGCGGGTTGGCCAGCCGGTGACGGTGACGGCCGACATCTATGGCGGCGGCGTCACCTATCACGGCCATATCGAAGGTCTTGGTGCCGGGTCAGGCTCGGCCTTTGCGCTGCTGCCGCCCCAGAATGCCAGCGGCAACTGGATCAAGATCGTGCAGCGCGTGCCGGTGCGCATCGCGCTGGACCCGCAGGAACTGAAGGATCATCCCTTGCGCGTCGGCCTGAGCGTGGGTGTGGAGGCGGATGTGCGCGACCAGTCCGGTCCGCTGGTCACCACCAAGATCGGCGGCGGCACCACCCGCGCCAACACCGGTGAGGATTCCGGCCCCGTGGCCGATGCCATGATCGCGCGCATCCTGCGCGAGAATGGCGGCGCGCGTTGAGCGGTCCCGGCCAGGCCATGAAGCCGCTGACCGGCAGCATATTGGCCATTACGGCCATTGCGCTGGCGATGGGCACCTTCATGCAGGTGCTGGATTCCACCATCGCCAATGTGTCGCTGCCCACCATATCGGGCAATCTGGGTGTCTCGACCAACCAGGGCACCTGGGTGATCACCGCCTTCGCCGTCGCCAACGGCATCGGCGTGCCGATGACCGGCTGGCTGATGGGCCGTTATGGCGTCGTGCGGACCTTCGTGGTGTCGGTACTGCTGTTCACCATCGCATCCTTCCTGTGCGGCATCGCCTGGAGCCTGAATTCGCTGATCTTCTTCCGCGTCCTGCAGGGCGGCGTGTCGGGGCCGATGATCCCGGGCAGCCAGGCGCTGCTGATTTCCATTTTTCCCCCGGACAAGCGCGGCACGGCGCTGGGCATCTGGTCGATCACGACACTTGTTGCGCCGATTTGCGGACCGATCCTCGGCGGCTATATCTCCGACAATTATCACTGGGCCTGGATTTTCCTGATCAATGTGCCGGTGGGATTGGGCGTGACCTTCTTCAGCTGGCAGAACCTCAAGACCCGCGAGACCCCGACCCGCAAGCTGCCGATCGATACGGTGGGCCTGGGCCTGCTGGTGGTGTGGGTGGGGGCGCTGCAGGTGATGCTGGACACAGGAAAAGACCTGGACTGGTTTGCCTCGACACAGATCGTGATCCTGGCGCTGGTCACCGGCATTGGCTTCCTGGCCTGGCTGATCTGGGAGCTGACCGAGAAGCATCCCATTGTGGACCTGTCGCTGTTCAAGAGCCGCAACTTCGCGCTGGGCACCCTGGCCTTCATGCTGGGCTATTCCGTCTTCTTTGCCTGCAACCTGCTGATGCCGCTGTGGCTGCAGACCCAGGTCGGCTACACCGCTACCTGGGCGGGACTGGTGGCGGCGCCGACAGGCGTCATCGCGGTGCTGCTGACCCCGCTGTCGGCCAAGATGATGGGCAAGGTAGATGCCCGCATCATCGCCACCATCGCCTTCATGGCGTTCGCGGTGTCGTACCTGATGCGTGCCAACTTCACGGCCGATGCCAGCTTCGTGGACTTCATGCTGCCGCTGCTGGTGCAGGGCATCGCCA
>CBIHOI010000062.1:0-11467 GCA_966211925.1 uncultured Hyphomicrobiales bacterium | reverse complement strand
TGGTGGTGGGTGAAGGCGCCAACCTGGGCGTCACACAACTGGGCCGCATCGAATATGCCCGCACAGGCGGCCGCATCGATACCGACGCGGTCGACAACAGCGCCGGTGTCGATACCAGCGACCATGAAGTGAACATCAAGATCCTGCTGTCGGGCCCGGTGATGCGCGGCGAGTTGAGCGAGGAAAAGCGCAACGCCTTCCTCGCCACCCTGACCGACGATGTGGCGACGCATGTGCTGGCCGACAATTACAACCAGACGCTGGCGCTGTCGGTGGCCGAAATGAATGGCACCAAGGACATCGATGCCCAGGCACGGATGATCCGCGACCTGGAAGCGCGCGGCAAGCTGGACCGCGCGGTGGAATTCCTGCCGTCCGACGCCAATCTCGGCGCGCTGGAACGTGACGGCAAGGCGCTGACCCGCCCCGAACTGTCGGTCCTGCTGGCCTATGCGAAGCTGGACCTGGATGCGGAAATCCTGGCCAGCGCCCTGCCCGACGATCCCGCCTTTGCTGCCTTGCTGTCGGGCTATTTCCCGCCCGACGCCGTGAAGACCTTCCCCGAAGAACCGCAGCGCCATCGCCTGAAGCGCGAGATCATTTCCACCGTGCTGACCAATGCCGTGGTCAACCTGGCCGGGATCGCCTTTGTGCAGCGCATGCGCGAGGTGTCGCGCCAGGACGGCGCCGGCGTGGCGCGCGGCTTTGTGCTGGCCGACGGCGCCTATGGCCTGTCGGCGCTGAAGGCACGCATCGACGCGCTGGACGGCAAGGTGGACGCCAATATCCAGACGCGGCTTTATGGCGAGATCGCGGCCCATTTCCGGAAAGTCACGCCCTGGTTCCTGCGCCATGTGGACTCGGCCGCACCCATCGCCGACGCCGTGGCGCTGTACCGCGCCGGCGTGCAAGCCCTGCGCGAGCATTATACCCTGACCGACAGCGACAATGGCCGCATCAAGGAGCTGACCGACGCCGGCGTACCGCAAGAGTTGGCGCGGGATCTGGCGTTGTTGCCGGCTCTGCAGGCCGCGCCGGACATTGCGCTGCTGGCCCATACCGCCAAGGCCGCACCGCAAAAGGTCATCGCGCTTTATGGCGCGCTGGGCGAGCAACTGGGCTTCGACAAGCTGCGGGGCCAGGCCGCGCGCCTGTCACCGCCGGATCACTGGGATCGGCTGGCGCTGCGCCAATTGCTGGACAATCTCGCCATGGCCCAGGCCGGCATCGCCGCGCGCCTGCTGGCCGACGGCACCAGCGTGGACGACTGGATTGCGGGGCACACGGAGTCGCTGGGCCGGGCCCAGTCTTTCCTCAACACGGTGGACCATTCCGGCGATCTGTCAGTTGCCAAGCTGATGCTGGCGTCGAGCCAGATTCAGAATCTGGCCTAACCTCATTTGTCGTGGCCCAATTCACGTGGGATCGCATGCACTGTGCTTGCTGCTCTGGATGGCCCGGGCAAGCCGGGCCGTGACAATTATTTCGCGGGCGGGTTCCTGCCCGTCTCCATCAGCAGCCGCGTAATCAGATACAGGCGCGGAGCGACGCTGCTCAAGTCGATCCATTCCTTGTCGGAATGAAAATCGCCGCCCACCGGGCCTAGCCCGTCCAGCGCCACCGTGCCCACCGACATGGCGGTGGCGGATTCGCTGGCGCCGCCATTGCCGCCCAGCCCGGCGGTCTTGCCGATTTCGCCATAGATGCCATTGGCGCGGTTCGCCAGCGCTGTGATGTGGTCATTCTGGATCAGCGGCGGGAAGCCGGTGGTCGGCGGCACCACGGTCACGACCGTATCCGGTATCTGCGTGGCCCTGGCGGCCTCCTGCATCTTCGCCACCACCGCGGCATAATCTTCAGGCTTGCGATAGCGCACGCTGTAGGTCGCCTCGGCGGCATCGGGAATGATGTTTGCGCGATCGCCCGCCTTCATCAGGGTCAGATTGACCGTGGTGCCGTCACCTGACTTCGGGAAGGCGCCGTCTAGCGCCCCGACCTGGTGCACCAGTTCCAGCGCGGCGTTGCGGCCATCCTGCGGCGCCACACCGGCATGGGCAGCACGGCCCTTCACGACAATGCGCACGCTGGCCGAGCCCTTGCGCCACACTGTCAGCACGTCCGGCGCGTCACCAGGCTCCATGTTGAATTCCACATCATGCTGCGCGGCCAGTTTCTTGATCAGCGCAGTGGAGCCGGTCGAACCCCGCTCCTCGCTGTTGTCGATCAGCAGCGTGATGGTGGCGTAATCCTTGAAGCCGGTATCGTGCAGAATCTTCAGCGCAGTCACCGCCAGGGCGACGCCGCCCTTCTCGTCGCCCACGCCAGGGCCATAGGCACGCACTGCATCCATCCGAAACGGACGCTGCGCCGCCGTGCCGGGACCGAACACGGTGTCCAGGTGCGCGATGATGAGGATCTTGCCCTTGCCCGTCCCATGCAGCACCGCCACCAGATTGTCCGGCAGGGCCGGCGCCTCGGTGGGTTCACGGCGCACCTCTGCCCCGATAGCTGTCAGCCGCGTCGCCAGCACGGCGGCGATCCTGTTGCCGCCTTCCACATCGCCGCTGCCGGAATCGATATTCACGAGCTCGCGCAACAGATTCAGCGCGCCGTCGTGGTTGGCTTTAACCGCCGCATAGACCTTTTCGTTGCGCGGCGCAGCGAACGCACCACCTGCCAGCACAATGCAAACCGCCGCCATCAGTCCCAGTTTGCGCATGCCATCCCCCGTCTTCGCCCGCCAACCTACTCAGACCTTGGACCGCATGAACAGGGTTATGAGGTCGCTGAACCATTTCTCGAATGCCGCGCCGGCCTCGCGTTCCTTCTCGCCCGCCCGGCGCAGGCGCGGACCGATCAGCGCATCGCCCATGGCGGCCACCGTCACCAGGTGGACCACATTGCGGCTGTCGGCCATGTCGGGTTCGTGGCCGGGACGGGCGAAGCTTTTGCGCAGATCATGCAGCGCGTTCACCAGCGTCTCGAAGACATCAATCCGGCCTTGCGCGTCCGGGTTGGACTGCAGCAACCATAGCATGCGCTGCGCCAGGCCGTTGCGGTACATGGCAAAGCTGAGCGCGATGCCGTCATCGCCATTGCCGCTGGCGGCCTGCATGTTGGCCAGCATCGCGGCGCGAAAATCCTGCAGGGTTCGCTGGTTCAAGGCCCACACCAGCCCTTCGCGGCTGCCAAAGTGATGCAGAATGGTGGGGTGCGAGACGCCCGCCGCCCTGGCGACGTCCTGAAGCCGGATGCCGGCCGGACCATCCGCCGCCATGCTCGCTTCCGCGGCGTCCAGAATCAGGGCACGGGCCTCTTCGGGCTTGCGGCGGACGCGTTTTTCTTTCAGGGACAATGGTTTACCTCATTGTTGACATTATTGTCAGTAGTTGTAATAACAATCCTGTCAATAGAGGTTCTGCCATGCCCACCACCGATTTCGCAATGGATACCCGCCTGCGCCCCCTCACCGCCATCCGCGCCGTGCGCGCCCTCTTCGCCAATGGCGAGGACACCCGCCAGATCTTCGTGATCTTCCGTGCCCTGCGCGGCCGGTCCGGTGTCCGCGCCTTCCAGCGCTTCAAGGCCGATCCCACGGGTCAGCAGATATTGCGCGAGCGCCGCGTGCTGCTCGCCACCCTGGAAGACCGCGAGGCGCTGGCCGCCCTGCCCGTCGGCAGCATGGGCCGCGCCTATTTCGAATTCATGGAAAGCGAAAATCTCTCCGCCAATGGTCTGGTGCAGGCCTCGCAGGACTGGGACAATGATCCGGTGCCGCCCGATGCCAGCCTGTTCCGCAACCGGATGCGCGATGCCCATGACCTTACCCACATCCTCACCGGCTATGGCCGCGACCCGCTGGGCGAACTGTGCCTTCTGGCGTACATGCATGGACATTCCCGCAATCTGGGCCAGGCATTGATCGTCGCCATGGCCTGGCCGCGCCTGCCGCAAACTGCCCGCAAGGCCGTGAAGCAGGCCTGGCGCAACGGCAAGACATCGCAGTGGTTCATGACACTGGACTATGAAGCCCTGTTGCCCCGCCCCCTCGACGACGTGCGCCGCGAACTGCGCATCGCCGTACCGACCGCGTATCAGGCAGTGGTATCGTGAAGGGCCTTTTCCTGGCCATGCGCGGGCTGCTGACAGACCTGCTCTCCACGCTCTTCTTCCTGGCGTTGTACACCTTCACCCACAATATCGCGCTGGCGGTGGGGCTGGGCATCGCAATTGCCTTTGTCCAGATCGGCTGGCAGCTCGCCCATCGCCGGCGCGTCTTTGCGCTGCAATGGGTGAGCCTGTTCCTGGTGGCGGCATCGGGTGCCGCCACGCTCTTCACGCGAAATCCGCTGTTCGTGATGCTGAAACCCAGCGCCATCTATGTGCTGGTGGGCGTCTCCATGCTGGAGCGCGGCTGGATGACCCGCTACATGCCACCGCGCGCGCTGGAGTTCGTGCCCGACATGGTGATCGCGTTCGGCTATGTCTGGGCCGGGCTGATGTTCTTCACCGCCGCGCTCAATATCGCGCTGGCCACCACCACCAGCGTGGTGACCTGGGGCTCGGTCATGACCATCTGGGGCATCGCCAGCAAGTTCGGCCTGTTCGCCATCCAGTACGCGATCATGAAAAACGCCGGCAGGCGCCGCTATCGCGCCCGCCTCATGGACGGCGCAGCGCCGTCCGCAGGCTGAACAGCGCCAGCCCCAGGGCAATCGCTGTGAACCCAACCACTCGCGGATCGGCCATGTTGCCGATCAGCGATCCGAAGGTCAGCGCAGACACCGCATAGCAGAGCGCCGCGCCCGCCGCGAGCCAGGCCAGCGCCTTGTCGTCTGGCCGGAAGCTGCGCAACAGGTTGATCGCCCCAACCAGCACGATCACAAAGGTGAACCATTCTGCCCAGTACCGGGCGTCGCGCTGACCAGGATAGAATCTGGTGCTACCCAGCAGGTGCCCCGCAGCACCCAGCAGCATCAGCGCCGACAAGGCGCGATCAAAAAACTTCATCATCTCCCGCCCTTCGCGCCGACCTCTGAAAAATAGCGCGCGATATGGGCCAGGCCGCGCGGTGTCAGCTTCACGAACGACCTGCGCGTGTCCATGGTATCCTCCCGCCGGTCCACCAGACCGCCGGTGCACATGTCATTGAGCTTGCGCAGGGCCGAGGACAGCGGAAGCCCCGCCGCATAGGCCGCGCTCTTGATCGTCAACCTGGTGCCCGCCATGTGGGACTCGGCCAGGACCAGGAGCAGTGTCCAGCCCGAATTGCCCAAAGCGAGCCCTTCGAACACCTTTGCTCTCAGCCGGGCACGCCTGCGTTCGTCCTCCACGAACTGCAGGAACGAGGCGTCCCCCAGCGCGTCTGCCGAGGACGGTTGTGCGGACGGAACGTCGAATGTTTCCTGCGCCTGGGCGATCAGCCGGGAAATCGCCGTATGGGTGAGTGTCTTGAATTCCACCAGAGATGCTTCCAGCGATCGCGCCTCTTCCTGCTTGAAGCGCTGCATGCGGGCGACATTGTAGGCGTCGGAGACCGCTTCAATCAGCTGTTCGCCGCCCACGGGCTTGAGCAGGAAGTCCGAGACCTGGTGTTTTATCGCCTGCCGCGCCGCGGCTGCCGCATCGCCGCCGCAAACGAGCAGAAATTCCGTCCAGCCTCCGGCCCGCGCACGATCACGCAGCGCCTCGATCAACGCGAAACTCTCGGCCCCCAACAAGTCCATATCGACAATGACGACGGAAGCCGCGTCACGGGCATGAAGTTCCTGGGCCTGGGACGCGCTGTCGGCGCGCTGCACACGATAGCCATGGCCGGACAGGGCATCCCACGGCACGTCCGGCGCCTCCGCGACGAGCAGAATGCCGGCGTCCAGAATATTCGATGCAGCGAGTGCGGGGGATCTGGCGGGCACCACAATAGCCTTGGCAGACTTGCGCCGGATGCGCGCAGTCCTGTGGAACACAAACACGAACCACAGACTATCGAGATGGCACTGATCATCACCACTTTCGGTTTCACATAGGCAACAAATGGTTTCGATGTGAACCCATTTGTTGCCGGAGCAGAGTGCCAGTTCGGCACAGACTGCTGCACCATCGGCAGCGAAAGCTGACCTCGCCGCTGCGCGGCACGCGTATCCTCACGCATCTCGAAGGCGGTGCGCGGTGCTATTTGTATTCAGGGCAATAAATTTCTGCGCGCTGGGTGCGATATTCCTTGCGCCATTCTGGACATTCAACAGTTCGCTCGACCGGCTGCTGCCGCACCCTTCCGGTGCAGGCGATCCGACGGGCATCGCCCTGCCCGCGGGCGCCAACGCTTCGGTCTTCCGGGAACGTATCATCGTGAACCTGGCAAACCTGAAGGAGGAGATCCGCGCGGACATGTGTCGCCGCGACGCCTACGCCTTTTGCGTTTTTGACATTTGCCCTCTGCGCATCGCCGCCGGCCGGTGCCAGCAAAAGTGATGCGGGACGCGCCGTGGGTGCGTGCTAGCGGACCAGGTTGATGTTCATCTGCGGTTCGGTGGCCTTTTCCTGGCCCACGAACTGGATGCCAATGCCGTCACTGTGATGGCGGGCAACCTTGCCGGCCATCTGGGCGATCAGCACGAACTCGCCGATCGGCGGTTTGATGTCGGTCTTGAGCGAGACGCCGCCGACCGAAATGTCCATCACTTCGCACTGGGTGATGGTGCCGTCAGCGCGGGTAAACTTGGCGAAGCCCTTCTGGCTCTGGCGCTCGTGCCGGCGCAGCACACTTTCGTCCACCAGGGTCTTGTTGAGGAACAGGATGAGCTGTTCGGCGGTACGCTCGCGCTTGGACGGCGTGCAGACAAAGGAGACGCCGAAGCCATAGCCATCGCGGCGCGCGACCGTGCCTTCGAAGCGGCCGAAGCCATCGACATACAGAACCACCGGGGTGCCGGCATCGGGCACAGTCTCGCAGGCGATCGCGGCGCCGCCGGGGGAAAGATCGGTGATGGTGCAGCGCGCCTCACGCGCGTCAGACGGGATGAACAGCCGGCCGGGCAGGTCGATCTTCACACGGCGGAAGCGCCGACGCTCGGCGCCCGACTTGGCGACCACCGGTTCGGCGTCCTTCATGGCCAATGCCAAGCCCTGCACGGACCTGCCCCAATTGTTAATGTCCCGACATCTTATACCCCCCTCTGGGTCAACAGGAGGTTACTGCCGGGCCGGCAAATTTACGGTGTTTGGGGCTTTTCGCACGCACCAACCATTTTAGAACAGGGGCCTTTTTCGACGGGTTCCCCCGCGCTATAGGAGTCCGGCAAAAGTTTGCGGCGACGCCAGGGCTGGGGCCCGGGGAGATCGGGCCGCCAGCCAGGGATCTGTATTATGCGCTTTATCGCCGATATTCGTGGCAACGGTCGCCGCCTGACCATGCTCGCCGCCGCCAGTGTCCTGGCCATCAGCGTGGCCGGATGCTCCATGTTCGATGACAGCGACGCGGTCGAAGCCACCGCCGGAACGCCCTTTACCCAAGCTTTGTCCAAGGATTACAGCGACCTAGCGGCCCAGGCCGCCAGCCTTCCGTCCGAACCGAACCCGGACAGCGGCTTCTTTGACTCCATCAACCCCTTCTCCAGCAGCAGCGACTCCTCCAGCGATCTGCTCAGTAAGGCCTACGCGGCCAAGGCCGACATGGCCTCCGGCGGCAGCGAACCGGAGCCTGAAGCCGCCCCCGATCAGGTCGCCACCGGCATCCGCGCCCGCCTGACCCGCGCCCTGGCCACGGGCAAGGACCAGTTCCCCGAACAGGCCGCCCGCGCCCAGGCCGATTATGACTGCTGGATCCTGTACGGCACCGTGCCCAGTGCCGCCGCCGCGTCCCAGGCCTGCAAGTCGTCCCTGGATGTCTCGCTGCTGAAGCTGGAAACCGCCGCCCGCCCGGCGCCGTCGGCTCCGGTCTATGTGCCGCCCGCCCCGGTGACCACGGCCCCCGCCCCGGCCGCCACCAGCAGCGACTTCACGGTCTATTTCGACTTCGACTCCTGGACCCTGAAGGCCGAGCAGCTCAAGGTTCTGAGCGATGTGATCAATACCGCGCGCGCCGGCGGCCAGACCAACATCACCATCGTGGGACACACCGACACGTCGGGCGACAACGCCTATAACCAGAAGCTGTCGGTGCACCGTGCCAATGTGGTGGTCGAGGCGTTGGTGGACATGGGCGCGCGCCGCGCTGCCCTGCATGCCAGCGGCGTGGGCGAAACCGACCTGGCCGTCCAGACCGAAGATGGCGTCAAGGAAGCCAAGAACCGCCGCACGGTGATTACGCTCCAGCCGTGATGTTTGCATGACGTCGCACGGCCCTGCCCCAAAAAGGCGGGGCCGTTGCTTTTTTGTAGCTATGGCGAACGGCGCAAAGCGCCTAGTCTGGCACCATGAACAGAACCCTCCCGGCAGTCGCAGCCCTGATCGTCGCCATGACCTCGGCAATGGGGCCGGCGATGGCGCAGCGCAACGGCAATTACCCGGTGCAGGAGATGAACTTCGACCTGTGGTGCCAGGAACAGGCCGGGCTTCCCGCGGATCGCTGTGACAAGCGCACGGCTCAGGACGAAGCCACCTTCGAAGCTTACCGCGCCAAGGTCGAGGCTTACGAGATTCCCTATCTGCAGCAGAAGGCGTCGGCCGCGCGGCTGGACCGCGACATCCTGCGGGCCGATCCGGTGGACAATCCGCTGAAAAACGATCCGGCCGCACAGCGCCAGGATCTCAACCAGCCTTCCACCAACACACCTCCTCGCTAGAGGGCGCGCTAGATAAAGCGGCTGTAATCCTGGCTGTTGGCCGCGCGCCAGCGCCCGATGACATCGAACATCTTCTGCAGCAGATCGCCCGAGCCGAAGTGCAGAAAGGCGGGGCTCTCCTGCGATGACACCAGTCGCAGATACGGTGCCCTGGGATGGGCCCGCAGCGACGGAGGCGGCGGCGGAGGCGGCGGGGGCTGGTTCTGGTCGTACTGGGGAAGCGGTTCGTCTTCCTGGATCAACTGCGAACCCACCAGGCGTTCATAGGCGATCGAACGGCCCAGCAGGGGCGTCGGATCGCTCAGCATCTGCACCATGCCGAAGAAGCGTGTCGGCGTGCCGCCGTTGAACGAGACCGGCGTGAGAATGGTTTCCAGCTCCACCATGCCATTGTCGGCGGTGGCGGCGATGGACGACAGGCATACCGGCTGGCAGACCTTCAGTGACTGGCGCAACAGCGAAGCCAAGGAAAGCCCGGACTGGGATTCCCAGTGCGCGAGGAAACTGGTGCCTTTAAGTTCGAAACCGAAGCGTTCGCACAGCGCGGTGCCGGCAAGACGGTAAACGGGACGCGCAGGATTCTCGCAGTCCAGGATGAAGGTGTAGGACAGCAGGCGCTTGATGGCGCGGGGGTCAATATCGGTCTGGTCGGGCACGTCACGGCCTTTGCGCAGCCGGCTCCAGTAACCCACCAGGAGATGCGAATTCTTGTGCTTCATGGCCCCTGCTATTCCCTTGTGACCTGGCCGCGATGCTCCGTAACGGAACGTCTTGCGGCTACTTGGGAGCGTACAGAGCGAAAGCCATGCCAGCGGGGGGGTCCGCCGAACCCCGTCGCGTCAACCAAATTTCAGGCGCCGATATATAGAGTGACGGCCCGGCATTATTTGTTCGAACCGGGGGCTCAATTCCCGAATTGAACCACTTATTCGCGGAATTTGGTTTCCGCGATTACCGGATTTTTATCGGTTGTCCCCCACACTGATCGCCAATAACGGCGCCGTCCTGTTTTGGGACGGACATCACATTGGGGGCTCCCTAGCTGGCACGGATCATGAAGCGTCTCACCCGACCATTCATGCCCCTAATGGCGAAGGATTAGTACAAATGTCCGTCAAGTCTTTGATGTTTCTCACTTCTGCGCTGGTGACCTCCGGCCTGGTGATTGAACCGCTGGCTGCGGAAGCCAGCGGCATGAGCCAGCTTGAGACATGGGGCCGCCCCGCAGGAATGGGCGCCGGTGTCTCAAATGTGACCTGTGACGGCCTGGCGGGCTTCAACAACATCAGGCAAATGAATGTGCCGCGGACGCCTGGCATAAATTCGCCGTCTGCGTTCCGCCCCAATGTCGGCGCCATCAACAGCAATGTCAGCGGCAACGTCAGCGGCAACATCGGCATGAGCAAGCCGCTCAACGTGTTCGGCGGCAACCGCAACAGCGATGGCGCCGTCCCCAGCGTCGATTCCAGCAACGCAACCCGCAATATCGACAGCGGCACCGCCACGAACTTCGGCGGCCGCAGCTTTGGCAGCAGCCGCAAGCTCAATGTCTATGGCGGCGGCAATGCCGATGCGGGCGGCGAAATCGCTGCCCAGCCACGCGCGAATGTGGACACGTCCAGAAGCTTCAACAACGGCGCCGGCTTCGGCGGCCGCCAGTTGAACGTGTTCGGCGGCGGCAACAGTCCCGCGGCAGACGCCTCACAGCATATGAACGTCGACGCATCGAAGAATTTCGGCGGCGGCCGTAATTTCGGCGGCTCGCGCAAGATCGACGTGCAGAGCGGCCAGACGGCCTCAACCCCGTCCATATTCGGCGGCAACCGCAGCTTCGACAACGGCCGCAAGATCGACGTGAGCGGCCAGTCCTCGGGCAACCTGGGTGGCGGCAACCATGCCGGCTATGGCGGCGGTCAGAAGATCGACGTCACCAACAACTTCAATTTCACCAAGAATATCGACGCGTCCAGGCAGTTCAATGTCAACAAGGACAACCGCGTCACCAACAACATCGACAATTCCAAGCGAATTGACGTCAACAACAACAATTTCAACTTCACCAAGAACATCGACAATTCCAAGAAAATCGATGTCAACAGCCACAACAACTTCAACTTCACCAAGAATATCGACGCGTCCAAGAACATCAACGTCAGCAAGGACAACAGCGTCACCAACAATATCGACAATTCCAAGAAGATTGACGTCAACAACAACTTCAACTTCACCAAGAACATTGACGCGTCCAAGCAGATCAACGTCTACAAGGACAACCACGTCACCAACAACATCGACAATTCCAAGAAGATCGACGTCTACAAGCCGATCACGGTCAACAACAACATCGACGCATCGAAGAACATCAATGTCTACAAGGACAACCACGTAACCAACAACATCGATGCGTCGAAGAACATCAACATCAACAAGCCGGTGTCGATCTACAAGCCGATCACGATCACCAACAATGTTGACGCCTCCAAGAACATCAACATCAACAAGAATATCGACAACTCCAAGGTGATCGACAATTCGAAGTACATCGACGCTTCGAAGAACATCAACATCACCAAGAATATCGATATCTCGAAGACCAATGTCTTCAATTATGGCAATGGCGGCCACGGCGGCGGCAACGGCCATGGTGGTGGCGGCGGCGGTGGCGGTAGCAACAATAACAACAA
>CBIHOI010000061.1:0-11705 GCA_966211925.1 uncultured Hyphomicrobiales bacterium | reverse complement strand
CCCACCGGCCAGGGCAATCCCGACGCGATCACCTGCCGCGTGCCGCAGCCCTTGCCGGGGTCGCGCCTGCCGGGCCCCGAAGTGTGCAAGACCAACCAGGTCTGGGCGTCACTGCGGGCGCGGGGCGCACAGATCGCCCCCGACGGCCAAACTGTCTATCTGGTGGATGACTATCAGCGCCGCCGCGCTTTGGCCGGCTGCCAGATCACCGGCGCGGTCGGCGGCAGCAGCACCTCGATGCTCACCGGACTGCAAGCCGGCATCTGTTCCTGACGCGCGCCGATTGCGCCTGCCCGCTGCCTGTGTTACGCACTACTACGCCGGTAGTAGTATAGCGACGAACCGAGGGTGATGCAGATGCGGGTTCTTTCGGTTTTCACTGTCGTGTTGATGTCGGCCGCTGCGGCCCATGCTGCGGATGACGTCCATACGCCCGCTGGTGACGGCGCTCCGCAGCTGGTGGTTTGCCGGGCGCCGCAGCAATTGCCGGGCTCGCGCCTCACCGGGCCGCGGGTCTGCCGTACCAATGCCGTGTGGGCGCAATATCGTCGCGATGGCATGGACGTGGCCCCCGACGGCATTCATGACGTGCAAAGCGAAAAATATCGCAGCCTGCACCAGGGCGCCTGCCGCCCGGCCAGCGCCGGCGGCAGCAGCGCCAGCAATGCGATGCAGACCAACATAGGCATGATATGCGACTAGCGGCTGCGATCCTGCTGCTTGCGGTGGTGACGGCGCAGGCCCAGTCCGCGCCGCAGCAGACCGAAAGCGTCACCGTGACCGGCGCACGTTCGCGTCAGGTACTGGACCAGTTCGTCCAGAGCTTCGCCGCGCCCTCGCGCATGACCGGCAAGCTGGCGCGTTGGGAAGACGGGGTCTGTCCGATAACCGTCGGGCTAAAACCGGCTTTCACGAAATTTATCAGCGATCAGGTGAAGGCGGTGGCCGCCCAGGTCGGCGCGCCGGTCAATGGCCATGGCGATTGCAAACCCAATATCGAGATTGTGTTCACCACCGCGCCGCTGGGCCTGCTGGACAATATCCGAAAGAAACAGGATGCGTTTCTGGGGTATGCCGACAACGACGCCCAGCGCGACGCCCTGGCGAAGGTCAGTCGCCCCATTCAAGCCTGGTATCTGACCGCGAGCAGGGACTTGCGCGGAAACACGCTGGTGGATTCCGCAAAGGCGCTTCCGACAGAAATAACCCTGCCAGACCCGTATCACAATCCGCCCTTTATAACGGTCCTCACGAAACAGGGCGCGATGAGTGTCACGGGGGGCCGCCTGGACGATGGCATGCGCAGCACCCTCTATCATGTGATCATCGTGGCCGATCCCACCAAGCTGGCGGATTATGAAATCGGCACACTGGCGGATTACATCGCCATGCTGGCGCTGGCCCAACTGTCGTCGCTGGACCTGTGCCAGACGCTGCCCAGCATCGTGAACACGCTGGCAAAGGATTGCGCCATGCCCGCCACGGCGCTGACCGCGAATGACCTGGGCTATCTGCGCGGGCTGTATGCCATTGGCCCCGGGCGCAACCTGCGCGGACAGGAAGACGCTATCGCCTTCCAGATGCAGCAGCAGCAGGACGGCAAGTAACTACTCGGCCGGCACAGGCACGGGGCCGCGGCGCGGCTTCTTCTTGCGGCTCAGCCGGGTCGAGAAGCGGTCCAGGTACGAATAGATCACCGGCGTGATGTAGAGCGTCAGCAACTGCGACAGCATCAACCCGCCCGCCACGCACAGCCCCAGCGGCCGGCGCGATTCCGCGCCCGCGCCGGTGCCGAAGGCGATGGGCAATGTGCCCATCAGCGCCGCCATGGTGGTCATCATGATCGGGCGGAAGCGCACCACGGCGGCTTCGTAGATTGCCTGCTCGGGCGTGACGCTGGCATCGGTGCGCTGCCGGTTGAGCGCGAAGTCGATCATCATGATGGCGTTCTTCTTGACGATGCCGATCAGCATGATCATGCCCACGAATGCATAGAGCGTCAGCGACATGTCGCCGGGTATGACCCCGGCCAGGAACAGCAGGTGCGCCAGCCACAGGGTGAGAAGTCCGCCCACCGCCGCCGAGGGCAGGCCCGACAGGATGGTCAGCGGGTGGATGAAGCTCTCATACAGGATGCCCAGGATGATATAGACCACCACCATGGCGATGATCAGCAGTCCGCCCATGCCCTTGGTGGATTCCTCGAACGCCGCCGCGGTGCCCTGGAAGCTGCCCTGGATGGATGGGGGCATGCCGATGGCCTCGCTGGCCTCGCGGATGCCGGTGACGGCGTCGGACAGGGCCTTGCCGGGGCCCAGGTCGAAGGACACTGTCACGGCCGGAATCTGCCCCGCATGGTTGACGCTCAGCGGCACCGTGCTGGACGTCATGTCCGTCACCGCCGTCAGCGGCACCAGCGTGCCGCCGGACCCGGTGATATAGAGCCGGTCCAGCGCGCTGGCGTCGCGCTGGTAGCGCGGCAACAGCTCCATGATCACTTCATACTGGTTGGACGAGGTGTTGATCTGGCTGATCTGCTGGCCGCCAAAGGCGGAGCCCAGCGCCAGCTCGATCTGCTGCGGCGAGACGCCCAGGGCCGCGGCGCGGTCGCGGTTGATCTTGACCTGCACCGACGGCATCGCGGCGTCATAGTCGGACGTGATGTCCACGAAGCCCGGCGTCTTGCGCAGCCTGTCCATCAGCCGGGTCGAATAGTCCTGCAGCTGGGCCAGATCCAGGCCCTGCAGCGTGTACTGGTAATTGGAGCGCGCGCCGCGGGCGCCCAACCGGATGGCCGGCGGGTTGACCAGGAACACGTTGACGCCCGGGATGTGCGACACCTTGGGCCGCAGGCGGCGAATGATGGCGTCCGGCCCGGATTTGCGTTCGCTCAGCGGCTTGAGCGAAATCATCATCAGTCGCCCGCTGTTGGTGCCGGCGCTGCCATTGGCGCCGTCGATCTGCGCCAGAACGCCGGCAATGTCGGGGTCCTGTGCCACGATGCGCGCCACCTGCTGGGTGTATTTCGCCATCTGGACATAGGAAGTGCCGTTGGCAGCCTGCAGGTTTGCCTGCAGGCGACCCGTATCGTCGCTGGGCAGGAAGTCCTGCTGCATGAACATCAGCAGCACCACGCTGGCAATCACACTGAGGGCGAACACGCCCAGAATGATGCGGCCATGCATGATCGACCAGCGCAGAGTGCGGTCATAGGCGCCCTGGATGCGGTTGAAGCTATTCTCGCTCCAGCGATAGAAGGCATTGTGGGCCGCACCATGCTCGTCCTTGAGGATGCGCGCGCACAGCATGGGCGTCAGTGTGATGGAGATCACGCCCGAGAATAGGATCGCCAGGATGATGGTGACGGCGAATTCGTGCAGCAACCGACCCACAATGCCGCCCATGAAGACGATGGGAATGAACACCGCCGCCAGGGAGATGGTCATGGACAGGATGGTGAAGCCGATTTCGCTGGCCCCCTTCATGGCCGCGTCATAGGGCTTTTCGCCCATTTCGATATGCCGGACGATATTCTCCAGCATGACGATGGCGTCATCCACGACGAAGCCGACCGACAGCGTCAGCGCCATCAGCGAAAGATTGTCCAGGTTGAAACCGAAGGCCGCCATGCCCGCAAAGGTGCCGACAATGGCGATCGGCAGGGCCAGCGACGGGATGATGGTGGCCGAGACCCGGCGCAGGAAGACGAAGATCACCCCCACCACCAGCGCGCCGGCCAGCAGCAGCGTGAACTGCACGTCCTCGATGGACGCCTTGATGACCTGGCTGCGGTCGAACACCACGTCCAGCTTGACCGACGGCGGCAGGGTTTCCTGGAACTGCGGCAGCACCTTCTTGATGGTGTCGATCACCTGCACCACGTTCGAGCCGGGCTGGCGGAAGATCGCCAGCACGATGGCGGGCTCGTTCTTGTACCAGCTCTTGCCATAGGGATTTTCCAGCCCGTCTATGACATTCGCCACGTCCTTGAGCCGCACCGGCGAGCCGTTCTGGTAGGTGACGATCTGGTTGTTGAATTCCGCCGCATTGTTGAGCTGACCGCCGGTATGGATGACGGTGGAGCGCGTCGCCCCGTTCAGCGCGCCGGTGGCAAGGTTGACGTTGGCCGAAGCCACCGACGAGACCAGCTTGTCGATGCCGATCTGGCGGGTGGCCAGCGCCGACGGATCGGCCTGGATGCGCACCGCATACTTGGCGCTGCCGAACACGCTGACCTGGGCAACGCCTTCGATGGTGGAAAGCTGTCGGGCCAGCAGCGTCTCGGCATATTCATCGACTTCCGACGGCTTGAGCGTCTTGGAGCGCATCGCCAGGAACATGATCGGCAGGTCGGCCGGGTTCACCTTGCGGAAGGTGGGCGGCTGCGGCAGCGCCTTGGGCAGATTGCGGGTGGCGGCCGAGATCGCCGACTGCACGTCCTGCGCCGCGCCGTCCAGGCTGCGGTCCAGGCTGAACTGGAGCTGGATGCTGGTGAAGCCCTGGGTCGAGCTCGACGTCATCTGGTCGATGCCGTTGATGGTCGAGAACTGGTTTTCCAGCGGCGAGGCCACGGACGAAGCCATGGTATCGGGATCGGCGCCGGGCAGGCTGGCGCTTACCTGGATGGTGGGAAAGTCGATGTTGGGAAGATCGGAAACCGGCAGGCTGGAATAGCCATAGGCGCCAAAGATCACCAGCGCCGCCATCACCAGCGTGGTCATGACGGGACGTTCGATAAAGGGCTTCGACAGATTCATGTCAGTCCTGACGGCTTGAAGGCGGGGCGGTCAACCCGCGTTGCTGTGCCGGCGACGTCCGCTGGTCCGCGGCCCGGCCGGTTGCTGCGCCGAATGCTGTTGCGCGCCCGAAGCCTTGACCTTGGCGCCCGGAATGACGCGCAGCTGACCCTCGATGATGACCTGGTCGCCCACTTTCAGCGGGCCCGCCACGGCATCGTCGACGCCGTCGTCGAACAGCACCTTTACGTCCACCTGCTGGGCGGTGCCGTCCTTGACCACATAGACGAACTGGCCTTCGGGGCCGGTATTGACCGCGTCGCGCGGCACGGTGATGGCATTGGGAATTTCCGACAGCGCCACCACCACGTCCACAAGCTGGCCGGGCACCAGCCCCATGTCGGCATTGGGATAGGTCGCGCGCAGTTCGATGGTGCCGGTATTGCCGGTCACCGCATTGCTGATGAAATCCACCTTGGCGGTGATGTCCTTGCCGCCGCCGGCGTCATGCAGATTCATGGTCAGGGTCAGGCCCTTGGTCCGCGCCATCTCCTGGATGCGGGGAAGGTCGGACTGGGGCAGGGACAGCGAGATCTTCACCGGCTGGATTTCATTCAGCGTCACCAGCGGCGTGGCGCTGGGACTGCCCGAAGACGCCGCCATCACCATGTTGCCGGGCTGGATCAGCATTGGTCCGGTCTTGCCGTTGACGGGCGCCCGGATGGCGGTGAATTCCAAATTCAGGCGGGCCGATTCCGCCATCGCCTTGGCTTCCAGATAGCTGGCCTGGGCATCGTCCACGTCCTGGGGCGAGATCGCATTCTGGTTCTTCAGCCGCGTATAGCGGTCGAACTTGGCCTTGGCCGAGGCCAGCGAGGCCATGGCGTTGTCATAGGTCGCCTGGTATGGGCGCGGGTCGATCTGGAAAAGAAGATCGCCGGTCTTCACCATCTGGCCTTCCTTGAAGAAGGCCTTGACCAGCTGGCCCTGCACGCGGGCATTCACCGAAACGGTGGAATTGGCCAGCACGGTGCCGATGGTGCGTTCGATCACCGCCATGTTGCGCTGCTGGACCGGGGCGACCTTGACCGGCGCCGCGACGGCCAGCTTGGGCTTGGCGCCCGGACCGGCATGGGTGAAATACCAGAAGCCCCCCAGCGCCAGCAGCAGCGCTGCCCCGCCGATCAGGTATTTGCGCATCCCTCTCTCGTCCGCGCCGTCGTCCTGATCCCGAACCTGGGTTGGCAAAGGCTTGATCTGCAGATTCATCGCACCAAAAGTCCTGATACCACACGCCAAAACAGTCCTCAGACTGCCTTGTGAAATTAAATTACGAAAAGACCGCCATATTTGGACTGATCTTGTTGCCGATGCCTGTTTTCAGGACATTTCCCGGCGTTTCGGGCAGTCCTATCCGGCTTATGCGGCGGTATTATAGCCTGTATACGTGAAATACCTCTCATAAATGTGCCAGAAAACCAGGGCCGAAACGCACGAATCTGGCGGGAAAGCCGGGTTTTGCGCCGTTTTCCAATTCTGCCGGACAAGGTCCTGCATCACCCTATATTGCCCCGCAGCAAACCCGCCTCTATAAGCCGCGCTTCTCCGCTAGCCCCAGGCCCTGATTCCCATGGAAATCCGCAATATCGCGATCATCGCGCACGTCGACCACGGCAAGACCACTCTGGTTGACCAGCTGCTCAAGCAGTCCGGCTCCGTGCGCGAGAACCAGCACATGGACGAACGCGCCATGGATTCCAACGATCAGGAGCGCGAGCGCGGCATCACCATCCTGGCCAAGTGCACATCCGTTGAATGGAACGGCGTTCGCATCAACACCGTGGACACCCCCGGCCATGCCGACTTTGGCGGCGAAGTCGAACGCATCCTGTCCATGGTGGACGGCGTGGTGCTGCTGGTGGACGCGGCCGAAAGCGTCATGCCCCAGACCAAGTTCGTGCTGGCCAAGGCCCTGAAGCTGGGCCTCAAGCCCATCGTGGTCATCAACAAGATCGACCGCAGCGACGCCCAGCCCAAGGAAACGCTGGAATCCATTTTCGACCTGTTCCTGGCGCTGGAAGCCAATGACAGCCAGCTCGACTTCCACCATCTCTATGCCTCGGGCCGCAACGGCTGGGCCGTCAACGAGCTGGAAGACGAGCGCAAGGACCTGACCCCGCTCTTCAAGCGCATCGTCGAAGACGTGCCGCCGCCCAAGCCACGCGAGCTGGCGTCCGAAAACCATCCCTTCAAGATGCTGGTCACCACCCTGGAAGCCGACCCGTTCCTGGGCCGCATCCTGACGGGCCGCATTGAATCGGGCGTCGTCACCATGGGCCGCAATATCAAGGCCCTGAACGCCGCCGGCGAGACCATCGAGAAAACCCGCGTCACCAAGCTGCTGGCCTTCCGCGGCCTTGCCCGCGTGCCGGTGGACCGCGCCGAAGCCGGCGACCTCGTCGCCATTGCCGGACTTGAAACCGCCACCGTCGCCGACACCCTGTGCGACATGACCGTGATGGAGGCGATTCCCAGCCACCCGATCGATCCGCCGACCCTGTCCATGACCATCTCGGTCAATGACAGCCCCTATGCGGGCCGCGAAGGCGACAAGGTGCAGAGCCGCGTCATCCGCGAGCGCCTGCTGCGCGAAGCCGAAGGCAATGTCGCCCTCAAGGTCACCGAGACCGGCGACGGCGACTTTGAAGTGGCCGGCCGCGGCGAACTGCAGCTGGGCGTGCTCATCGAATCCATGCGCCGCGAGGGCTTCGAGCTTTCGATTTCGCGTCCCCGCGTGGTGATGAAGACCGAGAATGGCGAAAAGCTGGAGCCGATCGAGGAAGTCACCGTCGATGTCGACGACGCCTATACCGGCACCGTCATCGAGAAGATCTCGCTGCGCAAGGGCGAGATGACCGACATGCGCCCGACGGGCGCCGGCAAGACCCGCATCATCTTCCACGCCCCCGCCCGCGGCCTGATCGGCTATCACGGCGAATTCCTCACCGACACCCGCGGCACCGGCATCATGAACCGCATGTTCCTGGAATATGCTCCGCACAAGGGCCCGCTGGCCGGCCGCATCAACGGCGTGCTGATTTCGACCGAGCAGGGCGAGGCTGTCACCTATGGTCTCTGGTACATCGAGGAACGCGGCAAGCTGTTCATCTCGACCGGCGCCAAGGTCTATGAAGGCATGATCATCGGCCAGAACGCCAAGGACAACGACCTGGACGTCAATCCGCTCAAGTCCAAGCAGCTCACCAACATCCGCACCACCTCGAAGGACGAAGCCGTCAAGCTGACGCCCATCGTGCCGATGACCCTGGAACAGGCCATGGCCTATATCCAGGACGACGAGCTGGTCGAGGTCACCCCGCTGAACATCCGCCTGCGCAAGCGCGCCTTGCTGCCCCATCTGCGCAAGCGCGCGAAACAGGCGGCTGACGCTTAAAGGTTTCCCTGCGGGAACGACGCAGCCTAGAGTGCCGGCATGGACCTGATCCTGACCGGCATCATCGGGCTTCTCATCGTGGCGATCCTGGTCGCCCTTGTGGCGCGTCGTCTCAGGCTTCCCTACACCGTGGGGCTGGTGGCCACCGGGATCGCCCTGGCGTCGTTCAGCGCCCGGCTGGGCGCACTGAGCCATGATTTCATCTATCTGGTGGTGCTGCCGCCGCTGCTGTTCGAGGCAGCCATCAATATTCACTGGCACGAACTGCGGCGCGACATGCTGCCCCTGCTGGTGCTCAGCACCGCCGGCGTCGTGGTTTCCGCCCTGGTGGTGGCGGGCGGCATGGCGTGGCTGGTGCACTGGCCGCTGACCGCCGCGATACTGTTCGGAGTCCTGATCGCGGCGACCGATCCGGTGGCGGTGATCGCGATGTTCAAGGACCTGGGCGTGAAAGGCCGGCTGCGTCTGCTGATGGAAGGCGAAAGCCTTTTCAATGACGGCGTTGCGGCGGTGCTGTTCGCGCTGGCGCTGGCTTGGGCGGCGGCGCCGGCTGCAACACCCGGCCTGGGCGCCTCGCTCCTCTCGCTGGCGGTGATTGCCGGCGGCGGCCTGCTGACGGGACTGGCGGTGGGCGGTGCGGTGCTGCTGCTGGCGGGACGCACGCTCGATCATCTCGTCAGCGCCGCGCTCACCACGGTGGCGGCCTATGGCGCCTTCCTGCTGGCGGAGCATTTTCACTTTTCCGGCGTGCTGGCCACCGTGGCGGCCGGGCTGCTGATCGGCAATGTCGCCGCCTTGCGCGAAGGAAACGCCTTTTCCGCGCAGGAGCGCGAATTCGTCATCGGCTTCTGGGAGTTTGCCGCCTTCATCGCCAATTCCCTGGTGTTCCTGCTGATCGGAGTGACTGTGGCGCGGATTCCCTTTGCCGGCCTGGGCTGGGTCGCGCTGGTGGCGGCCATCGGCCTTGTGCTGCTGGGCCGTCTGCTGGCGGTCTATCCGCTTTGCCTGTTCTTCGCCCGGTCGCGCTGGGCGATCGCGCTGAACATGCAGCATGTGCTGTGGTGGGGCGGCCTGCGCGGCGCCCTGGCGCTGGCACTCGCCTTGTCGCTGCCACCCGACCTGCCCTACGCCTACGAAATTCGCATTGCCACTTTCGGGGTGGTGGTTTTCTCGGTCATGCTGCAGGGCCTCACCATGCCGCTGCTGCTGCGCAAGCTGAAACTGACCTGATGCGGTGGCTGTCCGGGGTTCCCATCCCGATCATCTTGCTGATGGCGGCGGTGCTGGAAGCCGGCGGCGATGCGGTGGTGCGCAAGGCGCTGCAGGCACAGGCGCTGCCGTTGCGCATCAGCCTGTTTGCGGCGGGCGCGGCGCTGCTGTTTGCCTACGGCACCTTTCTCAATCTCGCGCCGCTGGAATTCGGGCAGGTGGTGGGCCTGTATGTCGCCATCCTGTTCGTGGCCTGGCAGGTGATCGCATATTTTGCCTTCGGCACCTTGCCCACGCTGCCAATCCTGCTGGGCGGCGCGCTCATCGTGACCGGCGGCCTGCTGGTCAGCGTCTGGAAGCCGCAATAAACTCGTCTCAAAGGGAATCGTCATGCAGGTCGAGGAAAAACTGATCAGCTTTGCGCACCGCCTGGCCGATGCCAGCGGCGCGGTGATCCGTCCCTTTTTCCGCCAGCGCATCGACGTGGCACACAAGCCCGGCCCGCACAGCTTCGATCCCGTCACCGAAGCCGATCAGGGTGCCGAACGCGCCATCCGCGCCATCATCGACCGCGACCGGCCGCATGATGCCATTCTGGGCGAGGAATATGGCGAGAAGCCCGCCGGCCTCTCCGCCAACAAGTGGCGCTGGGTGCTGGACCCCGTGGACGGTACCCGCGCCTTCATCACCGGCCGCCACGAATGGGGCTCGCTGATCGCGCTGGAACATGACGGCGTGCCGGTGCTGGGCATTCTCGATCAGCCGGTGCTGGGTGAGCGCTTCATCGGCGTCAATGGCCGCAGCCATCTGCTGGCGGGCGATACGCGGACCGTCCTGAAGGTTCGCGAATGCGCGGAGATGGACGCCGCGATTCTCTGCGCCACCGATCCGTCCTCCTACATGGACACAGACCAGCAGGCCGCCTTCGCGCGCGTGAAGGCGCAGGTGCGCATGACCCGCTATCACGGCGACTGCTACATCTTCGCCATGCTGGCGATGGGTTTTGTGGACATCGTGCTGGAAGGACCGTTGAAGCGCTGGGACATCGCCGCACTGATTCCACTCGTGGAAGGCGCCGGCGGCATCCTCACCAACTGGGCCGGCGAAACCTGGCGCGACGGCGACAAGGTGCTGGCCTGTGGCGATCGCCGCATCCACGAACAGGCGATCAAGTTGCTGGCGGCCATATAAGCCCTGTTTTGCTGCGCTTTGCGCGCAAGCTGCAATAAAGGCCAAATATAGACGGTGCTCATTGCGGTTCGATTCTTGCCGCAATCTGCCTTTGTTCGCCGTGTTGGAAACCGGGCCGGCGCAAACACGTTCTCTTCCTGACGCTACACACATCCCGCTTTCAGGAGGTACGCCGATGTCTCTTCGCGATTTCAACTCATCTTCCGATGATCGTCCCGTCATGCTGAACCACGAGCCGCTGGGCAATGGTTCGGGCCTGGGCGCTTTCCACACTGTCAATCCGGAAGACCGTGAACCCAACAACATGCCCAAGATTGTCGGCGCGCTTGCCGTGGCCCTGATGGTCGGCACCGCGGGTGCTTATGTCTACAGCGTGTCCGGCAAGAGCATGCAGCCCAAGCCCGTCACCGTGGCGTCCAACGTCCAGACACCGCCGCCCGCGGCGATGGCACCTGCGCCGCAGCCTGCTGCTGACACCATGACCGCGCCGGCCGCTGATGCATCTGCTGCCGCCACGCCAGCCAGCGCCCCTGCGCCGGAGCCCAAGGCCGAGCCCGTGAAGTCGGCCTCGACCAAGGTCACCCGGACCCGCACGGCCTCTGCCGACACGACCAAGCCCGTGATCCAGCCGCAGGCAGCGGTGATCCCGGAACCGGTGTCGCCGACCCCGTCGCCGTCTGATGTTGCGAGCAACGTGCCCGCCACCGCGCCCGCTGCTACGGCCGCCACCCCGGCTCCTGTGACGCCGGATAGCCAGACGGCGCAGAACAGCACCGTTGCGGCCCAGCCCCAGCAGTCTTCGACCCCGATGGCCGATGCTGCTGCCCCTGCCCAGGACCAGCAGACCGGCGCCACCCCGGCGCCCGCCCAGCCGGCGCCTGCGACCCAGCCTGCCCCCACGGCTCCGGTCCAGTAACACCGACGTCCTGAAACAAGCGCCGCGCCCCGGTTCAAACCGGGGCGCGGTGTTTTCGTGTCTGCCTTCCCGGCGAGCGGCGTTCAGCCGCGCGGGAAGGGGAGCTGTTTCGACAGGAAGGTGTCGAAGGCCTCCCAGAACCGGGCGCGATAGATGTTGCGCTCCATCAGCACTTCATGGCCGGCCCCGGCGATCTCAA
>CBIHOI010000060.1:0-11776 GCA_966211925.1 uncultured Hyphomicrobiales bacterium | reverse complement strand
AGGCCCGGCCATGACATATCAAACGATACCCGCGATGCTCTTGGCCACGGCCTCGGCCACCTTGATGCCGTCCACGGCCGCCGACAGAATCCCGCCGGCAAAGCCCGCGCCTTCGCCCGCCGGATAAAGCCCTTGTGTGTTGGGGCTCTGGTAATCCTCTGCGCGTTTGATGCGAATGGGGCTGGACGTGCGGGTCTCGACCCCGGTCAGCACGGCATCGGCGCGATCAAAGCCGCGAATCTGTTTTGCAAAGGCGGGCAGGGCCTCGCGGATGGCTTCGATCGCATAGTCTGGCAGACACGCGGCGAGATCGGTTGGCGTCACGCCGGGACGATAGGACGGCACAACCTCGCCCAGCGTCGTGGACGGCGTGCCCGCGATGAAGTCGCCCACCAACTGGGCTGGCGCGGCATAGGTGCTGCCACCTGCCGCGAACGCCGCCGCCTCCCATTGACGTTGCAGGGCGATGCCCGCCAGCGGATGCCCCGGATAATCCACGTCCGGCGTGATGCCGACCACGATGCCGGCATTGGCGTTGCGCTCGTTGCGCGAATACTGGCTCATGCCGTTGGTGGCGACGCAGCCCGGTTCGCTGGTGGCGGCGACCACCGTGCCGCCGGGGCACATGCAGAAGCTGTAGACACTGCGGCCATTGCGGGCGTGATGCACCAGCTTGTAGTCTGCCGCACCCAGCTGCGGGATCGAACGCCCGAAGCGGGCCTTATCCACCATGCCCTGCGGATGTTCGATACGGAACCCGATGGAAAAGGGCTTGGCCTCAATGGCGACGCCGCGATCATGCAGCATTTCAAAAGTATCGCGGGCACTGTGACCCAGCGCCAGCACGACATGGTCGCTTATGATCTCCTCGCCGGATTCCAGCTTCACGCCGCGCAGGCGGCGATCATCGGTCAGCAGCAGGTCCACGACCTTGTTCTGGAAGCGGTACTCGCCGCCCAGCTTCTCGATGGTGTCGCGCAGGCTTTCCACCATGGTCACCAGCCGGAAGGTGCCGATATGGGGGTGCGCCTCGGTGAGGATCTCTTCCGGCGCGCCGGCCTTGACGAATTCCTCCAGCACCTTGCGGCCGAGATGGCGCGGATCCTTGATCTGGCTGTAGAGCTTGCCGTCCGAGAAGGTACCGGCGCCGCCTTCGCCGAACTGGACATTGGATTCCGGATTCAGCACCGACTTGCGCCACAGGCCCCAGGTGTCCTTCGTCCTCTCGCGCACCACCTTGCCGCGTTCCAGGATGATGGGTCGAAAGCCCGACTGCGCCAGGATCAGCGCGGCGAACAGCCCGCAGGGGCCTGCTCCGATCACCAGCGGGCGCTGGAACTGGGCAGGCGCAGTCGCCACCGGCTTGTACGCCATGTCGGGCGTCGGCCGCACATCCCTGGGCGCACGGCTTTCGTCCTTCAGGGTGACATCGACGGTGTAGATATAAAGGATGGCGCTGCGGCTGCGGGCATCGTGCGCCCGCTTGAAGACGTGCCACGCGACGACCTGGTCCGCCGGCAGCTTCAACTTCTTGAGGATGGCGGCTTTCAGGGCGTGTGGCCCGTGGTCCAGCGGCAGCTTGATGTCGGTCAGTCGCAACATGCAGCGTCTATAAAATCATATTGCCTGCTCGCGCAACTTTTGGCCGCAAGCCGGCAATTTTGTTGTGAAGCACGGTTCCGCATCACAAAAAATTTCTGCGACGGTTTCGTGTTGACGCTGCGCCGGGGGAGGCGCAGCATCACCGGGCCGAGAGAAACGATTGCGATTGCCGCAGTTACTTTCAAGGCGCCCAATGCGCGGAAAATCCCGCGATCGATCCGGTGGAGACCGGATTTCCTGGCGCCGGAATGTCGCGCGAGACGCACTTCTTTATCCCGGCGTGTGAAACCGCGAACAGGAGGGTTCCTGCAATGGAAGTCACGCCGCCTGAATACAAACCTGGCTCCGCCTAGCGAGAGCCAGGGCCCGGTTTAAAACATCGGACCTTTGCCACAAAGCGAACCTGAACAATGGGCGTCAGCCCATGACCAAGTGCCCCACCTGATGTGGGACGACAGACTGGACAAACCCCGTCAGCAATCTGGCGGGGTTTGTCTTTGGTGCCGGGCCGTTCGTGTCATTTTCCGCAGTTCTTTGTTACCAGGTTGTCCGTTTTTGCAATGGTTTCGCAGTTGCAATGGTCGATAGCCTCTTTAGGGTTTTGCTTGGTGTGGGGCTGTTTTAGAAGTTGTCGCATGCAAACCCGATATTCCCTGACAGCCCTCCTGATTGCCTCCGTCCTGCTGGCCGGCTGCACGACTTCGCGTTCCACCGCGCCGTTGCGCACGGCCAGCGAGCAGCTGCTGATCTCCGCCGCTGCCGACCGCGCTGCGGCCCAGCTCTCGCTGGGCATTCCCAAAGGCACCAAGGTCTTCGTCGATACCCGATATTTCCACGGCTATGACGAAGGCTATGCCATCGCTTCCATCCGCACCCAGTTGCTGAAAAACGGATTGATGCTGGTGGACGACCGCCCCCAGGCCGAAGCCGTCGTGCAGGTATCCGCCGGGGCACTTTCCACCGACCAGAAATCCCTGCTGGTGGGGCTTCCCCAGTTGACGGTGCCCTATATCCCGGCCGGCAATTCGGTGACGGTGCCAGAGATCGCGCTGTTCAAGCAGGCCGAGGAGAAGGGCGTCGCCAAGTTCGTGGCCACCGGTTATGACGCCAAGACCGGCAAGCTGCTATCCACCACCGATGCCCGCTACGGCTTTTCCCACAATACCAACCACACCGTGCTGCTCTTCTTCTCGTGGGCGACGGGCGACGTGATCCCGCCGGGTGTGGACCAGCATTCGCTGTCCTTCCAGACGCTGACCTCGATGCTGCCTGGTCGAGACTAGGAGAAGTACTGGTAGATCCAGGTTTCGCTGAGCGTCTTGTCGCCCAGCTTCAGGTACAGGCGCAGGTCCACCGGCGCGTTGCCGTCCACCTGCAGGTCGAACAGCGCGCGCCACAGGTCGGTGCCCACCACCTTGATGACATAGGCATTGTCGATCTTGCCGCGCGATGTCGAAACGACCGGCGTGATGTCGAAACGCTGTTTCAGCTCGGCGAGCGGGCCGCCCTTGAAATCGACCACGAACTTCTTCCTGTCGCGCGGCCAGGGACTCTGGCCGGGAATGCCGCCGCGGCCCAGCCGCGTCGCCACCACGCGCGCGATGGTCCCGGGATAGGCCGGTTCGCTGTTTTGCCAGTAAAGCCGATAGTCGAAGCTGCGGCTGTCGCCGGGCTTGATGTCGCCGTCGGGGCGCCAACAGGCGACGATATTGTCGCTGGTTTCATTGTCGGTGGGAATTTCCACCAGCTGCACCGCGCCGGCGCCCCAGTTGCCTCGGGGCTCCACCCAGATGCCCGGCCGCTTTTCGTACCAGGCGCCATCATCCTGGTAATCGGCGAAGTCGCGGTCGCGCTGCATCAGCCCGAAGCCTTTGGGATTCTCATCGGCGAAACTGTTGGTCTGCACATGGGGCGGATTGATCAGCGGTCGCCAGATGCGCTCGCCCTTGCCGGTCCAGATCGTCAGGCCGTCATTGTCGTGAATCTCCGGCCGCCAGTCGTCGGCCTTGCGCCGCTCATTCTCGCCATACCAGTACATGCTGGTCAGCGGCGCGACGCCCAGTTGCGCGATGCCGGCGCGGAAGAAAAGCTGGCAGTGCACGTCCATCTGCACCGCGCCGGTCGCGGTTTTGGTGGCGTCGAACTTGTAGGCACCGGTGATGGACGGTCCATCAAGCAGGGCATAGACGCTGACCACCGGGCCGTGGGTGTCCAGCCAGAATTCGCTGAAGCGGGGAAATTCCTCGGCCGTTGCGCCCGCCGTGTTGATGGCGATGCCGCGCGCGCTGGCGCCGTACTGGGCGTCCTGTCCGCTGGAGCGAAAATAGCTCGCCCCCTGGAAGGCCAGCCAGTCGGTGGGCTTGTCCTGTCCATCCATGACACGGAAACCCGCAAAGCCCAGTCCGCCCAGCGCCCTGGCGTCGAGGCCCGATGCGCCATAGTCGAAATAATCCGGCCCGTAGAGAATTTCGCGCGCCTGGCCCTTGTCCACCGCATGCAGCACCACAGGATCGCCGGAGTAGCGGCTGAGATGAAAGAACGACACCGGATCCGTCGCGCCCAAGCCGCGCCACAGCGCATGATCGGCGCGGAAACGGATTTTCTGGACGGCGTCGAAATCGATGGAACTAATGAGGTGGGCCGCGCGCTGGGGTGGCGCTTTATAGGGCTGGCTGGCGTTTTTTTTGGCTGTCTCGATCAGTGTTTCAAAACTGAACGGCTGCGGCGGCCCCAATCGGATACCGGGCGCCCTCGGATTTTCCGCCGCGGCCATGGCCCAGCGCGGCAGCAGGCTGGCGCAAAGGCCGGCAAGCAGCAGGCGACGGTCGGTATGGAATATGGACATGCAACTCCCAGTGCGGTTCAGAGGTCGGGTATATGAAAGCTGGATGAGTTTAGGTTCATGTTTGCGGCATCGTCAGCAATTGTGTTTGACAAAATTTCAGCCGCAACGATCCATCATTTTGCCTTATTGTCACGTTGTATTACCGATGTCGAAGGGCGGCACCTGTTGGATATTTCGCAAATGGATTCTCGCGCATTTGAAAGTCCTGTCGAGCCGGCACTTTTGTCTGCCGGCATCCCACTGCCTTGTCCGCGCCCCATGCCGGTCCAGACACTGACCGATCCTACCTCTGCTTCCATAGCCGGCACGCTGTTCACGGCGGTATTCGCCTTGCCGCGTGCACTGGTGCTTGCGCCTGCCGTGATCAGCCGCAGCCGCCGTGCCTGACATGGATGCCGGCGTCGCCCCGCGGCGCTGGCTTTACCTGTTCCTGGTCGTGGCCTCGACCGTTGCCGCGGTGACCCAGATGCTGGGCGTGCTGCAGATCGACGGCCTCACCATGCGCGAAGCTGCTATCCTGCTGCTGTTCGCCATCCTGTTCGCCTGGATCGCATCGTCCTTCTGGCTGACCCTGTTCGGCGCCTTCGCGCGTTTGACCAGAGCAAACACCCTGCCGCTCAAGCCGCCCAGTGGTGTGTCGGCGGCGCGCACCGCCATCCTGATGCCGATCTACAATGAGGATGTCAGCCGCGTCTTTTCGGGTGTGCGCGCCATCTGGGAATCGGCGGGCAGCGATTTCGATTTTTACATCCTCAGCGACTCCACCAATCCGGCCAACTGGGTGGCGGAGGAAATGGCGTGGCAGAAGCTGACCACCGCGCTGGGCGCGACCAACATCTTCTATCGCCACCGCATCCGGAACATCGGGCGCAAGGCCGGCAACATCCAGGACTTCTGCGAGAACTGGGGCCAGCTTTATGACTATATGGTGATCCTGGACGCCGACAGCCTGATGACGGGCAAGACACTGTCCCACCTGGTGGGACTGATGGATGCCAATCCGCGCGCCGCGCTGATCCAGGCACCGGCGCAGATCGTGGGGCGACATTCCCTCTTTGCGCGCATCCAGCAATTTTCCTCCAGCGTTTACGGCCCCATCCATACCGCAGGCCTGGCCTGGCTGCAGGGCGCCGACGGCAATTATTGGGGCCATAACGCCATCATCCGCGTGCATGCCTTCATGCAGCATTGCGGCCTGCCCAGGCTGCCGGGCAAGCCGCCCTTTGGCGGCGAGATCATGAGCCATGATTTCGTGGAAGCCGCGCTGCTGCGTCGCGCAGGCTGGGAGGTGTGGATGGCGCCCGACATTGGCGGCTCATTCGAGGAACCGCCGCCCACCATCTCCGATCACCTGCTGCGCGACCGCCGCTGGTGCCAGGGCAACCTGCAGCATCTGCGCATCGTGTTTGCGCGCGGCCTGACCTTGCCCAGCCGCCTGCACCTGGCGATGGGGATCATGAGCTATGTCGCCTCGCCCCTGTGGCTGCTGCTGCTGATCGTGTCGGCGATCGAGACCCTGAACTATCGATCAGGCGCCAACCTTGGCGGTATCGAATCTTCGCTGGCGCTGGCGGTCAGCCATGCTGCCGAGCTGGGCGTGCTGGTGCTGGCGACCCTGGTGCTGCTGTATGGCCCCAAGATGCTGGCGATGATCGTGCTGCTGGAAGACGCCGACGCCACCCGCGCCCATGGCGGCACCCGTGCCGTCATCATGAGCGTGGTCTTCGAAAGCCTGTTCTCCACCTTGTTCGCGCCCATCGTGATGTTGCAGCACAGCTGGTACGTGCTCAGCATCCTCCTGGGCATTTCCACCGGCTGGAGTTCGCAGCAGCGCGGCGACCGGGCCCTGCCGCTGGACTTTGTCGCGCGGGGCTTCGCTGCCCACACGCTGATCGGCATCATCGCCACCGTCATTCTCTGGCATACCGGCGTCTTCGGCTGGTATGTGCCGCTGCTGGCCGGACTGTGGCTGGCCATTCCGGTCGTGCTGATCACCAGCAGCCCGCTGCTGGGCCGCTGGACCCGGTCGGAATCGCTCTTCCTGACGCCGGCCGAGACGCGCGGCCTCAAGGTGCTGGACCGCGCCCATGCCCTGGCGGGCAGCCATGAGGAATTGCCAGCCGATACCCGCCAGCTGGTGCTGGACGATGCCCAGGTGCGCGAACTGCACCTGTCGCTGCTGGCGGGAACACCGGCGCCTGAAGACCGCACCCGGCTATGGGCCTTGCGCGAACAGGCGGCGCGGCGCGACACCAGCCGCTTCAGCCGCGAGGACTGGGCCCTGCTGCTGTCCGATGCCGAGAGCCTGAAGGCACTGGGCGCGGCCGGCTGATCGCGCTAGCATCCCCGCAACAAGAAACGGGGATGGGACATGTTCAAGAAATTTATCGGTGCGGCGCTGATGCTTTCTTTTTTTGGGGCGCTGCCGGCGCTGGCGCAGACGGCGCAGGTCAGTGTCACGGTGGACACCTCCAGGCCCGGCGCGGAGATTGACCGCCACATCTATGGCCAGTTCGCCGAACATCTGGGGACCGGCATCTATGGCGGTATCTGGGTCGGGGAAAACAGCAAGATTCCCAACATCCATGGCTATCGCACCGATGTGGTCGAGGCGCTGAAGAAAATCCATGTTCCCGTGGTGCGCTGGCCGGGCGGCTGCTTTGCCGACCTGTATAACTGGCATGACGGCATCGGCCCGCGCGCCAAGCGGCCCACCCGCATCAATGTGCACTGGGGTGGCGTCACCGACGACAATGCCTTCGGCACCCACGAATTCATGAATTTCGCCGAGCTGATCGGCGCTGACGCCTATGTCAGCGGCAATGTCGGTTCGCTGACGCCCTACGACATGGCGCAGTGGGTCGAGTACATAACCTCCGACGAGAAGGCGTCTCTCGCCAACGAACGCAGAAAAAATGGCCGCGACAAGCCCTGGCAGCTCAAATATCTGGGCATCGGCAACGAGACCTGGGGCTGCGGCGGCAACATGAGCGGCGACTATGCCGCCTCGATCAATGCCCGCTATTCCACCTTTGTCAGCGCCCCCGCCAGCATGGGCATGATAAAGGTCGCCAGCGGCGCCACCGGCAATGTCAGCGGCACCGGCGATCCGGAAAGCTTCACCGAGGCGATGATGAAGGGCGGCGGCAAGCTGCAGGCGCTGAGCTTCCACTATTATGCCATGCCGGTGGACCGGAATGGCCGCGGCCCGGCGACCGGCTTTGGAGAAGACAAGTGGGCCTCGGAACTGTCGCTGGCGCTGGAGATGGAGCCGCTGGTTTCCAAGGTGTCCGCGGTGATGGACAAGTATGATCCGCAGAAGAAAGTCGCGCTCTATGTCGATGAATGGGGAAGCTGGTACGACCAGGAGCCGGGCAGCCATCCGGGCTTCCTGTACCAGCAGAACTCGCTGCGCGATGCCGAAGTCGCGGCCCTGTCGCTCAACATCTTCCATCGCCACACCGACCGGGTGAAGCTGGCCGCCATCGCCCAGATGGTGAATGTGCTGCAGGCCATGATCCTGACGGATGGCGGCAAGATGGTGCTGACGCCCACCTATCACGTCTTCGACATGTACCAGCCCTTCATGGGTGCGATCCCCTACGCCGCCAGCGTGTCGGGGCCTGCTTATCGCAAGGGCGTTCCCATGGTGGATGTGTCGGCGGCGCGCGGAAAGGACGGCAAGCTCTATCTGTCGCTCACCAACACCGATCCGCATAACGGCGCGCATGTGAAGACCAACCTGACCGGCACCGGCCACGGGCGAATCCTCACCGGCCCGGCCATGGACACCCACAACAGCTTCACCGCGCCCGACACCATCCACCCCGTCGCGTTCAGCGCGACGCAGGATGGCGGCAAGCTGGCGGTGGACCTGCCGCCCAAGTCGGTGGTGGTCCTGCAACTGGATTGATCCGCACATGAAAAAGGCCGGTCGCGAGACCGGCCTTTTTTCTGGCAAATGCGTGCTGCCTATTTTGTGCTGAACTTGTAGACGATGGTGTTCAGATAGCTCTGGCCGGGATTCAGCCGCGCGGTGGGAAAGTCCGGATGGTTGGGCGCGTCGGGGAACACGCCCGGCTCCAGACAGATCGAATCGCCCTGGCGATAGCTGCGTTGGCTCTTGCCGACAAAAGTGCCGTCCAGGAAGTTGCCGGTATAGAACTGGATGCCCGGCGCGCTGACACTCATCGTCAGAACACGGCCCGACACCGGCTCTTCCACCACTGCCGCCGGACGCACCGTGCCGGCCGCGCCGTCCACGATGAAGTTGTGGTCATAGCCGCGGCCATAGCGGATCTGCACATCGCGGGCGTCGCGGATGCGGTCACCGACGCGGTGGGCACTGCGGAAGTCGAACGGCGTTCCCGCCACGGCGCGGCGTTCGCCGGTAGGGATCAGCGTGGCATCGACCGGCGTGAACTTCTCGGCATGCAGGGTCACCAGGTTGCCCATCACGTCGCGCGCATCGTTGCCCGACAGGTTGAAATAGGAATGGTTGGTGAGGTTCAGCACCGTCGGCTTTGACGTGGTGGCGCGATATTCCAGCTTCAGTTCGTTCTGCTCGTTCAGCGAATAGGTGGCCGTGACTTTCAATTCGCCGGGAAAGCCCGCCTCGCCATCGGCGCTGACATAGCTCAGCACCACCTTGGCGTCCGGCCCGCTGCTGACGGAATCGATCTTCCACATCCGCTTGTCGAAGCCCTTGGCGCCGCCATGCAGCGAATTGGGGCCGTCATTGGTCTCCAGCGTGTAGGTCTTGCCATCCAGGCTGAACTTGCCCTTGGCGATGCGATTGGCATAGCGCCCGATCGAGGCGCCGAAATAGTTGGGTCGGGCCAGATATTCCTGCGCCGTGTCATAGCCCAGCACCACGTCTTCCTTTTTGCCGGCCTTGTCCGCCACCAGCAGCGACTGGAGCGTGGCGCCGAGCGTCATGATCTTGGCCGACATGCCAGCGCCATTGGTCAGCGTCACCGCCTCGACCTTGGTGCCGTCCGCCAGCTTGCCGAAGTCCGCGCGTGTCGCGGTACCGGCGTTTGCCGCCATGGCCGTGATCGCCAGAATGGATGCGCTGAGTGCCAGGGTTTTGAACATTGCGTCTCTCCCGATTGTTTTGCCGCCATCCTAGCGCTCAGCGCCCTCTTGGCAAAGACGCAGCGGGCAGGGGGATCGCGGTGGAGCATTTAATTTCCTCCATGGCGAAGGAGGCGCTGACATCGCCCAGCCGCGCCGCGCTGATCAGTGTCTTGTAGGCGCGGTCATAGCCCGCCATGTCCGCCACCCGCATCTTGATCAGGTAATCCACCTCGCCGGTCATGCGATAGAATTCCACGATCTCGGGAATCTTCTTCACGGCGGCCGCGAAGTTTTCCAGCCAGGCCTCGCTGTGTTCGGCCGCCCGCACCTGCACGAACACCGTCATCCCGGCGCCCACGCTGGCGGCATCCAGAAGGGCGACGCGCTTCTTGATGATGCCGGCTTCCTCCATCTGGCGGATGCGCCGCCAGCAGGCATTCTGGGACAGATGCACCGCGTCGGCGATCTGCTGGATGGACTGGCTGGCGTCCTCCTGCAAAAGCGCCAGGATGGAGAAATCTGTCGTATCGAGGGTATTCATGGGAGAATCTCCCAAATATTGCGGCAAACACGATAATATATGGGAAAAAATCCGCCGCAAAGTGCGATAGCCTTTGCGGGTCATCCGGGGCCTAACGCCATGTTCCAGCGCCTGTTTTTCGCCCATCCCGCCAGTGTCAATGAAGGCTATTTCCAGCACCAGCGGGTGGCATTGTCTTTTGCCCTGCCGCTGCTGGCTGCCGCCGGGGCCGCCCTGGTGCATGCCGTCATTCCCGGCCTGTGCGAACGCACCGCCAGCAACATCGTGCGCCAGCTCTGCGTCCGGCTGGAGAAGCGCTGCTAGATATCGGGACGCCCGGTGCGCTAGAGCAGCGGGATGCACGAGTCGCGGCGCGTTCTGAAACAGGTTTTCGGGTTTGATGATTTCCGGCCCGGGCAGGCGCAGGCGATAGACGCGCTGATGGCAGGCCGCTCCATGCTGGCGGTGATGCCGACTGGCGCAGGCAAGTCGCTTTGTTATCAGGTGCCGGCGCTGGTGCTGGGCGGGCTCACCATCGTGGTGTCGCCGCTGGTGGCGCTGATGCAGGACCAAGTCGCGGCGCTCAGGCTGGCCGGTGTCGCGGCCGACAGCATCAATTCTTCTTTCGACCGGGAGGCCAATGTCGCGGCCTGGCGGCGGGTCACCGCGGGCGAGACAAGGCTGCTGTATCTGGCGCCCGAGCGGCTGATGACCGACCGCATGCTGGACGCACTTGGCAAATGCGATGTGCGGCTGATCGCAGTGGACGAGGCGCACTGCATCTCGCAATGGGGCCCGACCTTCCGCCCCGAATATGAAGGCCTGGCGCGATTGCGCGACCTTTTTCCGCGCGTGCCGATCATCGCCCTGACCGCCACGGCCGACGAAGCCACCCGCACGGACATCAAGACGCGTCTTTTTGGCGGCGGGGTTGAAAGCCTGGTGCTGGGTTTCGACCGGCCCAACATCAAGTTCAGTGTGACGGCGCGCAGCGATGGCCGAAAGCAGTTGCTGGACTTTGTGCGCCGTCATCCGGGGCAAAGCGGTATCGTCTATTGCCTGTCGCGCAAGAAGACCGATGAGACGGCTACCTTCCTGGAAAGTCACGGCATCCGCGCGCTGCCCTATCACGCCGGCATGGGCAAGGAGGCGCGGGACCTCAACCAGAACCGCTTCATGACGGAAGCCGGCATCATCATGGTGGCGACCATCGCCTTCGGGATGGGCATCGACAAGCCGGACGTGACGTTCGTTTTCCACACCGACCTGCCCGCCAGCCTGGAGGCCTATTACCAGGAGATCGGCCGCGCCGGGCGCGACGGGCGGGCCGCCGAGGCGCACATGCTGTTCGGCGCCGCCGACCTGCGCATGCGCCGGATGTTCATCGACCAGGAAGAGGCCGCGCCCGAACACAAGCGCCGCGCCCATGCCCGGCTGAACACGCTGATCGGCTTCTGCGAAACCGCGCAGTGCCGCCGCCAGATCCTGCTGCAGTATTTCGGTGAAACCGCCCAGCCTTGCGGCAACTGCGACAACTGCCTGGATGCCGTGCCCATGGCAGACGGCGCGGCTGAGGCGCGGCTGGTCTTTGCCGCCATTGCGCAAAGCGGCTCGCGGTTCGGCACCTCGCATATCGTGGAAATCCTGCGCGGCGCCAGGACCCAGAAGCTGGCGGAACGCGGCCATGACGGTCTGGCCTGTTTCGGCAGCGGCGCGGCGCGCAAGAAGGA
>CBIHOI010000059.1:0-11826 GCA_966211925.1 uncultured Hyphomicrobiales bacterium | reverse complement strand
ACCTTTGAACCGACCGAATCGTGAATCCGAAGGGCGGCATCAACCCCGTCCTTGTCGCCCTTCAACCGCACATCCATCATCACGACAGCCGGGCGGTGCGTCTCCGCCGCCCGGATCGCATCCGCCGTGGTTTGCGCAACCGCGCAGACCGGCAGGCCCATGTCTTCCACCACGGCCGAAAAATTCATCGCGATCAGGAACTCGTCTTCCACGATCAGTACGGTCGGATTGAGGCCCGTCATGCAACGCTCCCGAAAGGAATGGCGATCTCGGTGCGTGTACCCTTGTCGCGCGTGACTGTCATCCTTGCCCTCAGCTGCGAAACAAAGCCCTGCAGGATGGTCGTTCCCAGACCCTTGTTTCCCGTGACCGGTTCGCCGGCCGGCCGGCCATTGTCAGCGACCACCAGCGCCAGGTCGCCACCGGCGCGTTCGTCAAGAAGCACCCGGATCTGGCCGCCGGGGGCGTCAAAGGCATGCTTGAGCGAATTGGTCACAAGCTCCGTGACGATAAGGCCAACGGATATCGCGAAATCCAGGTTCACGAAGTGGGGGGCTGCGCTGACCTCGACGGTTATGCCGTCCTTTCCGCTCGCGGAAAGCAGGTTTTCCGACAATTCGCGCAGGAACGGCGCGATGTCGAACGTCTCCAGGTCATTCGAACCCATCAACTGCTGGTGAACCAGCCCCAGCGCATGGATGCGCGACCGCAGGCTGGCCATGGCCGCAATCGCGTCGGCGTCTTCCAGCTTGCGGGCCTGCAGGGCGACGATGCTGTCGACCACCTGCAGGTTGTTCTTGACGCGGTGATAGACCTCCCGCAGCAGCAGGTCTCTCTGCGCAAGCGTGGCCACCAGCTTCTCATTGGTGGCTGAAAGCTCCGCCGTGCGTTCGCCAACACGCTTTTCCAGTTCGGTGTTGGCTTTTTTGACCTCGGCCTCGCTCGCGAGAAGCAGAGCGAGCGTGTTTTCATGTTCCAGGACTTTCCTGCTGAGCTGCTCATTGACATCGCTCAACTGCCGCGGTGACGGTATGGCGAGCAGCTTGGGCAGCAGCGGCCACAGCAAGGCGGCCGTGGCGATCGACAGGGCGGCCGTGATGCCTTTTATCAGCCCCTCGATGCCGTACACCGGTACCCACAGTGTCAGGATCGACATGAAGTGGGTGGTACCGCATGCCAGGATGAAAGCGACAAAAAGCTGGATGACCCAGGTATACTGCAGATCCTTGCGCCTGGCCGCGAAGGCCGCCAACGCCAGCGGGATCGAGAAATACGCGATGCCGATCACCGCATCCGAAATCGCGTGCAGGTAAATCAGGCCCGGCACCCAGAGCAGGCAGAAGCCATGCGGGGTCAGGCCGGATGGATTGAACAGCCAGTCGGACAGATTCATGCTAGCCCCAAAGCAATGCAGCCCTTCAACGGTCATAGACCAGGCGAAGCGCTATAACACGACTTCGCGCGCGGGTGCTCCCGATTTCGTGCCAGGGGAATCCGGCGGTTCCCGGCCCGGCACCGGCAAGTTCCCGCCACCGTCGCGCCGGGCAGAAGACTTCAGGAGCTGCCAAGCCCCGCCGCGACTTCCTCGCGCGAGGCTGCCATCCATTCGCGCATCGAATCCAGCGCCATCACGCGGTCCATATAGGCCTGCACGGCGGGCGGCACCGCCACGCCATAGGTGACAAAGCGCGACACCACCGGCGCATACATGCAGTCGGCCACCGAGAAATTGCCGAACAGGAATTGCCCCTTCCACGTCGCCAGCGCCTCTTCCCACGATGCAATGATGCGGGCGATCTGTGCCTTGGTATCATCGCGCAGCTCGGGCAATGGGAGTGTGCGGGCGAACTCCATCCCCAGCTGGTCGCGCACATCGGGAAAACCGGAATGCATCTCGCAGGCATAGCTGCGCATGATGGCGCGCGCGCCTGCGTCCGTCGGCAGCAGCCCGGATTCGGGATGGCGCTCGGCAATGGTTTCGCAGATGGCCAGGCTGTCCCACACGGTGGTGGTCTTGCCGTCTTCGGTGATCTTCAGCACCGGCACCTTGCCCGCCGGCGAGTGCGGCAGGATCTGTTCGCGGGTGGTGGGATGCTGCTTTTCGCGCAAGCGGATGACCACCGTTTCGAAGGGCACGCCCGCCGCGCGCAGCGCCACATAGGGCCGCAGGCTCCAGCTCGACCAGTTCCGGGTGCCGATGACGAGGGTGTAAGGCATGTCCCATCCTTGCGATTGCACGCCCCGATTCATACAGTCACGCCCGCCAGACTGTAAGAGCGCCCCATGCATACAAGCCTTGCCGCAAACCCGAAAAATGCCGTGCCGCTGCACGCCGTCACCGCCAAGGGCGCCAAGGCCTGGTTGGCGAAGCAGGCGCGCGGGGGCTTGGTGAGCGCCTCCGGCTTCACCGGCGCGCCGGGCCAGTTGGCGGCGCTGCCCGACGCCAAGGGCCGCATCGCCGCCTGGGTGCTGGGACTGGGCGAGACCACCGACCGTTTCGCGCTGGCCGCCGCCGCCGAAAAACTGCCGGCCGGCACCTACACGCTGGGCGATGTTCCCGACTTCTGCGCCGGCGCCCATGCCGCGCTCGCCTGGCTGATGGGCGGCTATGTCTTTGACCGCTACAAGAAGAAGCCGCGCGCTGCCGTGAAGCTGGTGACGCCCGCGGGTGTCGATGCCGCCGAGATTGCGCGCATCGCGGACAATGTCTTCCTGGCGCGCGACCTGGTGAATACGCCGGCCAATGACATGGGCCCCGCCGAACTGGAAGCCGCCGCCCGCGCGCTGGCCAGAAAGCATGGCGCGAAAGTTTCCGTGACCAGCGGCGCGGCTCTGGTGAAAGGCTATCCGCTGATCGCCGCGGTGGGGCAGGGCAGCGTGCGCAGCCCCCGTTTGATCGAAATCACCTGGGGCCCCACTTCAAAAACAAAGCGTCCGCTGGTGACCCTGGTCGGCAAGGGCGTCTGCTTCGACAGCGGCGGCTATGACATCAAGTCTTCCGCCGGCATGCTGACCATGAAGAAGGACATGGGCGGTGCCGCCTGTGTGCTGGCGGTGGCCGGCATGGTGATGGGCGCGAAGCTGAAGCTGCGCCTGCGGGTGCTGATACCGGCGGTGGAAAATTCCGTCTCCGGCAATGCCATGCGCCCCGGCGACGTCTTTCCCAGCCGCAAGGGCCTGAGCGTGGAGATCGGCAACACCGACGCCGAAGGCCGGTTGATCCTGGCCGATGCGCTCAGCGATGCCGATGACGAAAATCCCGAACTGCTGATCGATGTCGCCACGCTGACCGGCGCGGCCCGCGTCTCCACCGGCATGGAGCTGCCGCCCTTCTTCACCGACGATGAAACCCTGGCCGCCGACCTGATGCGTCACGGCACCGCCGAGCAGGACCCGCTGTGGCGGCTGCCTCTGTGGCGCGGCTACGAAGACACGCTGACCAGCCGCATCGCCGACCTCAACAACAATCCCGCCTATGGCTATGCCGGCGCCATCACCGCCGCGCTGTTCCTCAATCGCTTTGTCACCAGAACAAAGGCCTGGGCGCATCTGGACATCCCCGCCTGGATCGATCGCCCTAAGCCCGGCCGTCCGCTGGGCGGCGAGGCCAATGCGGCCCGCGCGCTGTATGCGATGCTGAGGGAGCATTATGGCCGATAAGCGCCTCACGCCGGCCCGCGCCGACCTTGCCGCCGCGCATCTGAAAGGCGTGGTCGATGCGCCGCGCTATGCCCAGGGCACCAGGCGCTCCGTCTGGGTCGGCCGCGCCGCCTTGCGCGTGCGCCCGTCGGATGAGGCGGCGCAGGACAGCGAGCTTTTGTTCGGCGAAAGCTTCACCGTCTATGAGCGCGCCAATGGCTGGGCCTGGGGCCAGGCGGAAAATGATTCCTATGTCGGCTATGTCGAGGACGCCGCGCTGACCATTCCCTTCGCGGTGCAGAGCAAGGTCACCGCCCTGATGGCGCCGGCCTTCATCGGCCCTGACCTGAAGCGATCGGTGCAGGACATATTGCCGATGAACGCGGCGGTGTCGGTGCTGGGCAGGATCGACGACTATGTCGAGATTGAAAGCGGACTCTTTTTGCACCATCGACATCTGACACCGCTTGGCCATGCTGATTTCGTGGCGGTGGCGGAACGCTTTGTTGGCGTGTCGTATGTGTGGGGCGGCAAGACCTATGCCGGCCTGGATTGCTCCGGCCTGATCCAGACCGCGCTGCAGGCAGTGGGCAAACCTGCCCCGCGCGACACCGACATGATGGAAAAGGAACTGGGCGTTGCGGTCGATGCCGCGGACCAGCGCGGCGACCTGGTCTTCTGGAAGGGCCATGTGGGCGTGATGGTAGACGCCACGCGCCTGCTGCACGCCAACGCCTTCCACATGAGCACGGTGATCGAGCCCTTGGCCGAAGCCGTGGCGCGGATCGAAAAAGTCGCCGGTCCGGTGACGTCTATCCGGCGGCTTTGATCGTCGCGTTGCGGCGGATTTCCTTCACCGACTTGTCCTGGTGGGCGATCCACAGGAACAGCCGGTTCAGCAGCGCCAGCGGCCACACCATCTTGCGCGCCACGTCCAGGAACAGCACGACGCGCACCTGGTCCGTCTCGTTGGCCGCCTCATGCAGGAAAGTGTCGTCGAACAGCACCGCCTCGCCATTGTGCCAGAAATATTTCTCGCCCTGCGCGATCGCCGAACGGTCCTCACGGTCCCAGGCCTCGGCATTGATGCGGATCCAGCATTTTTCGTCGCGGTTGTTGTCCGGTATCACCACGCCCAGGTGATAGCGCACAAAGCCCTTCCAATAGCCCCAGTGCGGCTTGATATGCTGGTGCGGCTCCAGCACCGAAAAGAACGCCGTCCACACGCCCGGAATGTCGCGCAGCAGCGCCGCCGTTTTCGGCGCCAGGGCGCAATTCTCGTCAATGAATGTGCCCGACTTGAACATGAAGCTCTTCCAGGCGATCTGATGGATGCCGCCAGAGGTATAGCTGGTCAGCTCGTCCATTCCCGGCATCTTCACCGGCCCCGCGATCAGCGCCAGGCATTCCTCGCGGATCGTCTCATAATTCCGCGCCAGCACATCCAGCTGCGGATATTCGCGCAGGTCGCGCTTGAACGCCGGCAGCTTCTCGAACACGCCATTGGCCTCGGCGCGCACGAAGATCTGCGCCGCCGCGTCCTTGATCCTTGCACCGAGACTCATCAATAACCCTTGGACAGGTCCACGACATTGCGGAAGGGCTCGCCCTTTTCCGCCCGCGTCACGCATTCCACCACAAAGGCCGATGCGTTGCGCGGATCGGTGATGCCGGCGATATGCGGCGTCACCGTGACTTTGGGATGCGTCCAGAAGCGGCTGTTCGCCGGCAGCGGCTCGGTCTGGAACACGTCCAGCACCGCGCCGCCAAGCTGGCCCGAATCCAGCGCATCCAGCATGTCGGCCTCGTTGCCATGGCCGCCGCGCCCGACATTGATCAGCCAGGCACCCTTGGGAAGCTGCGACAGCAGCCTGGCGTTCAGGATGCCCTCGGTCTCCGGCGTCAGCGGCAGCATGCAGGCCAGGAAATCGCACTGGCCCAGAAACTGCGGCAGCTCCTGCGGCCCGGCATAGCTTTTCACGCCGGGCACGCTCTTGCGCGTGCGGCTCCAGCCCAGCACCTGGAAATCGAACATCATCAGCCGTTCGGCCGTCACCGCGCCGATATCGCCCAGACCCAGTATGCCGATGCGCACTTCGCGGGTGGGCAGCGCCAGCATGCGCTGCTTCCAGACGCTTTCCTTCTGCGCGGCGTCGAACTGGCGCTGCATGCGGTGCACGATCAGCACATGCATGGTGACGTACTGCGCCATCTCGCGCTGCAGCGTCTCGTCCACGAAGCGCACCACAGGCAGATGGCGGGGAAATTCCGGATCGCGCAGGAAGCCGTCCACGCCCGCACCAAGGCTGAAGATCGCCTTCAGGCGCGGCAGGCTTTTGAGGAATCCGTGCGGCGGGCGGAAGCCGACGAAATAGTCGATCTGCTGGGGGGCGTAATGATCCTTGCCATGCAGGAAGCTGTTGAAGGCGTCATGCCCGAACAGCGCCTTGCTCAGCGCATCCCATCCCGGCGGCAGCAGGAACAGCACATTCGGCTTGCCTGCACCCGAACCTGACACCGTGTTCCTTTACTTGGCCGGCGGCGCGGGCGGCGTTGCGCCCTTGGCGGCGTCGGCGGCGGGCGCGGCGGCAGCAGCCGGCGCGGCAGCAGGCTTGGGCGCGGGAATGGCGGCGGGCGCATCGGCGTTGGAACGCAGATAGGCGATCAGGTTGATGCGGTCCTTGTCGCTGCGCAGGCCGGCAAAGCTCATCTTGGTGCCCGGGATGTCCGAACCCGGCGACTTGATGAACTTGAACAGCTCGTCATAGGTCCAGTTGCCCGGCTTGCCCTTCATGGCGGCCGAATAGCTGAAGCCCGGATGCGAGGCGCGCACGCGGTCCACCACGCCATACAGGTTGGGGCCGATCTTGTTGGGGCCGCCCTTGCTCAGGTCGTGGCACTGTTCGCACTTGGTCGAAATGGTCTTGCCCGCGGCCAGGTCGGCGCTGGCCAGCACGGTGCCCCAGTCGGGCATGGCTTCCTCGACCACCGCGGCGGCGCCGCCGCCGGCCGGGCTTTCCACCACGCCTTCCACGACATAGCCGGGCTTGGCGGGACTTTCGGGCTCATAGACCTTCTCGGCGACCAGGCGCACAACGAAGATGAAGATCGCCGTGCCCAGAACCGCACCGATGATCTTGTTCCACTCGAAGGAATCCATGGTCACTCCCCAATACCGGCCTGGCCCGCAGATGGAGCCCCGGTGAAAATACGGGGGGACATTACCCGCCACCGCCCGCACGTCATTGCGGCGAAGCGTCGCATAATTTCAAGGCCCTGTCTGGCCTTAGCAGCGATCCGGGACTAAAGAAGCGCGCCCCCAAGGGCCATGAAGGAACTGCCTGTGAATCCCGTCCTCCTGATCCCCGCCCGCATGGCCTCGACCCGGCTGCCGAACAAGCCGCTGGCGGACATTGGCGGGGTGCCCATGATCGTGCGGGTCTGGGCCCGCGCCGTGGCCGCCGGGCTTGGCCCCGTGGTGGTGGCCGCCGGGGAGCCTGAAATTGTGTCCGCCGTGCAAGCCGCCGGGGGCCGCGCCGTCCTCACCGACCCGGACCTGCCGTCGGGCTCGGACCGCATCTGGGCGGCGCTGGGCCAGCTCGATACCCGCCATGACGTGATCGTGAACCTGCAGGGCGACCTGCCGGCGCTGGACCCCACCCAGTTGCAAACGGTTGTGGCCGCGCTGGACACATCGGGCGCCGACATCGCCACCCTGGCCGCCGCGATCGACAATGCCGCCGACAAGACCAACCCCGCCGTGGTCAAGGCCGTGGTCGCCTGGGATGCTTCGGGCACCTTGGGCCGCGCCCTCTATTTCACCCGCGCGACCGCGCCCACCGGCGAGGGTCCGCTGTTTCACCATGTCGGGCTCTATGCCTATCGGCGCGAGGCGCTGGAGAGTTTTGTCGCCCTGCCGCCATCGCCGCTGGAGCGGCGCGAAAAGCTGGAACAGCTTCGCGCCCTGGAAGCGGGCATGACCATCGCCGTGGCGCGGGTCGATGAAGCTCCCCTGTCGGTGGACACGCCGGACGATTTGGAACGCGCCAGAAAGTTGTTGTCATGAGCAAAGTTCTCGAAACCGCCAAGCGCATCGCCTTCCAGGGCGAGCCCGGCGCCTATGCCAATCTCGCCGCGCGCGAAGCGGTGCCGCATGCGAGTGCCATTCCCAAGCCCACCTTCGAAGACGCGATGGACGCGGTGAAGACGGGCGACTGCGATGTCTGCATCATCCCGGTGGAAAATTCGCTGATCGGCCGCATCGCCGACATCCATCACCTGCTGCCGGAATCCGGCCTGCACATCGTGGGCGAGCATTTCCTGCCCATCCATCACCAGCTGCTGGGCCTGAAAGGCGCCACGCTCGAAGGCATCACCAGCGTCTATAGCCAGGCGCCCGCGCTCGCCCAGTGCCGTACCATCCTGCGCGAACGCAAGCTGACGGCGCACAACTGGTACGACACCGCCGGTTCGGCCAAGCATGTCGCCGAGCTGGGCGACGCGAGCGCCGCCGCCATCGCCTCCACCCTGGCGGCGGAATTCTACGGCCTGAAAGTCCTGCAGGCCGATGTGGAAGACGAGCACCACAACGCCACGCGCTTCCTGATCATGTCGCGCGATGACGAACGCCCGGCGAACGAAGGCAAGGTCGTCACCACACTGGTGTTCCAGGTTAAGAATGTCGCCGCCGCGCTCTACAAGGCGATGGGCGGCTTCGCCACCAACGGGGTCAACATGACCAAGCTGGAAAGCTACCAGATGGGCGGCAGCTTCAACGCCACCCGCTTTTATTGCGACATCCAGGGCCACCCCGATGCCCCCCATGTGAAGCGCGCCCTGGAAGAACTGGAATTCCACACCGCCAGCATGCGCATCATGGGCGTCTATCCGGCATCCCCGTTCCGCGAAGACATGCCGGACTAGCGGACCGGGTTGCAGGCAATTGTACGGCGGGATACACATTCTGCATGGTTACACCGCCTACCACCATCCAGGTCACAGACATTGCGCCCTGTGGCGACGGCAAGGTGTGCATCACCATGAAGCTGGTGGTGGATGTGCATCGCTTGGTGGATGTCAGCAGTGAACTGCTCTCTGTCGCCATCAAGGATGCTGCGAGCAAGAAGGAATAGGTTCGGTCTCTGCCGCGCAGTGCCGGACCTTGCACAATCCGCTCGTCATCCCAAGATATGCGCAAAGGCGGGCAGACTTCGCCGCCAGGAGCATCATCATGAAAAAGATCGACCGGGTTCTCACCTCACAGGGCGGCCACTGGGTGGGCGACGGCTTTCCCGTCCGCTCCCTGTTTTCCTATGACCGCGAGGCGCAGGAAAATAGCCCCTTCCTGCTGTTCGATTATGCCGGTCCCTACAATTTCCCGCCGGCGCTGAGCCCGCGCGGCGTTGGCCAGCATCCCCATCGCGGCTTCGAGACCGTCACCATCGCCTATGAGGGCGAGGTGGCGCACCGCGATTCCACCGGCGGCGGCGGCACCATCCGCCCCGGCGACGTGCAGTGGATGACCGCCGCGGGCGGCATCATCCACGAGGAATTCCATTCCCCGGCCTTCACCAAGACCGGCGGCCCGTTCCGCATGGTGCAGTTGTGGGTCAACCTGCCGGCCAAACACAAGATGACGAAAGCGGGCTATCAGGGCATCGCCAGCGACGTTATTCCGGTGGTGACCTTTGCGGGCGGCACCGCGCGCATCATCGCGGGCGAACTGGGCGATGCGAAGGGCCCGGCGCGCACCTTCAGCCCCATCAACCTGTGGGACGTGCGCCTGAGCGCCGGCGCCGAGGTGACGCTGGATCTGCCCGAAGGTCATACCGCGATGGTCGCGGTGTTGTCGGGCCACGTCACCGCGGATGACACCGGTGCGGGCGAGGCCGAGATCCTGCGCTTCACCCGCGACGGCGCGGGTGCGCATGTGCATGCCGACGGCGACGCCGTGCTGCTGGTGATGACCGGCGAACCCCTGAACGAACCCGTCGTCGGCCACGGCCCCTTCGTGATGACCAGTGCCGCCGAAATCCACCAGGCCATCGACGATTTCAACAGCGGAAAATTCGGCGGCGCCTGACCGGCATCAGCCCATCGCCCAATCGCGCATCAGGTGATGCGCGATCGCGATGGGCACCGGCAGCTTCATCTCGTCTTCCATCCCGCCCGCCAGCCTTGCCCGCACTTCGTCCCTGGTCAGCCAGCGCGCATCGGTGATCTCCACGCCGTCGATCCGGAAATCCTTCGACAAAGCCTGCGCATAACAGCCCAGCATCAGCGATGACGGGAACGGCCAGGGCTGGCTGGCGTGATAGGAAATCGCGCCGACCGCGATGTTCGCTTCCTCGCGCAGTTCGCGCCGCACCGCTTCTTCCATGGTCTCGCCCGGTTCGATGAAACCGGCAAAGGCGCTGAACAGGCCTTCGGGAAGGCGCGCGCCATGGCCGACAAGACATTCATCGCGCCCCACTTCATTTTTAAAGACCGGCAGCATGATCACCACCGGATCGGTGCGCGGAAAATGCTCGGCGGCGCAATGGGGGCATACGCGGCGATAGCCGCCGTCGCGCATCGCCGTCGCCGTCCCGCAGTTGGGACAGAAGCCGTGCCGCCTGTGCCAGTCGATCAGCGCCTTGGCCTGGCCCGCAATCGCCGTATCGCGCGCCGGCAGCACGAACGCCGCCGGGCGCATCTCCACGAATTCGCCGGCCAGCGGCGGCGGCGTTTCGCCTGCAACATCCACCGCGAACACAGGCTGCGCGCCGTCCAGCCCCAGGAACACGCACAGATGTCCCTCCCAGTCGCTGCGCCATGGCAGCAACGCGATGCGGCCTTCCACGATCAACGGCCGGTTCTGCCAGAAGGGCAGGAACAGTCCGGCCGTGGCCTGCGCCGCCAGCCAGGCGGGATCGGCCCGCCGGGCGCTGGCACGGTCCAGCGGGTTGCCGCCGAAGGTCATGGCCTGCGTGGTTTTGCGTGGCGAAATATTGCTCAAAAGACGCGCTTTTCCCGAAACGGAACAGGTTCCTTAGCCGCTGGTTTACGACAGTCACGCGAATATAGCCGCATGATCCATGTGCTGGGTTGCATTTTTCAGCAACACGATATGCGCCTGGTGGTGCTTGCGGTCGGGCTTTGCATCCTGGCCTGCGCCACTGCGCTGACCATGATTGCGCGCGCCCGCGCGGCGGGCGCCGGACGCACGCGCCTGATGTGGCTGGCCGGCGCCGGCGCGGTGGCCGGCTGCGGCATCTGGGCGACGCATTTCGTCGCCATGCTCGCCTATCAAAGCGGCCTGCCGATGCAGTTCCAGACAGGCCTCACCATAATCTCTGCAGCCATCGCCATGACGCTGTGCGGCGCCGGTTTTGCGCTGGCGGTATCTCCCGGCGGCGGCGCCCTGGGCGGCGCGGTGACCGGCATCGCCATCAGCGCCATGCACTATGCCGGCATCGCGGCGCTGGATGTGCCCGCGCGCGCCGTGTGGGACGAACGCTATATCGCCGCCTCGCTGCTGATCGGCGTGTCGCTGTCGGCGCTGGCCATGCATGTCGCCATGGGGCGCAGGCACCATCATTTCGGGTTTGCCGTCGGCCTGTTCGCGCTGGCCATCACCGGCATGCATTTCACCGCCATGTCGGCCGTCACCTTCGTGCCGGATAGCAGGCATGTCGCGGCCCGCCTTGCGATGGACCCGTTCGCGCTGGCCATCGTGGTGGCCGCCGCCGCCGCCTTCATTGTCGCCCAGGGCCTGATCGTGGCGCTGATCGACCGCCACCTGGCCCGCCTGGCCAGGGGCGAGGCGGCCCGCATGCGCGACCATATCGCCGAGCTGGAAGCGACCCAGGGCAAGCTGAAGAAAGCGTCCCGCGACCTGACCGTGGCGCTGAACGTGGCGGCGGAAGCCAGCCAGGCCAAGTCGGCCTTCCTCGCCTCGATGAGCCATGAGCTGCGCACCCCGCTGAATGCCATCATCGGCTTTTCCGATACCATGGTGATGGGCGTCTTCGGACAGCTCAGTGATCGCTACAAAAGCTATGCCGGTGACATCCGCCAGTCGGGCGAGCACCTGCTGGCGCTGATCAACGACGTGCTGGACCTGTCGCGGCTGGATGCCGGCCAGGGCGAGCTGCACGAGGAGGAATTCGACATGGCCGAACTGGTCGACGAATCCCTGCGCATGCT
>CBIHOI010000058.1:0-11911 GCA_966211925.1 uncultured Hyphomicrobiales bacterium | reverse complement strand
AGGGCCTCGGTTTCCTCCAACTGGGTCTGGACACTGCGATAGTCGCGCACCGTCTCGATTACCGGCGCCAGCTCGGCATGTTCGCGGCTGAGCTTGACGAAGGCGGCGCCGCCCGCGCCGGAGGCCATTTCGGATTCCAGCGCCGAGAAACGATCCAAAAGCCTTTCCAGCTTGGCGGCGGGGATCATGGGCCTGTCCTCCCAAGATCATGGGGGCGGACAAGCGGATGGGACAACGGCTTGAGCGTTGTTTTGATGAACGGGCGGGTCCCCCCTCCCCCCATTGTCTGCCTGTCCACGTCCTGCATCCGTTTTTCTTTCGAGTCCGACCACCATTTTACCATGGCCGGAAGCGCTGTTGATAAGGTCAAACAAAAAGGCAGCCGCGATCGCTCGCGGCTGCCTGATTCAATGTGCGTCGCTACTGCGCGGCTGCGAGCGGGCTCTTGTCGGTTTCGCCGCGCGCCGCTTCAATCTCGGCGGCTTTCTTCTCGCACAGCTCGACGACATGGTTCACCAGGTCCTCGTTGCCCAGCTTGTAGGCCGGCTTGCCGTTCAGATAGATCATGCCATGGCCCTTGCCGGCGCCGCCGCCGGTGAAGGCCAGGTCGGTTTCCTTGGCTTCGCCCGGCCCGTTGACGACGCAGCCGATGATCGACAGCGACATGGGCGTGGCGATGTGCTTCAGCCGTTCTTCCAGCGTCTTGACGGTGTCGATGACGTTGAAGCCCTGGCGGGCGCAGGACGGGCACGACACGATGTTCACGCCGCGATGGCGCAGGTTCAGTGACTTGAGGATATCGAAGCCGACGCGGACCTCTTCCACCGGATCGGCCGACAGCGAGACGCGGATGGTGTCGCCGATGCCGCCCCACAGCAGCATGCCCATGCCGATGGACGACTTGACCGTGCCGCTGATCATGCCGCCAGCTTCGGTGATGCCGACATGCAGCGGGCAGTCGATGGCTTCCGACAGCGCCTGATAGGCGGCGACCGCCAGGAACGGGTCCGACGCCTTGCAGGAAATCTTGTATTCGCGGAAATCCAGGTCATCGAGAATTCGGGCGTGGTTCAACGCACTCTCGACCATCGCCTCGGGGCATGGCTCGCCGTATTTCTCCAGCAGGTCGGGTTCCAGAGAGCCGGCATTGACGCCGATGCGCATGGAACAGCCATTGTCGCGCGCCGCCTTGACGACTTCGCGCACGCGGTCGGGCGAGCCGATATTGCCGGGATTGATGCGCAGGCAGGCGGCGCCGTTCTGGGCCGCCTCGATGGCGCGCTTGTAGTGGAAGTGGATGTCGGCCACGACCGGGATGGCGGAGGCGCGCGTAATGGCTTTCATCGCCGCCGTCGCGTCCTCGTCGGGACAGGAGACGCGCACGATGTCGGCGCCGGCTTCCACGATAGTGCGGATTTGCTCGATGGTGGCGCGGGCGTCGCCGGTAATGGTGTTGGTCATGGTCTGGACCGAGATCGGGGCATCGCCGCCGACCGGCACCTTTCCGACCATGATCTGGCGCGACGGGCGCCGGTGAATGTCGCGATAAGCTCTTACACTCATGATTTGGCGCTCATTTGCCGTTCCTCAGCGGTTGTTGAAGCGGTCCACCAGCGACTGCGGGTCGAGGGAGACGCGGCCGAAAACCTGTTGTTGCTGTCCCGCGCGGCCAAGCGCGATGCCGTCCAGATCCACTTCCAGACCGCCGGCATTGCTGACGGCCATGCTGAGGCCCGGGATATTCGGGACGCGATAGACGTCGCCGGCCTTGAGATCGCGGTTCAGGTAGAGCGTGCCGTCCTCACCCTTGACGGTGAGCCGGGTGTCGCCACGGGCCCGAAGAATGACACGCGGACTGGCGTTGCCGGCGCCATAGGTCTGCCCACTCGACGGCGCGGGCGGCACGGCGGCCTGTTTGGCGGCCGGGGTCAGCGCGGCAGGCTGGGCGACATTGGGACCTGCCGGGGTGGCGGCGGGCGGGGTGATGCGGGTGGCTGGCGAGCTGGGGCCGGCGGCCGGCGGCGGCGTGGCGCTGGCCAGCGTATCGGGCGCGGGGGCGCTGTCGGTGGCGGGCGACGGGGTCGCGGTCTGGGGCGGGACTGTCACGGGCTGAGGCTTGGGCGCGGCGGCCTGCCTTGGCGGGCTGAGCGATGGCGCCGGCGGTGTCGGCTGGTTGGTCTCGCCGCCCGAGGTGAAGAGCTTGTAGCCGCCATACAGCAGCACGATCACCACCACGCCGGCGATGATGCGCCAGCCCTGCGGCAGGCGGCGGCTGTCGTCCTGGTGGATGGGCGCGGGTTCGCGCGACTGTTCTTCGGGACGGCCCGAAATGTCCTGCTTGTAGCGTTCGACATAGAGGCCGGAATCCAGCCCCAGGTGACGCGCATAGGAGCGCACGAAACCGATCGCATAGGTCTTGCCCGGAAGATCTTCCAGGCGGTCTTCTTCCAGCGCTTCCAGGTGATCCTTGCGGATCTTCAGGGCGCGGGACACCGACGCAATCTCCTCGCCCTTGCGCAGCCGCGCGGCGCGCAGATCCTGGCCCACCGTCTCCAGCGGGCTTTCGCTGTCGCCGGAAATCTCGCGCAGATGGATACGGCGGCTTTTGGGGCCGCCCCCGTCTCCGCCGCCATCATTTTCCAGGGACATTTGGATCAGTTTTGTCATGGGTTGTTGTCATCAGAATGACCGCCCTTTTCCCGATGGGGTCCCCGACCGGGGCCCGGCCAGAGAGGGTGGTCACGCCTAAATATCTGTGGATTCTACCTTATCCGAACAAGGGGCGGCCGAACAACCGCTGCACTGCAAAAAACGCGTTCCTCCAAAGGTTCGGGCCAAGGTTCGGACAAGGTTCAGGGCGGAAAGGCGGTTTACAGGCGCTACTTGAGGACAATCCCCCGTTCGGCGGCAAAGGCCGACAGCCGGGTACGCAAGGAATGATCGGTCCGGTTGCAGAGCCGGTCCACGAAGGCGGCGACCTCCCCCAGGTGCAGGCTGCGGATCATCATCTTGATGGGGCCGATCTGGCCGGGCTGCATGGACAGGGTGCGCAGCCCCAGCCCCAGCAGCGCCATGGCGTCCAGCGGCCGGCCCGCCATTTCCCCGCAGAGCGAAAGGTCGCCGCTGTTCTCGGCGGCGCTCTGCACGATCAGACGGATCAGGGTCAGCGAGGCGGGATTGAGATTGTCGTAGCGCCTGGAGACGCGCGGATTGGTGCGGTCCACAGCGAAAGCCAGGCTCAGCAGGTCGTTGGAGCCGATGGAAACAAAGTCCGCCGAGCGCATCAGCTGGGGCAGCATGAAGGCCAGCGCTGGCACTTCCAGCATGGCGCCGACGAGGACCTGGGTGGGACGGATGAGGTTGAGCAGACGGGCACGTTCCAGCTCGCGGTCGATCAACGCGCGGGCGCGGTTGAATTCGTCCACGTCCGAAACCATGGGAAGCAGGATGCGCAAGGTGCGGCCGGCGCTGGCGTTCAGCAAGGCACGGACCTGGTAGCGCAGCAGGGCCGGGCGATCGAGGGCGATGCGGATGGCGCGCCAGCCCAAAGCGGGATTTTCCTCCCGCTCCCAGCGGGCATAGGGCAGCACCTTGTCGCCGCCCAGGTCGAGGGTGCGAAACACCACCGGCCTGTCGCCGGCGGCGTCGAGAATTTTCTTGTAGAAGGCCGCCTGGTCCGCGAGGCGCGGCATGGTCTCACCGATCATGAACTGCAGCTCGGTGCGAAACAGGCCGATGCCGTCGGCGCCGGACTGGGCCAGCTGCGGCATGTCGAATTCCAGCCCGGCATTCATCATCAGCTTGATGGCGACGCCGTCGCGGGTGACGGCGGGCAGGTCGCGCACGGCGGCGAAGCGCGCCTGGGCCTGCACGCGCAGGACGCTTTTTTCCTCGAAGGCCTTCACGATTTCCGGCGCCGGGCGCAAATGCACCTCGCCCATCTCGCCGTCCACGGCGATGGCGTCGCCGCCGCGGGCATTGTCGGCGATGCCTTCCAGCGAGGCGACCATGGGCAGGCCCATGGACCGCGCCACGATGGCGACGTGGCTGGTGGCGGCGGCATCCTCGATCACCAGCGCGACCAGCTTGTCGCGGCCGTAATCGAGCAGTTCGGCGGGGCCCATGTTGCGGGCGATCAGCACGGCATTGGGCGGCAGGCTGCGGTTGCTGGCCTCCTCGCCGGTGAGATGGCGCAGCAGGCGGCGGGCGAGATCGTCAAAGTCGTGGGCGCGTTCGCGCAGGATGGGGTCGCCCAGGCGCTGGACGCGCAGGCGGGTTTCGTCCTGCACGCGTTCGACGGCCGCTTCAGCAGTAAGTCCCGTGCGCACGGCGTCGCGCATGCGCTGGCGCCAGCCCTGGTCATAGGCGAACAGGCGATAGGCTTCGATCACCTCGCGCCCCTCGCCTGTCAGGTCGAGCTCGCTGGAGGACAGCATCTGGTCGACGGATTCACGCAATCCCCCGATGGCACTTTCCAGGCGCTTCAGTTCATCGATCGCATTGTCGGCGATCATGCGGTCGACTTTCACGCGCGGCTCATGCAGCGCGACGCGGCCGACCGCGACGCCGTCGGACAGGCCGTCGCCCACGAACTTGCGGGGGCGGTCGGTGCGCAGCTCGGGTTCGTCGAGTTCGGCGACATTGAAGAAGCCGCCTTGGGCCACGACCTCGGCCAGCACCATGGCGACCGTTTGAAGGGCTTCGACTTCTTCCTCGGCATAGATGCGTTCGGCCTTGTTCTGGACCGTCAGCACGCCGAACACCTGGCCACCGCGCACGATGGGCACGCCAAGAAAGGCCTTGAACGGGTCTTCGCCGGTTTCCGGGCGATAGCTGAAATGCGGATCGGACGGCGCGTCGGACAGGTTCACCGCTTCGGCGGTCTCGCACACCAGGCCGACCAGGCCCTCGCCTTCGCGCATCCGGGTCTTGTGCACGGCATCGCGGCGCAGGCCTTCGGTGGCGAAGAGTTCCAGCATCTTGCCGGCGCGGCGCAGATAGATGGAGCAGACTTCCGCCACCATGTTGGAGGCGATGGTGGTGACCAGCTTGTCCAGCCGCATCTGGGCGGAGGTCTGCTCCGCCATGATCTCGCGAAGACGGCGCAATAACAGGCGGGGACCGCCACCGGGGGACATCAGGTCATTCCCATTGAATCGGGAAGACTATGCCGCATCCAGCTCGTAAGCGGAATGCAGCGCCCGCACCGCCAGTTCCACATATTCCTCGGCGATCAGGACGCTGACCTTGATCTCGGAGGTGGAGATGACCTGGATGTTGATGCCCTTGTCGGACAGGGTGCGGAACATGGTCGAGGCGACGCCGGGATGGGCGCGCATTCCGATTCCGATGATGGAAATCTTGGCCACGGCGCTGTCGTGGGTCACGTCGCGATACTGGATTTCCTGGGCGCGGGCCTCGATGGCGGCGAGCGCGCGCGGCAGCTCGCCCCGCGTACACGTGAAGGTCAGGTCGGTGGTCTTGCCGTCTTCGGAGACGTTCTGGACGATCATGTCCACGTTCACGCCGGCATCGGCCAGCGGCCCGAAGATGGCCGAGGCCACGCCGGGACGGTCCGGCACCTTGTGCAGGGTAATCTTGGCTTCGTCGCGGCTGTAGGCGATTCCGGTGACGGGCTTTTTTTCCACGATGTCTTCCTCGTCGCAAAGCAGTGTGCCGCCCACATCGGGCGTGAAGGTTGAAAGCACGCGGACGGGCACCCGGTGCAGCATGGCAATTTCCACCGAGCGGGTCTGCAGCACCTTGGCGCCGAGGGATGCCATCTCCAGCATTTCCTCATAGGCGATCTTTTCCAGCCGCCGCGCCTTGGGCACGATGCGCGGGTCGGTGGTGTAGACGCCATCGACGTCAGTGTAGATGTCGCAGCGCGCCGCGCTGATCCCGGCGGCCACGGCGACGGCGCTGGTGTCGGAGCCACCACGGCCAAGCGTGGAGATACGGGTGCCCGGCGCCACGCCCTGGAAGCCGGCGACCACGGCGATCTCGCCGTCTTCGATGGCGCGCTTCATGTCGATGGCGGGCACGCCTTCGATGCGGGCCGAGCCGTGCACGGCGCTGGTCTGGATCGGGACCTGCCAGCCCAGCCACGAGCGGGCCTTGAGCCCCATGGCGTTGAGGGTGATGGACAGAAGCCCGGCCGTGATCTGTTCACCGGCCGCCACCACCACGTCATACTCGCGCTGGTCCGGCAACTCTGCCCGGTTGGCGCCTTCGGGCTTGGCGGCGTCGTTGGTCCAGGCGACCAGCTTGTTGGTCTCGCCGGCCATGGCACTGACCACGACGGCGACCTTGTTGCCGCGTTCGACCTCGCGCTTCACCAGGGTGGCGACGTGGCGGATGCGCTCGATGTCGGCCACGGAGGTGCCGCCGAATTTCATCGCAATGGTCGCCACGGCGGATTTGCCCCTGCTGGAATGGCGGCCTACATAGACGGGGAAGCACGGCGGCTCAAGTCTTGAAGCCGGACAGGCCACAGGCGAAAATCCAGTATGTATTCCAAGACCTTCACTGCCGACAGCCCCGGCGCCGTCATCAAGGCGGTCAATAGCTGGCTGGCCGGGGAGACCGGCATCGCGATCCGCCGGACCGAGACCCGCCCACCGGAGCCCAAGGCGGGCGAGCCGGTGGAGTTCTGCATCTGGTATGACCAGGATGGCGCGGCATGACCGGCAGCGTCGATGCGGCAGAGGTCGCGAAATTCTCGGCCATCGCGGCGGAGTGGTGGGACCCCAGCGGCAAGTTCGCTCCCCTGCACAAGTTCAATCCCGTCCGGCTGTCCTTCATCCGGGCCGAGGCGGCGGCGCATTTCGGCCGGGACGCCAAAAGCCTCCGGCCGTTCGAGGGCCTGACCCTGCTGGATATCGGCTGCGGCGGTGGGCTGTTGTCCGAGCCGATGGCGCGGCTTGGGTTTGCCGTGACCGGCGCGGATGCCTCGGAACGCAATATCGGCACGGCGAAAGCCCATGCCGCCCAGACCGGGCTGGAGATCGAATACCTGGCCACCACCGCCGAGGCCCTGGTCGAACAAGGACGCTCCTTCGACGTGGTCCTGAACATGGAAGTGGTGGAGCATGTGGCGGATGTCAGCGCCTATCTTGCCGCCTGCACCCAGCTGCTGAAGCCGGGTGGGGTGACCTTTGTCGCCACCCTGAACAAGACCCTCAAGAGCCTGGCGCTGGCCAAGATCGGTGCGGAGTATGTGCTGAACTGGCTGCCCCGCGGCACCCATGACTGGAACCGCTTTATCCCGCCGGCGCAGCTTGAGACATCACTTGAGGAAACCGGCTTAACCCTGTTGAAGCGACAGGGTGTTTCCTTCGATCCGCTGGCGTGGGACTGGCGACTCTCGTCCGATGTGGACGTCAATTACATGCTGGTGGCCAGGCGCTGATGGCCTGGATGGCGCCGGCGGAATTTGCGCAGGTGGTGCGGCTGACGCCGCTGGTGTCCATCGACCTGGTCCTGCGCGATCCGAACGGCAAGGTGCTGGTTGGCCTGCGGACCAACGAGCCGGCCAAGGGCGTCTGGTTCGTGCCCGGCGGCCGCATCGAAAAGGACGAGCGGCTGGCCGACGCCTTTGCCCGCATCCTGTCGGTGGAAACAGGCCTGGCCCTGCCGATAAGCCAGTCGCGGCCGCTGGGGGTCTACGAACATTTCTACGACACCAACCGGTTCGGGCAGCCGGGCTATGGCACCCACTATGTCGTGATCGGGCGGGAGCTGCGGCTGGATCGTCGGCCGGACATCAGCACCGATGACCAGCACAGCGAAATCCGCTGGATGAGCCCGGAGGAAATCCTGGCGGCGCCGGACGTGCATGAGAATACCAAGGCGTATTTTCGCTAATTGGCGCCTTCCAGATCCGGCGGCAGCGGAGCGACGTCAACGCCCTCTTCCACCAGTTCCTTGGCTTCGCGGGGCGTGGCTTCGCCATAGATATTGCGCTCGGGCGTCTCGCCGTAATGAATCTTGCGGGCTTCCTCGGCAAAATTGGGTCCGACATAGTCGGCATTGTCCTGCACGTATTTGCGCAGGCCCGTCGCGAACTGGCGCAGCTGGCGCGCGTCGGCGGCCTTCGCCCGTGCGGGGGTTTTCTTGGTGCCGCTGACCGCGGGCGCCATGATGGCTTTTTCAATGCGGACGGATTTGCAGGACGGGCACGACAGATGCCCGCTGCTCGATTGACTGTCGAACGCCGCGCTGTCGCGGAACCAGCCTTCGAATTCGTGCCCCTTGTGGCAACGAAGCGAATACGCAATCACCTTGAAAGCTCCATTCCAGCCTGCCCCCAGGCTGCCGGATCAGAATGGTTCGGACGCGGACGATTCGCAAGACCCAACAGTGATGAGGGTTATGGTCCCGCGAACTCGCGGCCATGTTGCAGGTTGGGAACTTTTGCCCGCGCGTCCCGCGAAAGTTCCGGGTCGATGTCGGCGATGATGACGCCGGGTTCGTCGCCCGCTTCCGCCAATATCTCTCCCCAGGGCGCCACGATGAGGCTGTGGCCATAGGTCTTGCGGCCATTGGCATGGGTGCCGCCCTGCGCGGGCGCCAGAATGAAGCAGCCATTCTCGATGGCGCGGGCGCGCAGCAGAACATGCCAGTGCGCCTTGCCGGTGGGCACGGTGAAGGCTGACGGCACGGTGATGAGGAAGGCCCCTGCCCTGGCGAGCTTCTGGTAAAGCTGCGGAAAGCGCATGTCGTAGCAGATGGTGAGCCCCACCTTGCCCCAGGGGGTATCGGCCAGCACGGCCTCACTGCCGCCCGCCACAGTGTTGGACTCGCGATAGGCCTCGCCACCGGCGAGTTCGACATCGAACAGGTGGATCTTGCTGTAGCGCGCCGTGACCTGCCCGTCCGGCGAAATCAGGAAGCTGCGATTGGCGGTCTTGGTGTCCGAAACCTTGATGGCCAGCGAGCCGATCAACAGCCAGACCTTCAGTTCCCCAGCCAGCGCCGTGAACACAGGCAGTGCGGGGTCGTGCGCCTCGTCATAGCTGGACGCCAGCTTGGCGCCCGCGTCGGGCGCCATCAGGGTCGTGTTCTCGGGCGTCGCAATGAAGCTGGCGCCCCGGGCGGCTGCGTCCCGCACCAGCCTGACAGTTTCGGAGATGTTCTCCGCCACGTCGTCGCTGGAGCGCAGTTGAACGCAGGCCGCCAGGAATGCTGCCATCCTACTTGATGCGATCGGCGATCTTGGCCATGCCGGCGCGGACGCAGACTTCGTCCTTGTCGCCGCCCGGCGCGCCGGAGACGGCGAAGACGCCGACCAGGTCCGAGCCGACCATCAGCGGCACGGCGCCCTGGCGGGCGGTTTCGATCATGGGATTGGCCTTGATCTCGGCCGCCAGCGCGGCATCGGTCTTGGCCTTTTCTGCGACTTCGCCGCTGGTCATCTTGTACTTGAGCACGGCCTGCACCTTGCTCATGGCGATGCGCTGGGTGATGGCGGCGGCGCCGTCATTGGCAATCATCACGATCGGCACGCCGGCGCTGTCGGTGATCATGGCGGTGGTCTTGTAGGTGTTGGCCAGGCACTGGGCGTTGGCGGCGACGGCGCCTTCGATGGCAAGCGCGACCGGAATGCCCCTGGCGCGCGGGGGACGCGGCGTCTTCATTTCATCGGCGGTAGGCGCCGGCGCGATGGTGGGCGCGGTCTGGGCGAACGCGGGCGCGGCAATCAGCAGCGCGGTGGCGGCGAGCAGAATCTTCTTCATGGCTTCCCTCTTTTCGGATTGTTGTGCGGCATTATTCGAGGGGGCCACGCAGTTTGTCCAGCCGGGAAAGCGGCCTTAATTACGCCAGCATCTGGTCGAGCTTGCCGGCATTTTCCAGGGCATAGAGGTCGTCGCAGCCGCCGACATGGGTGTCACCGATGAAGATCTGGGGCACGGTACGGGCACCGCCGGTATTGGCCTGCATCTCCTGGCGGGCCTCGGCGCTCATGTAGATATCGATTTCCTCGACCTCTACGCCCTTTTTGGCCAGCAGTGATTTGGCACGCACGCAATAGGGACAGATCGGGGTGGTGTAGATGCGGACGGGTTTCATGGACGCGACTCTGGCGGGTGACGAGACCTATATAAGCATGTCCGACGCCTTCACAACGCGCGCCAGCGTCAGGACATGCACGCGGGCGGCGCCTGCCCGCTTCAGGGCGCGGGCGCAGGCCTCCGCGGTCGCCCCGGTCGTCAGCACATCGTCCAGCAGGAGGATGCGTTTCGCCGCCACTTTCGCCGGATCGGGAACCTGGAACGCGCGCTGCACATTGCGGCGGCGGGCCTTGGCGCTGGGCATGGCGCCCTGGCTGGGCGTCGACCGGCTGCGGGCCAGCGCCAGCGGATCGGATGGCAGTCGGAAATCCCGCGAAAGTCGCCGGGCGAGTTCCGCCGCCTGGTTGTAACGCCGCTGCCAGAGCCGGGCGCGGTGCAGCGGCACCGGCACGATCAGGTCGCAGTCGGAAAGACCCGCCCTGCCCGCGCGCGCAAGCCAGCGCGAAAAGCCCGGCACCAGGTCGAGCCGGTCGGCATGTTTCAGCGCCAGGATGGCGCCCTTGCTGGCGTCATCATAGGCGAGAATGGCGCGGGCGCTGTCGAAGGCCGGCGGCTTGGCGAGGCAGGCGGCGCAGAGATTGTCACCGTCCAGCGCCACCGCGAAAGGCAGGCCGCAACAGGCGCAGCCCGGACCGTCGAGGAAAGTGATGCCGCTCCAGCAGGCGGCGCAGAAACCGGGATCGGCGACGGGGGCGCGGCAGGCCATGCACTGCGGCGGAAACAGCAGGTCGAGAGCGGCTTTGGCTAATGCGCGCATGGCGGTTATCCTGCCATGGATGGCCAGCGACCGCGCGCCCCTTTTTGACTTTTCCGCAAGCCTGCGTGCGCGCGATCGCGCCCGGCGGCTGGCTGGCGATCGCTTCCTGGATGCGGCGGCGGTGGAAGGCCTGGCGGACCGGCTGGCGGCGGTGGTGCGGAAGTTCGAGCGCGGGCTGTGGATTGGTGACGTGGTTCCCGCCGAGATCGCGGGGTTTGCGCGCAAATGGGTCTGCGCCGATTTCGATGGGCGCGAAATCCTGATGACGGACGGTGGCTTTGATGTCGTCGCCAGCCTGTTCTCGCTGCAGGCGATCAACGACCTGCCGGGGGCGCTGGTGCAGGTGCGCCGGGCGCTGAAGCCGGACGGGCTGTTCGTGGCGGCGCTGCTGGGTGGCAACACGCTGGCCGAACTGCGCGATGCGTTCGGCCATGCCGAGACGCTGACGCGCGGCGGTGTGTCGCCACGCGTGTCGCCCTTCGCCGACGTGCGCGACATGGGCGGATTGTTGCAGCGGGCGGGCTTTGCCCTGCCAGTCGCCGATGTGGAGCGGCTGACGGTACGCTATGGCGATTTCTTCGCGCTGGTGCGCGATCTCAGGGCACACGGCTTCACCAATGTGATGACCGAGCGCAGCCGCGCGCCGCTGCGGCGCGATACGCTGGCGGCGCTGCTGGCGCATTACGCGCAACATCATGGCGATGACGGAAAATTGCAGGCGCGGTTCGAGACGATCTATCTCACCGGCTGGTCGCCACATGAAAGCCAGCAGCAGCCGCTGAAGCCCGGCAGTGCGAAGTCACGTCTGGCCGAGGCGCTGGGCACGGTGGAGCAGAAGACGAACTAGGCGGGCTTCACAGCAGATCGCGCAGCATGGGTATCAGCGGCAGGTCGGCGGCAGGCATGGGATAGCCGCCCATGTCTTTGGGCCGCACCCATTTGAGCGCCGCGTGATGGCGCGGGGTGGGCGTGCCCTCCCAGCGGCGGCAGACATAGAGCGGCATCAGGAGGTGAAATGCGTCGTAAGTATGCGAAGCGAATGTGAACGGCGCCAGACAGGCAGCCTTCACCGAGATTCCCA
>CBIHOI010000057.1:0-12038 GCA_966211925.1 uncultured Hyphomicrobiales bacterium | reverse complement strand
CGCCGCGCTGTAAAGAAAACGGCCCCGCCTTTTCAGACGGGGCCGCGATCCATTTTCAAAAGCCGTGATTACAGGCGATAGGTTTCGCGTTCCGCACGCACCTGGTCGGCGGTGTAGGCGGTGGCGGCGGGGTCGTAACCCTTCCAGCCGGTTTCGCGCCACCGGGATTCGCGCGCCAGCACGTCATAGGAATCCTGGCTGAGGATGGTCTTGTACTTGGTTACTTCGTCGTCGGACACCTTGGCGGTGACGATGGCGCCGCCGCGGCGCAGGGCTTCGGCATAGAGGGCGGCGTTTTCCTTGCTTTCGCCCGATTCCACCAGCGCACCGATGATGCCGCCGGCGGCACCGCCGGCCACCGCGCCGGCCGCCAGGCTGGCCAGCCAGCCCATGGCGACCACCGGGCCGACGCCCGGAATGGCGAGCATGCCGAGGCCCGCGGCCACGCCGGCCGCACCGCCCGCGATGGCGCCCATGCCGCCGCCGGTGACGGCGCCTTCGGCGCGATCGTCCTTGCCGTCGCGATCCTTGTCATGCAGCGGATTGACGTCGCTGCTGCCCGGCTTGTGCCAGCCTTCGGCATTGCTGGCGACGATGGAGATGGCGCTGTCGCCGAGACCAGCGGCCTTGGCATTGTCCACCGCGCGCTGGGCGGCGGCATAGTCGTAATAGACGTGGGTGATGGTCTTGGTCATGGGATGTTCCTTGTTCGGTGAGGACTAGTTGTTGACGTTGCCCTGGTAATCGAGGCTGACCGGAACGGACTTGCCGTCCTTCATGGCCATGCCGCGCCAGACGCCGTCCTTGTCCTTCTTCAGGCCGTGGACCTTGGTGAAGCCCTTGTCTTCGATATGCGACCTGGCTTCGCCCAGCGTGAAGCTGTTGGCGCCGGCGACGGGGGCGGACGCGTTGTTGGCGTCCATCGATTTGACGGCGGGGTTCTGCGGGCCATTCTTGCTGGCGGGCTGCATGGCGGGGGCCTGCGCAAACGCAAGCGACGTGCAAAGGCCCACGGCGGCGGCCGTGATGAGTGTTAGGCGCATGTTTCTCTCCTGATGATTTTTTTGCCGTTGGCGGCGCTGTGGACCTAACTCCCGGCGGCCCCGGGCGTTCCGAACGCTGATGGTACGGCTGCGCACCAAGCGCGCGCATTGCGCGCGTCTGTGCGTGAAGAGAGAGATATCCGTCGTCGCGTTTGGTTGTCGCGCTTAGTTATCAACCGGCGCGCTGATGGACATACGCGATTCGGTGATCATGCGCGAAAGCTGATAGGCGATGGAACGCGCCTTCAGCAGATGGGCATTGTTGGGATAGCCTTCGGCTTCGAGCTGCGCGGACAGTTCCGCGACACTGGCGACAGTTCCGCTCTTGGCGATCTGGAAGGCGCGTTCGATGACGCCGGGACGTTCCTGCGCCATCAGCGCACCCTTTCCGCAAGATCGCAGTCGCGCGACTTGCCGCAACGGGCGCACTCGCAATGACGTTCGATCTCACCCTGCAACATGGATTTCCCTGAGTTCCGCCTGTTTTGCAGACGTCCATCCATTATGCGCCTTTGCGCCCCGGGAAGCCAATGCCGGCTTCGGGACGCTGGCATGACTAGGATAGCGGCCTGATTGCGCCTAGAAGAACGGCGCAAAAAAGGTGATGACGCATGAACTTGCGGAACAATGCGCGTTCCACGGTTAACGGGTGCCGCCCATGACCACCGCGCCGGAAACCAGGCTGACGCCCGCGGAATTCGCCACCCTGACGCGGATCGGCCAGGACAGCATACCCTATTGCGGGCCGGTGCCGCTGGCGCACCTGATCGTGCTGCTGAAGCTGGATCTCATCTGCGCGGAGGGCAACGGCTATTCGCCGACCATCGCGGGGATGTACTGCATCCTGCAGGCGTACTGACGCCCGCCAAGCACGGGGTCAGGCGTGGCGGCGCTTGATGATGGCGGTGAGCTTGTCAGGCAGCTTGGAAACAAAATGCTCGCGGTCCCAGGCCTGCTTGGCTTCGGCGAAGATGGCTTCCTGCGCCTCGCGCGGCAGGTTGGGCCAGGCGGCGATCACGCCAGCGCCCAGGCGGCGCACCAAGCACTCATCCTCGGCCGGATACTTGAAATTCTTTTCTTCGGCGAACGCCATGCGCCCTCTCCTTTCCCAATTGTTGCAACGTCGAGCGAGGGAGAAGCGGGAACTTCTACGCGACACGCGGGTGTGGAGAGCCCCAGCTCAATCCACGCAGCGAGCTTAGTGCAGGGATGGGGCTGAAGGGAACGAAAAAATCAGCGCGCCTTAGCGGCCTTTTTTCTTCTGCGCCTTGCGGGCGGCATAGCGGGCGTCGCGCTTGGCCTTCTGCTCGGCTTCCAGGGCTTCGGCGGCGGCGATGCGCTCGGCATGTTCGCGTTCGGCCTGGGCCTTGGCTTCTTCTTCCTCGCGCTTCCGCTGTTCCTCGGCGGCGATGCGCTGCTTTTCGGCCTCGATGGCGGCCAGGCGCTTTTCCTCGGCGCGGCGGGCGGCGCGTTCCTCGCGCGCCTTGGCGATGGCGGCGCGCTCGCCGGACTTGGCGGCGAAGTTTTCGCGGGCGGCTTCGGCGCGGGCCTTGGCCTTTGCCAGCATCTCGGCGCGCGCTTTCTGCGCGGTGTCCATGCGATCGTTGAACTTGGTTTCTTTGAAGCCGGCCATGCGAGGTTCTTATGTTTCCATGATGCGAAGGGTGGGGGCCACATGGCCCGAGATTACGCGATTGCTGCCGTCCACCAGCACGACGCGCGGCTGCCAGACTTTGGCGGCCGCTTCGTCCATGCGGGCATAGGCGATGACGATGACCAGGTCGCCCTTCTGGGCGAGGCGGGCGGCGGCGCCGTTGATGCCGATCATGCCCGAACCGGCGGGGGCGGGGATGGCATAGGTGGTGAAGCGGTTGCCGGTGTTGATGTTCAGCACATCGACCTGCTCATGGGGCAGGATGCCGGCGCGTTCCATGAGCGCGGTGTCCACGCTGATGGAACCTTCATAGTGAAGGTCGCACTGGGTCACCGCGGCGCGGTGGATCTTGCCCTTGAGAAGTGTCAGTTCCATCAATTGTCGAGGAAGCTTCTGAGCTTCCTGCTCCTGGACGGATGCTTGAGCTTGCGCAGCGCCTTGGCTTCGATCTGGCGAATACGCTCGCGGGTGACGCTGAACTGCTGGCCGACTTCTTCCAGCGTGTGGTCGGTGTTCATGCCGATGCCGAAGCGCATGCGCAGCACGCGCTCCTCGCGCGGGGTGAGCGTGGCCAGCACGCGGGTGGTCGTTTCGCGCAGGTTGGCCTGGATGGCGGCGTCGATCGGCAGGACGACGTTCGGATCCTGGATGAAGTCGCCCAGGTGGCTGTCTTCCTCGTCGCCGATGGGCGTTTCGAGGGAGATGGGCTCCTTGGCGATCTTGAGGACCTTGCGGACCTTTTCCAGCGGCATGGCCAGGCGTTCGGCCAGCTCTTCGGGCGTGGGTTCGCGGCCGATCTCGTGCAGCATCTGGCGGGATGTGCGCACCAGCTTGTTGATGGTCTCGATCATGTGCACCGGGATACGGATGGTGCGCGCCTGGTCGGCGATCGAGCGGGTGATGGCCTGGCGAATCCACCAGGTCGCATAGGTGCTGAACTTGTAGCCGCGGCGATATTCGAACTTATCGACGGCCTTCATCAGGCCGATATTGCCTTCCTGGATCAGGTCCAGGAACTGCAGGCCGCGGTTGGTGTATTTCTTGGCGATGGAGATCACGAGGCGCAGGTTGGCCTCGATCATCTCCTTCTTGGCGACGCCGGATTCGCGTTCGCCCTTCTGCACCGTCTGCACGTTGCGGCGGAATTCGCTGACCGACTGGCGGGTTTCCGACGCCATGGCCTGGATTTCATCGCGCAGCGCCTTGATCTTGTCGCGCTCGTCGGTGACGAAATCGTGCCAGCCCAGGCCCGACAGGCGGCCGACGCGGCGGGCCCAGTTGGGGTCGAGCTCGTTGCCGAAATACTGCTTCAGGAATTCGGCGCGATCGACGCCATGGCTTTCGGCGAGGCGCAGCAGCTTGCCTTCCAGGCCCACCAGGCGGCGATTGATGCCGTACATCTGGTCGACAAGGGCTTCGATGCGGTTGTTGTTGAGCTTGAGCGACTTGACCAGGTCCATGGTCTCGTTGCGCAGCTTCTTGAAACGGCGTTCCTGGCCGGTGCTGAGTTCGTCGCTGGCCAGCGCGGCTTCCACCGACGCGTCCTGCAGCTTGCCCAGCTTCTTGTAGAGATTGGCGATGGCGTCGAGCGAGGCCAGAACCTGCGGCTTCAACGCCGCTTCCATCGCCGACAAGGGCAGGTTGCCCTCATCGTCGAAATCATCGCCGTCATCAGCGGCGGGCGTACCTTCGCCGCCTTCGGCGGCTTCACCTTCGGCCTTGGGCTCGGCCGGCTTGGGCGGCGGCGGGGGCTTGGGCGGCTCGGGCTTCTTGAATTCGGGAACGCCGGCAATGTTGGCGCCGTTGTTCAGCGGCTGGCCATCGGGGCCCACCGGCGGCGGCACAGTGGCGGGCTGGCCATCGGGACCGGCGCCATACATGGCTTCCAGGTCGATGATGTCGCGCAGCAGCACCTTGCCTTCGTTCAGTTCGTCGCGCCACACGGTGAGCGCTTCGAAGGTCAGCGGCGATTCACACAAGGCGCCGATCATCAGCTCGCGGCCGGCCTCGATGCGCTTGGCGATGGCGATTTCGCCTTCGCGGCTGAGCAGCTCGACGCTGCCCATCTCGCGCAGATACATGCGCACCGGATCGTCGGTGCGGTCATACTGTTCGCCGGACTTGGTGGTGGTGGCCAGCGCCTTGGTGCCGTCGGCGGCGACGGGCAGCGCGCTTTCCTCGCCTTCCTCGGCTTCTTCGCTCTCGATGACGTTGATGCCCATTTCATTGAGCATCGCCATCGTGTCTTCGATCTGCTCGGACGAGGTCTTGTCCGACGGCAGAACCTTGTTCAGTTCGTCATAGGTGACATAGCCGCGGGCCTTGGCCTTGGCGATCATCTTGCGAACGCCGACATCCGACATGTCCAGCAGCGGGCTGTCGGCATCGCCGGGGGTTTCGTTCTCGCCCGGCTTCTTGGGCGCGATCTTGCTGCCGGGCTTGACCGGCAGGGGGGTGACGGCGGCAGCCTTGGCCGGGGCGGCAGCAGCAGCTTTGCCCTTCAGCTTGGGCTCGTCCTTCTTGGGGGCCTTCTTGGCTTCCAGAGCGGCGAGCTGCGCCTTGGTCAGCTTCTCGACCTTGGCGGCGACTTTCGCGGCGGGCTTGGCGGCAGCCTTCGGCGCGGCCTTGGCCGCGGGCTTGGCAGGCTTGGCCGCAGCCTTGACCGGCTTGACGGGGGCCTTTTTGGCCGGGCTCGGCTTGGAGGAAGCCGCCTTGGCTGGCTGCTTCCGGGCGGGCTTGGCGGGTTTCTTGGAAGAAGACGCTTTGGTCACTTTTGACTTTACCTGACGGGTTCCCGACTTTGGCTTAGGCGACCCGACCAGAAGGTCGAGCAGCCAGTTCGCGTAAGTCTTTGGCGGCATTCAGAAATCCGTTATCCAAATCCACATCCGGATCGGCGGAGGCGGGCTGTGAGACGGTGTAAGGGTGAGGCGCCCTCGGAGCGAAGCGAACGAGCAGGTCGGCCATTCCCTTACGCGCAAAATGGGTTTGAACCCCTGCTTTTTCAAGCCCGGAGCCGGAGGCGGCGAGGTTTAGAAGTTCTCGCCGCAATGAGTCAAGTTGGGCGTCCTGGAAGGTAAGTTCCGCCAGCACCTCGGCATGGCGCAGGGCCAGGTCCGGTTCGGCCACCAACATGCGGCCAATCTCCCGTTCCTTGGCCTCCCGCGCCCCCGCCGCGACGGCCCGGACCAGTCGGTTGTCGCGCAGAACGGGGGAGACAGCCTCGGCCGAGCCCATGGCGGGGCGGGGCTGCTTGAAGTCGCCGCGTCCCCGCGCTTGCGGACGGGCCGGGCCGCGAGAGTTGGCCTGCCGCGCTTGGGGCCGTTTCTTGAAGCTGTCGAACACAAGCTGGTCGAAGCCGCGGCGGTAATAGTCGGCGACCTTGGCGTCGGTGATGCGGTCCACGATCTCCTTCAGGCTGTGCTCCAGCCCGGCGCGGCGTTCGGGGGTGCTGAGATCCTTGCCCTCGGTTTCGGCGCGCCACAGAAGCTGTGAAAGCGGCAGCGCCTGGTCCAGCAGCAAGGTCATGGCGCCGGCGCCATTATGGGCGATGAAGCTGTCGGGGTCTTCGCCCGATGGCAGGAAGGCGAAGCGCAGCGAGTAGCCGGCCTTCAGGTGCGGCAGCGCCATGTGCGCGGCGCGGTGCGCAGCCTTGACGCCGGCGGTGTCGCCGTCGAAGGCCAGGATCGGTTCGGGCGCGGTGCGCCACATCAGGTGCAGCTGATCCTCGGTGAAGGCGGTGCCCAGCGGCGCCACCGCGTGGGCAAAGCCCGCGCGCACCAGCGCGATCACGTCCATATAGCCTTCGGCCAATATGATGGTGCCAGCCTTGATGGCGGCGGCGCGGGCAGTGGCATAATTGTAGAGCTGCGAACCCTTGGAAAACAGCGATGTTTCGCCGGTATTGATGTATTTGGGCTTGGCATCGGCTTCCAATGCGCGCGCACCGAACGCCACGATGCGGCCGCGCCCGTCACCGATGGGAAACATCACGCGGTTGTAGAAGAAGTCGCGCATCGGCCTGCCATCCTCGGCAGGGCGCGCGAGACCGGCGGCGATGATGTCGTCCTGGGTGATATTGTGTTCGGTGAGATGCTTGATCAGGGCGTTGTTGCCGGATGGCGAATAGCCCAGGCGAAACTGTTTCGCCGCCACGCCATCGAGGCCACGGCCCTTCAGATAATCGCGCGCCTCGCGGCCCGCCGGTTCGAACAGTTGCGCTTCATAGAATTTCGCCGCCAGTTCCACGACATCATAGAGAGACTTTTTCTGCTGCTCGCGCGCCTCGTCTTCCGGCGACCATTTGGGCAGTTCGACACCGGCTTCGCCCGCCAGCTTCTGCACGGCTTCGGGAAAGCTGAGGCCTTCCACTTCGATCAGCCAGCGAAAGGCGTCGCCGCCCTTGCCGCAGCCGAAACACTTGTAGGTACGGCGCTCATTCTCGACCTTGAAGCTGGGAGACTTTTCGCCATGGAAAGGGCAGCAGCCCCACATGACGCGGCCCTTGCGCACCAGCTTGACGCGGCGGCCCACCAGCGCGACCAGATCGGTCCGCTGCCGGATTTCCTCCAGCAATCCTTCGCCATAGCGCATGGCGGCATTGTACGGGAAATCCCCGCTTTTGGGGGAGGATTCCGGCGGCCATGGCGCGATACCGTACCGCGTCCTGTGCATGATTTTTTCAGCCGATGAGGCTAGGATCGCGAGGAGCAGAGCGCCGGAGGGGGCCGATGCGTTACCAGTTACCCTTTGAATCCCTGGACGATCCCCGCTGGAAATTGCTGGCGGCCGCCCGCGACCGGCTGGAGGCGGCGCCGGACCAGGCTGCCATTATCGAGGTGGTACGCACCGCCGCCCGCAACGTGATTTCCGCTGACGGCGTCACCTTTGTGCTGCGCGAGTATTCGGACTGCCACTATGTCGAGGAGGATGCCATCGCGCCCCTGTGGAAGGGCTCAAGGTTCCCCATGACCAGTTGCATCTCGGGCTGGGCGATGATGAACGGGGAGACGGCAGTGGTGCCCGACATCTTTGCCGACGACCGCATTCCCCATGACGTCTATCGCAAGACCTTTGTGCGCAGCCTGGTGATGGCGCCGGTCGGCTTTGACACGCCCGTGGCGGCGATCGGCGCCTATTGGCGCGACAAGCCGGTGATCAGCCCGCGCGAAGTGGCGGCGGTGGAAACCCTGGCCGGATTTGTGGGCGAGGCCATGTGCCGGACGCGCGGGGCGGCGGCCTAAAGCTTCCTGGCGAAGTGGAAGCTGGTGATGGGCAGTCCCAGCCGGAAATAGAATTTGTGGGCGCCGGTGCGCTGGGTGCCGGAGTCGAGTGACAAGGTCTGGCAGCCGCTGGCGCGGGCATGGTTTTCCAGCCAGGTCAGCAGGATTTCGCCATGACCGCTGGAACGGCGCGCTGCATCGGTGACCAGATCGTCGATGTACAGTGTGCGGCCGGACGAAAAACATTCCAGGAAACGAAACCCGGCCACGGCGGCGACGGCGCCACGTTCCTCGATATAGGCGAGGTGCCAGTTCTCCTGTGCCTGCTGGCGCTTCGCCTGGGCAAGGAACACGTCCGGCGCCAGATGCGGGCGCAGTTGCTGCATCACATCGAAGCAGCGGGCGATGTCGGTATCGGTCGTGGCGAGCTGGACCGCGCTCATTTCCCGCTCAAAGCATCTTTCGTCGCCGCGCTGGCCTTGGAGAAATCCATCTGGCCGGCATAGCGCTCCTTCAGGACGGCCATCACCTTGCCCATGTCCTTGATGGAGGTGGCGCCGGATTCGGCAATGGTTTTGGCCACGGCGTCCTTCATCGCGGCATCGTCCATCTGGGCGGGCATGAAGGTGCGGATGACGGCGATCTCCTCGCGCTCGCCGGCGGCCATTTCGGGGCGATTGCCGGCATCGAAGGCGGCGGCGGATTCCTCGCGCTGCTTGATCATCTTGGCCAGCAGGGTGAGGATGTCGTCATCGCTGACCAGGTCCTTGTTCGTCTCGCTGCGGGCGGCGATGTCGCGGTCCTTCAGGGCCGCCAGGATCAGGCGCACGGCGGCGAGGCGCTTGGCGTCCTTGGACTTCATCGCCTCTTTCATGGCGTCGGTGAACTGGGCGCGCAGGGACATGGGAATCTCTCTGGTTGAACGGCGCGGAACCTAGCGGGAATCGGTGGATAATTCCAACCCGTTGATATTGCACGATTAGTTCTGGTTGACGGCAAAGCCCCCCGTCCCTATTTTCGCGCAAATCCGAGGACCTCCCATGACCGACGCACCGAAAGCCAACGCCGCCCACGCGGCGAGCCCTTTTTCGCGCGGAGGCCTGATGCTGGCGGACGGCACCTTCTTCGAAGGCACCGGCTTCGGCGCGGTCACCAGCGCCATCGGCGAAGTCTGCTTCAACACCGCCATGACCGGGTACCAGGAGATCCTGAGCGACCCCAGTTACGCGGGCCAGATCGTGGCCTTCACCTTCCCGCATATCGGCATCGTCGGCACCAATGACGAGGATATCGAGACCATCAATCCGGCCGTGCGCGGCCTGATCGTGCGCGCCGATGCGGAACATCCATCCAACTATCGCAACCTGCTGGCGCTGGACGCCTGGCTGAAGAAGCACAACATCCCGGCGGTGGCGGGGATAGATACCCGCGCGCTGACCTCGCTGATCCGCGAAAAGGGCATGCCGCATGGCGTGGTGGTGAATTGCGGCCCGTCGGGCGAATGCGACAAGGACGCGCTGATCGCGCAGGCCAAGTCGTTCGCCGGTCTTGAGGGTCTCGACCTCGCCAAGGACGTCACCTCGACCCAGACCTACAAGTGGGACGAGATGCCATGGGCGTGGGGGCAAGGCTACAAGAAGGAAGAGAAGCCGTCTTTCCGTGTCACGGTCATCGACTATGGCGTAAAGCGCAACATCCTGCGGCTTCTCGCCGGGATGGGCGCCGACATCACGGTCGTTCCTGCCAGCGCCACCACCGACGAAGTGATGCGCCACAAGCCGCACGGCGTGCTGCTGTCCAACGGGCCCGGCGATCCGGCCGCCACCGGCGAGTATGCCATTCCAACGATCAAGGGCGTGATCGATACGGGCGTGCCGGTGTTCGGCATCTGCCTGGGCCACCAGATGCTGGGCCTGGCGCTGGGCGCCAGGACCCGCAAGATGAGCCAGGGTCATCACGGCGCCAATCATCCGGTGAAGGACCTGACCACCGGCAAGGTCGAGATCGTCTCGATGAACCACGGCTTCACGGTGGACCGCGAGACCTTGCCCAAGGGTGTCAGCGAAACCCATGTCTCGCTGTTCGACGACACCAATTGCGGCATCGCGGTGGACGGCAAGGATATCTTCAGCGTGCAGTATCACCCCGAAGCCTCGCCCGGCCCGATGGACAGCCACTATCTGTTCGAGCGTTTTGCCGAGGCTGCCAAGAAGCGCGCCTAGACGGCCTTGCCGATCAGGAGGCCGATGCCGGCGGTGACCGCCATCGCGAAGGCCCCCCAGAAGGTGACGCGCAGGGTGGGCCTGAGAATACCGGCGCCGCCGGTCTTTGCGCCGATGGCGCCCAGCACGGACAGATAGACCAGCGAGGCGGCGGTGACCGTCCACACGATCAACGCCTGCGGACTCAGCGCCACGGCCAGCAACGGCATGGCCGCACCGGCCGAAAAGGTCAGCGCAGAGGTGATGGCGGCCTGCAGGGGGCGGGCGGTGGTGATCTCGGAAATGCCCAGCTCGTCGCGGGCATGGGCTGTCAGGGCATCCTCTTGCATGAGCTGGTGCGCCACCTGGGCAGCCAGGTGATGATCCAGCCCGCGCTTCACATAGATGCCGGCAAGCTCGCGTTCCTCCGCCGCAGGGTCTGCGGCCAGCTCGGCCTTTTCGCGGGCCAGGTCGGCATGCTCGGTGTCGGACTGGGAGCTGACAGACACATATTCGCCCGCCGCCATCGACATGGCGCCCGCCACCAGGCCCGCCGCGCCGGCCAGGAAGATATCGCTCTTGCTCGCAGATGCTGCCGCGATGCCCACGATAAGACTGGCAGTGGAGACGATGCCGTCATTGGCCCCCAGCACGGCGGCGCGCAACCAGCCGATGCGCGACACCAGATGGCGTTCCCGATGGCTGCGCGCGTGACGCATGGCGGAACTCCCTTTGAGGATGAGGCTAGATGGCCACCAGTTTCAGGGCGGACCATTCATCGTCGATGGACACAGCGCGCACACTGTCCAGGCCGATGGTGTTGGCAAAGGCGACGATGGCATCACGGCCGACATCGGATTTGGTGCCGGCGGTCTTTTTCTGCCAGCTCACCCAGATGCCGCCACCTTTGGCCATCGCCTGCCTGGCGCGGGGGAGCTGGGTTTGCAGCTCGGCCATGGTGGTGACGAACAGGTGCACGCAGGACGCGCCGTCACGCGGCGCGCGCGCGACGATCTGTGCGCCGTCCGGCAACGGTCCCAACAGGGTCTTGTAATTTTTTGGCGCGGCGATGGTGGCGATGGTGTCGCCGGCTTTCACCAGCATCTTCGCTGCCAAAGGTTTGTCGGACGCCCCCGCCATGCGGCAAGATTAGCGGGCGAACTCCAGGACGTCGAGCAGCGACTCCTGCACCGCCGGGATTTCCAGGCGCAGCCGGTTGTTGCCGATGCCGGTCAGAAGCCCGATCTGGTCGTCGGGTGTCACGCTCGCGCCCAGCGAGGGCGAGTTGCCGGAATAATTGTGCCAGGGCTCGCCGCGGGCGGACGAAGCGCCCAGATACACCCAGGCGCCGTTTTCCGGATAGAGGAAGCCCAGCATGCGCTGGGTGCCTTCCTTCTGCAGGATCAGGCCCGACGGGGTATGGCGGATGTTGCAGGTGAACCAGCTGTCATAGACCATGTAGCTGGTCATGCGGCCCAGCTTGATCTGGCGACAGCGCCAGTTGCCCAGCAGGGCCTCGGCCGGCACACCGCGGCCTTCGGGCTGCATCAGGCGCGGCACGGCACGGAAATCGCCACGGCCTTCGCCGCGCTGCGCATCGGCAATCGCCTCGGCGCGAATCTGGGGGAGTTGTACCAGCCGTTCGATGTCGGCGGGCGCGGCCTGTTCTTTCCAACCGGCGAACGCGGAACCTGAAATCAGAAGAGGGGCGGCTGCCGCCAGGGCCGCCGCCAGAATTACACTATGAACTCGCACCATCGGGATGCTCCTGGCTTTCCCGTGGTGTCCATCCGTTCAGATCCGCGGTCGGCGGCATGCCGATCACGTTGAAGCCGGAATCGACGAAATGAATTTCGCCGGTGACACCACCTGCCAGGTCACTAAGCAAATACAGTGCCGCGCCGCCGACATGGTTAAG
>CBIHOI010000056.1:0-12048 GCA_966211925.1 uncultured Hyphomicrobiales bacterium | reverse complement strand
GTCGCCAGCTTCAACGCCCAGAACCTGCCGGGCTGGCTGCAGACCATTGTCACCTATGTCAGCCGCGGCCAGCCGCTCTACATGGTGCTGTACGGCGCGCTGATCCTGTTCTTTGCTTTCTTCTACACCTCCATCGTCTTCAATCCGGAAGAGACGGCGGAGAATCTCAAGAAGTATGGCGGCGTCTTCCCCGGCATTCGTCCCGGCAAGAAGAGCGCCCTGTTCATCGACTACACCCTCACGCGCATCACGGTGATCGGCGCCGCCTACCTGACGGTGGTCTGCCTGATTCCCGAATTCATGTTCTACAAGTACAACCTGTCCTTCTCGCTGGGCGGCACCTCGATCCTGATCGTGGTGAGCGTAACGATGGACACGGTGGCGCAGATCCAGAGCCATCTGGTCGCGCAGCAATATGAAGGACTGCTGAAAAAGTCCAAATTGCGGGGAGCGCGTCGTTGAACCTGGTTTTGTTCGGGCCGCCGGGGGCGGGCAAGGGCACTCAGTCCAAGATACTCGTCACCACGCGTGGCCTGCCGCAGTTGTCCACCGGCGACATGCTGCGGGCCGCCATCGAGGCGGGAACGCCGCTGGGCCTGGCCGTGAAGGCCACCATGGCCAAGGGCGAGCTGGTCTCGGACGAGACCGTCATCCGCATCATCGGCGAACGCTATGACCTGCCCGACTGCAAGAACGGCGCGGTGTTCGACGGCTTTCCCCGGACCATCCCCCAGGCCCAGGCGCTGGACGCCATGCTGGCCGAGCGGGGCCGCCAGATCGACCTGGTCCTGGAACTGAAGGTGGACGACGCCGTCCTGCTGTCCCGGGTCGAAGCCCGGATCAAGGCCGGGGGCGTCCTGCGCTCGGACGACACCCCCGAAACCCTGGCCCACCGGCTGGGGGTTTATTACAAGAACACTGCCCCGCTGATCGATTACTACCGGGGGCAGGGCAAGCTCACCACCGTGGACGGCATGGCCCCGGTGGAGACGGTAACCGCCCAGATCGCCAAGATTCTGGACGGGGTTCCGGCCGAATAGGACGCATGCGACAATAAATCCCGGCCAGGAGTTGACGGGAGGGGGCTCATTCCTATAATCCGCGCCCTCGCGACAGTTTTTCCTGTCATACCGTGGTTTCCGGGCCTTTTTCACGCCCGTCGGACCCCGATTTGGCAGGGGCTTGGCGGACCAGTTTTAACGAACGACCTCAACGGCTTAATCAGCCTTCGGAGACATAACCAGTGGCACGTATCGCCGGCGTCAATATCCCGACCAACAAGCGAGTCGAGATCGGTCTGACCTATATTCATGGAATCGGGCTGCACACCGCCAAGAAGATCGTTGCCCAGCTGGGCATCGATCCGACCCGCCGCATCAGCGACCTGACGGAATCGGAGACCATCCAGATCCGCGAAGTCATCGACCGCGATTTCCTGGTCGAAGGCGATCTGCGCCGCGACGTCGCCATGAACATCAAGCGCCTGATGGACCTGGGCTGTTATCGCGGCCTGCGTCATCGCAAGAGCCTGCCCGTCCGCGGTCAGCGCACCCACACCAATGCCCGCACCCGCAAGGGGCCTGCCAAGGCCATCGCCGGCAAGAAGAAAGTGACCAAGTAACATGGCCGAAGCCAAGGGCAAGGCGCCCCGCGCCCGCAAGAAAGAAAAGAAGAACGTTGTCGTCGGCGTGGCGCATGTCGCCGCCACCTTCAACAACACCATCGTCACCATCACCGATCCGCAGGGTAATGCCATCAGCTGGTCCTCGGCCGGCATGATGGGCTTCAAGGGCTCGCGCAAGTCCACGCCGTATGCGGCGCAGATGGCCGCCGAAGACGCCGGCAAGAAGGCCGTCGAGCACGGCATGCGCACTCTGGAAGTCGAAGTGTCGGGCCCCGGTTCGGGCCGTGAATCCGCGCTGCGCGCGCTGCAGGCCGTCGGCCTGGTCGTCACCTCGATCCGCGACGTGACGCCCATTCCGCACAATGGCTGCCGCCCGCCCAAGCGCCGCCGCGTTTAAAGAATTCGTATTCGGACGTACCCACTAACCCCGTCGCACGCATGGGCCTGGTCCGACAGGCTCGGGAAACGATGAGGAAAACATGTTTCAGAAGAACTGGCAGGAACTGATCAAGCCGGGCAAGCTCAAGACCGAAGGCGGTCATGACGCCGGCAAATCCGCAACCATCACCGCCGAACCGCTGGAACGCGGCTTCGGCCTGACCCTGGGCAATTCGCTGCGCCGCGTGCTGCTGTCGAGCCTGCAGGGCGCCGCCGTCACCGCCATCTCCATCGAGGGCGTGCTGCACGAATTCTCGTCCATCCAGGGCGTGCGTGAAGACGTCACCGACATCGTGCTCAACGTGAAGATGATTTCGCTGCGCATGCATGCCGAAGGCCCCAAGCGCGTGTCGCTGCGCAAGCAGGGTCCGGGCGAAGTGAAGGCCGGCGACATCCAGGCCACCGCCGATATCGAAATCCTGAATCCGGATCTGGTGATCTGCACCCTGGACGAGAAGGTGGACTTCCGCATGGAGCTCACCATCGCCACCGGCAAGGGCTATGTCCCCGCCGACCGCAACCGCCCGGAAGATGCGCCGATCGGTCTGATCCCGGTCGACAGCCTGTTCAGCCCGGTGAAGAAGGTCTCGTACAAGGTGGAAAACACCCGCGAAGGCCAGATCCTGGACTATGACAAGCTGACCCTGACCGTTGAGACCAACGGCGCCGTCACGCCGGACAATGCCGTGGCCTATGCCGCGCGCATCCTGCAGGACCAGCTCCAGGTCTTCATCAACTTCGAAGAACCGCGCGAGCGCGCCGCCGAGGAAGCTAAGCCCGACCTGGCCTTCAATCCGGTGCTGCTGAAGAAGGTGGACGAGCTGGAACTGTCGGTGCGTTCGGCCAACTGCCTGAAGAACGACAACATCGTCTATATCGGCGACCTGATCCAGAAGACCGAGGCGGAAATGCTCCGTACCCCGAACTTCGGCCGCAAGTCGCTGAACGAGATCAAGGCCGTTCTCGCCGAGATGGGCCTGCACCTGGGCATGGAAGTGCCCGGCTGGCCGCCCGAGAACATCGAAGACCTCGCCAAGCGTTACGAAGACCAATACTGATCTTTTAGAAAGCCAATCCCATGCGTCACGGCAATCAAGGCCGCAAGTTCAACCGCACCGCTTCGCACCGCAAGGCGATGTGGGGCAACATGACCGCCGCGCTGATCAAGCACGAGCAGATCACCACCACGCTGCCCAAGGCGAAGGATCTTCGCCCGGTTATCGAAAAGCTGGTGACCCTGTCGCGCCGCGGCGCCAAGGACCTGCATGCCCGCCGCCAGGCGCTGGCCCAGATCAAGGACGCCGACCAGGTGACCAAGCTGTTCGACGTGATCGGCCCGCGCTACATGGGCCGTCCGGGTGGTTACACCCGCGTCCTGAAGGCCGGCTTCCGTCACGGCGACAATGCCCCGATGGCGATCATCGAGTTCATCGATCGCGACGAAAGCGCCAAGGGGCAGGACTCCGGTCCCGTGGACGTGGATTCGGAAGCCTGATTTCCGTCAAACTTCGGCACTAGAATTGGGGCGGCAGCGATGCCGCCCTTTTTCTTTGAGCCACATGACTCTTTTGCAAGACATCAAAAGGCCAGGACCGATGAAGACGATTTCGATTGCCGCCGGCTGCGCGGCGCTGGTCGCGGTGGGCGTGTATGCCTTTCCCGCACTGACAGCCGACAAGGCGCCCGAGACCCAGAAATTGGCACCGTCGGCGCCACGTTCGCTGCCGTCGGTGCCGCAATCCATGGGGCAGGTGCAGCTCAGCTTCGCGCCGGTGGTCAAGCGCGTCGCGCCCGCGGTGGTGAACGTCTATTCCAAGACCATCGTCCAGGCCCAGACCAATCCCTTCTTCAACGACCCCCTGTTCGGCCAGTTGTTCGGCACGCCGGAGATGCGCCAGCGCGTGCAGCAGAGCCTGGGCTCGGGCGTAATCGTGCGCGCCGACGGCGTCATCATCACCAACAACCATGTGGTGGAAGGCGGCAGCGAAATCACGGTCGCCCTGTCCGACAAGCGCGAGTTCAAGGCCAAGGTGCTGCTCGCCGATCCGCGCACCGATCTCGCGGTGCTGAAGATTGACACCAGGGGCGAGCGCCTGCCTGTCGTGCCCTTTGCCGACAGCGATCAGGTCGCGGTGGGCGACCTGGTGCTGGCGATCGGCGATCCCTTCAATGTCGGCCAGACCGTCACCATGGGTATCGTCTCGGCCCTGGCGCGCAGCCAGGTCGCGACCGGCGACTCCCAGATATTCATCCAGACCGACGCGGCGATTAACCCCGGCAACAGCGGCGGCGCCCTTGTCACCACCGACGGCAAGCTGGCGGGCATCAACACAGCCATCTATTCGCGCAGTGGCGGCAGCATCGGCATCGGTTTCGCAATTCCCGCCAACCTGGCGCGGCGCGTGGTGGAAGGCGTGGAAGGCGGCCTGAAAACCGGCTCCACCGCCAACGTGCAGCTCGCCTGGGTGGGCGCCAGCGGCCAGCCGGTGACCAGCGACATCGCCGCAAGCCTGGGGCTGGCCAAGCCCGGCGGCGTGCTGATCAAGGAAGTCTATCCCGGCGGTCCGCTGTCCAAGGCCGGCGTAAAGCCCGGCGAAGTGGTCCAGACGGTGGACGGGGTTGGGGTGGATGACATGCAGTCCCTCAATTATCGCACCGCGACCCATCGCGCCGGCGAGAGCGTGAAGATGCATATCGCTGCCGGTAAGGCGGGACGTGACGTCAATGTCACCCTTGTGCTGCCGCCGGAAAACCCGCCGCGCGAAGTGGCCACCATCGCCGGGCGCAATCCGCTGACCGGCGCGCGGATCGAAAATGTCTCGCCCGCCACCGCCATCGAGCTGCAGCTTGACGTGATGACCAGGGGCGTTGCCATCGTCTCGGTCGGTCCCAACGGTTTCGCCGCGCGCTACAATTTCCAGTCGGGCGACATCATCCGCAGCCTCAACGGCGCAAGCATCACTCGCACCGGGGAACTGGTGCGCCTGCTGAATGCGACGAACCACTGGGACATCGTGGTGGAGCGCGGCGGAAGAAGGCTCAGTCTCTCCGTAGAGGGATAATCACATTTGTGCCGTTAAGGATCGCGGCAAAACTGTGATTGCCAAACCGCAATAACGCTTCTGTCAAAGAAGTGTTACCGCCTGTTTCCGTGGATCAATTCTTGCGTCTTGTCGCGCTTGTAACGCGACCAATGGCATCGCATGGCGTTAGGTGATTTGCATGGGGGGCACATGCAAAGGGACTGATCATGAAAAAGTTTGTTGTTGCGTCCGCAGCCGCGATGCTGCTTGCCACGGGAGTGGCCCCGAATCTTGCGATGGCCGATAGCTATGTTTCGATTCTCGGCGGGCCGACATTCGCGCCGGGCCTTAATGTGAACGGTACGAAGCTGAACATGGACACCGGCTTCAATGCCGGCGCCCGCTACGGTTACTATCTGAATGACTGGAACCTGCCGAACGTCTCGCTCGAGGCCGATGGCCTGTTCAGTCAGTCCAAATACTCGAACCTGGGCGATGCGCGCATCCAGTCCAGTTCCTACATGGGCAATGTGATCTATCACATGCCGTTCCGTGATACGCCCTTCAGCATCTATGGCGGCGCCGGCATCGGCGCCATCCAGACCAACTTCGACAATGCCGCCGGCATCCATGGCGGCTCGACCGTCCTGGGCTGGCAGGCCCTGGGCGGCCTGGAATACCGGGCCAGCGAGGATGCCAGCCTGTTCGCCGAATATCGTTATCAGAACGCCCACGACGTGAATGTCGGCGGCCTCAGCAATATCGGCAACACCTCGAACAACCTGTCTGTCGGCGTGAAGTGGCACCTGTAATATCGGCCTGAAAACGCAAAAGCCCCGCGGAATCCTCCGCGGGGCTTTTTTGCGTTATAAGGGGTCATGTCCGATCTCTTCGAATCCGGCGGCCTGGCCGAAGACGCCCCGCGCCCCCTGGCTGACCGCCTGCGCCCGCAGACGCTGGCCGATGTGGTGGGCCAGAACCACCTGCTGGGCCCCGAAGGCCCGCTTGGCCGCATGGTGGCCAATGGCCGTCCCACGTCCATCATACTGTGGGGGCCGCCCGGCACCGGCAAGACCACCATCGCACGGCTCCTCTCCACAGCCTTCAACCTGCATTTCGATCAACTGTCGGCCGTGTTCAGCGGCGTCGCCGACCTGAAGAAGACCTTCGAGTCCGCCCGCCAGCGCCGCCGGATGGGGCAGGGCACCTTGCTCTTCATCGACGAGATCCACCGCTTCAACCGAAGCCAGCAGGACAGCTTCCTGCCGGTGGTGGAAGACGGCACCATTGTCCTGGTCGGCGCCACCACCGAAAATCCGTCCTTCGAGCTGAACGGCGCGCTGTTGTCCCGCGCCCAGGTGCTGGTGCTGCGCCGGCTGGACGATGCCGCGCTGGAAGAATTGCTGAAGCGCGCCGAAGCCCATTTCGGCGAACCGCTGAAGCTGACCGAAGACGCCCGCGCCAGCTTGCGCGCCATGGCCGATGGCGATGGCCGCTATCTGTTGAACCTGGTGGAAGAACTCTCCAGCGTGAAGACGGTGAAGCCGCTCGACACCGCCGGCCTGGTGAATGCCGTCCAGCGCCGCATGCCGCTCTACGACAAGAGCCGCGAGGAGCATTACAACATCATCTCCGCGCTGCATAAGTCGATCCGGGGCAGCGATCCCGATGCGGCGCTGTACTGGCTGGCGCGCATGCTGGCGGGCGGCGAGCAGCCGCTCTACATAGCCCGCCGCCTTGTGCGTGCGGCGGTGGAAGACATCGGTCTGGCCGATCCGCAGGCGGTGCATCAGGCGCTGGCCGCGAAGGACGTGTTCGACTTCCTGGGCAGCCCGGAAGGCGAGATCGCCCTGGCCCAGTGCGTGCTTTACCTGGCCAGTGCCCCCAAATCCAACGCGGTGTACAAGGCGCTCAGCGCCGCCAGGCGCGCGGCGCAGGAGCACGGTTCGCTGATGCCGCCGGCCCATATCCTCAACGCCCCGACCAAGCTGATGAAGAACCTGGGCTATGGCGCGGGCTACCAGTATGACCACGACGCCGAAGGCGGCTTTTCCGGCCAGAACTATTTTCCCGATGACATGGGCCGCGAGCAGTTCTACAGCCCCAAGGACACCGGTTTCGAGCGCGAGATTGCCAAACGCCTGGAATATTGGTCAAAGCTGCGCAGCAAACGGGCAGGGGACGAGACATGAAAGCGGGCATCGTCGCGAGCGTTGCGGCTGGCGGGGCGATAGGCTCCGTGGCGCGGCTTTTCGTATCCACCATCCAGAACCCGACTTGGGCCGGATTTCCCTATGGCATCTTCATCGTCAATGTCACCGGCGGTTTGGTGATGGGCGTTCTGACCGAGCTGTTGGCCCTGAAGTTCAATGTCTCGCCGGAAGTGCGCGCCTTCCTCACCACAGGCGTCATGGGCGGTTACACGACCTTCTCAACCTTCAGCCTGGAAAGCGCCCTGCTGATCCAGCGCGGCGCCTATGTCACGGCCTCTGGTTACATTGTCGGCTCCGCCATCCTGTCCATCGCCGCCCTGTTCTGCGGCTTGTGGCTGGTGCGAGGACTTTATGGTTGATAGCGTTTCCATAGACGTCGACGATGACGGCATCCGGCTGGACCGCTGGTTCAAGCGGCATCATCCCAACGTCTCCCATATCCTTCTGCAAAAGCTGCTGCGCAAGGGCGAGGTGCGGCTGGACGGCAAACGCGCCGATACCAGCACCCGCGTCGTCGCGGGCCAGGCCATCCGCCTGCCGCCACAGGTGGTGCATGCCCAGAAAAACCTGAAGACGCCCGAAAAAACGAGCAGGGAAAGCGACAAGCCCGCGCCGCATCCCCTGGCGACCAAAGACATGGGGTCGCTGGCCGACCGCATCCTGTACATGGACAAGCAGGTCATTGTCATCGACAAGCCGCCGGGACTGGCCACCCAGGGCGGCAGCGGCCTCACCAAGCATGTCGATGGCATGCTCGACAGCCTGCAATATGAAAAGCCGGACCGTCCGCGTCTGGTGCATCGCCTCGACCGCGACACCTCCGGCGTGCTGATCATCGCGCGTACGGCGACGGCAGCGTCGGGCCTGTCCGCCAGCCTGGCGCTGCGCGATACCTCGAAGGTCTATTGGGCGCTGACGCGTGGCGTTCCGAAGCAGAAGCACGGCGTTATCAAGGCGGCGCTGGCCAAGGAAGGCGGCCACGGCCCCCATGGCCGTGACGAGCGCATGACCGTCAGCGATGACGAAGATGCCAAGGCGGCCCTCACCGAATATGCCGTGATGGCGACGGCGGGAACCGAGTTCGCCTGGGTGGCAGCGCGTCCCATCACCGGCCGCACCCACCAGATCCGCGTCCATCTCGCCAGCATCGGCACGCCCATCGTGGGCGATTTCAAGTATGGCGGCACCGGTGCGCGGCCGCGCGGCGACATCGCCGACAAGCTGCATCTGCACGCCCGCAGCATCGACATCGGGCGCCCTGACGGTAACCGCCTACAGGCCACCGCACCGCTGCCGCCGCACATGCTGAAGACCTGGAAGATCCTGGGCTTCAATCCGGATGACAAGAGCCATCCCTTTCCGGCCAAGAAGCATGAACTGAAAAAGGCGTCGGTGCAGACGCCCGGGCATGCGCCGTCGTCCAGGGAAAAGCCCAAAGCCAAGGCCGGCATGCAGAAGGCGAAACGCAAGGCCACCAGCACCGGGCACAAAAGAAAATCGAAATGAAGCGCTTCTACAAGGACGTCTCCATCGCTGCCATGGATGGCGGCTTCGCCGTGCTGCTGGACGGCAAGCCGGTCAAGACCCCCGCGCGCAACGGACTTGTCCTGCCGACCGAGGAGCTGGCGTTGCGCATCGCCGCCGAATGGCGCGGGCAGGGCGACACCATCCTTGCTCCCTCCATGCCGCTGCTGCGGCTGGCCAACACCGTGATCGATGGCGTTGCCGCAAACCGCGAAGCGGTGATCGATGCTATCCTGCGCTTCGGCGAAAATGACTTGCTCTGCTACCGCGCCCATCAGCCGCCCGATCTCGCTGCCCGGCAGCGCGAAGGCTGGGACCCGTTCATCACATGGGCCCGCCAGCGCTGGAGCGCGCAGATGCGCATCGCCGAAGGCCTGGGCCATGTGGACCAGTCGCCGGACACGCTGGCGGCATTGCGCGAGGCGATGATGGGCTATGACGCCTTCACCCTGGGCGGCCTGCATGTCATCGCCTCCATCACCGGCAGTCTCGTACTGGGCCTCGCGGTGGTCGAAGGCCACACCACGGCGGCTCACGCCTTCGAGATGTCGCGCATCGACGAAGTCTACCAGGCCGAGAAATGGGGCGAGGACGCCGAAGCGGTGAAGCGCACCACAAACCTGGCGCATGAAATGGACAAGGCGTTCGAACTGATCGCCGCCGTCCACTGATGCAGCGCAAGCGCCCGCTCGCGCCCCGCAATACGCTGGAGACGCGGCTGTGGGTGCGGCTGAAGGCGCTGGAAGGTCATCGCTTCCGGAAGCGCTCGCCCTTCCGCACTTTCATCCTCGATTTCGTGGAGCATGACGCCAGGCTCGTCATCGCTTTGTTGGATGGTGAGCCCGGCAAAGCACAGCCTGTCCACATCGCCCGCGACCGGCTTTTGAACGAACAAGGCTATGTGATCCTTCGGCTTTGGCGGCGGGAGGTGGAGCGTGACCTCTCCGGCGCTGTCCACACCATCCGCGCCGTCCTGGCCGACATTGCCGCCCACGACTCGTAGTAGTCTGCGCCGTCGCTGGGAGCTGAAACGATGTCCGAACCTGCCGGTCCGCAATGGTGCGCGCGTTTTGCGCCCAGCAAGTCGCTGGATGACCTGGTGCCCGATTTCGGCGACGCCGTGCGCGCCTTTCTCTCGCAGCTTTCGAAGGCCGGCGCCTCCGTCTCCATCGCCGACACCTACCGCCCGCCCGAGCGCGCCTACCTGATGCACTGGTGCTGCATGGTGGGCGGCAGCGGTCAGGACCCGCACGGCGTGCCGCCGCGCGCCGGCGTCAACATCGACTGGACTTGTGGCGGCTCCATCGTGAACGCCCGCGCCGCCGCCCGCCAGATGATGGCGGGCTACCAGATACAGTTCCCTGCCGCCCTGGAAAGCCGCCACACCCAGCGCCGCGCCATCGACATGACCATCGGCTGGCAGGGTACCTTGAGCATTCGCGACTTCAACGGTCAGTCGCACGTCATTTCCGGCGGCCCGCGCAACGGTTCCAACCCGGACCTCATCAGGGTGGGGGCGACCTTCGGGGTGATCAAGCTGGCCAGCGATCCGCCTCACTGGTCCGACGACGGGCATTAGCGCTGTTGCGCGGACGCGGCTGCTTGTTAAGCTGGCGCGTTTCCCAACCAGGTTTCCCATGACCCGCTTCCTCGCTCCCGCACTGTTCTGCGCTGCCACCCTGTTGCCCGCCGCCGCCCTGGCGGCATACCCCGGTCACCCCACCACCAGCCCCGACATTACCGCCGCGGACATCTCATCGCGCGACAAGGCGCTGGCCGATGACGCCTTTGAAGGCCGCGGCCCGGGAACGAAGAACGGCGAGGCGGCGACGCAATGGCTGGCCGACGAGCTGAAGCGCATCGGCATCAAGCCCGCCAACAATGGCAGCTATTTCCAGTCCGTGCCGGCGGTGTCGCTGACCTTGGACCCAAAGGCGTCCAGCCTTTCCATCGCTACTCCCAAGGGCACCCTGACACCAAAACTGGGCGTGGACGTCACCTACATGACGCCGCAATTCGCCAGTCCCGACGTGAAGGTGACGAATGCACCGATGGTGTTCGTGGGCTATGGCGTGGTGGCGCCGGAATATCACTGGAACGACTATGCCGGCCTGGACGTGAAGGGAAAGACGGTGGTCGTGCTGATCAACGATCCCGGCAACGAGGATGCGAAGCCCGATCCGAATTTCTTCAAGGGCCGCGCCATGACCTATTACGGCCGCTGGACTTACAAGTATGAAGAAGCCGCCCGCCAGGGCGCCGCCGCCGTCATCATCGTGCACGAGACAAAACCTGCCGCCTATGGCTGGCCGGTGGTGCGCGATTCCTGGGGCGGCGCCAACATGTTCCTGGAGGCCGCCGACAAGAACGCCTCGCAGGCCGCTATCCAGGGCTGGATCACGCACGAGACCGCGATCGATCTCTTCAAGCGCGCGGGCCTGGACTATTACGCACTGAAGGCCGCCGCCAACAAGCCGGGGTTCAAGGCGGTGCCGCTGACCGGCGAAACGCTGACGGCCAGCGCCCATTCCAGCATCACCCACATGAAGACCCGTAACGTGATCGGCATAATCCCCGGCGCAGTGCATCCTGAAGACGTCTTCATCTATTCCGCGCACTGGGATCATGAAGGCCTGAAGCCGAACGCACCCGGTCCCGACAAGATCTACAACGGTGCCGTGGACAACGGCATGGGCTCGGCCCAGGTGCTGGAACTGGCGGAGAAGTTCGCCCACGAAAAACCCGCACAGCGCTCCATCGTCTTCGCCTTCTGGACCCTGGAAGAGCAGGGGCTGCTGGGTTCGCAATATTTCGCCGAGCATCCCTTGTGGCCGCGCAACCATATCGTGGGCGTGATCAATCTGGACGGCGCCGGTCCGCAGCCGCGCGCCCACAATATGGTGGCATCCGGCACCGGCCAGTCGGAACTGGAAGACGTTCTGAAGGCGGCGCTCAAGACCCAGGGCCGCATTCTGTCGCCGGACCCGGAACCGGAAAAAGGCGGATTCTTCCGCTCCGACCATTTCAGCCTGGCCAGGCTGGGCATCCCCGCCATCAGTCCTGCCGGCGGCGACGATCTGCTGGTGGGTGGCAAGGCTGCCGGCAAGAAGCTGTCTGACGATTACGAGGAACACCGCTACCACCAGCCCAGCGACGAATGGCGCGCCGACTGGGACCTGTCGGGCCCGGCCGAGGATGTGCAGACCTATTACATCGCGGGCAAGAC
>CBIHOI010000055.1:0-12300 GCA_966211925.1 uncultured Hyphomicrobiales bacterium | reverse complement strand
TTGATCTGTTCGCGGTTGCCGGTGACATAGGTGACGTCCGGCGCGCTCACCCGCACCAGCCCGCTGGGCAATATCTCCACCCGCGCCGCCACGATGGTGCCGCCGGTCTCGGCCCCGCCTTCCCATTTGCCCACCGGCGGCGCCGGCTTGGAACAGGCCACCAGCAAAACCAGCGGCATCAGCATCAGGATCCTGCGCATCTGCGACTCACCCCTTGGGACGCGCAATAATATAACCTATCCGCAGGTCTTTGGCCCGTTATGCGCACCGCGCCCTTGCCCGGCCCCGGCACGGTTGTTATCCACCGCCGTCTCCAACGAAAGCCGCCCCCATGCCCCTGCCCAAGGATTTCCTCGCCGCCTCCCTCGGCCGCATCAAGCCGTCGCCCACCATCGCGGTGACGACCAAGGCGCGCGAGCTGAAGGCCGCCGGCATGGACGTGATCGGCCTGGGCGCGGGCGAGCCCGATTTCGACACCCCCGACAACATCAAGGCCGCCGCCATCAAGGCCATCAATGACGGCCAGACCAAGTACACCGCGGTGGAAGGCATCCCCGAACTGCGCGCCGCCATCGCCGCCAAGTTCAAGCGCGAGAACAATCTGGACTACAAGCCGTCGCAGACGTTCGTCTCGCCGGGCGGCAAGACCATTCTCTTCAATGCGCTGATGGCGACCATCAACCCCGACGACCAGGTGATCGTGCCCGCGCCCTATTGGGTGTCGTACCCCGACATCGTGCGCCTGGGCGGCGGCGATCCTGTTGTCGTGGAATGCAGCCTGGAAGACGGGTTTCGCCTGACGCCGGAAAAGCTGGAAAAGGCGATCACGCCCAAGACCAAGTGGCTGATCTTCAACCAGCCCTCCAATCCCACCGGCGCCTGCTACACGCGCGAGCAGCTCAAGGGCCTGACCGATGTCTTGATGAAGCATCCCCATGTCTGGGTGCTGACCGACGACATGTACGAACATCTCGTCTATGGCGGCTTCAAGTACACCACCATTCTGGAAGTCGAGCCCGGCCTGTATGACCGCACCCTGACCATGAACGGCGTGTCCAAGGCGTACGCCATGACCGGCTGGCGCATCGGTTACTGCGCCGGTCCCGAAGACCTGATCAAGGCGATGGCCAAGCTGCAGAGCCAGTCGGCCACCAACGCCACCTCCATCTCGCAATGGGCGGCGGTGGAAGCCCTGAACGGCACCCAGGATTTCATCCCGAAATTCCAGAAGGTGTTCGAGGAACGCCGCGATCTGGTGGTCTCCATGCTGAACCAGGCCACCGGCATCGAATGTCCCAAGCCGGAAGGCGCGTTCTACGTGTACCCGTCCATCCGCAAGCTGGTCGGCAAGACCACGCCCAAGGGCAAGAAGATCGAGACGGACGAAGACTTCGCCACCGCCTTGCTGGAAGACACCGGCGTCGCCGTGGTCCATGGCGCCGCCTTCGGCATGTCGCCTTTCTTCCGCATCTCCTACGCCACCTCGAACAAGGCGCTGGAAGAGGCCTGCAAGCGGATTCAGACCTTTTGTAACAGTCTGACCTAGGCAGAATTTTCAAAAGCGCGGTGCTATCCACCGCGCCGCGGAAGCGGATTTTTCAGGCGTGGCGGGCTGTTGCGGCCGTTTCGGCACGGCCGCATGTCCTCGTCGAAAAATCCGCGAGGCCTGCCATCATGGCGGGATGAAAAAACAGATACTCCTGCCGCCTGAAGATCCCGCTGAAACCCTGCTGTTGGCCCTGATGGCCGATTGCCAGGCGATCATTCGCGACAATGTGCTGCCCGGCATGGCCGGTGCGGACGAACACCATTATCGCCGCTCCTATATGCATTCCATCGGCGAGGTGTTGGGCTGCGCCGTCCAGCTCAGCGACGCCATCGGCCGCCTGCGCGGCGTGGTGCCCGCGCCCGAGATGCGCCAGCGCATCACCGTGGAACGCATCGAGCCTGTCCAGCGCCTGTCCCCGCCACAGGGGGAGGGGGGATGACCGAATTCATCAAAACGAATAATCGGCAAGCCGTTGGAATTGCACCCAGACGCTGTCGCGGCGGCCAGCCCGGCAACCGGAATGCCGCCAAGCCTGTGAGCACCCTGTCCCGCAAGGTCCGCGCCCTGAAACGCGCCGTCCGGGCGGCATTGAAGGCCCTGCCATAGCGCTTGCCAGTGTATGAGTTTTACCATACACTAGAACAATGATGCTGAACGAGCTGACGCTCCAGGCCAATGGCGTACCCATCTATGTCCAGTTGCGCGACCAGATCCTGGGTCTTGTCGGGCGCGGCGTACTGAAGCCCGGCACCCAGATTCCCACCATGCGCCAGGTGGCGGTGGCGCTGAAGATCGATCTCAACACCGTCCAGCGCGCCTATGCCGAACTGGAGCGTGACGGCGTGCTCGCCAAGCAGCGCGGCGTCGGAACCTTCGTCACCGACACCCCGCCGCCGGCCCGCAACACCCGCCGCGCCGTGCAGGATTTCGCCTTCCAGGTGGCGGCCCAGGCCAAAGGGCAGGGCATCGCCCTCGACGACCTCGCCGCGGCACTGGCCAGGCTGGCGGATCGCGGCGCATGACCATCGCCGCCCTGATCACCGACAAGCTGCGCTTCATCATCCTGTTCCTGGTGCTGTACGGCGCCTGGCGCTGGATCGCGGCACAGATGAAGTCGGGCGCGGACCAGAAGCCGCCCGTGACCAATACGTCGCCATGGGCGCGCCCGCCCACCATCCTCAGCCGGGCCGCCCGCGCCGAAGCTCTTGGCCTCATTCCCACGCCTTCCATTTCCACAACGCCCACATCCGCAAAGGAGATTCACATGAATCCCATCAGTGCTGTTGTCTTCATCCTGTTTATTGGCGGCGCGGCGCTCGCCCGCCTTGCCGACATGCCGATCTGGATCAGTGTGGTGCTGGCGCTGATCGGCATCTTCCTGGGTTATTCCATCAAGATGGCCCAGCAATGGGAACGCGCCGTGGTGCTGCGGCTGGGCAAGCTGCATTCGGTGAAAGGCCCCGGCTTGTTCATCCTGATCCCGATCTTCGATGCCGTGGCGACCTGGATCGACCAGCGCATTCGCACCACGGAAGTCATTGCCGAACAGGCCCTGACCAGGGACACCGTGCCGGTGAATGTCGACGCCATCGTGTTCTGGATGGTGCATGACCCCGAACGCGCCGCATTGGAGATCACCGACTATGTCAGCGCCGTGCAGCGGGTGGCGCAGACCTCCTTGCGCGAAATGATTGGTGCTTCCGTCTTGTCGGCGCTGCTCTCCGATCGCAAGGCGGCCGATGCCCAGCTTAAGGACGTGATCGGCGCCAAGACCGCCGAATGGGGCGTCACCGTCAATTCGGTGGAAATCCGAGACGTCGCGATCCCCGCCAACCTGCAGGACGCCATGAGTCGCCAGGCCCAGGCCGAACGCGAAAAGCAGGCGCGCGTGATCCTGGGATCGGCGGAAGAGGAAGTGGCGCAGAAATTCCTCAACGCTGCGAAAATCTACGCCACCAGCCCCGAGGCACTTCAGTTGCGCGCCATGAACATCATCTATGAAACCACCAAGGAGCGCGGCGCCACCATCCTGATGCCGACCGCCATGGTGGATGCGATGAACCCCGGCGCCGCCGCCTTTGCCCTCAACATGGCCAAGAACGACGCCGCACGATCGGAAGCCCAGTCTGCGCCATCGTCCGTTCCGCAAGTGCCTAAGGCGTAAGCATGGCGCCCTGGTTCGGACCCAAGGACCGCTATGACGGCGGCATCGCCAGTTGGCAGGGCGGCGTCGTAGCCGTGCTGTTCCTGGCAGCGTTCTTCTATGTGGCGAACGTGTTCCGGCCGGCCGATTACGGCTGGCCGGTCTGGAGCAAACACGCCATCACCCTTGGCATGGTCGCAGGCCTGTTGCTGCTGGTGTGGGTCAAGTACGACCGCGAGCCGGGTGTCTAGACGACCCGTGCCGCCGTGCCGTCCAACGCCATCAGGTAGAATTCGCTTTCCAGCTCGGGATGAACTTCGGCCAGCTTGGTCTTGACCTGTTCCATCACCGTCTTGTGCTGCGCCGTCTCGCCGGCAAGCTCGCTTTGATAGTCCTTGCCGAACGCGACTTTGTAGGCGCCACAGTCGCGATGATCGACAACGATCACCTTCTTGATGTGATGCAGCGTCTTGGCGATGTCGATGTGGTTCCAGAACGCGGCGTTGGAGGCTGGAAACTTGTCCGACACCGCCGCCAGCGACGCGCCCGCCAGCGACACCTGGTCGTAATCCTTGGTCAGGTTCTTGTCGTGGAAGAAATGGACGCCATCCTCCACCAGCCGATAGTCGATGCAGGTGATGCCCAGCGCCGTGACGTCCGCGGCCTCTGCCGCGCCCGGCAGCGCCGTGGCGCCAACCGCGCTCGCCAGCAATTTGCCAAGCGCACGTCTGTCAATTTTGCAGTCACACATGAAATTTCCCCCGAAATGGCCCGTGAATATGCGGCAACATTAGCACAAGAGCAGGGCGCAAGAAAAAGGCCGGCGGAGCAGCCTGTTAGGGCGCGCCACCGGCCAGTCTTAGCCTCGCTCAAGGGGGAGAGAGCGGGGTCTAGTGCCGCCTCTGGGGGGAGAAAAGGCGACACAACAGAGATAATGTGCTTCGGCCGCTTTTCAATACTGCCAGTCCTTAGAACTTTTCACCGCGAAATCCCGGAACGCCGCCACGCGCTTGGACTGGCGCAAGGCGTCGGCATAAACCAGGTGCACGTCAAAGCCCGGCGCCGCAACGTCCGGCAGCACACGTTCCAGGCTGGAATGCTGGGCGGCGACATAGTCCGGCACCACGCCGATCCCAAGGCCCGCTTCCGTGGCCTGCAGGATGCCAGTGATGTTGTTGATGCGGATGATCTTGCCCTTGGCACCCGGCCGGGCGTTCTTCTTGTATGCCTCCAGCAGCCAGTTGATGTCGCGGATTTCCGGCCCCGCCGTCTCGCCATAGACGATGATGGTGTGATCGGCGATCTCTTCCAGCGTGGTCGGCGCGGGATGCGCGGCGAGATACGTCTTGGAGGCGTACATGTGATAGTGAACCGTGAACAGCTTGCGCTGGATCAGGTCGGCCTGCACCGGCGCGCGCATGCGGATGGCCAGATCGGCCTCGCGCTGGGCCAGGTCCAGTTCCCGGTCGTCCATCACCAAGTGCAGTTCCACCTCAGGATACTGCGCCAGGAAGGCGCCCAGCCTGGGCAGCAGCCAATAGGCGCCGATACCGTGGCTGGCGGTGATCTTCAATGTTCCGCGCGGGCTTTCATGGACGTTCTTCAGCGCCTCTTCCGCTGCCGCCAGTCTTCCCAGCACGTCGGTCACCGCCGTGAACAGCAGCTCGCCTTCGTCGGTCAGGGTCAGACCGCGCGCGTGGCGCTGGAACAGGGGGGTGGAAATCTCTTCTTCCAGCGCGCTGATCTGGCGGCTGACCGCCGACTGCGACAGGCCCAGGGTCTGTCCGGCATGGGTAAAGCTGCCGGCGGACGCCACCGCGTGGAAAATCCGAAGCTTGTCCCAATCCATGACGGCCCCCTTTCGAATCCCTTAGACCGGCAGATCGCCGGTATGTGTACCCGCCAGAAACCGTTCGGCTTCCAGCGCCGCCATGCAGCCCATGCCCGCGGCCGTTACTGCCTGACGGAAAACCTTGTCCTTCACGTCGCCCGCCGCGAACACGCCTGCCACGCTGGTGTGGGTACTGTCGGGAGCGGTGGTGATATAGCCGCTCTCGTCCATCTCGATCTGGCCATGGAACAGCGACGTCGCCGGCGAATGGCCGATGGCGATGAACAGGCCATGGACTTTGCGTTCGTGCAGCGACCCGGTGACGGTGTTGCGCAGCGTGATGCCGGTGACACCCTTGGGCTCTTCGGTGCCCAGCACTTCTGCGATCTCGTGATCGTAGAGGATTTCGATCTTCTGGTTAGCGTTCAGCCGCGCCTGGTTGGTCTTGTCGGCGCGCAGGAAGTCGCGGCGATGCACCAGGGTGACCTTCTCGGCGAAGTTGGTGAGGAACAGCGCTTCTTCCACCGCCGTGTTGCCGCCGCCGACTACGGCGACCTCCTTGCCGCGATAGAAAAAGCCGTCGCAGGTGGCACAGGCCGACACGCCAAAGCCCTGGAACTTGCCTTCGCTGGGCAGCCCCAGCCAGTTGGCGGACGCGCCCGTGGCGATGATCAGGGTATCGGCCGTGTAGACGTCGCCACTGTCGCCCAGCAGCTTGAAGGGCCGCCGCGACAGGTCAACGCTGGCGATGGTGTCGGTGACAAAGTTGGTCCCCAGCGCGCGTGCCTGTTCCTGCATCTGATCCATCAGCCAGGGGCCCTGGATCGCTTCGGCAAAGCCGGGATAGTTCTCGACCTCGGTGGTTATGGTGAGCTGGCCACCCGGCTGGATGCCCGAAATCAGGGTCGGCTCCAGCATGGCGCGGGCGGCATAGATGGCGGCGGTGCAGCCGGCCGGGCCGCTGCCCAGGATGATGACTTTGGAATGTTTGGGGGTGTTTGCGGTCATGGTCTGTCGGGCGTGCGTTGCGGGTTTCGCGGGTCTGGCTATGTCATATCGTAATGGCGAGGCCGAAGGTCAAGCCGCTTCAAAAGCCCAGCCGGTGCATAAGCTTATGTCTCCATCATTCGACGCACCCTTGTGGCCGTTACTCTACGATTCGAGAAATATTATTGCGCGCTGGCCGGGCGCGCGTTAAGACAGGCGCGCAATATCCTTTCAATAGGACATTCGTGGACACCCGAAAACTCGACGCCATCGACCTGCGCATCCTCAGCGAGCTGCAGGCGGATGGACGCATTACCAATGTCGAACTGTCACGCCGTGCGCGCATTACCGCGCCGCCCTGCCTGCGCCGCATCCGCGCCCTGGAAAAGGCGGGCTTCATCAAGGGCTATCACGCCGAGCTGGACGGCAAGGCGCTGGGCTTTGAAGTCACCGGCTTTGTCTTTGTCGGACTGGCCAGCCAGAAGGATGCCGACCTCAAGCATTTCGAGGAAAGTGCCCGGCGCTGGCCCGAAGTGCGCGAGTGCCACATGCTGTCGGGTGAAGTGGATTTCATCCTCAAATGCGTGGCGCGTGACCTGTCGGCCTTCCAGTCCTTCATCACCGATACGGTGACGGCCGAGAAGAACGTGGCCAGCGTGAAAAGCTCCCTGGTCATCCATGCCTCCAAGACCGTTCCGGGCATCCCGATCGAAGTCCCTGCCTAGGCGTTAGGCAGCCTTTTTCCTTCTTCCGCGCCGGCAAACTGGCTAGGCTCCCGCCCACAAAATAATTGGGAGTGGGAAGATGAAGCGTACAACCCTGTTTCTGGCGGGCGCGGCCCTGCTGGCCTCTGGCACGCTGGTGATGGCTGCCGGCAAGGCCGACACGATCAAGGCCGCGATTTCCGACAGCGGCCGCCCCGAGGCCGACACCAAGCGCGACGAGCTGCGCAAGCCCGCCCAGATGCTGGCCTTTGCCGGCATCGGCCCGGGCAAGGTCGTGGTGGATATGCTGCCCGGCGGCGGCTATTTCACCCGCATCTTCGCCAAAGCTGTCGAACCGAATGGCCGGGTCTATGCCTATTTCGGCGCCCAGTATGACAAGCGGCTGAAGGACCAGGGCAAGGATCCCGACAACCAGTTCGCCGACCTCAAGAAGACCTACAAGAATCTGGGCGTGATCCACGGCCCGCTGACGCAGTTCGTGACGCCCGAGCCGGTGGATGTGGTGTGGACGTCGCAGAACTATCACGACATGCACAACGCCGCCTATGCGATGGACGTGAACGAGGTGAACAAGGCTATCTTCAAGTCGCTCAAGCCCGGCGGCTATTATGTGATCATCGACCACGCTGCCGCCGAAACCACCGGTGACGACGTCACCGAAAAGCTTCATCGCATCAAGGTTTCCACCACCAAGAAGGAAGTGGAAGCCGCGGGCTTCAAGCTGGTTGCTGAAGGCAAGGATCTCGTCAACACCGCCGACAACGGCACCGAGCGTGTGTTCGAAGCTGATGTGAAGGGCAAGACCAACCAGTTCATGCTCAAGTTCCAGAAGCCGCGTCATTGAAATCATACCGCCTGATAGCCTGCGCCGCGGTTTTTGCCGCGGCGCAGTTTTTCCATCCTGCCGCGCACGCCCAAGGCGTGACGCGCGTCAAGGCCAGGCTTGTCGGCTTTGACGGCGCGGTCATGACACTTGAGCGGTTGCCGCCTGTGCCGCTGAAAAGCGAAATTACGCCGCCCGCCGATGCCGGCGCCGCCACGCTCACCGTCAGCCTGACGCCGGAGACGAAAATCGTCGCCAGCCAGAAATCCGGTTTCGCCGACATCAAGCCCGGCGATTATGTCGGCGCGGCGGTGGTCGAAGGCCGTGGCGGCTGGCTCAAGGCGCAGGAAGTCTATCGCTATGCCGTCGCGCTGCGCGGCACGGGTGAGGGGCGCTTTACCGACAACAACCGCCTCTTGGTCAATGGCACTGTCACCAAGGTCGAACCCACTGCGCCGCAGGACACTGCCGATGGCACGTTGACCTTGCATTACCGTGGCGCGGTGCTGAACGGCGCAGGCAAGCGTGCCGTCTGCGAAGGCCGTGCCGCGCCTGCACCCTTTGCCAGTGCGCTGGCCTGCAGCGCCGACGCGGTGGTGGAAGTCGTGCCTGGCACGCCCATTACCGCGCTGACGCTTGGCGACAGAAACCTGCTGACAGCAGGCAGCATCGTGACCGTTTCGATCACCAAACTGGCCGATCGCACAATTTCTCCAGGCGTGATTGTCGAGATGTCGCCAGACATGCCTGGCCCCTTGGAAAAGCCACAAGCCCGCCCTTAAACTTCCTTCCCGTTCCCTCGGAGAATTCCATGTCCCGTACCAAAGCCCTTCTTTTCCTCTGTGGCGCCCTGATCGCCGTTTCCCCCGCGCTGGCCGTCGAGACACCCAAGCTGGGCAAATGGGGCATCGATCTCAGCTCCATCGATCCCGCGGTGAAGCCTGGCGACAATTTCTTCCTGCACGTGAATGGCGGCTGGCTGAAGACGGCGCAGATTCCTGCCGACCGTTCCTCGACCGGGTCTTTTCAGGATCTGCAGATCCTCAGCGAACAGCGCCTGACCGCGATCGTGGACGGGCTGGACAAGAAGCCGGAAGGCCAGCTGACCGCCGATGAGCGCAAGCTGCGCGACGCCTTCGACACCTTCGTGGATACCGCCGCCATCGAGAGCAAGGGCCTCGCGCCGGTGCAGCAGGATCTGGCCTATCTCGCCGGTCTGAAAACGCTGGACGATGTCGCGCACGCCATGGGCTCCATCAAGCTGGCTACCCAGAGCATCTATGGCATCGGCGTCGGCGTGGATGACAAGAACCCCAACAATTATTCCGTCAACCTGACCCAGTCGGGACTGGGGATGCCGGACCGCGATTATTACACCTCCACCGAACCCACCATCGTGAAGACGCGCGAGGCTTATCGCAAATATCTCGCCGACATGATGACGCTCGCCGGGTTGCCCAACGCGCAGGCGCGCGCCGACAAGGTGCTGGCGGTCGAGACCGAGATCGCCAAGGTGCAATGGACCCGCGCCCAGCGCCGCGATGTGGACAAGATGTACAATCCCATGCCGGTGTCCGACCTCAAGAAGCTGGCCCCCGAATTCCCCTGGGATGCCTTCCTGTCGGAAACCCATATTCCCTTTACCCTGCCGTCGGGTCAGGAACGTTATGTCCTGGTCGGCGAAAAGAGCGCCTTCGAGCCCCTGGCCAAGGTCTTCGCCGCCACGCCTGTGGACGTGTGGCGCGACTATCTGACGGTGCATTACCTGCACACCTTCTCGGCTTACCTGCCCAAGCGGTTCGACGATCTGGCGTTCTCGTTCTACGGCACCGTACTGGGCGGTCGTACTGCGCAGCTCGACCGCAAGACCCGCGGCATACATCTGCTGGACGGCGAGCTGGGCGAGGCGTTGGGCAAACTCTATGTCGCGCGTTATTTCCCGCCGGAAGCCAAGGCCAAGGCCGACGCCCTGGTCGCCAATCTACTGAAGGCATATGAGGCCGACATCCAGACCCTGGCCTGGATGACGCCCGCCACCCGCGCCAAGGCGCTGGAGAAGCTGCACCAGTTTACCCCCAAGATCGGCTATCCCACCAAGTGGCGCGATTACTCCGCGCTGGACATCGTCAAGGGCGACCTGATCGGCAATGTGCAGCGTTCGGCCATGTATGAGTGGAACTACAATGTCGATCGCATCAACAAGCCGGTCGACAAGACCGAGTGGGGCATGACGCCGTCCACCATCAATGCCTATTATAATCCGTCCTTCAACGAGATCGTGTTCCCGGCCGCCATCCTGCAGGCGCCCTTCTTCGATCCCAATGCGGATGACGCGGTGAACTATGGCGGCATTGGCATGGTGATCGGTCACGAGATCAGCCACGGCTTTGATGACCAGGGCGCCGAATATGATGGCAAGGGTGTACTGTCCAACTGGTGGACACCGGAGGACAAGGCCAACTTCAAGGCCCGCACCGAGGCGCTGGTGGCCCAGTATGACGGCTATTATCCGCTGCCCGAGACCGACCCCAAGCTGCATGTGATCGGCCAGAACACGCTGGGCGAAAACATCGCCGACAATGCCGGTGTGGCGATTGCACTGAAGGCCTATCACCTTTCGCTGGGTGGCAAGCCGGCGCCGGTCAAGGACGGTTATACCGGCGACCAGCGCTTCTTCCTGTCGGTCGGCCAGATCTGGCGTACCAAGATGCGCGAAAGCGCCCTGCGGACCCAGACCATGTCCAATGAACATACCGTGGCGGAATTCCGGGTGATCGGCCCGACCCGCAACCAGGATGAATGGTACAAGGCGTTCGATGTGAAACCGGGCGAGAAATACTATCTGGCGCCGGACCTGCGCGTTCACCTCTGGTAGGCCTGATCCGGTTTTATTGAATTTGCGTATAGCAGGAGCCTAATGCCTCATCGGGGCGTTAGGCTCTTTGCCTTTAGAAAGGGGTTCCCATGCCCGGCGCATTCATAAATCGCATAGCCACCGCCGTGCCCCCCAACGATGTGCACCAGGCCTTTCTGGGCTTCGGCCGCCAGATGCTGCAGGGCGATCCGCGCAAGGCTGCCCTGTTTGGCCGCATGGCCGAACGCTGCGGCATCACCCACCGGTATTCCTTTCTGGAAGGGTCTGGCGGCCATGACGGTGCGGTGGATGCGGAAGGCTTCTACCGGATGGGAGCATTCCCCGACACGGCCGCCCGTATGCGCAAATTCGAAGACTGCGCGCCTGTGCTGGCGGTCGAAGCGGTGGAAAAGCTTCTGGTGGGCGAGGACCGCAGCCGGATCACTCATGTCATCGTCACCAGCTGCACCGGCTTTTCCGCGCCGGGTATCGACCTGCAACTGATTGAGCGCTGCGGCCTGCCGCCTTCCGCCGAGCGCACCATGGTCGGCTTCATGGGCTGCTATGCCGCCATCAATGCCCTGAAGCTGGCCCGCCACATCGTGCGCTCCCAGCCGGACGCGCGGGTGCTGGCGGTGAACCTGGAGCTGTGTACCCTGCACCTCCACGAAACCGACGACCTGGAGGAGATCTTGTCCTTCCTGCTGTTCGCCGACGGCTGCGCCGCCGCACTGGTCAGCTCCGATCCGGTCGGCGTCGGCATGGAAAGCTTCCGCGCCGCGCTGGTGCCTGACACGCGCGAGTTGATCCGCTGGCACATCCGCGAGCAGGGCTTTGACATGGTGCTGTCCGGCGCGGTGCCCGGCGCCATCCGGACAGCGCTGGCGGAACATCGCGACGACATCCTAGGGGGCGCAAACGACATCGACCTGTGGGCGATACATCCAGGCGGCCGCACTGTGCTGGATGCGGTGGAACAGGCCTTCGCGTTGCCCGCTGACGCGCTTTCGGCGTCGCGTTCGGTGTTGAACGATTACGGCAACATGTCGTCGGGCACGGTGATGTTCGTGCTGGACCGGTTGATGCGCCGCGGTGCCGCCGGCGCGCGGGGCTGCGCCATGTCCTTCGGCCCCGGGCTGGTCGCCGAAACCATGATGTTCCGCATGGCAGCCTAGGCGATGAGACGCCTGCTGGTCCCCGAAATCCTGGACCATCTTTCGTCCGATGATCCCCGCGCCCTGCGATCGCGCCGCGATTTGGCGCGCATCAATGCCGTCATGCGCCAATCCGCCATCATGGCGGGCGCCTTGGCGAAATCTCCGCCGCCGCGCGTGATCGCGGACCTGGGCAGCGGCGATGGCCGTTTCATGCTTTCCGTCGCGCGACGC
>CBIHOI010000054.1:0-12379 GCA_966211925.1 uncultured Hyphomicrobiales bacterium | reverse complement strand
GGGGGATTGTCATGAGCGGGATTGCCATGCGTACCGGCGCGCGCGACACGCGCCGCTTCTACATGCTGATGGCGGCCAGTTGCCTGGCCATCGCCGTGCTGGGTTTCATGCCGACCTATTTCGTGCCCATGGCGCGCGGCACCTTCAAGGTGGAGCCCATTGTCCATCTGCACGGCCTGATCCTGTTTTCCTGGGTCGTATTCTTCTTCACCCAGACCTGGCTGGTGGCGCAGGGCAAGGTCCTGGCCCATCGCACCTGGGGCATGCTGGGCATCGCCATCGTCACTGCCATGGTCTTCATCGTTGTGGCCGTGGTTTCGCTGCGCATCGCCCAGGCCCAGTTGCCCGGCCAACCCGCCGGCACCGCCCATGCGGTGCGCGCCTTTTCCTGGATCAGCATCTCCGGCCTGCTGTTCATCGTGCCGGTCTTCACCCTGGCGATCGTCAAGCTGCGGGACAGCGAGACGCACAAGCGGCTGATCCTGCTGATGACGATTGCGATGCTGGGCGCCCCGATCGCGCGCTGGTTCCTGACCTTCCTGGCGCCGCCCGCGCTGCCGCCGGTCATTGTGCCAGGCCTGCCCTTCGTGACGGCGCCCCCGATCTTCGTCACCATCGCGCCGGCGCTGATGGGCGACCTGCTCTGGGTGGCCGCGATGGTCTATGACTGGCGCACGCGCGGCAAAGTTCATCCCGTCTATGTTTTCGGTGGCGCCATCATGCTGCTGCTGCAGGTGACCGTGGTGCCGGTGGCGGAGTCATCCGTCTGGCAGAGTGTCGCCGCCGCCATCGGGCATCTGGCGGGCTGAAGGTCTGCGGGACCTTTTGCTATTTTCGCCCGAGCCCCAGTTTCTGCGCGAAGAAGGCATAGGTCAGGCCCCACATCTGCGCCTGGGCCGCGCTGGTGGCGCCGGGGCCGTGGCCGCCCTCGCTGCTTTCGTTGAACAGCACGTCATGGCCCTGATCTTCCATCTTGGCCGCCATCATGCGCGCAAAGATGGGCGTGACGCGGTCGTCGCTGGTCTCGGTGATGAACAGGATGCTGGGATAGTGAACGCCCTTGCGCACTTTTTGATAGGCCGAATATTTCTCCAGAATGGCGCGCTGGGCAGGAATGGCGGGGTCGCCATATTCCGCCACCCATGACTGCCCCGCGCCGAAGCGGGTATAGCGCAGCATGTCCACCAGCGGCCGCTGGCTGACCACTGCGCGGATCAACTCGGGATGCTGGGTCATGGTCACGGTGGTCAGCACCCCGCCATTCGAGGCGCCGACAATGCCAAGCTGCGCGGGTGTGGTGACGCCACGGGTTTCTAGGTCTTTCGCCACGGCCGCGAAATCGTCAAAGGCGCGCTGGCGATGCTCCAGCAATGCGGCCTGGTGCCAGGCCGGGCCGAACTCTCCGCCGCCGCGGATATTGGCGATGGCGATGGCGCCGCCCTGCCCCACCCAGGCCGACGCCGCCAGCGGGCGGTGGCCGTCATTCCAGTAGATGGGAAACAGCGACAGTTCGAAGCCGCCATAGGAATAGAGGATGGTCGGCAGCGGACCTTTGGAGCCCTTGGGATGGATCAGGAAGTACGGAATCCGGGTGCCGTCCTTCGACACCGCCCAGGCCTGGTCCGCCGCCATCGCTGAGGAATCGAACACCGGCGCCTGGGCCTTGATCGCCATGGGCGCGGAAGAACCATCGGTGGCATAGAGCGTGGGGGGCGTCAGATAGCTTTCAAAAGTGAACGGCGCCTCCGCCCCCCAGTCATTGACGGCAGCAACGGCGGTGGAACCGCCCTTGGGCATCGGCAGGGTTTCGTCGCGCCAGCTTTCGCCTTTCAGGCGGAAGGCATGCACCGTGCCCACCACATTCTCGAAGATGGCGGCATAGACCGCGTCGCGGCCGGCCTTTACGTCTTCGACCGTGCTGCGGCCGTTCGGCGCGTAGAGCAGGCTGGCGGCGCCGGCCTTGGGATCAAGCGCGATCAGCGCACCTTGAGGGAATTTCTGCCAGGCATCGCGCAGGGTGAAGATCAGCCGGCCCTGCGTCGCGCCCTGCAATACCGCGCCCGGTGGCAGCGGCAATTTCGTTGTCGTGCCATCGGCGGCGACGATGGAATATTCGTTGGTAAAGAAGGTCAGGCCGCGCTCGATCACGGCGATGCTGCCATAGGGCCCGCGGAACACCTGCGGCCGCGCCGCGATGTCGTCGACGCCCGCTTCAAACACCGTCTTCGCCGCGCTGAGCGGTGTGCCGCGTGTCCACAGCTTGACGATGCGCGGATAGGAGGACCTGGTCATGCTGCCCGGCCCGAAATCGGTGGCGACCAGCACATGGTCCTTGTCCAGATAGGTGGCGGTCAGCTTGGACTCCGGCAGGCGGAAGCCGCCGTCCACGAAGGTCTTGGTCTTCAGGCTGAATTCGCGCACGGTGGCGGCGTCACCACCGCCCGGCGACAGTTTCAGCAGGCACAGATCGCCGCCCGGCGCGCAGTCCGCGCCCTGCCACACCCAAGGGGTCTTCTCGGCGGCATCCAGTGCATCGAGATCGAGCAGGGTTTCCCAGTGCGGCACCTTCGCCGCGTAATCGGAAATCGTGGTGCGCCGCCAGATGCCGCGCACATGGGATGCGTCCTGCCAGAAATTGTAGGCATCGCCATGATCCAGGATCACCTTGGGGATGCGGTCCTGCACGTCCAGCGACGTCAGAATAGCGTCATGGGTGCGCTGATAGATGGGATCGGCGCGCAGCAGCCTGTCGCTCTTTTCCGTCTGCGTCTTCACCCAGGCCAGGGCGCGGGCGCCATGGATTTCGGACAGCCACAGATAGGGATCATTGTCCACCTCCGCCGCAACAGCGGCGCCGGCCACCATCAGACCGAGAGCCAACAGCCAGCCGCGCATGCTCATAATTTCAGTCCCAGTTTCTGCGCCAGATAGACAAAACTCAGTCCCCACATCTCGGCTGACTGGCGATGATCGGCGGCGGCGGCGTGGCCGCCATCGGTGTTCTCGTAGAACAGCACTTCGTGACCCTGTTCGATCATCTTGGCCGCCATCTTGCGGGCATGCACCGGCGAGACGCGATCGTCGCTGGTGGCGGTGACGAAGAAGACCGGCGGATACTTCACGCCGGCTTTCACATTCTGGTATGGGCTGTAGGTCAGGATGTAATCACGCTCGGCCGGAATGGCGGGATCGCCATATTCCCCCACCCAACTCGCCCCCGCGCCAATATGCGTATAGGCGATCATGTCGATCAGCGGCACCTGGCACACCACGGCGCCGAACAGGTCCGGCTTCTGCACCATCACGGTGGAGACCAGGAGCCCGCCATTCGATCCGCCCATGATGCCCAGCTGTTTGGGCGTGGTCAGCCCCCGCGCCGCCAGGTCCGCTGCCACCGCCTCGAAATCGTCATAGGCGCGCTGGCGGTTGGTTTTCAGCGCCGCGTCATGCCAGGCCGGCCCGAACTCGCCGCCGCCGCGGATATTGGCCACCACATAAATGCCGCCATGGGTCAGCCACAGCCGGCCGAAATTGGCGCTGTAGCCGGGCGTCAGCGACACCTCGAACCCGCCATAGCCGTACAGCACGGTGGGCGCGGGGCCGGTGAGGTTCTTGGGCCGCGTGACAAAGTAGGGAATTTTCGTGCCGTCTTTTGACGTCGCCTGGAACTGCTCGGTCACCAGTCCTGACGCATCGAAGCGCGCCGGCAGCGACTTGATGGGTTTGGGCCGGTCATCGCCGCCATCGAAATACAGCGTGGTGGGGGTCAGGTAATTCTGGAAACTGAACATCGCTTCCGGCCCGTAATCATTGGCCGAGACGATGTCCGGCGCGCCGCTGCCCGGCAGCGCCAGTATCTTGTCCGTCCAGCCGCCGGCGTGGGGCGTGAAGACATGCACCGCGCCAATCACATTGTCGTTGATCACCACGAACAGCTTGTCGCGCCCGGTGGCAACACTTTCCACGCTCTGGCGGGCATGGGGGGCGAAGATGGTCTGGGGCGGCTTGCCATCACGGAACGCCACCAGCGCACCCTTGGCGAAGATCGTGCCGCCCACGGTGTAATCATCCCGCAGGGTGGCGATCAGCGCCCCGTCCAGCATGCCCTTCACATCGGCCGTGCGCGGCATGTCCAGCTTGCGAACAGTCGTGCCCTCAACCGCGAAATATTCGGTTTCAAAGAAGCTCACCGCCCGCACCACAAAGGCAAAATTGCCCACCTTTGTGTGCGCCGTCATTGTCGCCGCCAGCACGTCGGCCTTTTCGCCTTCATACAGCACCGGCGCATCGGCGATGGCCGTGCCGCGCTTCCACAGCCGCACCTTGCGGGCATAGCCGCTGGCGGTCTCGCCATCCTTCGCCGTGGCGAACAGCACGGTGTCATCGTCCAGGTAGCTGGCGTCGCCCTTGGCTTCGGGCAGCGCGAAACCATCGGTCGCCAGCCGCTTTGCCGTCAGGTCATATTCGCGGATCACCACCGCATCGCCGCCGCCGCGCGACAGCCGTATGAGACAGCGCGTTTCGCGCGGACCGCATTCGGCGCCGGCAAAGACCCAGTTCTCGCCTTCCGTCTTCGCCAGCGCATCCACGTCCAGCAGCAGCTCCCAGTGCGGTGCCGCGGTCTGGTAATCGGCAATCGATGTCCGCCGCCACAGGCCTTTGGGATTGGCCGCGTCCTGCCAGAAATTATAGACCCAGGCGCCCCGCAATGTTCCCATGGGAATGCGATCGGTGGCGTCCAGCACCTGCAATATCGAGTCGTAATTTTTTTTATAGCGCGGATCGGCCTTCAGCATCCCCAGCGACGCCTTGTTCTGCTCCGCCACCCAGGCCAGCGGCTTGGCGCCATGGGTGTCTTCGAGCCAAACAAAAGGGTCATCTGAGGTCACGGCGAAGGCTCCGGCGGTGAAAAGGAACAGGGCGGCGAAGGCCAGTGCGGCGCGCATGGCTGGTCCGGTGGGATGGCGCGCAATTTTGGGCGCTTTTGGCGGCTCAAGTCCATGGAAAATCAGGCCCCTGCCTCGCGTCGCGCTTGGCCGCGCGCCGCTGCGGCGTTCGGGCGGGCAAAAGGCCCACTGGACCTTTTGCTAACCCGCCCTCACCCCCTATAACCCACCCCATGACCGTCTTCCTGAAAATGCATGGCCTGGGCAACGATTTTGTCGTGTTCGACGCGCGCGACAGCGCCATTCCGCTGACCACCGAGCAGGCCCGCAAGATCGCCGACCGGCATTTCGGCATCGGCTGCGACACGGTGGTGGTGATCCGCCCCGGCGGCGCCCTGGCCGATGCCGGCATACAATTCTTCAACGCCGACGGTTCGGAATCGGAATCCTGTTTCAATGCCAGCCGCTGCGTGGCGCGCCTTTTGATGGACGAACGCGGCCTGGCGCGGGTGAAGCTGTCGACCAAGGGCGGCATGCTGGTCGCCAGCGATGCCGGCAAGGGCCTGGTCACCATCGACATGGGCGAGCCGCACCTGGAATGGGACCAGGTGCCACTGAGCGAAGAACGCGACACCAGCAACTTCCTGCTGGAAGTCGGCACCAGCTCCGTGCCGGTGAGCGCGGTCTCGATGGGCAATCCGCATTGCGTGCTGTTCGTGCCCGATGCCTCCGTCGCGCCGGTGACGCTTCTGGGCCCCAAGATCGAGATTTCGCCGCTTTTCCCCAACCGCACCAATGTCGAATTCGCCCAGATTATCGACCGGTCGAAAATTCGCATGCGGGTATGGGAGCGCGGCGTCGGCGTGACGCTCGCCTGCGGTTCGGGCGCCTGCGCCACCGCCGTGGCCGCCGTGCGGCGCGGGCTGACCGACCGCAGGATGGAACTGGTGCTGGACGGCGGCTCGCTGTTTATCGAATGGCGCGCGGAAGACGGCCATGTGCTGATGACCGGCCCCGGCGTCACCGTGTTTCGCGGCCGGGTCGAGCTGGAAAAATTATGACGCTTGACGTCGTGACCTTCGGCTGCCGCCTCAATGCCTATGAGAGCGAGGCGATCAAGCTGCGTGCCGGCGAGGCCCAGTTGCGGGACGCCGTGGTGGTCAATACCTGCGCCGTAACGGCCGAGGCGGTGCGCCAGTCGCGCCAGGCCATCCGCAGGCTTAAGCGCGAAAACCCTGCCCGCCGGGTTATCGTCACGGGCTGCGCCGCCCAGACCCAGCCCCAGACCTATGCCGCCATGATCGAAGTGGATGCGGTGATCGGCAATGTGGAAAAGCTGACCAGCCAGGCCTATGCCGATTTCGGCGTCGGCAGTGCCGAGAAGATCCGCGTGAACGACATCATGTCCCTGCGCGAGACCGCGCCGCAGATGGTGGAGCATTTCGAAGGTCATACCCGCGCCTTCCTGCAGGTGCAGAATGGCTGCGACCATCGTTGCACCTTCTGCGTTATCCCCTATGGCCGCGGCAATTCCCGCAGCGTGCCCATGGGCGCGGTGGTGGCGGAAGCCCGGCGGCTGGTCGAAAAAGGCTATCCCGAAATCGTGCTGACCGGCGTTGACCTGACATCCTATGGCGGCGACCTTCCGGGCGCGCCCAGCCTGGGCGCGCTGGTGGAAAAAATCCTGCGGCTGGTGCCGGAGCTGAAACGCCTGCGGCTGTCGTCCATCGACAGTATCGAAGCTGATGCCGTGCTGATGCGGATGATCGCCGAGGAAGAACGGCTGATGCCCCACTTCCATCTGTCTGCCCAGTCTGGCGACGACATGATCCTCAAACGCATGAAGCGCCGCCACACCCGCGCCGACACCATCGCTTTCTGCGACACCGTGCGTGCCATGCGCCCCGACGCGGCTTTCAGCGCCGACCTGATCGCGGGCTTTCCCACCGAGACCGATGCCATGTTCGAGAACAGCCTCAAGCTGGTGGACGATGCGGGGCTTTCGAGCCTGCATGTCTTTCCCTATTCACCCCGCGCCGGCACCCCGGCCGCAAACATGCCCCAACTGCCGCGCGGCCTCGTCAAGGAACGCGCCGGACGCCTGCGCGCGCGCGGCGAAGCGGCGCTGGCGGCGCGGCTGGAGGGCATGCGCGGCACCACCCACACTGTTCTGGCGGAACGCGGCGGCATCGGTCGCACCCCCTGCTTCACGCCGGTCGAGATTGGACCCGTCCCGCACGGCACCTTTCTGGCTGTCGCCATTACCGGCCGCAGCGGCGACCGCCTTGTCGGCGCACCCCTATGAGAACCTTTGGTGAAGCCCCGCCGCCGCCCACCTTCCTGGAGCGGCTGAAGACCAGTCTTTCCAAGACCGGCCTTGGCGCAGTCCTGACGAAGAAGAAACTCGACGCCGACGCCGTGGCGGAGCTGGAAGAAGCGCTTATCAAGGCCGACATGGGCGCGGCCCAGGCCAGGAAGCTCGCCGCCGCCGTCGCCAAGGGCCGCTATGACGCCGAAATCTCCGGCCCCGAACTGCGCGCCGTGCTGGCGGCAGAAATCGCTGCCATCCTGGCACCAATCCAGAAGCCGCTGGTCACCGAAGGCGATGCCAAGCCGTTCGTCATTTTGGTCGCCGGCGTCAACGGCACCGGCAAGACCACCACCATCGGCAAGCTGGCCAAGCGCCTCACCGAAAGCGGTGCGAAAGTCACACTGGCGGCCGGCGACACCTTCCGCGCCGCCGCCATCGAGCAGCTTCGCGTCTGGGCCGATCGCAGCAAGGCCCAGTTCGTCGCCGGCAAGCAGGGCGGCGACGCCGCGGGACTCGCCTTCGAAGCCTTGGAGAAGGCGCGCGCCAATGGCAGCGACGTGCTCCTGATCGACACGGCGGGGCGCCTGCAGAACAAGGCCGGGCTGATGGCCGAGCTGGAAAAGATCGCCCGCGTCATCAAGAAGCTGGATGCCTCTGCCCCCCATGCCGTGCTGCTGGTGCTGGACGCCACCACCGGCCAGAACGCGCTAAGCCAGGTGGAAGCCTTTGGCCAGTCGGTGCCGCTGACCGGCCTGGTCATGACCAAGCTGGACGGCACCGCCAAGGGCGGCATCCTGGTGGCGCTGGCGGCGCGGTTTGGCCTGCCAGTGCATTACATAGGGGTGGGGGAAGGCGAGGACGACTTGCAGCCCTTTGTCGCCACCGATTTCGCCAATGCTCTCGTCGGGCTGGCAGGAGAACAGACATGAACCCGCAGATACGCCGCCTGGCGCTGGACCTGGGGCCGCTGCTCATATTTTTTGCAGCCTTCAAGCATCTGGGCATCTTCGGCGCCACTGCCGCCTTCATGGCGGCGATCCTGGCGGCGCTCCTGATCGGCTGGCTGCTGGAAAAAAGACTGTCGCCCATGCCCCTGTTCACGGCCGCGCTGGTCATCGTGTTCGGCGGGCTGACGCTGTATCTGAAGAACGACGTCTTCATCAAGATGAAACCCACCGTACTCTATGGCTTCTTCGGCGCCGTGCTGCTGGGCGGCCTGCGCTTCAACCGCCTTTTCATCAAATATGTTTTTGCCCAGGCGTTCGAGCTGAGCGATCGCGGCTGGAAGACACTGACTGTGCGGTGGGGCCTGTTTTTCCTGGCGCTGGCGGTGGTCAACGAGACGGTGTGGCGCATGACCACGACCGATACCTGGGTGTCGTTCAAGGTGTGGGGCATCATTCCCCTGATTTTTCTTTTCGCGCTTGCACAGACGCCACTGGTGCTGCGGCATCAGGCAGGCGGCGGAAAAAACACGCAAGAATGATGCGCCGATCGCACCGCGCGCGGACTATTTTCCGCAAGCGGCATGATGGCCTGCAACATGTGATGTAGCAGAGCGTGGTCGCCATACCACGCTTAGTGTTTCGTATCGGCGCAAGGCCATGCGCCCTTGCGCATGACATCCGATCACAATGCCGCCGAACCTCAAGCGCCGCGTCTTTGCAATATCACTTTCGAAAAATTTTGCGCATGGACATCGGCGTGCAAAACCGATTTAACTGGCCCTCCCGCGACGCCGCAAACGTCATGCACCCACGCAAGGGCGCAGCACGGAGCGCGATGCGGGCAGAGCGATTAGCACAACAGATTTCTGGGGGTCATGGCATGTTGAAAGGGCGGCGCGGCGCGGGAAATGGCTTTGACCTTTCCGAAGCGCCCTCTCACCTGATCCGCCGCTGCCAGCAATTCTATGGCGACCTCTATGCGCGCGAAGCCGGTGGCAAGGAACTGACCAAGCAGCAATTCACGCTGCTGTGCGCGCTGGAACAGAATGACGGCGCCAGCCAGACCGCGCTGGTGGAGATCACCGGCATCGATCGTTCGACGCTCGCCGAAATGGTGCGCCGGATGCTGGAAAAGGGTCTGCTGTCGCGCGAGCGCACGGAAGAAGACCAGCGCGCCAATGCCGTGGCCATCAGCGCACCCGGCCGCAAGGCGCTGCGCGCGGCGCGCAATGCCGCCGACCGCGCCGAACGCGCGCTGCTGGAGGCCCTGCCCCTGCCCGAACGCCAGAAATTCGTGAAAGCCCTGTCCCAGATCGCCCAGGCCGCCGAGCAACTCGACGGCGACGGCGCTTCCAAGCCCCGCCGCAACCTGCGTCGGCGCAAAATAGGTGGGTGAAGAGCGGCGCGCTTAAGCGCGTGAGCAGGTCCAGTGGACCTGCGAAAGCGATGAACGCCGCGAGCTTGAGCGAGCGGCCGGACCGGCCCTCCATCCCACTCCCTGTCGTTTCTAAACCAGGATATTGATGTGCTGGCCCATGCGGCCAGACGCTGCGGGCGCCTGCTGCGGCTGGGGCGCGGCAGTCTGGGCCGCCGGCGCCGTCTGTTTCAGCGGCAGGGGCGCGAAGGCACCCGAAACGCCTGTCGTCTTTTCCAGCGCGGCGGCGAATTGCGGTGCCTGTGTCTGGGCCTGCGGCACCTGCAGCCGCGTCCGCGCCTCGCGGGCGGCCTGCTGGGCGGCAATCAATGTGGCGCTGACTTGCATGGACCGACCCTGACAAAACAGGGTTAGGAAAGTCCTAACGCGCGGCCTGCAGCGACCGGATCGCCGGCAGGATCTGCTGTTCCAGCACGCCTTGCGTCAGCCCGCCGACATATTTGAAGCGCAGCACGCCCTTGCCATCCACCACATAGGTCTCCGGCACGCCGTAGACGCCCCATTCGATGGAGGCGCGGCCGTCATCGTCGCGCGCGATCTTGGCAAAGGGATTGCCGACCTCGTCCAGGAAGGCGCGGGTGGCGGCGGGCTTGTCCTTCTGGGTCATGCCGTAGAGCGCCACGCCCGGCACCTGGGCCAGCGCCATCAGCGCCGGCGCCTCGGTGCGGCAGGGCGCGCACCAGCTGGCAAAGACATTGACCACCGTGACATGGCCGGCCCGCAAATCGGCCGAGGTGAAGGCCGTGGTCTGTTCGTCCAGCGCCGGCAGCACCAGTTGCGGCGCCGGCTTGTCCAGCAGGGCAGACGGAATGATGTCAGGCGCCGGCGACCACAGGCTGCGGAACAGGAAAAAGGCCAGCACCGCAAAACCCGCGATGGGCAGGATGTAAATCCAGCGCTTCATTTGCGCGATTCCAGGGCGGCCAGCTTTTTCTTCGCCGCGCGCCATCCCGCCATGGCCCAGACGGTCATGCCGCCCAGCGCCAGGATCGTCAGGGCATAGGCGGGGCCGATATAGGACGCATATTCGCCCAGGTCGAAATTCATGCCGCGCCTCCCTGCATCAGGCCACGGGCCCGGCGCTCGATGATGGCGGTGCGGATGCGCACCATCCACAGAGTCGCGAACAGCAGCGCATAGGCGCTCATCATCAGCAGCAGCGGCGTCAGGAATACCGGCGCCAGCTTGCCCGAAACGATGCTTTCGCCCTGGTGCAAGGTGCTCCACCATTCCACCGAGAATTTGATGATGGGAATGTTCACCGCCCCCACCAGCGCCAGGATGGCGGCGGCGCGTGCCGCGCGGGTCTCGTCTTCGATGGCGTTCCACAACGCCATGTAGCCCAGGTACAGGAACAGCAGCAGCAGGAAGCTGGTCAGCCGCGCATCCCACACCCAATAGGTGCCCCACATCGGCTTGCCCCACAGCGCGCCCGTCACCAGCCCCAGCGCCGTGAAGATCGCGCCCAGCGGTGCCGCGGCGCGCGCCGCCGTGTCGGACAGGGGATGGCGCCACACCAGCGACAGCAGCGAACAAACGGCGATGGCGCCATAGGCCAGCTCGGCAGCGGTGGCAGCGGGGACATGGACGAACATGATCAGCACCGTGCGGCCCTGCTGATAGTCGGGCGGCGCGGCAAAACCCAGATACAGGCCCAGCGCCAATGTGATGACCGTGGCGACGGCGGTGAACGGCAACACCACGCCCGACAGGCGCATGAAATTGTGGGGATTGGCGTAACGGAACAGCCAGTTCATTCAGCTACCCAGGTTGAGCCGCACGCTCGCGGCGGCGGCAAAAGGACTTAGCAGCACCGCCGCCAGGCTGAAAGCCGCCAAAAGTCCCAGCCCGCCATTGGGGCTGAAGCCGTCCATCACGGCGGCCACGGCGCCCGCCCCGAAGATCACCACGGGGCTGAGCAGCGGCAGGATGATCAGGGGCAGGATCAGCCCGCCCCGCTTGAGGGACAGGGTGAGGCTGGCGCCGATCGCGCCCACGGCGCTGACCGCCGGGGTGCCGATCAGCAGCGACAGAAACAGGACCAGGGTGGGATGGGGCGCCAGGTTGAACAGCAGCGCCAGCAGGGGCGACAGCAGGGTCAGGGCCGCGCCGGTCGAGATCCAGTGGGCCAGGATCTTGGCCAGCGATGTGAGTTCCAGCGGGAGCGGCGACAGGGCGATCAGTTCCAGCGAACCGTCTTCAAAGTCGCCCTGGAACAGCCGGTCCAGCGACAGCAGCGCCGCCAGCACCGCACCGACCCACAGGATTCCGCCGGCGATGCGGGCCAGCAGCCGCAGGTCCGCGCCCACGCCGAGCGGGACAAGCGTTGCCACCAGCGCGAAGAAGCTCAGCGCCAACGCCGCGCCGCCGCCGCTGCGGGCGGCGAGCTTCAGGTCGCGGGTGAGCAATGTGAAGAACGGGCTCACAGCTTCAGGCTTTCATTGCCAAGCCCCAGCGGCTCATGGGTGGCGGCGATGATGATGCCGCCCGCCCCGCAATGGCGCGCCATCAATTGCGCCACCAGCTGCTGCCCGGCCGCGTCCAGCGCCGCAAAGGGCTCGTCCAGCAGCCACAGCGGCCGCTGCGACACCAGCAGCCGCGCCAACGCCAGCCGCCGCTTCTGGCCGGCCGACAGATAGCGGCACGGCAGTTCGGCCTGGCGGGTGAGGCCAACCTGATCCAGCATTGCTGCATCGGCAGGTTTGGCGTACAGCCCGGCATAGAATGTGAGTTGCTCGCGGACGGTGAGCTGCGGCTTGAGGCCATCGTGATGCCCCAGCCAGCCGACCTTTTTGCCGCG
>CBIHOI010000053.1:0-12811 GCA_966211925.1 uncultured Hyphomicrobiales bacterium | reverse complement strand
CCTTGTAGGTCGCGGTCAGGCCGATATCGCCATAGGTATAGTCGCGCGAACCGACAAGCTTGGCATTCTCGGCCCACTGGTGGCCGACATTGCCGCTGATCGACAGCCAGTCGTTGATGGCATAGGCGGCGGTGCCGGCGACATAGTTGCCTTCGCCGCCCTTGAACGCCAGTTCCGGCGACCAGGCATAGGTGCCGGTCAGGGTCAGGGGGCCGAAGCTCTTCGAGAACTGGTTGATCAGCTCGAAATAGTCGGCCTTGGGCGCGCCCGGCGCATATTCGGCCGACGGATAGGCGTAATAATAGGGCTCAAGATTCCAGTCGATGCCCCACAGGTCGGTGTGCTTGCCGCCGTAGATGTCGAGTTCGACATAGGGGTTGCTCGACTTGCCCGGATCAAAGTCGATCGTCGACGCCCAGGTACCGACATAGAAGCCGTTCGGGCCGGTCAGGTTCAGCGAACCCTGCGGCGAGGGGCTGCGATCGTTCTGGCTGATGCCGCGGAACTTATAGTCGCTGGTGACATCCACATAGCCGGACAGCGCCCAGGCGGGTGCGTCATCGGCAAACGCGGGCGCGGTGGCAGTAAAGGCACCGGCCAAGGTCGCAGCACCCAGAAGCAGCTTAGTCACATTTCGCATTCAAAACCCCTCGAAAATCAGCCCCCGGAACGGGCGACCGGAAATATCGCGGGCAAGATGGCAGTTCCGGCAGAGGTCACCAATATGCCACATGGATTCATCGCCCCTATTATCGGCCCGAAAAGGGCGGATTTTGCCGATAGTTGTTGCGCTGCAACAGGTGCTGCCGCCTTTTTATGCAGCGTGGTCTTTTTGCAGGCAGCCGAGAGGCGGATTTCAGGACGATGCAGGTAGCCCCTCTCCCACCCTGCGGCAGATTCGGGTGGCGTTCCTGGCGCTGCAGCCCGGCGGGAACAGATTCCCCGGCCGCGGCTTTTCAGGGCTGGGGGCGCGGACATCATATTGGAGAATTCCATGCGCAAATCCTTTTTGACACTGGGTGCCGCCCTGCTGGTCGCCACCGCCCTCCCCGCCCTGGCCGACGTCCACCAGATCGGCTCGGTCAATGTCGCCAGCGATCATTACACCGACGTCAGCTGGCAACATTTCGAAGGCGCCGTGGAGAAACTGCAGTTCGTCGCACAGGGCGACGCCATCGACTGCGATCACATCTCGGTCACCTACCGTGACGGCACCACGCACCAGGTCTTCTCCGGCGTGATGGTGAAGGACTCGATCGAAACCATCACCTTCCCTGAAGGCGACAGCCGGATGCGGCATGTGGATTTTGCCTGCAAGGCGCAGTCGGTGGATGGCGCACGCATTGCGCTGTCGGCGGTGTCGGAAGGCTGGGACGCCCGCCAGTGGGCGCGCGAACCGCATGTCACCACCTATGAAACGGGCGTGGCCGTCTCGCACTAGTCTCGCGGACGAAAACAAAAAGGCCCGGTGTCACCACCGGGCCTTTTTGCTGCGCGAACGCACGCGTCAATGAATCAGGCTGTCCAGCCCGCCGAAGAAGGAACCGATGGCGCCGCCGGCATCGATGTTGGCGCCGTAGTTGACGAAGTTGTTGTTGCTGCCATTCACGATGTGATTGGAATTGGAATTGGAATTGCTGTTCTCGTTGCCGTTGGAATTGCTGTTCTGGTTGCTGCCGCCGCCGGAATTTCCGCCCCCGCAGTTGCTGCCGCAACCACCGCCCATGCTGCCGCCGCCATAGCCGCCGCCATTGCCGGAATGGCTGCCCCAGCTGCCGCCCTGGGAATGATCGCTGCCGCTGCCCATGCCGTTGAAGATGTTGGTGGTGCGGACGTTGATGTTCTTTTCGACATTGATGTTGCTGGACGTGTTCAGGAACGTCGAATTGTCGATCTGCTTGGAATTGTTGACGTTCACGTTCGCGCTGATGTTGCTGGACCGGTTGATGTTGTTGGTGACATTGACCGGGCTGTAGACGTTCAGGCTGCGATTGACGTTGATGTTGGAGGCGCGGTTGATGTTGTTGGTGATGCCCGATCCCGCATGAAAGCCCGCCACACCGGGAGGGCAATTCACGCGGCCCGTGTTGAAGCCCGCCTGCGCCGACAGGGGCGTGACCGCGACCAGCGCGGTGGTAAGCAGAATCATTTTCCTGAGCATGGAAGCCCCTTTCGCCAGACCTGTTTTGGGGATGGCGCTTCACGGAATGTGCCAGCAAAAAGCCGGGCCATGACGCGCAAAAGTGCCTCAATTCGGCACGGTTTCGCGAACCCCCGCCCTGGGATGGCGCAGCCGCCACGGAACATTACCGCCGCGACAACGTTTACCCTGCGTGCGAGGGCACCAACGCGCCATTGCGGCGCAACAGGGAGAATTTGACATGGAAATTTTCAAGAAGGCGCTGCTTTCCGCGGCCATTCTGGCAGGCATTGCCACCCCCGCCTTGGCGGAATGGAATGAAATCGGCACCGTGCGGGTCAGTCCCGGACGCGACCGCGACAGCCGCAGCTTCGATCTTGGCGGCCCGGTCGAAAGGCTGCAGCTGCGCGCCGACGGCAGTGACATCAACTGCCGTTCGATAGATGCCCGCTTCGGCAACGGTCAGACCCGCTCCGTCTTCCGCGGCCCCCTGCGCGATGGCATGCCGGTGAACGTCGACCTCCCCGGCCGGGAGCGCAACATCTCCAGCCTGAGCTTCAACTGCGGCGCACAGAACCGTCGCGGCGGCGACATCGTGGTGGTGGCGGATGTCGGCAGCCATCGCGCCGAATGGCGCCGCAATCCGCGCTGGCAGAACAGCTGGTCCAAGATCTTCAATTGGGGTAGCGACATGGTCAATGACTGGAAGCCGCTGAGCGTCGTCAGCTTCGAAGGCCGCAGTGACCGCGAGAACAGCTTTGCCGGCTGGCGCGGCCAGAATATCGAGGCTGTCGCGCTGAAGCCTCTGGACGCCGATGCCCGCTGCAGCCGCGTCACCGCGCGCTTCGGCAATGGTCAGGACCAGGTGCTGAACGTCAACAATGGCGACTTCATGCGCCGCGGCCAGTTCTACAAGCTGGATTTGCCGGGACGGGCGCGTGACCTGGTCAGCTTGGGCATGCGCTGCCGCGCCACCGACGCCGCGCGCGTGAAAATCCAGATCTTCACCAGCCGCTAAAATCAGAACCGCAGGGCCCGGTGGAAACACCGGGCCACTTGCGCACTAGCGCAGATACGGCTCGACCTTGCCCTTGTACTTGACGGTCATGGCGTTGCCATGGCGGTCCACGGTCTTGCCCACGGCCAGGCGAACCCAACCCTCGCTCACGCAATATTCCTCTACATTGTTGCGGTCCACGCCGTTGAACAGCACGCCCACGCCGCGCTCCAGCAGCTCGGCGTTGTGGAATGGGCTGGAGGGGTTGGTGGACAGCCGATCCGGCATCGCGACTTCGGCCTTGTTGTCATCGGTCATGGAACTGTCTTTCGCGGGGACCCGCGCCTCATATCCCTTATGCCGTCAGGGTTGCAAGCGTGGCGGTTTGGATTTCAATGCCGCCCACCAACACACGCCCACCAACACACAATGGGAAGACCTATGGCTTACGACATCTATGACGCGTCCATTCCCCCGCTGATCCATATGCTGGGCAGCCTCAAGGCCATCCTGGCCAAGGGCGAGGCCCATGGCGGCATCGATCCTGCCGAAGCCCGTCTGGCCCCCGACATGCTGCCCTTGAAGGCGCAGGTTTACATCGCCACCGACGGCGCCAAGGGCTGCGGCGCGAGGCTCGCCGGCGTCGAAATCCCCAAATACGAAGACACCGAAGTGACTTTCGCCGACCTGCAGGCACGGGTCGCCAAAACCATCGATTTTCTCAAGAGCCTGGATCGCAAGGCCTTCGCCGGCGCCGAGAACAAGGAGGTTGTGCTGAAATTCCCCAGCAACACCTTCGAATTCAATGGCGCGACCTATATCGGCCAGTTTGTGCTGCCGAATGTGTATTTCCACATTTCCACCGCCTACGGCATCCTGCGCAACGCAGGGGTGGCACTGGGCAAGAGTGATTATCTCGGCGGCGGCAAGTAACAAAAGAGCTGGCAACAAAAGAAAAGGGCCGGTTTGCACCGGCCCTTTTTTTTCTTCAATTGTCGTCGTACCGATCGTGGTCGCGCCGATAGCGGCTGTCGCGGTCGCGATATTCCCTGTTGGGATAGTTGGAATAATAGCCGTCATTGTACCGGTCACGGTCGGTGTAATAGACCCCGCCGCCCGGACCGGCATATCGGTCATGATAATAGCCGTCGCGGTCATAGGCACGGCCGGCACAACCCGCCAACGCCAGCGCGCCCAGGGCGATCGCCAAAACTCCTGCTTTTCTCATGTCGGTCTCCAATAACGCGCCCTTCCACAGTGGCAACGTGCCAACAGGGGTTTGGATGCGCCGGAAGCCGGCAGTTCGCGCAGGACTGCGCAACCCGCCAGGAAAGCGTCAGTTGGTGCTCTTGCTCATCGGTTTGCTCATGGTCGGCGGGTCGAACTTGCCCAGCACGCAGACCTGGCCGGATTGCAGGACCCGCAGGCTCTGCTCGTTCTCGCAGATCATGTCGTCGCCCGAATGAAGCACCCAGACAAAGCCGTTGAACCGCAGATCCGGACAACTGCCCTGCATGTGGTTCACATAGGTCTGGCCGTTCCGCATCTTGAACACCATGGTCTTGCCATCGTCCGATTTGCTGCTGGTTATGTCGCGGCTGTTGATACAGGTCTTGGCAGCCAGGGCCGGCGTGGCGAACAGGCCGGCCAAAGCGAGAACGGCAACGAATGTCTTCATGATTGTCTCCACGGTTTGCCCCGCTACCCCCTTACTATCTGCCTGGCCAGACAGGTCCGCAAGCCCTACGACAACTGTAATAAGAAGAGCGGTTTTTGGCCAGACTTGACGGGGGGCTTGGGCCGGGCCAATGGTCCGCCCCTGCCCGATTTTCCCGGAGAAATGCCGTGTCCGCCGCTGCCGATTCCCCGCCCCCCCAGGGTCAAGTGACCGTGACCTTGCCCGACGGCAAGGCGCTGACTTTCCCGCGCGGCGTGACCGGCGGCGACGTCGCGGCGGCCATCGGACCGGGCCTGGCCAAGGCCGCCCTGATCATCCTGGTGGACGGCAAGGAATATGACCTGTTCCGCCCCATCGAACAGGACGCCCAGATACGCATCATCACCCGCAAGGACCCCGAAGCGCTGGAGCTGATCCGCCACGACATGGCCCATGTTCTGGCCATGGCGGTGCAGGCGCTCTATCCCGGCACCCAGGTCACCATCGGCCCGGCGATCGAGGACGGCTTCTATTACGACTTCGCCCGCGAAACGCCCTTCACCCCCGACGATCTGCCGAAGATCGAAGAGAAGATGCGCGAGATCATCAAGGCCGCCATGCCGACGCGCCGCGAAGTCTGGCCGCGCGACCAGGCGGTGGAGCACTTCAAGGGCATCGGCGAGAAGTACAAGGCCGAGCTGATCGCCTCGATCCCGTCCGGTGAAGACGTCTCGATCTACTGGCATGGCGACTGGCACGACCTGTGCCGCGGCCCGCACTTTCGCACCACGGCCGAAATCGGCGACGCCTTCAAGCTGACCAAGATTTCCGGCGCCTATTGGCGCGGCGACGCGAAGAACGCGCAACTCCAGCGCATCTACGGCACCGCCTGGCGCGACAGGAAGGAACTGGATGCCTACCTGACGCGGATGGAGGAGGCCGAGAAGCGCGACCATCGCAAGATCGGCAAGGAGATGGACCTGTTCCATACCCAGGAAGTCGCCACCGGCCAGGTCTTCTGGCACGCCAACGGCTACACTATCTATCGCACGCTGGAGAACTATGTTCGCCGCCAGCTGGCGAAAGCCGACTATGTCGAGGTGAAGACCCCGCTGCTGCTGGAGCGCAAGCTGTGGGAACAGTCCGGCCACTGGGAAAACTACCGCGAGCACATGTTCCTGGCCGAGGTCGAAGACGAGAACAAGACGCTGGTGGTCAAGCCAATGAACTGCCCCGCGCATGTGCAGATCTTCAACGAGGGGCTGAAGTCCTATCGCGAGCTGCCCATCCGCATGGCGGAATTCGGCTCCTGCCATCGCTATGAACCATCCGGCGCGCTGCACGGCATCATGCGGGTGCGTGGCTTTGTCCAGGACGACGCGCACATCTTCTGCACGCCCGACCAGATCCAGGACGAAGCCACGTCCTTCTGCGGCCTGCTGATGAAGTGCTACAAGGACCTGGGCTTCGAGGAGGTGCGGGTGAAGCTCGCCACCCGGCCCGACAACCGCATCGGCAGCGACGCGGTGTGGGATGCCGCCGAAAAGGCGCTGTCGGAAGCCACCACCGCCGCCGGACTTGAATTTGTCATCAACCCAGGCGAGGGCGCCTTCTATGGTCCCAAGCTGGAATTCGTGCTGCGCGACTCCATCGGCCGCGACTGGCAGTGCGGCACCCTGCAGGTGGACTTCAACACCGCCGAGCGGCTGGGGGCGACCTATATTGCCCAGGACGGCAACCGTCATCCGCCAGTCATGCTCCACCGCGCCATCGTCGGCTCGCTGGAACGCTTCATCGGCGTGTTGATCGAGCATTATGCCGGCAAGTTCCCCCTGTGGCTGGCCCCCATCCAGGTTGCGGTCGCCACCGTGGTCGCCGACGCCGACGCCTATGCGGCGGAGGTGGTGGCAGCCCTGAAGGCGGCGGGCCTTAGGGTCACCCTGGACACCGAAAACCAGACCGTGAACTACAAGGTCCGCCAGCACTCGCTCGCCAAGACCCCGAATCTGTTGGTTCTGGGCCGCAGGGAGGCCGAAAACCGCTCCGTTACCTTAAGGAAACTGGGGGTCGACAAGCAGGAAAGCCTTGCGCTGGAGGCGGCAATTTCTATGCTGGCCGCCGACGCCGTCCCGCCAGACCTTCGTTGAGCGGCCACGAGGACCCAGACCATCGCACTGATCGAAATCGTTTCGTGAGGCTGGCTGGAAAACCCCTCGCGAACCGTGGCTTATGTTGCCCGCAGTCCGGGCGCGGACGAAACACAGGAGAGAGTCATAGTACCTAGACGTTTCCAGCAGGACCAGAAGGCCCCCACCAAGGACGGCCCCCGCATCAATGAAGAGATCACCGCCCGCACCGTCTTCCTGATCGGGGAAGACAGCCACAAGTATGGCGAAATCGGCATTGATGAAGCGCGCGCCCTGGCCGAGGAGAAGGGCTTCGACGTCGTCGAGATCTCGCCCGACAACAAGCCGCCGGTCTGCAAGTTGATGGACTTCGGCAAATACAAATACGAACAGCAGAAAAAGGCCAACGAGGCCCGCAAGAAGCAGAAGGTCATCGAGATCAAGGAGATCAAGATGCGCCCAACCATCGACGATCACGATTACGACGTGAAGATGCGGGCGATGAAGCGCTTCTTCGACGAAGGCGACAAGGTGAAGGTCACCTTGCGTTTCCGCGGCCGCGAAATGGCCCACCAGCATCTGGGCATGGACCTGCTGACCCGCGTGCAGAAAGACACCGAAGTCTTCGCCAAGCTGGAGCAGTATCCGAAGATGGAAGGCCGGCAGATGATGATGGTCCTGGCGCCGCGCTAGCGCGCATCACTCGGACCACGCAATTGAAAAGGCGCTCCTCGCGGGGCGCCTTTTTTTTCGTCAGGCGCCGCGCATTTCCTTGAACGCCACCCTGCCCTTGCGCAGCAGGAAGACAATGCGGCCCGGCTGGGCCGGCGCGGCATGGGCCGACATGATGCCGCCGGTTTCCACCGATGCCGCCAGCGGGAAGATCAGCACCCGGCAGCGATCGGGCGTGTCGAAGCAGGAACGCACCCCTGGATCCAGCAGGTCGAATTCGCGGCTGGTGCGCGGCATGAAATATTCCTGCACCCCCAGCCCCGAGACACTGTGCGCCTGCAGCTTTTCGCTGTCGAAGCCCAGGCCGGCAAGCTGGCTTTGCAAGGTGCGACCGACCTGGACGCGTTCGTAGGCGCCTGTCAGCGAATGCGGCGCGATCAGCCGCGCCGCCGGCATGCCGCGCGACCACAGCGTGGCCGCTGCGATCGCCAGCAGCATCACCAACGAGAAGATCAGCAGCAGCGGCAACAGGTGATGCTCGTCGCGCCAGCGCAGCAGATGGTTCATGGTTAAGGCATTGCCGACAGATTTCGCCGCCAGCCTTAGCAAACCGGGGCCTTGCGCCAAGCAAAGCATCACCGCGTGGTAAACGGCTTAACGAAGGTTACGCGGGATGCCGGGCCACCGCCGCCGCAACGGTGGCAAAGTCCGCATTGCCGCCCGACAGGACCAGCGCCATGCACTTGCCGCGCGCGTCGATCTTTCCCGCCAGCAGCGCCGCCAGCGCCGCCGCCCCGCCGGGCTCGACCAGCAGCTTCAGTTTCTGCGCCGCGAAGCTGACTGCGCGTTCCAGGTCTTCATCGCCGACCGCGAAACCAGGGGCCAGCAGGTCTTTCGCCAATTCAAACACGATCATGCCGGGGACCGGCGCCATCAGGGCATCGGCGATGGAAAGCGTACCGCCGGGCGCCTGGGTGTGCGCACCGGCCTCCAGCGAGCGCTTCATGCCGTCAAAACGCTCCGGCTCAACACTGTGGACACGCGCCGCGCTGCCGGCGCCGCGCAACGCCAGCGCCACCCCGCTCACCAGTCCGCCGCCGCTGCAAGGCGTCAATACATCGTCCAGCGTCACGCCGAAACGCACCGCATCTTCGGCAATTTCCAGCCCCACCGTGCCCTGGCCGGCGATAATGGCCGCATCATCATAAGGCTTTACCAGCGCCGCGCCGCGCTCCTGGCGAATGCGCGCAGCGATGGCCTCGCGGTCGTCATGCATGCGGTCATACTCCACAATCTGCGCCCCCAGCGCGCGGGTACCCTCGATCTTGGGACGCGGCGCATCGCTGGGCATCACGATCACCGCCGGCATGCCGAACAACTGCGCCGCCGCCGCCACGCCCTGGGCATGGTTGCCGGAGGAAAATGCCACCACACCCTTGCTGCGTTCACTCTCGGGGATCATCGCCAGGCGGTTGCAGGCGCCGCGAAACTTGAACGAGCCGGTGCGCTGCAGGATTTCCAGCTTGAGGAAAATGCGCCCGCCGGTCAGCGCATTCAGCACCGCACTCTCCACCAGCGGCGTGCACACGGCGTAAGGCGCGATGCGCGTCGCCGCGGCCTGCACGTCTGCGAAATCAGGAACCATGTGCGACCCGATAGATGGTCACATGCACTTCCCGGCCCCGCGAATAATTGAACCCACTGAGCTCACCCACCACACTGGCATCGGCCTGCAGCTCCGCCAGCCGCGCCAGGAAGGCGCCCTGCTCGGCATCCTCCACCAGCGCCAGCCCGCCCGATTTCGCACCGGCCTCCGCCGCGCCCGCGCCATTGGCCAGCACCACATCCTTGCCGAAAGCAAACAGCATGCTGGGCTCCTGGTACCCCGCCAGCGCCGGCGGCGGATCGCCCGGCCGCGTCGCTGCCGCGACCAGCGGCTTCAACCGCGCCGTCACCCACAACTGCGTCAGGCGCGGCCCGGTCGCGGCCGTCAGGGCCGGCACAAACACCAGCATGGCCAGCAGCGACAGCAGCACGCTCCAGACATAGGCCCGCCGAATGCTGAAAATCAGCGCCGCCAGCGACAGCAGCACCGCCACGCCAGCCGCACCCCAAAGCCCATAGACCGGCCCCGCGCCGAAATAGAGTGGCAGCATCACCAGCGCCGCCGCCAGCAGCCCCGCACCGATCGCGAACTGCACCCCCGCGATCCAGCGCGCCGCCGTCAGCCATCCCGCCAGCCAGCGCACCGCCGGCGGCGCAGCCGTCACGAACAGCGCCGCCAAAATCGCCAGCGCCGGATAGGCGTCGATCACATAGTGCGGCAGCTTGGTCGGCACCGCCTCCACCACCAGCCACCAGCCGCCGCCCCATGCCAGCAGGAACCGCACCGCAGGTTCCGTGCGCCGCGCCAAACCCATGGCGACACCGGGCAGGACAAAAAGAATGGCCGGAAAGAAACACACCGCCGCCAGCACCAGGTAATAGCCCGGCAGCGCGCCATGGCTTTCCTGCCCGCCGGCAATCTTGGACGCCAGGTCATGGCCCACCGATTCCTGCAGGAACGCGCCATGGCTCTGCACCGAAATCGCGATCAGCCAGGGCGAGGCAATCAGCAGCGCCAGCAGCAACCCGCGCGCCGGCTTCAGCATGCCCAGCCAGCGCCATTGCCGGTCCCACGCCACCAGCGCGATGATCGTGACCAGCGCCACGCCCGGCACCACCGGAAACTTCACGAGCGCCCCCGCACCGACCGCCACCCAGCCCAGCCACACCAGCCGCCCCGGAACCTGCGGCGCATCCACGTCCCGCGCCGCGCGATACACCCGCAGCAGCACCCCCTGCACCGCCAGAACACAGGCCAGCAGCACGGCATCGGTGGTGGCGATGGTCGCCTCCCCCGCCAGCAGCACCGATCCCAGCATCAGCAGGCCCGCGACCAGCGCGGCTTCGCTTTCCAGGAACGCCAGCGCGCACCACGCCGTCAGCCAGCTCGCCGCGATGGCGCCAAGCAGCGACGGCAACCGATAGGTCCAGATATGGCTGTCATCCCCCATGCCGGTGAGTTCGGTACTCGCCGCCTGCAGCCAATAGATCCCCACCGGCTTCTTGTAGCGGGGCACATGCCCCAGCCGGATATCCACCGGATCGCCCGACTCCACCATCTGCCGCGACGACTGGGCAAAGCGGCTCTCGTCCCGGTCCAGCGCCGGCAGCGACAATATCCCCGGCAGCCACAGCAAAAGCCCCAGCAGCGCCAGCACCGCAAAGGGCCGCCGCGCCAGCCAGCCGAAAAACCGGGGCGGCGCCAGGGGCGGCGGCGCCGGGGGCGGCGGCGCCGGGGCGGTTTCCACAGGGATTTCGGGCACTTCCGAGTCGGTCATGGGCAGGAACTATGTCTGCCCCACCCCTATGTTGCAAAGTCCAGTGACGCTATAAGGCCCCAAATTCGCGGCCAGAGAGAAAGACTTATGACAGGCGAAATCGCCATATCCGTGGTGGTGCCGGTAAAGGACGAGGCCGGCAATGTCGGCCCCCTGGCGCGCGAAATCGCGGCCGCCCTCACGGGCAGCGCCGCCCATGAAATCCTGTTCATCGACGACGGCTCCTCCGACGATACCCCCGCCGCGCTGACTGCCCTCAAGACCGAGATCCCCGCCCTGCGCGTGCTGCGCCATGACCGCAACCTGGGCCAGAGCCGCGGCATCCGCAGCGGCGTCAAGGCGGCGCGCGGCGCCACCATCGTCACCCTGGACGGCGACGGCCAGAACGACCCCGCCGACATCCCCGCCTTGCTTGCCGTGCTCGATGCCGATCCGGCGGTGGGCCTGGTCTCCGGCGTGCGCGTCAAGCGCAAGGACACCGCCAGCCGCCGCCTGGCCTCGCGCCTGGGCAACCGCTTCCGCAACTTCATGCTGCGGGATGGCGCCACCGACACCGGCTGCGGACTGAAGGCCTTCCGCCGCGACGCCTTCCTCGACCTGCCCTATTTCGATCACATCCACCGCTTCCTGATCGCGCTGGTGCTGCGCGAGGGCTGGCAGGTGCGTTTCGTGCCGGTCAATCACCGCCCGCGCCTGACCGGCGCCTCCAAATACACCAACTTCGGCCGCCTGCTGGTCAGCGGGCAGGACCTGCTGGGCGTGCGCTGGCTGCAGCGTCGCTATCGCGGCCGCGCCGATATCCGGGAGCTGTAGGCATGGGCCTCCTGACACATCTCTACACCAGCGCCCTGCAGCATCCTTACGACGTGATGTGGAACGTGGTCGGCTTCGGCGGCCAGGCGGTGTTCGGCATCCGCTTCCTGATCCAGTGGCTGAAGAGCGAGCAGGAAGGCCACAGCGTCATCCCCATCGCCTTCTGGTATTGCAGCCTGATCGGCGCGCTTGCCAGCCTCAGCTATGCCATCCACACCCAGGCCTGGGCGCTGGTGATGGGCCAGGCGCTGCCGCTGCCCATCTATGCCCGCAACATCTGGATGATCTATCGCGACCGCCAGCGCACGAAAACCGTCTGATCGTGCTAGGCTGAATCGTCTGAAGGGGGCACATCCATGCTGGGCGCATTTCCGCTGATCCTGATCGCGGTCGTTCTCTACAACATCGCGGTGTTCGGCGGGATCGCCACCGGCCATGACAGCCTGGCGCTGCTGGCGCAGAGCTTCAACATCCGCGTCTTTTCCGGCGACCTGTGGAAGATTTCGCTGGGCGACCTGTTCATCGCCCTGGCGCTGGCGCTGCTGTTCGTGGAGACGGTAAAGGCCTCCCGCACCAGCCGCCGCGAAATCCTCAACCACGCCTTTTCGATGCTGACCTTCGTGGGTGCCCTGGTGGAGTTCATCGCCCTCAAGGGCTTCGGCACCACGCCCTTCTTCCTGATCACCGCCATGTGCCTGTTCGACACCGTCGCCGGCTACACCATCTCCATCATCGCCGCCAAGCGCGACCTCAGCGTCGCCCCGCACGAGGACTGACCGGCCCCAAAAAGGCTTTTGCGCCAGTGGCTTAATTCAAGCTTGCGGGGGTAGGCCGGGCCGTGTATTCCCACCGCAACGGACAGGTGGCCGAGTGGTTGAAGGCGCACGCCTGGAAAGTGTGTAACGGTTAAAGCCGTTCGAGGGTTCGAATCCCTCTCTGTCCGCCAATAAAAAAGCCCCGGCTCGCCGGGGCTTTTTTATTGGCGGACAGAGATCGGCGAGAACCCTCTGTTCGACAAAATCG
>CBIHOI010000052.1:0-12967 GCA_966211925.1 uncultured Hyphomicrobiales bacterium | reverse complement strand
CGTCTGCCTGCCTGTGAAAACGCGGGTGTTGCAGCGCAAAATACCAGCAGGGCAGTAATCACGGACCGTAAAATCATGTTGGCCTCAAATGTGTGCAATCTATCCCAAGCATAACGCGCCATGCCGATAAGAGTTCAGCCGCCAAAGACGATGGAATGCATGATGCGGCCGGGCATGAACGCGAAGCTGCCTGCGATAAGCAGGCCGCCGATATAGACGCCCAGCATGGACCGCCTGTGCATCCGGATATTGTGCGTCCATGCCCCCCGCAAGGCGCCCACCACGCCCGACAAGGTGACAATGGAGAAAATATGGATGGGTCCAAAGCCATGGAAAATGTCGATGGCGGGAATCTGGTGGATGAACAGCGCCGCGATGGCGGTGATGGTCATCAGCGCGAGATAGACGAAACCGACAGCGCGGTGCCGTCGCGCGCCCTTGGTGCTGAAGAAGATCAGCCACGTGCCCAGAAAGAAGGCAGGCACCACGGTGAAGACATGTATCTGGATGGCGGCCGGCGCCGCGAATAGCGGCGCCAGTTGCATCAGTAGGTCCGCGCCTTGGGCTTGATGTATTCCACGTCGCTGGTCAGCGTGTAGGTGTGCACCGGGCGATAATCGATCTTCGTCTTGCCCGTGTCCACGTCCAGCCAGGCCAGGGTGTGTTTCATCCAGTTCTCGTCGTCGCGGGCGGAGAAATCCTCGCGGGCGTGGGCGCCGCGCGATTCCTGCCGGTTGGCGGCGCCGGCGACGGTGACCACGGCCTGCTGGATCAGGTTGTCGAACTCCAGGGTTTCGACAAGATCCGTGTTCCAGATCATCGAGCGGTCCTTGATGCCGATATTGCCGCGCTGGGCATAGATGTCGGCGATGCGGCGATTGCCCTGTTCCAGGCTTTCGCCGGTGCGGAACACGGCGGCGTCTTCCTGCATCGCCTTCTGCATGGCGGCGCGCATCACGCTGGTCGGCGTGCCGCCATTGGCATGGCGCAGCTTGTCGAACCGGGCCAGCGCTTCGTCGCCGGCATTCTTGGCAAGTTCGTGATGGCCGGTCACGCCGGCCAGTTGCTTGGCGGCTTCCATGCCGGCGGCCTTGCCGAACACCACCAGGTCGATCAGCGAGTTCGAGCCCAGCCGGTTGGCGCCATGCACCGAGACGCAAGCCGCTTCGCCCACCGCCATCAGGCCATGCACGACGCTGTCGGGATTGCCGTCCTTGAGCGTCAGCGCATCGCCGGTATAGGCGCAGGGAATGCCGCCCATATTGTAATGCACCGTCGGCAGCACCGGGATCGGCTCCTTGGTGACATCAACGCCCGCGAAAATGCGCGCGCTTTCCGAGATGCCGGGAAGGCGTTCATGGATGATCTTGGGGTCCAGGTGCGACAGATGCAGGTGGATGTGATCCTTGTTCGGACCCACGCCGCGGCCCTCGCGGATCTCGATCGTCATGGCGCGCGAAACCACGTCGCGCGATGCCAGGTCCTTGGCGTTGGGGGCATAGCGTTCCATGAAGCGCTCGCCCTGCGAATTGGTCAGGTAGCCGCCTTCACCGCGCACACCTTCGGTGATCAGCACACCGGCGCCGAAGATGCCGGTGGGGTGGAACTGCACGAACTCCATGTCCTGCAGGGGCAGGCCGGCGCGCAGTACCATGGCATTGCCGTCACCTGTCTGGGTATGGGCGCCGGTGCAGCTCTGATAGGCGCGGCCATAGCCGCCGGTGGCCAGGATGACCTTGTGCGCCATGAAACGGTGGATGGTGCCGTCGTCTAGGCACCAGGCCATCACGCCACGGCAGGCGCCGTCTTCCATGATCAGGTCGAGCGCCAGATATTCGATGAAGAAATTCACTTCATGCTTCACGCACTGGCCGTACAGGGTGTGCAGCATGGCATGGCCGGTGCGGTCGGCGGCGGCGCAGGTGCGCTGCACGATGCCTTCGCCATAGTTGGCGGTCATGCCACCGAAGGCGCGCTGGTAGATCTTGCCGTCCTCGGTGCGGCTGAAGGGCATCCCGAAATGCTCCAGCTCGTACACGGCTTCCGGGGCATTGCGGCACAGATATTCGATGGAATCCTGGTCGCCCAGCCAGTCCGAACCCTTGACGGTGTCGTACATGTGCCAGCGCCAATTGTCCTCGCCCATATTGCCCAGCGACGCGGCAACGCCGCCCTGCGCCGCAACCGTGTGGCTGCGGGTGGGAAACACCTTGGTCAGGCAGGCCGTCTTCAAACCACGCGCGGCGCATTCCAGCGTGGCGCGCAAACCGGCGCCGCCGGCGCCGACAACGACGACATCGAAGGTGTGATCGACAATTTCATAGGCGGACATCTGATATCCTAAAGTGCGGCAATACGGATGATGGCGAACAGGCTGACCAGCCAGCAGGTGAGCAGGGCGGCGCGGATGCCCAGCAGCAGGAACAGCTTGGCGCCGGCGGTATGGATATAGTCATCCACCACCACCTGCAGCCCCAGCGCCGCATGATAAAGCGAGAAGCTGACAAAGGCCGCCATCAGCAGCGCATTCCAGGGATGGGCCAGGAATTGCAGCGCTGCAACTTCGCTGGTGCCGGCCAGGCCCAGCACGGCGTAGAGAAACCAGATCGACAACGGCGCGAGGGCCACGGCCGTGACGCGCTCGCGCCAGAAATGTCCGGTGCCGGTGTGGGAGGCACCCATGCCGCGAACCTTGTGCAGCGGTGTTTGCAGCGAACTCATCTCAGATATCCCGCGTGGCCGGTATAAACGATGGCGAAAACCGCCAGCGCCACGATGAAGGACAGTGCGAACACGATCACGCTGTTGCGTTCCGCGTCTTTCTTATCGAAGCCATAGCCCAGGTCCCAGGCCAGGTGCCGCAGCCCGCTGAAGAAGTGATAGGCCAGCGACCAGGTGATGCCGAACAGCACGACCAGCCCCGGCACCGTGTCCATGACATTGTGAAAGCTCTGCCAGCCTTCAGGGCCGTTGGAGATGCACACCAGCCACCAGGCCAGGATCACCGCCCCGCCCGACAGGGCCATGCCCGTGGCGCGATGGGTGATGGAGGTCATCATCGTGACCGGCCAGCGATAGATGGTGAGATGGGGTGACAAAGGACGCGGATGCGCCACGGATTTCTGCGGGTTTTCCGCCATGTAAGCCTTCAAAATCGAACCGGGCGGGAGTTTAGGGACCAAGCAGGGCCAGTCAACCAACGCTTTCGCAGGGGCGGTATCGCAATCCGCCGCAGCTTGCGGCAAATTCGCGGGGCAGGGGAAAATGCGCGAATCAATGCCGGCAGTCCGTCTCGGGAAACCCGTGAAGGTGGAGGGTTTTGGACCCTGCGCCGCCGGGGTCATCCTGCTGTCCGCCATGTTCCTGCTGGTGGCAGTCTGGAACGGCTTTCCGCTGATCTTCTACGACACCGGGGCCTATGTGCTGGAAGGGCTGGGGGGCGTCTTCCTGGTGGAACGGGCGCCCGTCTATTCCGAGCTTCTGTTCCTGGCCGGCGGCCGTTTCAGCCTCTGGCCCATCGTGGTCCTGCAGGCCGGCCTGACCGCCTACATGATCCTGGAGACCGCCCGCGCCGAGGTTCCCGGTCTTACCCTGCGCGGCGTCGCCGGGATCGGCGCCGTGCTCTGCCTGCTCACCGGTATCGCCTGGTATGCCGGCCAGGTCGAGCCAGACTGTTTCACGCCGATGGTCATCCTCGGCTGTTGGCTGCTGCTGTTCCGGACGGGCCGCATCGGCGTGGTCCGCACCCGCTGGGTGGCGGGTATCACCGGCCTCGCGGTGGCCTGTCACCCTTCGCACCTGGGCCTGATTGCCGGCATCCTGATCTGTGTGGCGGTGTTCAAGCTGGTCGCACGGCAGCGCCCCGGTCTGCCAATGCCACGCCTCAAGCATGGCCTGATCGGCCTCGCCACCGCGCTCTGCCTGATCGTGGCGGGCAACTTCGTGCTCACCGGCAGCGTGTTCCTCAGCAAGTCAGGCTCGGTCTTCATCTTCGCGCGCCTGATGCAGGACGGCATCGTCAAGCGGTTGATGGACGATATCTGTCCGCCCCGTGGCAACGCGTCCTACAAGCTGTGCGAGTACAAGAACCGGCTCAAGACCCGCGCCGATGCCTGGCTGTGGGGCAATTCGGGCTTTCGCGCGCTGGGCGGCTTCACCGGCAAGCAGCAGCAGGAAGAAGATCGCGCCATCATCATCGAGACGCTCAAGCGCTATCCCATGATGCATCTCAGGACTGCGGTCTATGACAGCCTGCTGCAGTTCACGATGTTCAAGACCGGTGACGGCATCGAGCCGCAGGAATGGGTGCTGGAGCCCGGCTTCAAGCGCATGATCCCCACCCAGGTGAATGCCTATCTGGGCGCGCGCCAGCAGCGCGGCCTGATCCGCTTCAAGACCCTGAACCTGATCCATGTGCCGTTCGCCGCCATGTCGCTGGCGGGCATGCTGCTGCTGCTCCAGCATGCCTGGGTGCGGCGGCGCTGGGGGGCAGGGGCCTTTCCTGCCATGGTGCTTTTGGGACTGGTGGGCAATGCCATCATCTGCGGCACCTTCTCAAACCCCCATGACCGCTACCAGTCCCGGGTGATCTGGCTGCCGACGCTCGTTTTGCTGCTGGCCGTGGCCAAAGACCGGCGCGCGTTGCAACCCGTCGCAGAATCCGGCACTTAACCCCCATGGTGAAGATTGCTCCCTCCATCCTGTCCGCCGATTTCTCCAAGCTGGGCGCCGAGATCGAGGCGATCGAGGCGGCGGGGGCGGACTGGATTCACGTCGATGTGATGGACGGCCATTTCGTCCCCAACATCACCATTGGCCCGGCCGTGGTGAAGGCGCTGCGCCCCCATGCCAAAAAGCCCTTCGATGTCCATCTGATGATCTCGCCGGTGGATCCCTATATCGACGCGTTTGCGCAAGCGGGCGCCGACGGACTGACCGTGCATCCCGAGGCCGGCCCGCATGTCCATCGCACACTCCAGCACATCCGCAAGCTGGGAAAAAAGGCGGGCGTTGTGCTGAATCCCGGCACGCCCATCGATGCCCTCGACAATCTGATGGACCTGGTCGATCTCATTCTCATCATGAGCGTCAATCCCGGCTTCGGGGGCCAGAACTTTATCGAAAACCAGCTCACGAAAATCGAGGCGGCGCGCAAGCGCATCGACGCCCAAAAGAAAATTGATGGGCGCGACATTGAACTGGAAGTGGATGGCGGCATCACGCCGCAAACGGCCAGGCGCGCCATCGCCGCCGGCGCCACCGTGCTGGTGGCAGGCACCGCCGTCTTCAGCGGTGGGCCGTCGCGCTATGCCGACAATATCAAAGCCCTGAGAGGCTGAGGTGAAAGGCAGCGAACTCCTGCCGCTCCTGCCCGAACTGACGCGGGCGGGGTTCCGGCGCGCTTCCACGCCTTTGCGCGTCCTGTGGCGGCGCGGCTGGATCTATCGCCGCCTGCTCAAGGGCCCGCTGGCCGACCACATTGTCTTTCATCCCTGGGACGCGCTGCCGCGCCGCCTGGAAGAAGCCGACAGCCTGCTGCGGGGGCGTTTCCGCTTTTATGGCCAGACTGTGGATGTACCGGCCGGGGTTTCGGTGTTCGACGTCAAGCCGCCTTCGGCCGCCTGGCACGAAGCGCTGCACAGCTTCAACTGGCTGCCGGCACTGTCCACCGCGGGCGGCGAAGCCGCGCGCAAGCTGGCCACAAACCTGATCGGCCAATGGATCAAGCGGCACCAGCTTTATTCCGAACCCGTCTGGCTGCCCCATATCATGGCGCGGCGGCTGGCGCATATTTTCAGCCATGGTCGCCTTGTCATTCTCAATTCCGAGATGATGTGGCGCTCGCGACTGTTCGTCTCCCTGCGCGAGCAATCGCGAATGCTGGAGCGCATCGCTGACGAGGCCCCCGACGGCCTGCCGCGTCTGGAAGCCTGTGCCGTGCTGGCGCTGTCCGGCCTGTGCCTGGACGACAGTCCCAAGCGCCGCGATATCGGCCTGGCGCATCTGGAAGCGGAGATCGAGCGCCAGATCCTGCCGGATGGCGGCCATGTTTCGCGCTCACCCGAAGCGCTGCTGTCGGCCTATCGTCATGTCATCATGGTGATGGAAGCGCTGAGCGCGGTGAATGAGGAGCCGCCGCATGGCCTGCGCAATGCCCATGACCGCATGGCGCCGATGCTGCGCTTTTTCCGCCATGCCGATGGCGCGCTGGCCTTGTTCAATGGCGGCGCGGAATCCGATCCGCGCATGATCGCCGGTCTGCTCGCCCGGGACGACATCCGGGGCCAGCCTTTCCACCACGCCCGCCATTCCGGCTATCAGCGGCTGACGGCCGGGCGCACCCTGTGCCTGCTGGATTGCGGCAAGACACCCGATGGTGCGTTCGCGCTGGACGCCCATGCCGGGGCGGGGGCCTTCGAGCTGTCGTCCGGCGCCGACCGCATCGTGGTCAATTGCGGCGCGGGCGGCCTGACGCACCAGGCCTGGAACGCCGCCTTGCGGGCGACTGCGGCCCATTCCACTCTGACCCTCTCGGACACCTCCAGCGCCCATATTCTGCCCGCCGGCATCGCCCGCGACCTGCTGGGGCCGCGCCTGATGGGCGGGCCGGTGGCCCCCGTGTCGCGGCGGGCGGAAACCGCCCAGGGTTGGACGGTCGAGGCGATGCACGATGCCTATGTGGCGCTGTTCGGCGTCCAGCATGAGCGGCAGATCACCTGTTCGCCTCAGGGCCTGATGGTCACCGGCCGTGACCGGCTGGTGCCGGTCGAGGGCAAAAGCACCGCGGAACGGCCTGCCGCCGGACGCAGCTTTGCGGTGCGGTTCCACATCCACCCCGATGTGCGGGTCTCGCGGCTGGAAGGCGGCGGCATCCTGCTCAAGCTGCCGGGCGGCGAAGGGTGGCGTTTCCGGGCCGGGGGCGGCACCCTGGAGGTCGAGGAAAGCGTCTATCTGGGGGGGCCGGTGGTGCGCCGGGCGGAACAACTCGTCATCAGCGGCCAGGTCAAGGATTCCCCTGCTGAAATCGCATGGGTGTTCGAGCAGATCGTCGCATAGCCAAGGGTTGTTCGCGGCCGCAACGCCATGGCAAAGTGGCGCAAATCACCCGTGCTTTCAGGAGTTTCCCCGCAATGGTCGAGATCATGCTGCCCAAGGCCAGCCGGGTAAAAAAGGGCAAGGTGTGGCCCAGCGACAAGGCGGCCAACGGCAAGAAGCCCAAGCGCACCAAGGACTTCAAGGTCTATCGTTATGACCCCGATGCGGGCGGCAATCCCACCGTGGATACCTATACCGTTGACCTCGACAGTTGCGGCCCGATGGTCCTGGACGCGCTGATCAAGATCAAGAACGAGATCGACCCCACGCTGAGCTTCCGCCGGTCCTGCCGCGAAGGCGTGTGCGGCTCCTGCGCCATGAACATCCAGGGCGGCAACACACTGGCCTGCACCAAGTCCATCAACGACTGTTCGGGCGCGGTGGCGGTCTATCCCTTGCCGCACATGCCGGTGGTCAAGGATCTGGTGCCTGATCTCAGCAATTTCTACGCCCAATATTCCTCGATCCAGCCCTATCTGAAGACCACCTCGGCCGAACCGGAAAAGGAATGGAAGCAGTCGCCGGAAGACCGCGCCAAGCTGGACGGGCTGTATGAGTGCATTCTCTGCGCCTGCTGCTCGACCTCGTGTCCCAGCTACTGGTGGAATTCCGAACGCTATCTGGGCCCGGCGGCGCTGCTGCAGTCGTATCGCTGGCTGAACGACACCCGCGACGAACAGACGGGCGAGCGGCTGGACGACCTGGAAGATCCCTTCCGCCTCTATCGCTGCCACACCATCATGAACTGCGCCAACACCTGTCCCAAGGGCCTCAACCCGGCCCAGGCGATCGGCGAGATCAAGCAGATGATGGTCAAGCGGAAGGCCTGAGCGTGTTTCCGGAAAGACTGACCAAAGGCTATCGCGCGTTCCTGGATGGGCGGTTTTCGGTAGAGCGCGGCCGCTACCAGGCCCTGGCCGATACCGGCCAGTCGCCGTCCATCATGGTGATCGGCTGCGTCGACAGCCGCGTGTCGCCCGAAGTAATCTTCGACGCCGCCCCGGGAGAGATTTTGGTGGCGCGCAATGTCGCCAACCTGGTGCCGGCCTATGAGCCGCCGTCCGAGGAAGACCCCAGCCACCAGCACGGCACCAGCGCGGCGCTGGAATTTGCCGTGCGCGCCTTGAAGGTCCGCGACATCATCGTGCTGGGCCATGCCTTCTGTGGTGGCGTCAAGGCGTTCGCCGACGATGCCGCACCGCTGACGGACAGCGATTTCATCGGCAAATGGGTTCGCCAGATCGCTCCGGCAGCTGTCGCCCTGGGGGCGCGGGGTTCAGAAGGCGAGGAGGGGTATCTGCGCAAGCTGGAGTTCGCCTCGGTCGAACTGTCGCTGCGCAACCTGATGACCTTTCCCTTCGTGAAGTCCGCGGTGGAGAAGGGCGAACTCACCCTGCACGGCGCCTATTTCGGCGTGGCCTCGGGCCGGCTACTGGTCCGCGATAAAAAGACCGGCGCCTTCGAGCCGATCGCCGATTAGGCCGACTTGGCCTGCAGCCGCCGCCACAGCAGCGCGCCGGCAAGGCTGGCCAGCCAGCCATGGGGATCGGCGCCGATCACCTTCACCACCATCTGCACCAGCTTCTGGATATGCCGGCGGCGATAGACCGCCATGCTGGCATGGGCCGAAAGTTTTGAATATTTGTTGCGCTTGTAAGGGGTTGCCGCCTCTTTCTCAGGTGAAACATTAGCGCAGTAAAAAGCGTAGGCGAGCTCGTCGTCATCGCTTTCGCGCACCCGGCCGATGGCGATGCCCAGCTTTTTCCAGAAGCCCAGGTCGGGCTCCGGCTGGGCATGCAGGGTGTCGTAGAACAGCTTGTAGTGGCGGTATTCGTCGGCAGCGATGCGGCCCGCGATCTCCTGCAGCACCGGTTCCTCGGTCGCGTCGCGGATGGCGGTGTAATAGGAGCTGGTTCCCGATTCCACGACGCAGCGGGCGATCATCTCGCCCCGGCGCGAGCCACGCACGGACGCGGTGTCATCGCCGGCAAAATGGGTCGGCTTGTAACCCTTGCGAAAGCGGGCAAAGGCGTCTTCCAGCTTGAAGCTGGGATCGGCCATCTCGGCCCAGCGCCCCAGGGCGCGGCCATGCTGGGATTCCTCGGCGCCCCAACGCTCGATCCAGTCCAGCGCCCCGGCTTCGGCGTTGTGAAACACCCGCTTGAGGTAACTCACATAATCGGGCGCATTATACTCAACCAGGGCCGCCGCCTTGACGGCCGCCAGCAGGTCCGGCTCGACTTTCGTCGGGTCGAACAGGTTCCAATGGACATCGTCCATCGTCCATCCCTGTTTATAGACGGTAGAAACCGTCATGATTCCGGCTCCCGATTTCGCGAAGCACTATAGCAAAAACGGCTCCCGCCGCCAAAAAGCGTGGGAGCCGCCGGTTAATCTGTTTGCGGCTTAAAAAGCGGCCCGGACCAACTTCAGGTCGTCCACCAGATTGGCAGCCTTCTGGCGGTCGGCGTCGGTCTTGGCGGCGATTTCGTCATCCTGCGCATCGGTAATGCGCTGATCCAGCACCGCCAGGTCCAGTTCGGTCATCGGGATGGCTTCCTCCGCCAGCACCGTGATCTTGGCGGGGCCGATTTCGGCAAAGCCGCCGCGGATGAAATAGCGGTCGTCCTTGCCGTTTACATTCACGTCGATCATGCCGGCGCGCAGGGTCGAGACGAGGGGCGAATGCCCCGCCATCACGCCCATATAGCCTTCGGTGCCCGGCACGGTGACCATGTCGGCCTCGACCGACAGCAACAGCTTTTCCGGCGAAACCAGATCGAACGCGATGCGCGCGGCCATTTAGGCGGCCTTCGCGGTGTCGGCCGCCATCTTGGCGGCCTTGGCGGCCACTTCCTCGATGGCGCCGACCATGTAGAAGGCCTGCTCGGGATACTGGTCGCATTCGCCGTCCACGATCGCCTTGAAGCTGCGGATGGTGTCGGGCAATTCGACGAACTTGCCAGGCGAATTGGTGAACTGCTCGGCCACGAAGAAGGGCTGCGACAGGAAGCGCTGGATCTTGCGCGCGCGCGCCACGACCAGCTTGTCCTCTTCCGACAGTTCGTCCATGCCCAGAATGGCGATGATGTCCTTCAACGCCTTGTACTGCTGCAGCACTTCCTGCACGCGGCGGGCGACGGTGTAGTGCTCCTCGCCGATGACCTGCGGGTCAAGAATGCGGCTGGTGGAGTCCAGCGGATCGACCGCCGGGAAAATGCCCAGCGACGCGATATCGCGCGACAGCACGGTGGTGGCGTCCAAGTGCGCGAAGGAGGTCGCGGGCGCCGGGTCGGTCAGGTCGTCGGCCGGCACGTAAATCGCCTGCACCGAGGTGATGGACCCCTTGGTGGTGGAGGTGATGCGTTCCTGCAGGTTGCCCATTTCGGTGGCCAGCGTCGGCTGGTAACCCACCGCCGAAGGAATACGGCCCAGCAGCGCCGACACTTCCGAACCGGCCTGGGTGAAGCGGAAGATGTTGTCGATGAACAGCAGGCAGTCCTTGCCTTCGACGTCGCGGAAATATTCCGCCTGGGCGAGGCCGGTCAGCGCCACGCGGGCGCGGGCGCCCGGCGGCTCATTCATCTGGCCATAGACGAGGGCGCACTTGGAGCCTTCGCCGCCGCCCTTCACATTGACGTTGGACTCGATCATTTCGTGATAAAGATCGTTGCCCTCGCGGGTACGCTCACCCACGCCGGCCAGCACGGAATAACCGCCATAGGCCTTGGCGATGTTGTTGATCAGTTCCTGCATGGTCACGGTCTTGCCCACGCCGGCGCCGCCGAACAATCCGATCTTGCCGCCCTTGGTGTAGGGGCACAGCAGGTCGATGACCTTGATGCCGGTGACGAGAACTTCGGCCGAGCCGGCCTGCTCGGCAAAGCTCGGGGCTTCGCGATGGATCGAGGCGGTGTGGGTCAGCGCGATGGGGCCGGCTTCGTCGATCGGCTCGCCGATAACGTTCATGATGCGCCCCAGGCACGCCGGGCCGACCGGCACAGTGATGGGCTTGCCGGTGTCGATGACTTCCTGGCCGCGGGTCAGGCCTTCGGTCGTGTCCATGGCGATGGCGCGCACGGCGTTTTCGCCCAGATGCTGGGCCACTTCGAACACCAGGCGGACTTCCTTGCCCGTCTTGGCGTCGATGTTCTTGGTCTCCAGCGCGTTCAGGATCGCCGGCAGCTGGCCGTTCTCGAAGCCGACGTCAACGACGGCGCCGATGACCTGGAGGAGTTTGCCTTTGGCATTGCTCATGTTCGTTTTCCTTTAAACAGCGGAGGCGCCGGAGATGATTTCAATCAGCTCCTTGGTGATCTGCGCCTGGCGGGTACGGTTCATCTGAATGGTGAGGGCCTTGATCATCTCGCCGGCATTGCGCGTGGCATTGTCCATCGCGGTCATCTGGGCGGCGAAGAAACCGGCCTGGTTCTCCAGCATCGCGGTCAACAGCTGCACGCGGATATTCTGCGGCAGCAGCGCTTCCAGGATGGTGTCTTCGTCAGGCTCATAGTCATAGAAGGGGGCAGGGCCGCCATTGGCATCGACCTGCGCCGGGATCAGTTGCTGCACGCGCGGGGTCTGGGTGACCACCGACTTGAAGGACGAATAGACCAGGGTGACGACATCGAATTCGCCATTGGTATAGGCGTCCAGCACGCGGCTCGCGATCGGCTTGACCAGCGCAAGGCCGGGCGCCTTCAGGCCGACTTCGTAAGTCTCGATGAAGCGGGTGCCATGGGCGCGGCGCAAGCCATCGCGGGCCTTGCGGCCGATGGTGATGATCTTGACGTCCTTGCCCGCGTCCAGAAGCGCCGCGATCTTTTCGCGCGCCGCACGAATGATGCTGCCGTTGAAGCCGCCCGCCAGGCCTCGGTCGCTGGTCGCCACGATGATCAGATGCCGCTTGTCCGAACCCGTGCCGGCCAGCAGCAGGGGGGCGGAAGGGCCCGACACGCCGGCGGCGAGGTTGGCGATCACATTCGCCATGCCCTGGGCATAGGGGCGCGCTGCTTCGGCCGCCAGCTGGGCGCGGCGCAGCTTGGCTGCCGCCACCATCTGCAGCGCCTTGGTGATCTTCTGCGTGGACTTCACGCTTCCGATCCGTGTGCGCATTTCCTTGACGGTTGCCATCTGGCTTCAGTCCCTTAGGCGAAGGTCTTGGAGACTTCGTCCAGCGCCTTTTTCAGCGTGGATTCCAGGTCCGGGGTCAGCGCCTTTTCCGTGCGGATGCCTTCCAGGAACTGCGGATAGGTGGACTTGAGTTTGCCCAGCAGCGCGTCCTGGAATGCCTGGACGCGGTTGGTGGGGAAGGGGTCCAGATAGCCGCGGGTGCCGGCATAAATCACCGCCACCTGCTCTTCGACGGCAAAGGGCTTGTACTGGGGCTGCTTCAAGAGCTCGGTCAGGCGTTCGCCGCGCGCCAGCATCTTCTGGGTCGAGGCGTCGAGGTCCGAACCGAACTTCGCAAAGGCGGCCATTTCGCGATACTGGGCCAGTTCGCCCTTGATCGGGCCGGCGACGGTCTTCATCGCCTTGATCTGCGCCGACGAACCCACGCGGCTCACCGAGATGCCGACGTTCACCGCCGGGCGGATGCCCTGGTAGAACAGGTCGGTTTCCAGAAAGATCTGGCCGTCGGTGATCGAAATCACGTTGGTGGGAATATAGGCCGACACGTCATTGGCCTGGGTTTCGATGACGGGCAGCGCGGTCAGCGAGCCGGCGCCATTGTCTTCGTTCAGCTTGGCGGCACGTTCCAGCAGACGGCTGTGCAGGTAGAACACGTCGCCCGGATAGGCTTCGCGGCCCGGCGGGCGGCGCAGCAGCAGCGACATCTGGCGATAGGCGACGGCCTGCTTGGACAGATCGT
>CBIHOI010000051.1:0-13115 GCA_966211925.1 uncultured Hyphomicrobiales bacterium | reverse complement strand
GAGGACATCACCAAAACGCCGGAGGACTATCTGCTTTATTTCCACCATGTGCCGTGGGACTACAAAACCCGCTCGGGGCGCACGCTGTGGAACGAGCTGATTGCGCGCTACCAGCGCGGCGTGGCGGAGGTCGCGGACATGCAGAAGACCTGGGCGGCACAGAAGCCCTATGTCGATTCAGAACGCTTCGACAAGACCGCCGCCTTCCTCGCCATCCAGCACCGAGAAGCGATATGGTGGCGCGATGCATGCCTGGCCTATTTTGCGCAATTTTCCAGGCGGCCGTTCCCGGCCGGCTACGCGCCAAAATATCCGCTGGAATATTACGAAAATATTCCGATGTTTGCTTCGCCGGCGCCCTGACTCTATTTCGGCGTGATCTTCAACAGCGCCTTCTGCTCGGTCAGGACATAGACCGCGCCGTCGGGGGCGACCCGCACATCACGAATGCGCGTCTTCATATCGGTCAACATCGGTTCTTCGGCGACAACCTTGTCATTCTTCATTTCCAGCCGATAGATACCAAGCCCGCGCAGTGCGCCGACGAAGAGGCTGTTCTTCCATTTGGGAAACAGGCTGCCGCGATAGAAGGCCAGGCTGGACGGTGCGATCACCGGGTCCCAGTAATATTGCGGTTCTTCCAGGCCCGGCTTGGAGATAATGCCCTCATTGACGGGCCCGCCGCCATAATCCTTGCCATGGGTGACGATCGGCCAGCCGTAGTTTTTGCCTCGCTCGATCCGGTTCAGCTCGTCGCCGCCGCGCGGGCCGTGTTCGGTGTCCCACAGATGGCCGGTCCGGGGATCGAAGGCCAGGCCCTGCGGACTGCGCATGCCAAGCGTCCAGATTTCGGGCAATGCGCCGGCAGTCTTCAGGAAGGGATTGTCGTCTGACGGCTGACCTTCCGGCGTCAGATGCAGGACCTTGCCCATGTGGTTGTCCAGCTTCTGCGCCAGCGCCAGGTCGTAGTCTTCCTTCTTGTTGCCGTCCCGGTCGCCCATGGTCAGGAAGACAGAGCCGTCCTTCGCAAAAGCAATCCGGCCGCCCTGCTTGCTGGAGAAGTTCTTCACGGACTCATAGGGCTTGCCGCGAAACACCACCCGCACGTCATGCAGCGCATTGCCCGCTTCATCTAGGGTGCCATAGGCCAGATTGGTATTGCCGTTCCGATCGGCCATCAGTTCGAAAAAGCTGAAATAGACGCGCTTGTTTTTGGCGAAGTCCGGCGCCAGCGCCACGTCCAGCAGCCCCAGCTTTTTGGTCGGCGCCAGCATGTCTATGCCCCTAACCGGTTCGCCGAAGCTGCCATCGGCATTCACGATGCGCAGATGACCCGGGAATTTCTCGGTTACCAGCATCTTGCCGCCGGGCAGGAAGGCGATGGCCCAGGGCAGGTGAAGCTTGTCGGTCAGGGTGGTGACCTGAAAGTCAGCCGCATGGTGATAGGGTGCGCGGGTCTGCCCCTGGAACAGCGGCGCATCATCGGGCCGTTCGGGCGGCCGGGTTTCGAAGGGCTGGCCTTCCACCATCTTGGGATCGGGGAATTCGCGGGTGTCTCCGGCGACGGGGGCAGCCCGGGGCAGGTCCTGCGCCATTGCAGACAGGGGAAAAATCGCCATACCGGCGGCCAGCAATAGCTTTCTCACGCAAATCTCCCCAAAATTCGCTCGCACTTGATGACGGCGGCGTTTGTGCCTGTTTAGACTGCCCCAAACCCGGACGCAAAAAAAGGTCGCGGAAAAGCGTTCAAGGCCGCCGGGCAGGGGACAAATGGATACTGGATCAACTCTGGCGATGCTGCCGCTCGACTATGTCGAGTTTTTTGTCTTCCTGGCGGCGTTGTGCGTGGTCGGCTTTGTCTCCGGCCGTGGCGAGCGCGGCAGCGCGGCGGACTATTTTCTCGCGGGGCGCAAACTGCCCTGGTACGTGGTCGGCGGCAGCTATATTGCCGCCAATGTCTCCACCGAGCATTTCATCGGGCTGGTCGGCGCCAGCTATATCATGGGCATGCCGACGGCGCTGGGCCAGTGGCAGACAACCATGGCCGAAGTCGTCATCGTCTTCCTCTTCGTACCATTTCTGATCCGCGCAAAAGTCATCACCGTGCCGCAATATCTGGCGCGGCGCTTCGGTCCTGGCGTCCGGCTGGCCTTCGCCCTGCTCACGATTTTTGCCAACATCACCATCTTCATGGCGGCGGTACTGTATGCCGGCGGGCTGGCGCTGTCGGGTTTCTTCGGCTGGCCGCTCATCTGGTGCATTATCGGCACCGGCATCTTTGCTGGCGGCTGGGCGGTTTATGGCGGCCTCAACACCGTCGCCTGGACCGGTGTGCTGACAGCGGTGGTGAAGATCGGCGGCGTCGGACTGCTCACCGTTCTGGCGCTGAAGGCGATGACGCCCACGGGCGGGATCATCGACGGTTTCCTCTCCGTTATGCAGCACAATATCGCCGCCAGCGGTCCCTGGCACGACGCCGTGGCTGCCAGCGCGCCGCATTTGACACACTATGGCGCCTACAATCGCATGACAGTGTTCCAGCCGCCGGATCATCCGCTGATCCCCTGGACCGGCACGTTCTTCAGCTTTCTGGCTGTGGGCGTTTGGTATGGGGTGATGAACCAGTTCATCGTCCAGCGCGTGCTGGGTGCCAAGGACATCTGGCACGCCCGCATGGGCATGGTGATGGCTGGCTATGCCAAGCTGTTCCTGCCGCTGCTTATCGTGCTGCCGGGCCTGATCCTGTTCAGCCGTCATCCCGAATACATGCTGGGCAACTGGAGCGACGCACAGCACAGGGCCGACGGCGGCTTCGTGGTGCTGGTCCGTGAATTCTTTCCAGCCGGCCTGCGTGGCATCCTGCTCGCGGTCCTGATCTGCGCCGTGCAGGCCACCGTCAGCTCGGTGGTCAATGCCACTGCCGCGATTTTGACGCTGGACATCTACGTCCCGTTGTTGCGCCCCACGGCCACCGAGCGGCAGAAGGTTCTGTTCGGTGTCTGGGCCAGCGCTGCCGCGATCACCGCCGGCATCGCCATGGCCATTGCGATCAGCCGGATGGATGCCGGCATCTACCAGTACATGCAGACCATCAATGCCTTCGTCGCACCGCCCTTCGCCGCCATTTTGTGGATCGGGCTCCTGTGGAAGCGCACCAACGGCGCGGGCGCAATGGCCGCCATTGTCGGCGGCTTCCTGACGGCCATCGCCATCAAGACCGTCGGCTATATCTGGGCGATGCCGGGCTGGTACTATCCCTTCGGCAACCAGGCACCGTTCTGCCTGCTGGTCTCCGCCCTGTTGTGCGTTGCGGGAACGCTGCTGCATCCCGCGCCCACCCCCGGCACCGAAGCCACCCCCATCACATTCTGGAATTGCGGCGACACGCTCACAGCGGGCCTTGGCGACCGCTGGTACAAAAGCGTGTGGCTGTGGGCCGGGCTTTCACTGGCGCTGACCCTGCTGGCCATGCTGATATTCTCGCAAGTCTTCTTTCCCACGAGGCCCCTATGAACAAAAAGAACCTGTCCGACCTGGTGATCCGCCAGTCCGAATTCAAAGGCGAAATGGGCGTGGCGCGCACTGATCTGACGCCGCCGGCCGGCATCTATGCCCGCTCCTGGGGCAGCGCCAAGCACGACGCGGCCACCGGCATCCACCGCCCGCTGTTCGCCACCTGTCTTTTCCTGCGCGGCGGCGATCCGCAGTTGGAGCTATACCTGTTGTGTCTCGACTTGGGCTGGTGGTTCGACAATGCCCATGAGCAGGAGATACGTGTGCAGATTCTGGAAAAGTCCGGCATCCGCAACGAGCAGTTGATTACGCATATGGGCCATACCCATTCCGGCCCCGCCTCCAACCTCCAGAATGTCGGACGGGAAGGCGGTCACCTGATTCCGCCCTATCGCGACAAGATCGTGCAGGCTTGCGTCGATGCTATTCTGGGCGCCAAGGCGAATGTGCAGCCTGCGGTGGCGTCCTGGACCGCGGGCACCTGCAACATGGCGCGCAACCGCGACCTGGTGCTGGACAGCGAGACCTTCCTTTGTAGCGTCAATCCCGATGGCCCCAGCGACGACACCGTGCTTGTTGGCCGCGTGACGGATGCGAGCGGCAAGATCATTGCCACCATGGTCAATTATGCCTGCCACCCGGTGTCGCTGGGCGGTGGCAATACGCTGATTTCTCCGGATTACTATGGCGCCATGCGCGAAGTGGTCGAGCGCGACACCGGCGGCGCGCCGTGCCTGTTCATGCACGGAGCGTCGGGCGATATGACGCCGCTGCGCAGTTACGAGGCCGACACCGCCATCGCAGACCAGAATGGCCGCCAGCTGGGATATGCCGCGCTGTCGGCGCTGACCGGCATGCTGCCGCCGGAACAGGAACTGGCGTTCGACCGCATCGAAGACAGCGGTGCCCGCCTGGGCCGCTGGAGCCTCAGACCCAAGCCTGCCAATACCGCATTGAAGATCACGGTGTCGGACACCGAGCTGCCTTATGTCGATCTGCCCACCGAGGCCGAACTCGTTGCGCAGATCGCGACCTGCACCGACCGCCCCCTCAAGGAGCGGCTCGAGCGTCGCCTCATGGTGCGCCGGGACGTTGGCGACGGCACCGCGCGCCGGGTACGCACAACGCTCTGGCAGATCGGCGATGCTTTCCTAGTGGGCGCGCCAGCCGAACCCTACAGCGCCTTCCAGAAGTTGATCCGTGCCCGCTTCCCCGGTCATGCCGTCATGGTGCTGAACATCGTCAACGGCAATGTCGGCTATCTCGCCCCGGCCGAGACCTATGACAAGCCCGGCCTCTACCAGATCAAGATCTCCCTGTTCCGCCCCGGCTGCATGGAGCAGGTGATTGACGACACCGCCAAAAGCCTGAAGCAACTGGAAACCGCATAACACCATGGCCACCGAAAGCACACTTGATCACAACCGTCGCTACATTCCGGGCGGAATTTCCTCGGTCAATCGCACCATCGATCCCGCCATCACCTTCACCAAGGCGGAGGGCGCGTATCTGTGGGACACGGCCGGCAAGCGCTATATCGATTATCACGCCGGTTTTGCGCCGTATTTTCTGGGCCACAATTTCGCGCCGATCAACGAAGCCGCCGCCAGGGCGCTGACAGGCGGCGAAAGCCTGTTCGGTGCAGGTCCGTCACAGTCCGAAGGCATTCTGGCGCGACTGGTGTGCGATGCCGTGCCGGCGGTGGAGAAGTGCACCCTGCTGAACACGGGCAGCGAGGCGACCTCGCTTGCCATCCGCATCGCGCGCGCGGTGACCGGGCGCAAGCACATCATCGTGATGCAGGGCGGTTACAACGGCAATCACGACGAACTGGCGGTGAATGTCTTCAATTCACTGGCCGAGATCGGACCGCGTGTCTCGCCTGGCGAATATCCGCTGCGCCCGCTGGGCGCCGGCACCACCGTCACCGACACCCGCTTTGTACATGCGGTCAACTACAACGACCTGGAATCCGTGCGGTATGTCTGCCGCCGCTATCCCATCGCCGCGCTTATCACCGAGCCGCTGTTGCAGAATATCGGCGTGGTGAAGCCCAGGCCCGGCTATCTGGAAGGCCTGCGCGACCTGGCCGATGAATTCGGCTTCCTGCTGGTGTTCGACGAAGTGAAGACCGGCTTTCGCCATGCCCTGGGCGGCTACAGTGCGCTAAGCGGCGTAACCCCGGACCTGCTGGTATATGGCAAGGCGGTGGCCAACGGCTTCCCGCTGGCGCTGGTCGGCGGCAAGGCGGAGTATATGGACTCCATCATCGATCCCGATCCGACCCGCCGTCCCTTTGTCGCCGGCACGTACAATGGTCATCCCGTGGCGGTCGCCGCAGCCATCGAGACGGTGCGCTATCTGTCCTCCCACCGAGACACACTTTATCCGCGGATGGAAGCGATGGGCGCTGCGATGGAGGCGGGCATCCTGGATATCTTTGCGCGCAAGGGCATCACCGCCTGCGTGGCACGGCAGGGTTCGGCCTTTTCCTTCTATCTCATGCTCGACCCGCCGGCTGACCTGCACGACATCATCGCGCACCACGATTTCGCCCGCGATGTTGCACTGCGGCGAGCCCTGATCCAGCGCGGCGTGTTTTTTGTCCCCATTGCCACCAAGCAATGTTCGCTCTCCGCTGCCCATACCGATGCAGATGTGCAATACACACTCGAACAGTTCGAATCTGCCGTCGCGTCTCTCTGGTAGGAGTGGGTCAAGTGAAGAAGTATCTGGTATCCGCCGCTCTCGTTGCTTTGTGTGGGGTCGCTCCGGCTCAACCCTTCACGCCGCCGCCGCCCCCGCCGCTGGCGCCTACCGATATCAAGCTGCCGGCAAAGCGCATGGCGGTGCCGGTGCCGGCGCTGCGCCAGACCCGCGCCTTCGAGATCTTCAGCACCACCTGTTCTGGCTGCCACGGCCAGACGCTGGAGCCCGGTGCCAAGGCGAAAAGCCTGTTCACCGCCAGTTACCTGCAGAGCCGCACCGATGCGCAGATCGTCAATGCCGTCGCGGACGGCAGCGGTATTGCCAATCATGGGTTCAAGACCCTGCTGACGCCGGATGAAATCCTGCAGATGCCGTCCTACTTGCGCATCGTGTCGGGCAACCTCAATCGCAAGATGGGCGCCGTGCCGGATATCACCGGCAAGGTGATCAAGACCCAGAAGGCAACCTTCAAGGTCGAGACGCTGGCCAAGGGGCTCGACCAGCCATGGGGCTTTGCCTTCCTGCCCGACGGCCGCATGATTTTCACCGAGCGCGCCGGCCGTATCCGCTTCCTGGACAAGGCCGGCAAGCTGTCCGAGCCGGTGAAGGGCACGCCCAGCGTGTTCGTGCGCCAGGATGGTGGTATGCTGGATATCGCACTGCATCCCGACTATGCGAAGAATGGCTGGATTTACCTGTCCTATTCCACCGTGCCGCCGGGATATGTCGTGCAGCCGGGCGAAGACAAGGCGCCAGACCTGTCGGCGCCGACCATGACATGGGTGGTGCGCGGCAAGGTCAATGCCAACAATGAATGGACCGACCAGCAGGTGCTGTTTCAGCCGCCGGAAGATTCCTATCGCAACAGTGCCGACCATTACGGTTCGCGCTTCCTGTTCGACGGCAAGGGGCATTTCTTCTGGTCGATGGGCGAACGCCATGACTTCCAGATGGCGCAGAACCTCGCTTCGCCGCTGGGCAAGATTCATCGGCTCAACGATGACGGCTCCATTCCCAAGGACAACCCCTTCGTGACCACGCCCGGCGCGCTTGCGTCGATCTGGACCTTCGGCCATCGCAATCCCGAAGGCCTCGCCTTCGATCCCGCCACCGGCCTGTTCTGGGAAACAGAGCATGGTCCGACCGGCGGCGACGAAGTCAACATCATCGAGCCGGGCCACAATTACGGCTGGGGCATTGCCAGCAAGGGCCTGGAGCCGGGCATCATGCGTCAGACCGCCACCGGCATCACGGACCCCATCACCTTCTACAATCCGTCCATCGGGCCCAGCGGCACAAACTTCTACACCGGCGACAAATTCCCGGGCTGGAAGGGGAATCTGTTCGTGTCCGCCATGGTGGGCCAGAAGTTGATCCGGCTCGAGATCAAGGACCGCCAGATCGTTTCGCAGGAAGCGGTGTTCGCAGATTATGGTCGGGTGCGCGACGTCAAGACCGGTCCGGACGGCAATCTGTATGCACTGCTGCAGAACCAGAATGGCGATCCCAAGGGCGGCTCCATCATCCGGCTCGTACCCGCAAAATAGTCAGAAGCGGATTTCCAGGGTGCCTTTGAGGCCGTCGGGAGCATAGTCAAACCGCGCTCCACCCTGCTCGCCGGCCATGGCACGCTGGATCAGGTTGGTGCCGAAGCCGCGGTTGGTTGGTGGTTCCACGCGGGGACCGCCGCTTTCCTGCCAGCCCAGCACCAGTCTGTCTGGCGTGCTGTGCCACTGGATGGTGATGCGGCCCTCGCCATTCGACAGGGCGCCATACTTGACGGCATTGGTAGAAAGCTCGTGCACCGCCATCGCCAGCAACAATCCCTTTGCGGACGATAAAGTGCTGTCATCACCACGCAGGGTGAAGCGCTCCGGGTTGAAAGGGGCCACGGCGCGGGTGACGATGTCGGTCACGGCGACGTCACCCCATTCCTTGTTGGTCAGCACGTCATGGGCTTCCGCCATGGCGCGCAGCCGGGCGCCGAACGCGTCCCGCTCCTCGCGCGGCGCGCCGCGGAAGGTCTGGGAGGCAATGGCCTGCACCGTGCCCAGCGTGTTCTTCACCCGGTGTTTGATCTCATGCAGCAGCAGGTCCTTGGCCTCCTCGGCGCGGCGGCGGTCAGAGATGTCGCGCGCGATCTTGGAGGCGCCGATGATGACGCCGTTTTTGTCCCGCACCGGCGAGATGGTCAGCGAAATCTCGATCAGGCCGCCGTCCTTGCGACGGCGAATGGTTTCAAAATGGTCCACCCGCTCGCCCTTGCGGATACGGGCGATGATGCCCGGTTCCTCATTGTGCCGCTCCTCCGGGATCAGCATCAGGACCGGTTGGCCCACCGCTTCGTCGGCTGTATAGCCGAACAGCCGCTCCGCGCCCTTGTTCCAGCTGCGAATGACACCATCAAGGCCCTTGGAAAGGATGGCGTCATCAGAGGATTCTACGATGGCCGAATGATGGGCTTGCGCGCGCTCCAGGACCTTCTGTTCGGTCACATCCACCAGCATGTTGACTGCGCCGGTCAGCCGGCCGCGCTCATCGAACAGCGGTGTGGAATGGGGTACGAAGCTGGCGCGGCTGCCATCCGGCCGCTCGACAATGGCTTCCACGCCATGCACCGCCTCGCCGGTCTTGAGGGCCAGGGCCATCGGGCAGTCCTGATGCGCCATGGTGCTGCCGTCGACCCTGTAGAGCCTGTGCGACCCACACCATTTATCGACACCCAGGAGCGGTTCGCGGCCCCAGAAGCGGGCGGCGGCTTCGTTGTAGAAGGTGATGCGGCCTTCGGCGTCGGTGGTATAGATGGCTACCGGCAGTGCCGCCAGGACGATGCGCGACGAAGGGTCCAGCCCATAGGCCGGCGCGGACATTTTTGACGACCCCTGCGCGGAAACGGGTATTTCTGCTTGTTTTGCCACCATCCGCAGACCACCCTGTCCCGTATGATGCTGTCCATCGAGTCGCAACTGCGTTTCCTGTGATTTTGCTGTACCAGCCCATAACAGAACGGCTTGAGGGAACTTTTGGTTCCCTATGTTTTTGCGTGATTTTCAGGGGGAACGGCGGGCGTTCGCATGGGTTAGGTCAGCCAGGAGGCCCGCCCACGTCATGAATTCACAGCGCCCGAAATATCGTTGCCTGGTCGTTGAGGACGAATGGCTGTTGCGCATGCATCTGGTCGACGAGCTGACCGACGCCGGCTGGCGGACACTGGAAGCGGGGACCGGGGAAGAGGCCCTGGCAATCATCGACAGCGAGCCCGCAATCGACTTCCTCATCAGCGATATACGCCTTCCTGGGCCCGTGGACGGCTGGGGCGTGGCGGAGCGCTTTCGTGTTGCCCATCCTGCTGCACCGGTTATCTACGTTTCCGCCAATCCGGACCTGCTGGCGCGGCGCGCGCCCGGCAGCCTGTTTTTTGGCAAGCCGGTGGACATCAAGGTTCTGTTGGAAGCCTGCGACCGGCTCGTGCTGGAGCTGGACTAGTCCAGCATCCTCTCCAGGGTCGCAAGTTCGTCGGCGTCTCGTGCGGGCTTGTCCCAGCGGATGCGATGTACACGTGGAAATCGCATGGCCACGCCGGACTTGTGCCGGCTGGAGCGCTGAAGTCCCTCAAAGGCGATCTCCAGCACCAGGCCGAAATCTTGGTCCGCCCGCACCGATCGCACCGGGCCGAAGCGGTCCACTGTGTTGTCGCGCACGAACTTGTCCAGACGTTTCAACTCTTCATCGGTGAAGCCGAAATAGGCCTTGCCCACTGGCGTCAAACTGTGGTCGCCATTGGCATCCTCACGCCACACACCGAAGGTAAAGTCGGAATAAAAGCCGCTGCGTTTGCCATGGCCGCGCTGGGCATACATCAGCACCGCATCCACCAGATGCGGATCACGCTTCCATTTGAACCAGGGACCCTTGGGACGCCCCGCCTCGTACGGCGAATCCCAGCGTTTCAGCATCAGACCTTCGGCGCTGCGTGCATCGCCTTCCGGCGGTTCAGCGCGCAGTCCTGCAAGCTCCTCCCAGCTTGCGAAAGGCTGAAGTGGCGACAGGTCGATGCGCGGATTGCCCAGGCGCGCAACAAACGTCTCCAGACGCTTGCGCCGTTGCACAAAGGGCAATGCGCGAAGATCATCGCCCCCATCCATCAAAAGATCATAGGCCCGAATGCCGGCGGGAAATTTTGCCAGCAGTTTCGCATCTGCCGCCTTGCGGTTCAGCCGCTGCTGCAGGTCGCCGAACGGCGCGGCATGGCCGTCATGGAAGATCAACAATTCGCCATCGATCACGCCATCGAAGTCCAGTGCCTCGAGCACGTCGGGAAAGGCGGCGGCAATATCTTCGCTGGTGCGGCTGTACAGCCGGCGCTGGCCCTGTTCACTGGCGGCCTGCACGCGAATGCCGTCCCACTTCCACTCGGCGGCATAGTCACTGGCGGCATAGCGCGCAAAATCCGTGGCCTCGTCGATCGCCTGGGCCAGCATGACAGGCCGAAAACGGGCCGGCGCATCGCTGCTGGGACGTTCGCTGCGCTTTTCCAGCCAGGCAAACAGGTCACCATAGGGCGGCTCTTGTGAATGCCAGACCTCTTCAATGTCGGCGACGGGCACATCGCCCATGCCAGCCAGCGCCTGCTTGGCCAATCGTGCTGAGACACCGACCCGCAAGCCCCCCGTCAGCAGCTTCAGCAGCGCCCAGCGACCGCCGGCATCCAGCGCATCCAGCCAGCGCTCCAGCAGCTGCGGAACCTCGCGGCGTGAAGCGGTGCGCAAGGCATCCACCACTTCGGGCAATTCCGGTTCGCGGTTGGCGCCGGTCCTGGCTGGCCAGACCAGCGCCACCGTCTCCGCCAAGTCGCCCACGAAATCATAGGATAGCGCGAACAGCAGCGGGTCCAGCCGCGCCTCAGCCGCCTTGCGAATGAAGGCCGGCTTGGCGGCGTCGAAGGTCAGGGCGCCGGTCAGCGACGCCAGCGCCCAGCCGCGCTCGGGGTCGGGTGCATGCGAAAGATAATCGCGCAGCAGGGTCAACTTGGCGTTGCGCGACGGCGTGAAAGCCAGTTGGTCAAGGAGGCGGGCGAAGGCCTTCATTCGTCCTCTTCCTCATAGCCGATGATCTCCAGCGCATGCGCCGTGATGCCGTTGAGCTCAGACCAACGCAGCAGCGCATCCTCGCTGCCATGGGTGATCCACAGTTCTTCCGGCTTCAGTTCGGTGATGGTCTCGGTCAGCTCGTCCCAGTCGGCATGGTCGCTGACCACCAGCGGCAGCTCGACGTGGCGTTGCCGCGCCCGCGCCCGCACCGTCATCCAGCCGCTGGCGAAAGCGGGAATGGGATCGGCGAAACGCCGCGCCCATTTGTCGGCGATGGCGGATGGCGGCGCGATCACGATCTCGCCCGGCAGCGCATTGCGCGCGGCATCGGTGGCGGGTGCCGTCGGCCCCAGTGCCACGCCATGCTTCTCGTAAAGCGCATTCATGCTGGCCAGGGCGCCATGCACATAGAGCGTCTTGTCATAGCCCGCTTCACGCAGCAGACAGATGATCCGCTGCGCCTTGCCCAGCGCATAGGCGCCCACCAGATGGGTGCGTTCGGGAAACAGCGCCACGGACTTCAGCAGCTTGGCGACTTCGTCCGCGGCATCAGGAAAGCGGAAAACCGGCAGGCCGAAGGTCGCTTCGCTGACAAAGACGTTGCACGGCACCGGTTCGAACAGGGGACAGGTGGGGTCGCGGCGGCGCTTGTAGTCGCCGCTTACCACGATGGTGATGCCCTTCCAGCGCAGCACCGCCTGTGCCGATCCCAGCACATGGCCTGCCGGGACGAGGGTAACGCTGACCCCGCCGCGCATCACTGCGTGGCCATAGGGCGCGGCTTCGGTCGCCCCGGCGCAATCCTCGCCATAGCGCGCCGTCATGATGGCGAGGGTTTCGGGCGTCGCCAGCACACTGCCATGGCCGCCGCGGGCATGGTCGGAATGGCCGTGGGTGATGACGGCGCGATCCACCGGGCGTACGGGGTCCACGTAAAAGTCTCCCGGCGGGCAATAGAGCCCCTCCGGCGTGTTGCGCAGCAAGTGTCGGAACCCAGCCATGGACTGGAAACGTGCCACCCGTCGGTTGGGTCCGCTACCGTTAACCTATTGAAACTGCTGAAACTGAGGTCTGCCTGCGAATGAACTTGCAAGTCACTTGCAAATAAGCCTGCGGTATGTTTCAACGGCCCTGCAAGTGAGGGAACTGTCATGGAAAGGCCGGACGAAGCGCCGAAGCGGTCCATGCGACCCGTCCGTGCGGTCAGGCGCATCGCTATCAGCGATCTCATGGCCGGCGGGCGCGAAGCTGTGCTGGTGCATGACGGCACCGAGTATCGGCTGCGTCTCACAAGCAACGGCAAGCTGATCCTCACGAAATAGGAAAGCCTGTCGCCCTACCAAGCCAGCCCCTGCCGCATGTCGCGGCTTTCAGGAAGCCAGCCAGGTCCAATGAAACCAACGCTGAATCTTGAAGGGGTTCTTTTTCCATGTCGCATCGCAAATCCATCGCTCTGTCCGGCGCATCGCTTGCCGCCCTGCTTATCGCCATGCCCGCCATGGCACAGCCCGTGACGCTCGGGCCCGTCACTGTCCAGGACAACAGCGACAAGAACGTGCTGAACCATGCCCCGCCGATCTCGGTCATGCCGTCCAGCAGCATCCAGGACACGCCCCAGGCGGTGACCGTGATCAGCGGCGAGCTGATGAAGTCCCAGGCCACCACCACCCTGGGCGAGGCCCTGCGCAATTCGCCGGGCATCACCATCGCCATCGGCGAAGGCGGCACCCTGGCCGGTGACCAGTTCAAGATCCGCGGCTTCGACGCCAAGGACGATGTCTATCTGGATGGGTTGCGCGATTT
>CBIHOI010000050.1:0-13303 GCA_966211925.1 uncultured Hyphomicrobiales bacterium | reverse complement strand
CCAAGGCGCCGCCGCCGCCGCCGCCGGATCTGGTGAAGCCGCCGCCGCCGGTCGCCATCGTGCCGGACTTCCAGGTTGCCGTCGCGGCCCCGCCGCCGGTGACCGTGCAGAAGGCAGCGCCGCCGCCGCCGCCGCCGCCGCGCGCCGTGGCGTCCAGCGATCCGCTCAAGCCGATCATGCGCACCCACACCACACCGCCCTATCCGCCGATCTCGGTGCGCCTGAATGAGCAGGGCACCACCCTGATGGAAGTGCACATCACCACCGAAGGTAACGTCGATGACTGCAAGGTCTTGACCTCTTCCAGTTCGGAACGCCTCGACAACGCAGCCTGCGAATTCGTCAAGCAGCGCTGGCGCTGGCAGCCGCCCACCAATCAGGGCGCCCCGATCGCCGTTTCGACCAAGGTTTCGGTCAAATGGGACCTCAAGGACGCAAAGTAATTAAGACCCCTCTATCAACGCATCTGGTTTACCACGGAGAGTAAAAAATGAACTTCAAGAAACTGGCGATCGCCCTGGCCGTCGTCTTCATGTCCAGCCTGAGCCCGATGGCTCCGGTTGCCAGCCTTGCCCCCATCGCCCCCGCGATGGCCCAGGCCGCCACGCCCGCCGCCGACAAGCCCTCGGGCGCTGCCGCCGCCGAAGTCCCCACCCAGTATTCGCTGGGCCACATCTGGGCCGAAGGCACCTGGATCTCGAAGGCCATTCTGATCGCGCTGGCGATCATGTCGGCCGGCACCTGGTACATCTTCTTCACCAAGTGGATCGACCAGCAGCGCATTCTCGGCCAGGCCAGCCAGGTCGAGAAGAAGTTCTGGACCTCCGCCACCCTGAATGAAGGCGTGGACAAGCTGCCGAAGAACTCCGTGTTCCGCGGCATTGCCGAAGCCGGCCTGAAGGCCAGCGCCGGCGGCACCACCCTGGTGGGCCTGAATGACTGGATCGGCATGACCCTGACCCGTCAGCTGGAAGACGCCAATGCCCGCATGCAGGGCGGCATCGCGTTCCTGGGTTCGGTCGGTTCGGTCTCGCCGTTCGTCGGTCTGCTTGGAACCGTCATGGGCATTCTGAACGCGCTGATCGGTATCGGCGTGGCCGGCCAGGCCTCGATCGACAAGGTCGCCGGCCCGGTGGGTGAAGCGCTGATCATGACCGCCCTGGGTCTGGGCGTCGCGGTTCCGGCCGTGCTGCTCTACAACTACCTGATCCGCCGCAACAAGGTCATCACCGAGAAGCTGCGCGCCTTCGCTGGCGACCTGCAGGCCTATCTCATCAGCAAGAGCAAGTAAGCGCGACACACCCGAGCGCTTAGGAGACCATTCGTATGGCGATCGACGTCCAACACGCCGTGGAAGACGATGTCGCGGAACTGAATGTCACGATCAATACCACCCCGTTGGTGGACGTGATGTTGGTGATGCTCATCATCTTCCTGGTCACCATCCCGGTGATCACCAAGACGATCCCGCTGAAGTTGCCGACCTATCGCAATATCGTCACGGTTACGAAGCCGGAGAATATTGTGGTAGCGGTGACCGAAGACGAGACCATCTACTACAACAATGTCCCGGTTGATCAGCCCACCATGCGCAAGAACTTCGTCGATGCGCTGAAGCGGGCCCAGGCGGCCAACAAGCCGTTCCCCGAAGTGCATATTCGCGGCGACAAGAGTGTGCGTTTCGAGGCGATCGGTCGCGTCATCCTGGCCTGTCAGCAGGCCGGCATCCAGAAAGTGGGCTTCATCACCGAACCCCACTCTCTGGAAGCCAACAGCTACTGAGGTAATCCGCCATGGCAATGAGTGCGAGTACAGCCGAAGGCGAAGTAATGGTGGAAATGAACACCACGCCGCTTATCGACGTGATGTTGGTTCTTCTGACGCTTCTGATCATCACCCTGCCCATCCAGACTCACGCCGTGAAGCTGGACATGCCGACCCCGAACAAGAACCCGCCGACCTTCATTCCGCCGACGGTGGAACTTGGCGTGGACTTTGACGGAACTATCACCTGGAACGGCCAGACGGTCGATCGCGGCACGATGGACGCCTATCTGGCCGACATCGCCAAGAAGCCGAACGACCAGCAGGACGAAATCCATGTCAGCCCCAATCGGCTGGCGAAATATGACGCCGTTGCCCGCGTGCTGGCAGATGCCCAGCGTATTGGCGCGACGCATATTGGATTTACCGGCATTGATCAGTATAACTAGGCTGTGAGGGTCACAGCCGTGGGTTCAAAGCGCGCGGCAACCACCGCGCGCTTTTCCCTTTTTGATGTGAAAGAGGTCTGCTTATGACTGCCCGTAATCTGCGTGCCGCTCTGACGGCAATCCTTCTGGGTACTGCCGCTGTCGGCAGCGCTGCCCTTGTCCTGGCGGCTCCGGCCCAGGCCGCGACCGTCAGCGCCAAGGTCGGTCCCCTCCTCAAAGAAGCCCAGGCCATGATCGCGGCGAAGAACTATGCCGGCGCCAAGGTCAAGCTGAACGAAGCCGAGGCGGCTGCCTCCACCCCGGACGATCGCACCATCATCAACTCGTTCAAGAACCTGATCGCGGTGTCCTCGGCCGATCCGAATACCCCCCAGGGCGCCAAGGCCAAGTTCGCGCAGGACTACAATGCCGGCCGCTACAAGGACGTGATTGCCGACGCCGACTATCTGCGCAAGCAGGGTGTCTTCGACGGCCAGTCGCAGCTGATCGTCGGCCAAGCCTATTATAAGAGCGGCGACTTTGCCGGTTGCGTGCGCTACTCCAAGTCGCTGGGCAACGCCGGCGGTGACACCGCGCTGGAACTGCAGGCCCGTTGCGCCTACGAAATCGGCGACGACGCCACCCAGCATGCGGCGCTGGAAAGCCTGGTCAGCCGCGGCGGCAAGCCCGAGCACTGGAAGCTGCTGCTCAAGCTCAGCGATCGCACCAGCGGCCTGAACGACCACAACTCGCTGGACATCAACCGCATCCGCATGCTGACCGGCAATATCAACACCAAGGACGAATACACCTTGCTGGCGCAGCTCGCCCTGCAGCTGGGCAATGCCGCCGAAGCCCAGAGCATTGTTGAAAAGGGCATCGCCGCCAAGGTGCTGACCGATGACCGTTCCACGCGCCTGCTCAACCTGGCCAAGACCCAGGCTGCCGCCAATGCCGCCAACCTGCAGAAGAACCTGGCCGCTGCCCGCAGCCAGCCGCAGGGCGACGCGCTGGTGAAGGTGGGCGAGGACATGATCGGCCAGGGCAAGGCCAAGGACGCCATCGCCGTCATCCAGGAAGGCCAGAAGAAGCCGCTGAAGGACGCGGCCAATGCCCAGATCCGCCTGGGCCAGGCCTATCTCGCGGCCGGCCAGAAGGCTGATGCCCAGGCCGCCTTTGCCAAGGTCAAGGAACCGGCCAAGGACGCGATGGTTGCCCATCTGTGGGCCCTCGCTGCCCGCCGCTAAGGCGCAAGACCCAACCAACAAAAGGCGCTGACGAAAGTCAGCGCCTTTTTTGTTGTTCCGCGATCAGATAGCCGCGCGCATCGGTATCGGGGGCTGCAATCGGCCCGGTGCCCGGCAATCCGGCTTCCAGTTCGCCCAGCGTGAAATCCATCCGCGCTTCATAGGTGCGGTCGACCTGGTTGCGCAGCCGCTGTTCGGCCTCGTACCAGCGGCGCTTCAGGGCACCGTCATGGCAGGTGGCCAGCTCATCGCCCGATGCGCCCCAGCGCAGTTCCACGCAGTGATGCGGGTCGAAGGACATCCGGAACAGGCGCCGCCGCGCCTCTTCATAGCCGAGCTGCACGCGGCCGCCATCGCTGCGGGCATAGGACAGGGTGCATTGCGACGCGGCGCGGTCATGGGCCGCCAGCATGTCGCCGGCCAGGTCGCTGCCGCGATAGTTCAGTTGCGGATCGCCCGCCCGCCACAGCGTCAAAAAGCGCTGGGCATTGTCGCGTACTTCTTTGAAGGCGGTCTTCAGCCGGGCATCGCGCGACGGCGTCGACCAGGTCTCCCAGTCGCCCTCGGTGCCATAGATGTTGGGCGGCAGCCGCTCCGGCTGGCCTTGATTCTGGATGCCGGCCGCCAGCGCCACGTTCACCGCATCGGCGCGGTAGCCCAGGTCGGCGCAGTTGGACGCCACCATGTCGGCGATCTCGCGCAGCGGATCGAAATGCAGCCGCCCACCGCTGAGGGTCGCGCGGACATAATCATAGTAATCCAGGCGCTGCCCGTTCAGGACAAAGGCGCCGCGCCGCCAGTCGCTGTCATCCTGCGGGGGGGCGTCGGTGCCAAAAAACTGGGTCAGGGCGAAATCGGCGATCTGGGCATTGGACGCCATCACCACCCGTCCGCCCACCAGCGATCCGTCACGCGCGCGCTGTGCGCCCAGCAAACGAAGCGGACGCCAGTTCTTGAAACCCGCCCCCATCCCCGGCGAGGCACGCACAAAGCGCAGGTCGTAATAGCCACGCGTCAGCGAATTGTCGGGATGGGCATCGATATAGCGGATGCGCCCGTCCGTCTCGATTTTCCAGATCACCGCCAGGTGCCCGTTGGGATCATAGATCACCGTCCCCGGCCGGATGCTGCGCGGCGTGATCGCCGGGGAATACAGGTCATTGCCCTCCAGCAAGGGGTGGATGCGGTAGGTACCGGATGAAATCTGGTCGCGCAGGCGTTCCAGTACGCGCAGCGCATCGTCGCCCGTCCGCACATCGCGGCGTTCTTCCACCTGGTTGCCGCGCGCGCTGTAGCGGATGTCGCGCGCCCGCCCGCGCGGGCTGATATCCGAGACATAGGAAAAGGGCAGCCCCCGCTTCCAGGCATAATAGAAGCGCAGGAAATACGGCAGGTCGGCGCAGTCGGCGCGGAAGGTGTAATCGGGCGGATCGCTGGCACGGAACGGGTTGGCGGGACCCTTGATACAGCGGTCCACCGTGCGGCAACCACTGGCGCCGATGGCTGCGATGAACTCGCCATAGCCGCGCTCGTCGGCAACCGTCCAGCCATCGGACAAAATGCTGACAGCGGGATCGGCCGATGCGCCGGACGCAGCAAGCAGCAGCAACAGGCCGGCCCACCAGCCCCTAGACATGATTGATCCCCATGCGGCCGTTCCTCTAGGCCGCAGCGCGGAAGACCAGCAGCCGCGACAGGGTAAAGTTGAACACCAGTCCCACCAGCACCCCGCAGGCCTGGGCGATATACTTGTCGTTGAATGGCTCGCCGGCAAAGCGCAGCAAGGCGGCATAGACGGCATAATTCACCACCGCCCCCAGAAGGTTGGCGCCCACGAAGGTAACGAACTCGCGCGCCACCGCCCGCACGCTGCCGCGTGCCCGCCGCGCCGCAAAGGTGAAATAGCGGTTGCCCAGCCAGGTGAAGATCATGGCGACAAAGATGGAAAAGGCCCCGGCCAGATAGCTGTTCAGGCCCAGCGCATGCGTACCCAGCCACAAGGCGGCGAGATTGACGAAATAGCCGGCGCCGCCCACCGCCGCGAAGCGCACAAAGGGATGGCGCGCGAGATAGCGGACCGTTGTCACCGGGGCGTCAGGCCCTGCGGGCCGGGCACGGCAAGATAGGCGATGCGCTTGGCTTCCCAGCGGCCGCGCGTGACATTGTCCAGGATCAGTCCGCAGGCCACTGACAGGAAGGCGATGATCATCAGTCCGGTGGCCAGCACCGCGCTGGGCAGGCGCGGCACCAGGCCGGTCTGCAGATAGTCATGCACCAGCGGCGCACCCAGGGCCAGCGCCACGGCGGCGACCAGCGCAGCCGCGATGCTGAAGAACATCAGCGGACGTTCCTCGCGCAGCAGATACGCGATGAAGAACAGGATGCGAAAGCCGTCGCGCCAGGTGTTGAGCTTGGACACCGAGCCGACGGGGCGTTCCTTGTAGTGGGTGTCCATCTCCGACAGCGGCATCATCAGCCGCACGGCATGGACCGTGAATTCCGTCTCGATGGCGAAGCCTTCCGCCTTCAAGGGAAAGGTCTTCACGAAGCGCCGCGAAAACACGCGATAGCCGCTCAGCATGTCCGACAGGTGCACGTCGAACAGCCACGATGTCAGTCCGGTCAGCAACTTGTTGCCCAGCACATGGCCGGGGCGATAGGCGTCCGCCTGGGTATGGATACGCCTGGCTGTCAAAAGGTCGGCACCCTCCGCCACCACCTGCGCGATCATGGCCGGTGCGGCCGCCGCGTCATAGGTGTCGTCGCCATCCACCAGCAGGTACAGGTCCGCCTCGATGTCGGCGAACATGCGGCGCACCACATTGCCCTTGCCCTGGCGCGGCTCGCTGCGCACCACGGCGCCGGCTTCGGCCGCGCGCGCTTTCGTCTGGTCCCTGGAATTGTTGTCATAGACATAGACGGTGGCGTCCGGCAGGCAGATGCGGAAGTCGCGCACCACCTTGGCGATGGCGGCTTCCTCGTTATAGCAGGGCACCAGGACGGCGATTTTCATGGATCAGGATTTCTTCGCCAGCGGACACCACTGATAAGTGCCGATGATGTTTGTATCGAATTGCTGGCATTCCGACCAGCGGATGGCCAGATGATAGTCGGCCAGGGCGTCATGCGCCCGGCCCATATCACCGGCATCCGCGATCAGGTACAGGTCGCCGCCGCCCGCCAGATGCGCCGAAACCCGGCGCATCATGTCTTTTGTTATCTTCGTGCCGTCGCGCGGCTGCACCATCCAGCCGTCAATCCGCAGCACCGGGATCTGTTTTGGCAGGGTGGTGGCAATGAAACCCATGGGCGCATCACCCGTCATCACGACCATGGTCTTGTCGGGGTGGGGGATCGGCGGCAGCGCCACGGCGACATAGGGGTCTTCTACCGGCGCCCGCTCCAGGAAATCGCTGCGGGCCGTCAGCAGGCAGGCCGCCGCGATCCCCGCCAGCATGAGATAGCGTGTGCGACGGGGCAGCGGGAACAGCCCCACGGCGCCGATGATCAGCAGTACCGCCAGCATCTCGTACAGGATGATGTAGCGATAGATGGCGAAGAATTTCAGCCAGGCGAAATAGCTGGCGGCGGCAAAGGCGAACAGCACCGCCGTGGCGCGATTGTCCAGCAGCGGGTCACGGCTCTCGCGCCGCAAAAGCCAGATCACACCCGCGGGGATCACCAGCAGGTAGGCCAGCATGACGCGAATGTCCTGGAAGCCCAGATCATCGGCCACATGCCAGTCCAGCGTGAAAACAACCGGAAAGAAAAGCTGCTGCCACCAGGGCCGGAAGGTGGGCACAAAGCGCAGGTCGCGGTACGGCGCGGCCAGCGCCAGCGGCGACTTCCAATAGTCGTTGAAATAGGGGAACAGCGGATTGCCGGTCAGCTGGTACATGTACAGCATCCAGGGCGCGCTGAAGATGGCGACACCGATCACCCCCGCCGCGCCGCCCGCCACCAGGCGGACCGCAATATGTTTCCAGCTTCCCCCCAGCGCCACCAAGGCTGCGGCGAAGCCGACACAGAAAGGCATTTCCGGCAGCTTCAGTCCCATCGCCATGCCGGTGGACAGCCCGGCCAGGAAGGTTATCCCCGCCACCTTGCCCAGTGGCCCGGCGCGCAGCGTCTCGCGGTTGCAGACAATGATCGCCAGCCCCACCAGGATGAAGACGCTCATCACATTGTCGTAATAGGTGGTGCCGAACTCGGTCATGGTCAGCGCCCCGACCTGGCCCAGCAGCGCCAGCGCGCCGGCCATCAGCTTGATGTCGCGCGGGCTGGCCAGCACCCGCAGCGCCGAACGGCCCATCAGGTACAGCGGCACCACCCCGGCGCCCTGCACGCCGCCCAGAACGCCCAGCGCGATCCAGGCGCGGGTATGAGTGGCGAGCCAATAGAAAGGGATATCCAGATAGGGATTGTAGTAGCTGGCCTGGTGGGCCACCGCCACGTCGATGCCCATGCGGTGGTTCAGCAGGGCATAGGGGGCGTACCAGTGGTAATTGCGGAAGTCCCAGCTGGTGTCCTTGCCCAGCACGATGACAAAGCCGGCCCAGAACAGGATCGCCAGGCCAAGAAACGCATATTCGCGGGCCGTGAGGCGGTTGGACGGCGGCATGGGAGGATCACGGAACCCGGACTTGCCCTGCGGTTCTAGCCTGTCTTTGCGGCTTCGATAAGCCCCGTCCGCCAAAGGCTTAGGGCTCGTCGGGCTCCACGGCCAGATTCCGCAGGAACTGGAGGGTACAGGCCCGCCAGGAGCGGCTTTCGGCAAAGGCGCGGGGCGTCAGGGCGCCGGGGTTTTTGGCGATCTGGAGCGCTCCCAGGCAGGCCTTGCGCAGGTCTTCGTCCAGCACCGCCACTTCGGTGCCGCCGGGCACATCGGCGCCTACCACGTCGCGGGGTCCTTCCACCGGATAGGCGGCCACTGGCAGGCCGCAGGCCAGGGCCTCCAACACCACCAGCCCGAAGGTGTCGGTGCGGCTGGGAAAGACAAAGACGTCGCTGGCCGCATAGGCCCGCACCAGCGGTTCCCCCGTAAGGGCGCCGGCGAACTGCACGTCGGGATATTTGCGCGACAATGCGCTTCTGGCCGGGCCGTCGCCTACCACCAGCTTGGTGCCCGGCAAGTCCAGCGCCAGAAAGGCCTCGATGTTCTTTTCCACCGCCACCCGCCCGACATAGATCCAGGTCGGACCCTCCCAGGGATGCCTGGCATCGGGGATGGGACGGAAGCGGTCGGTATAGACCCCCCGCGACCACAGCCGCAGATGCTTGAAGCCATGACCCGCCAGTTCGGTCTTCAGGGTCTGGGTGGCCACCATCACCGCGGTGGCCGGGGCATGGAAGCGGCGCAGCCAGCGCCATACCAGCGATTCCGGCACGAACCGGAAGCGGGCATGGACATATTCCGCGAAGCGGGTGTGGAAGGCGGTGGTGAAGGCGATGCCGTGTTTTCTGCAAACCGCACGCGCCGCCAGCCCCAGACTGCCCTCGGTGGCGATGTGCACGGCGTCGGGTGCGAAGTCGCGGATCTCGCGCGTCAATGCGCGCTTCTGGAAAAAGGCGAGGCGGATTTCGGGATAGGTCGGCATGGGAAAGGTTCGCCGGCCCAGCGGCGTGATCATGCGCACCGTGTGTCCCAGGCTGGACAGGTCCTTGCCCAGAATCTCCAGGGTGCGCACAACGCCATTGACCTGCGGCGCCCAGGCGTCGGTGACAATCAGGATTTTCAAATGCGCCGCCACGCCAGGAATGGGACCGGGCTGCAGCCGCTGGGCTCTACGCGGGTACAAGCGTTCCTTTGGGCGCGGCCGTGCGGCCTCGGACCTGGCCGGAGGATTTTGCGGCGCTTCTCTGAGGCGGGTTTTCCCAGCGCAGAATCTCCATAACTCCGCGGGCATCTTCGACAAGGGCGGTGCAGCTTTCAACCCAGTCTCCATCATTGAGGTACAGCACGTCGCCGATGCGGCGGATTTCGGCATGATGGATATGGCCGCAGACGACGCCATCGACGCCGCGCACCTGTGCCTCGCGCGCCACGATCTCCTCGAAGCGCGAGATATATTCGACCGCGTTCTTGACCTTGTGCTTCAGCCAGGCCGACAGCGACCAGTAGGGCAGGCCGAAACGCTTGCGCACGGCGAACAGGATGTCGTTCCAGCGCAGCGCCATGCCGTAAGCCCAGTCGCCGGCATGGGCCAGCCACTTGGCGCAGGAAATCACACCGTCGAAGCGGTCGCCATGCAGCACCCACAGGCGCCTGCCGTCGGCGGTTTCATGGATGGCTTCGTCCACGATCTCGATGCCGCCGAACAGCCGTCCCGCATAGTCGCGGGCAAATTCGTCGTGATTGCCCGGCACGAAGATGACGCGCGTGCCCGCATCCACCTTGCGCAGCACCTGCGCCACCACTTCGTTCTGCGCCTGGCTCCAGTACCAGCGGCGTTTGAGCTGCCAGCCATCCACGATGTCGCCCACCAGGAACAGCGTCTCGCAGTCGTTATGCGCCAGGAAATCGGCCAGCGCCTCGGCCTTGCAGCCGCGTGTGCCCAGATGCGTATCCGAGATGAAGATGGTGCGATGGCGCGAGAAGCGCGCAGTGTCAGTGGCAATGGTCGGCGGCGCCGAGGCGCGGGAGGGATTGAACGCGCCCAGCGCATTGTCGAAAAACGCAACCTCGGCCATCGGGTGTCTCCAGCCTTATCTGGGCTGCGAGATAGATGCTTCGCGCGAATCTTTTGTTGCGCGGATGCGACGATGCGATGAATCCGCGGCGGTTAACCCTGGGAAAGCGCGAACATCATCCGGATACGGAAAATTCGGCGCATTTTTGCCGTGCGCGGCCCTGTGATGACATCACGCAGCCCGCGCAAACTGTCACAATTCCGTTGTGATGATTATTGCGGCGCACAAATGATTAGGAAGGGAGCATGTGCGACAAATTCAGGCAGGGATGGCGTTTTTTTCCAATGTTTCTGCGACCTTTTGCGCCGGATATGGAAACTTTCATCTTGCAGACAAGTTCCGGCTTCGGCATATTGTTGCAGCGCGGTATCGCGATTTCGATCGCGAGGCCGCCGCCCTTCCTGGGCGTTTCCTCCCTGAACTTGGCCGCTCCTCGGAGCGGCCATTTTTTTTGGCTCCATCTTTTGCGTCGTGTGTTCGTCGTGCGGTCGCTCGTGGACCAACGTCCACGTCGCTCGCGCACTCCTGCCCACGCCACAAAATCTGGGCCAAAAACTGTGTTCTATTCGGCGGCTTCGGGAAGCGAACTGGGCCGGCCCAGGCTGGAGATCGAGATGCTGGTCAGATGCTCCAGCACCCGCGTCAGGCGGGCGCGCACCGATTCAAAGCAGGCGCGCTTGGCGATGCGGTCTTCGTCCAGGTACAGCGCGCGATTGATCTCGATCTGCAGCGCATGGCAACCCGATGCGACGCGGCCATATTGCACCGTGGTATGACCGCCGGCGTAGGGCGTGTTGCGCGCCACCGAAAAGCCTTCGCGCAGGAAGGCGCTTTCCGCTCGCGCCGTCAGCGCCGGCGCCGCCGATGCGCCATAGCGGTCGCCCAGCACGATGTCCGGCACCGACAGGGCCGACGGCATGGAATGGCAATCGATCAGCACCGCCACCCCGAACCGGTCACGTGTTTCACTCATCAGTGCGGCCAGCGCCCGGTGATAGGGCTTGTAGAACTGCGCCAGCCGGACATCGGCTTCGCCGCGGTCCAGCTTGCCGCGATAGATCTCCGCCCCGTCGCGCACGATGCGGGGAATGACGCCAAGCCCGGCCGCCACGCGCGGGGTGGGCGCATCCACCGGCACGCCCAGTTTGCCGTTGAACATGCCGACGTCCAGTTCCGCGCTGCTGCGGTTCACATCCAGCCAGGCGCGGGGAAACTGGGCGGCCAGCAGCGGCGCCCCCAGGCCCGCGGCCCCGGCGAACAGTTCGTCGACGAAAGCATCTTCCGATCGACGCAGGGTGGTGGCGTCCAGCCGGGTCCGCGCCAGCAGGCTGGCCGGATAGTTCCGGCCCGAATGCGGGGACGCGAAAAGGAAGGGCACGGTCTGGCGGGCCGGACGATCCAGGCGGAAAGGGGTGTTTTCTGGCTCGGCCATGCAATCAAGACTCTTTGCCGCCCCCAAGGTTGCACCGGGCCACCCCCGTGGCAAGGTTCCTGCGTTAACGCCGGTTTACAGCTTCACCCTGTATAGGCTTACATGCGGTCGGGTGACGGGGTCGACATGGCGCATATCCTACTGGCGGAAGACGATGAATCCCTGCGCAAGTTCCTTGCCGCGGCTTTGGTGAAGGCCGGCCATGCGGTAACCGACTTTGGCGATGGCGGCGACGCCTATGAGTGCATCAAGGGCTTCACCTTCGACCTGTTGCTGACCGACATCGTCATGCCCGGCATGGACGGGATCGAGCTGGCCAAGCGCGCCGCCGAAATGAACGCCGCCCTCAAGATTATGTTCATTACCGGCTTTGCCGCCGTGGCGCTGCACCCCGCTTCCGGCGCCCCCAAGCAGGCCAAGGTCCTGTCCAAACCCTTCCACCTGCGCGAGATCGTGGCCGAAGTGGACCGGATGCTGGCCGCCGCCTAGCCGCCGGGCCCGAACGGCCCGGAAAACGGCAAATTTGCCCCGGCCGGCCACCCCAAAGCCCCGCTTGCCCCCCGCATACCCCGACTGTATAGAGGCCGTCCTTCCCCGTAGGTGGGGCGCGTAGCTCAGCGGGAGAGCACTTCCTTGACATGGAAGGGGTCACAGGTTCGATCCCTGTCGCGCCCACCACTTTATGCCGGCATTTTCCGGATGCGCCCCGGGCGGGTGCCACCCGGCAGCGGCGCAAGACCGCTTCGCGCCGCCGCCGCTGAACCCTACTGGATCGCCACGACCGCCACCGATCGCGCCGGCAGGTCGAACACCGCCTTGCCGCCTTCGCTGGTGCCGCTGAAGGACGCCGGACGAACCGCGTCAGGCGCTTCAAAGCTGTTGTGGCTGTCCATGGCCGCGCCGGTGAGGATGCGGCCCTTGCCCTTGCCGGCGAGGTTGGTCACGACATGCGCCGCCTTGTGCGGATCGGTGTTGACCAGCGCCAGCCACAGCTTGCCGTCCTTCCCGCGTGCCGCCGACGCATCCACCATCGGCAGGTTCGCCGCCAGCTCCGGGCCCGACACCGTTGCAGGGTAGGGCGCTGCGTCCATGAAGGCCTGATACATGTCGAACACGTGATAGGTGGGCGTCAGCACCATCTTCGGCCCGTCGGTCAGGATCATGGCCTGCAGCACATTGATCATCTGGGCGATGTTGGCGCCTTTCACCCGTTCGCTGTGGCGCTGGAAGATATTCAGCGACAGGGCCGCCACTTCCGCATCGCGCAGCGAATTCTGCTGCACCAGGAAACCGGGGTTGGAGCCCGGCGCGGGATCGTACCAGGTGCCCCATTCGTCCACGTAAAGGCCGACTTTTCCCGCCGGATCATATTTGTCCATGATCGCGATGGTGCGGGTCACGATGTCGTCGATGTGCCGGGCATGCTGCAGGGTGGAGGTCCACTCCGATTCCGGAAAGCCCAACGCCGCGCCCTTGTCGCGGAAGACTCTGGGCACGGTGTAGTAATGCACCGACAGGCCGTCAAAGCGCCCGCCATCGCGCATCATGGTTTCGGCAAAATCGAAATTGTCGTCATGGCTGCCCGATGCGATCTTCAGGGTGCCCATCTCCTTGGGCGTGTTGGCGAAGGTCGCATAGCGGCGGTTGGTGTCGGCGGCATATTCGGCGCGCATGTTGCCGCCGCAGCCCCAGGTCTCGTTGCCGATGCCCGCAAAGGCCACCCGCCAGGGCTTGTCGCGGCC
>CBIHOI010000049.1:0-13648 GCA_966211925.1 uncultured Hyphomicrobiales bacterium | reverse complement strand
GTGCGTTCCAGCCCGCCGCCCAGCTTCAGATAGCCATCCGCCAGCGGCAGGAAGTTGGACAGCGGACGCTCGACAATGCGCAGGCCATGTGCTGCCAGTTCCATGTCGGCAATCACCTTGGGATTGAGCAGGCTGACGGTGTAGCTGGCGGTGGAGTTGCGATAGCCGGGGTGGAATTCCTCGGTCACGGCCGCGCCGCCGACAATGCTGCGACGCTCCAGGATTTTCACCTTGAGGCCGGCGCGCGCGAGATAGAAGGCGCAGACCAGCCCGTTATGGCCACCGCCGATGATGATTGCGTCGAGAGACCCGCCCATGGCACGAGCCTAGCAAGCGCCTTGCGCCGCGCCTATAGCACCGCGGCGAACTGCGCCGCGATCCAGTCCGCCTGCTCGATGGTCAGGATCAGCGGCGGGGCCATGCGGATGGTGTGGTCGTGGGTTTCCTTGGCCAGCAGGCCGCGCGCCATCAGCCTCTCGCAGACCTTGCGGGCGCCACCGGCGTCAGGATGCAGCTCCACCGCAATCATCAGGCCCAGTCCGCGCACGTCTTTTACGGACGGCGCGGGAATCGCGGCCAGTGCGCCTTTCAGGTGCGCGCCTACGCGGGCAGCGTTGCCGATCATGTCTTCTTCCATCAGCACCTTCAGCGCCATGCGCGCCACGGCGCAGGCCAGCGGGTTACCGCCGAAGGTCGAGCCATGCTCGCCCGGATGCAGCACGCCCATGGCCTCATTGTTGGAAAGAACGGCGGACACCGGATAGAAGCCGCCGGCCAGCGCCTTGCCCAGCAGGGTCATGTCGGCTTCGACGCCGTCGTGTTCCTCCGCCAGGAGCTTGCCGGTGCGACCCAGGCCGGTCTGGATCTCGTCCAGGATGAACAGGACATTGTGGCGGGTGCACAGATCGCGTGCCTTTTTCAGGTAGCCGGCGGGCGGGATGATGACACCCGCCTCGCCCTGCACCGGCTCGGCCAGGAAAGCGACGGTGTTGGGCGTGATCGCTGCTTCCAGCGCGGCTGCATCGCCGAACGGCACGGTGCGAAAGCCGGTGGGGAACGGGCCGAAGCCGTCGCGCGAGCCCGGATCGCTGGAAAATCCCACGATGGAGATGGTGCGGCCGTGGAAATTGTCGGCGCAGACGATGATCTCGGCAGCGCCGTCCGGCACGCCCTTGACCTGGTAGCCCCATTTGCGCGCCAGCTTGAGCGCCGTTTCCACCGCTTCCGCGCCCGAGTTCATCGGCAGCACCTTGTGGGCGCGCGTGAGGGCGCAGATTTCTTCATAGAAGGGCGCGAGCTGGTCGTTGCGGAAAGCGCGGCTGGTCAGCGTCAGACGCGAAGCCTGCTGTGTCAGCGCCGCCAGGATGCGCGGATGGCAATGACCCTGGTTGACGGCGGAATAGGCCGACAGGCAATCGAGATACTGTTTGCCGTCCACGTCCCAGACATGCACCCCCTCGCCGCGCGTCAGCACCACGTCCAGCGGCTTGTAGTTCGCCGCGCCCAGTCGCGCCTCACGCGCGATCAGGTCGGCGGTGGCGGAGATGGGGGCGTGGCGATTCATGGCATCATTCCGCGGCGCGAAGGCCGCCCTGGGCTTGCGAGGTTCGATCCAGCCGCAAGGTCATGCAATAGGCGCCGCCCCCCGACAGGATGAAGGGGGCGAGATCGACTTCGCTGAGGGTGTAGCCCTGCGACGCCAGCTTAATGCACAGGCTTTCGGGAGCCCTGGCCATGATGATGGTGCGGCCAATATTGACGGCGTTGACGCAGAAGGCGCCGGCTTCCTCATCTGTGGCTTCGATGCGGTCTTGCGGCGCGACATGGGCGCGGATGGTCGCCAGCGCTTCGGCGGTAAAGGCGGGCGGGTAGTAGAGCAGCTTGCCGCCGGTCAGCGGGCAAAAGCAGGTGTCCAGGTGATAGAAGCGTGGGCTCGCCAGCTCCAGCGCGACCGTGGGCTGGCCGAAGGTCTCTTCGATCGCGGCGATGGAGCTTTGGGTGGAGCGCTGGCCATAACCGACCCAGAAGAAACCGCGGTCGGCGTCCCAGATGGCGTCGCCGGCGCCTTCCTGCAGCACGCCGTCCGGAAGTTCGACGATTTCGTTCACAATGCCGCGCGTGCGCAGGCCTTCGAAGGCGGCGCGGAAGACGGCTTCCTCTCCCCGGCGCTCGGCGCACAGGAAGCGGGCGACCAGAACCTTGCCATCCAGCACCACGGCCGCGTTGGCGGGGAACACCAGGTCGGGCAAGCCCTCAACGGCGGGCACGGTTTCGACCACGGCGCCCGTCACGGTGATGGCGTCAAACAAGTCGCGAGAACCCTGCGACGCCGCTTCGGCCGCTTCGGCGGTCCAAGCGGCCGGCTCCATCCAGGGATTGATCTGGTAGGAGACGTTGAAATGGCGCGGGTCGGTCATCAGGAAGCGCATGGTCGAATCCCAGGAAACAGGCCTGATTCAGATGCGGCAAAGCCGAGCCAGCGGAAAGCCAGCAGGATGCGAGATTTCGCTAGTATCCTGTCATAATGGCAGGCTATCGTGGCACTATGATGGATGAACTGGATCGCAGGCTGCTGGCCCTGCTGCGCCACAATGCGCGGGAGTCCGTGGTGGTGCTGGCACGCAAGCTGAAGGTGTCGCGCGGCACCGTGCAGAATCGCATCGCAAGGATGCTGGCGGAGCAGCGTATCCTGGGCTTCACGGTGCGCACCGCCGGTGATGGCGAGGACCGGGTGCGGGCGGTGATGAGCATCGCCATCGAGGGCGAGCAGACCGGCAAGGTGGTCAAGGCGCTCAAGGGTTTTGCCGAAGTGGAAAGCCTGTTCACCACCAATGGCCGCTGGGACCTGGTGGCGACCCTTAACACCGCCAACCTGGCAGAGTTCAGCCGCGCGCTGGACGCCATCCGGCTGATAACCGGCATTGGCGCGACCGAAACCTCGCTGCTGCTGGCGCCGGTGAAATAGCCCCAAAAACAGTGCCTTCTGCCCCCCGAAATCGCCGCATGCCCTTATATTGACTTGGGCAGCGCACCCCCCTAAACATCGCGCCCTTGCTCGGGTGGCCCTGCCGCCCGATGTGCCCAGATGGCGGAATTGGTAGACGCACTAGTTTCAGGTACTAGCGCTGCAAGGCGTGGAGGTTCGAGTCCTCTTCTGGGCACCATTTACATTCAATAACTTAGTGGTGGTGTGGGGCGTGTCTCAAAAGACACGTCCGCCTGGTCGCGGTCGGCTCACCAGATAAACTGACCGCCACAGCAAGTCAGGCGCAGCCGTTACACCTATGCCGGGTTATCAGCCTCGCACCCGCCTGCGTCGTCGAACATGCGGCGGTCACTGCCTGCCGCCATAACAAGACATTTCGGGGGATTGCCCACATGGCGGGTGTCGCGAAAAAATGTTTTCTCAATCGTTATGCGCTCTGGCCGCGTAACCTGGACCGCGCGATGCATTGCCGATAACTGACCGGCATATTCAGAAATGATCGTGGGGTCGAACACGGGTCCGCTGCCGCAGCCTCACGCACCCAAGGCCTGAGCGCGCCTGACAGCACCCTCCCCGCGCCAACCCATCTCTCGGCTTATGGCATTGGCAGCAGCCTGAACGTCTTCCACCAAGTTCATCATGCGGGCATCATCCATATATTGTGCGGCGCTGGAAACGCTGATTGCGCCAACAATGGCCTCTGTCGCATCGCGCACGGGCGCTGCCACGCAACGAATGCGGTCTTCATTTTCTTCCAAATCGAGGGCGTAACCAGCCTTGGCATATTCGCGCATTCGCCTGAGCCAGGCATTCAGTTTCACGCCATAGTGTTTTCCGTCGCGGTCCTCCGCCTCGTACAATTCTCGCCAGCGCTGCTCGCCCAGATCCAGGATCAGCGCCTTGCCGAGCCCCGTGGATCGCAGCGGATGCCGGTCCCCTATGCGCGAGCGAATTTCCACGCGGCGGCGGCCGGGTATTTTGTCGAGATAAAGCGCGCGCGTGTCATCCAGGATGCCCAGGTGCACCGTATCCCCCGTTCCAGCCGCCAAAATTTCGATGTGTTCACGCGCTATGCGCGGAAAGCTCATCTGGTCGCGGGCCATATAGCCCAGCTCAAGCAATTTCGGGCCCAGTGAATAACCCATGCGGGGGGCAAAGGTGAGAAAGCGCTGCTCCGCCAGCGTCGCGGCGAGACGGTGGGTCGTGCTGCGATTCAACCCCAAGGTCTGGGCCAACTCGGCAAGGTTCGTGGCGCCCTCCGAAACGGCGTTCAGAACATCCAAACCTCGCACCAGTGTCTGGCTGCCGACAAGGCCCTTTGCTGCCCGGGGCTTGGCCACCCGGCGTTTAACAGGAGACTTTGCGATCATGGCGAACTCGGCGATGGCCGGCGTTTCATTATGTGAGATTACGTTTTTTCCGTCGTGACTCAAGTGCGAATTGCCTCCCAGCATTAGGCTGAAGCGCTCAGGTCGGGGAGAGGCCCCTGCTGTTTCGTCGCTCGAATCCTTCCACGCGGTATTTCTGCAAGGCCTTTTCATCGACATTGAGGCCGAGCCCCGGATATTGCGGGACCAGAATGGACCCATCGCGGAATGTGAAAGGCGATTCACCGTGGAATATGGGCCGGTAGGCATCCCATACATCATCGGGGAAAGCACCAGGCTCGAGCACACCGATTTCCTGGATGAGCGAACCCATGGCAGCGGAGACCTGCAGCCGCCCCGCCAGTGCAAGGCCGGTGGCCGCGTGAGGCGCGATGGGGACATCCCAGGCCTGGCACAGCGCGCCGATCTTCCGCATGGTGAGCGGCCCAGCGCAGGTGCGCATCTCCGGCTGCAGGATCGCATAGGTACCCATCTCCAAGCCCTTGCGGAAAGCCGGCAGACCCTTCCAACCTTCCCCACCGGTAATAATCAGATCGGGCACATCGCGGCGCAGGCGGGCAGGTCCTTCGTAGTCATCGCGCGCCAGGGGCTCTTCCAGCCAATAGATGCCCGCGGCTGCGAGTGCGCGGGCAGACAGCAGGGCCTGCTCATACGTCCACAATCCCTTGGCGCCCGCTGTGCGGTCTACCATGACTTTAAAGCCTGCCCCGCCTGCCGCCAGCATTGCCGCCGCGGCCTCGACGTCATGCAGGTAGTTGCTGCGCATCATCTGGATCTTCATGGCTTTGAAGCCAGCCTGGCGCACCCTGCCCGCCTGCTCGGCTTGCGCCTGGGCGGGCACCTGGTCTTCGGGCACGGGCCATACATATGTAAGGTAGACCGGCATCGTTTCGAGACTGGCACCGCCCAGCAGGCGGCATAAAGGCTGGCCCGCTATGCGGCCGATCGCGTCCCACATGGCCTCCTCGACGGACGGCCAGTCCTGGAGCCCCTGCTTGAGATAGGTCTCGACCGCGAAAAGATCTTTGCCAACCAGAAGTGTCGCGGCCAACTGCACATCGTTGAGGTTCGCGCCCAGAAACGAGTAGCCGCTGGTCCCTGCATCGGTCGCGATGCGCACGACATTGTTACGCCCCGGCGTCATGCCGCGATAGGTCGGCCGGAAGGTTCTTCCGCCAGCCGTGGCGGGCAACTGGATGTCAAAGCTCTCGATGGAGGTGATCCGCACTTGCGCAGACGCGGCAGTCTTCCTGACGATGCCGCTCATGGATTTTGCGGCTGCGGTTGTCGCAACCAGCGCGGCCGGTGCGCCCCCAACGATTGCGCGACGGCTCAGTTTTCCGGTTACCATGTCACCAATCCAATCCCTTCCTGCCCGCCTCGGCGCGCCGCAGCGCTACTGGAAAAATATCATTCTTTTCTTGGCGTCCAGCACAGCCTTGTCGAGACCCGGCACGGATTGCTGCAGGTCGGCAAGATCCTTGAAAGGCTTCTTTGCCCGGCGGGCCATGATGGCATCCACCGCGGTTTTCGGCGCGTGCAGAACAACCCGCAACTCCTCTTCATCACCATGGTTGACGTCAACCGTGGTCATGTTCTGGAACAGGAAATCCATGACGGCTTCAAAATCCTCGGGCGTGCCCTGCGCGCCGTGGTCAATCATTTTCTGAACCGTGTCGTGCCAGGCGTCATAGTCCTTTGGGGTATCCATCACCACCTGCATGGCATGGCAACCGGAGCAGACCCGTTCGGCGACCGCCGCTGGGGACGCAGCAGGAGGCTGCGCCGCTGCGGGCACGGAAACCAGCAGCAGCGCACCACCCAGGTGTGCGATGAAGTTTCTCGTGAATGTCCTTGATTTGCAGTTGTTCACAAATACCTGGCTGCTAGGGCGAGGCCTGCTTCATGCCCGCATTGGGGTCTTTGCCGATGGATGTCGCGATGGGATTCGCCTTGCCGGGAAGAACCGGCATGTGGGGACCGACGCCCATTCTTTCGGCCGAAACGAAGTCGCCATATTCGTTGCCGAACTGGTTGGATACGCGCTGCAGATGTCCATCCACGAACAGCATATCCAGCTCTTTTTCGCTGAACATGCGCGTTCCATGCGGGCTTTTGGTCTCGCCGATGACCTTGCGGGTGGCGATGTCGATGATGTCGCCCGAAGACGCATAGACAGTCTTGCCGTCGACCCCGATCGTCATCCAGAAGACACCATCGGGCGTGTCGATCGTTGCGATCTCCCTGGGGTGTTCATCATTGCTGAAGATGTGAATCTTCTTGAAAATGCCGTCCGCCAGCCAGACTTCCTTGCCGTCCGGCGTGATGGCAATGCCGTGGCTGGGGCAACCATGGGGAATGCGCGGGCGCGGGGACTTGTTCCAGACAGAGCGCCAATCAACGCTGGTGACTTCCACCGTCTGCAGGATCTTGCCCGTCCTGGTGTCGGCAACCAGATAGCCGAGAAAATTGTTCTGGTTGACGTATATCCTGGAGGAATCCTTGTTCAGGACCTGGACCCGGACATTTTCCGGAAACTGGATCGTCCGGATTACCTTCGCCGTCTCGACATCGGCAATCTGCAGCAGCTTGCCGTTGGGGGACATGAAGGCGAGTTTGCCATCGGCGCTGAGATTGAGGTTGTGGGCGCTCATGCTGCCCGGCGCATGGATTGTCGCCAGCAGCTTGCCTGTCCAGGCATCCATTTTGTACCAATAGTCCTGCAGGTTCGAACCGACCACCAGGGTCTTGCCGTCGGCGGAAACCTGGGGACGTTCGCAGCACTTGCCGTCAAGCGTCGTGCTCCAGACCACTTTGTCCGTTGCCAGATCGAGAGCCGCCATGCGGCCGCGTGCTGTCAGGTACAGCATGTTCGTGGCGGGGCTGGCGGCGACGCCGGAAACATCTTCCGGGCTCATGCTGCCGGCATAATCCCAGACATGGACCTGCTTGACGAAGGCATAATTGTTTTCCGCATCCAGCACGACAATGCCGTCGCCGTTGGGATAGATCGGGCGCTCCAGCGAGCCCGGCAATGTCACATACAGCAGGTGCCGGGAATGGATGGTGAAGTCACCGCGCGCGCGTGCCGGCGCCCCTTCCGGCCGCGGCGCGGGCGGCAGGACGATGGGGCCGCTGCCGACAACATTGGCGGTCGGTGGAAGCAGAGCGGTATTCGCCTGCTGCGGGGCAGCGCCGGGGCCGGGTGTCTGTGCCAGCGCCGCCGCACAGGTGCCGACCAGCAGTGCCGCGGCAAGAGTCGGGATTACGTTCTTCATGGCCATCCTCATCTGCATTGCTTTGTCCGCTTCCTAGCTGCGCGCCACGAGTGACGATTTGAGATAGGTATTCAGCGCCAGGCGTATCTGGGCCTTGTTCGCTTCGGTGATCGCGCTACCGCGGCGGCGACCAGGGGGCGCGCCGGGAACCGGCGGATTGGCCCGCATGACAGCATCTTCCGCAAAGACGCCTCGCGCCTTCATGACATATTCATTGGCATGCGGCAGGGAGTTGAACGCCAGGAAACGCCCGAAGGTGTCGAACGCTTCGTTCTTGTGTCCGGCCCTGTAGGAATTAAAACAGGCTTGCAGGACGTCCGCCAAGCCGGTGTAGGGACACGTTCCCAGAAAGCCCAGTTCAAGTTCGGCAAAGAACGTCATTCCGCCCGCGCCGGAAAAATCTTCCAGCTTGCCGCCGGTCTTGGCCATCAGTGACGGGGCGCGTTCCAGCGGGTCCCCCGCCTCGTCCTTCACTGCCACGATCGCCGGTACCGCCGCCGCGAGCGCAGCGAGGTTGTCGACGCTGACATCGCCAACAGCCTGGACCATGATCGGCAGTCCGCTGGCATCGGCCAGCGCCTTGAAATAGGCGATGACCTCCGCGTCGCTGGCACCCGCCGGTGTCAGGGAGATAATCGCATCGGCATTAAGGCTCTTGGCCTTCTTCGCATAGGCCTGGGAGGCGGCGGTATTGAAGCCAATGGTCTGGACGCCCAGCACCAGCGCTGTATCGCCCTTGACCGAGGCGAGCGCCTCGGCACCGGCATGCCATTCGGCCGACGTGAGGCTTTGCCACCCGCTCGCATTCTGGGGCCACGCCATGCCGGCCACCTTTCCACGGTTCAGGAACTGCTGCTGCCGGACCATCGCATCGACGTCGAAGCTGTTGTCGGCCTTGCACGGCGTCCAGCCGATGGGAAAAACGCCGGCAAGCGGTTTTCCGTTGGGCGACCTGGAGATCGCGGTAGCGCCGAACGCGCCCTGCCCCGCAACGGCAAGGAGACCCAGCGATGCGCTGGCGCTTTGTAAGAACGTCCGGCGATTGCCCACCATGTGAAAACTCCCCTTTTGCAGGTTCATGCCCCAAATGAAGCAGACCGCGTTTGTATTTTTCGACTGCTAGTCTAACGAACAGCGCGTGCCCGTAAATTGGCAGGCTGCGCGGGCCTCTCTAATAGTGAGACTTGCTAGTGAGCCGCCGTTTCGTAAACCGGGAACATCTTGCGGCTAATGGTTTTCGCCGCTGCGATCAGCTGGCCTGCAACATCTTCCTGCCAGCTCGCACAGAAGTTCCCCGCCGTATCTGCAAAGGATATCGCCGCGGCGGTGCCGCCGCCTGGATCACAAATCGGCGCGCCGATGCAGCATATCGACTGAAACGCCTCTCTATCGTCCACCGCGTAGCCCCGTTGACGGATTTTGCCGATCTCGGAGCGCAGGCTGCTGATCGAGGTGATCGTATTGGCGGTCAAGGCGACGAAATCTCCGTCGTAAAGGAAGGCCTCAAGCTTGTCGTTCGACAATCCGGCCAACAGCGTCTTTCCCAGCGCACTGCAATAAGCCTCCTGTTGGGCGCCGACATTGCTTGGGATCGGTACCGTGCTGGGGACGCCGTACTTTGCAGTGTAGGTCACCATGCCGTTATCCAGGACGCCGACATGCACCACACCCTTCAGGCTTGTGGCAAGGTCGGCAAGGATGTCCTGTGACGTGGCACGGATCAGGTCGCCTATGGCGACGTCCTTGGACAAAGTCGCCAACACCATGCCCGGGCGATAGCATCCGCGCCGGTCGCGCACGACGACCCCGATTTCCTCCAGGGTTTTCATCAGGCGATGTGCACTGGCTTCGGAAAGATTGGCGCGACGGCTGAGTTCTGCGTTGGTTACCCATTCTTCCGGACAACGGAATGAGCGCAGCAGCGCAAAGGCTTTTTGAACCGAATGGTTTTTGGGTGTCGCCACTCTAACCCTCCTGGATGGACTTCCGTCTCCCAGAACCGATCCCCCCGGATCGGCATTTACGACTGTGAGCGGCAGATCTCTAGTCTCATTATCTAACACGGTAATGTATCATGTGAAATCTTGCAAGCTTGTCATGGTGCAGCACCATGCGCGCACGCGATTGTGCGACGCACCATACGATACGTTCGCCAGCGCAGTAATTTTTCAGGATGTCAGTAGGTGGTCCGGCCGCCGGAAATGTCGAAGGTTGCCGCAGTCGAGAAGGAACACTCCTCGCTTGCCAGCCAGCAGGCAAGCGCGGCGCTTTCCGCGGCCTCTCCCAACCTGCCCATCGGAATGCGCGAGCGCATATAGTCGATCTGGCTCTGCGGAAGCTGGTCCAGTATCGGGCTTTCAAAGGTCGCGGGGGTGATGCAGTTGACGAGGACGCCCCGCGTCGCGAGCTCCTTGCCGAGCGACTTGGTCAGGCCAATCACGCCAGCCTTGGAGGCGGAATAGGCTGACGCGTTGGGATTGCCTTCCTTGCCCGCGACCGAGGCAATGTTGACGATCCGGCCGTAGCCGCCCGCGATCATCAGTGGCACGATTTCGCGGCAGCAATAGAAAGTGCCATTCAGGTTTACATCAAGAACCTGAAGCCAGCTTTCAATGGGATATTCATGAACCGGGGCGGTGGCGCCCGTGATGCCGGCGCAATTGATCAGGATGTCCACCTTGCCGAGCGCCGCACTGCTTTGGCGTGCCGCCGCAGCGACCTCCTCCTGGCTGCTGACATTGACCGACACGGTATGAATATCACCGAGCTTCTTCTTTGCTTCCACAAGCGCCGGACCGCTGAGATCCCACAACGATACCCGGCCTCCCTCGGCAAGAATGCGCGTGCCCGCCTGAAGGCCGAGACCTGACGCACCTCCGGTGATGACTGCGGTACGTCCGGCAAATCGTCCAGAAAACATGCTCATGACATCTTGCTCTTGAGACCCGACATCTCGGTCCATTGAAAAAGGGGCCCCGCCGATCCGTGCTCGGCGGGGCCAGTCCGGTGAGGGGGACCCACCGGGTATTCATGTGCGCCTAGAATTGCTTGCGCAGGCTCATCACCGTGTACCGGCCCAACGTCGAGCCGCTCGCCACGATATAGGCGCCACCATTGTTCGGCTTCTGCGCACCGCCCGAGAGATAGATCGGCGGGCTGTCGTCGGCGATGTTGTTCATCGTGACGCTGACTTCCGACTCGCTCAGCCAGGGAGCCAGGCCACTCAAATCATAGCTGACAAACAGGTTGACCGGGTGGAAGGATTCGATGCGCTTCTGCCCGTACAAGGACAAGGCCTGGTTGAGAACCGGCGAAACGTTGAAGCCCGGGCTGTATTGCACCGTTATGCGGCCCGACACCGGACCGACCGTGGCACCCACGAAGGCTGTGGCGGCGGAGAGCGGGACGCTATACTTCACGAGATTGATGGCAGCCAGGCCCGGGGCCGGCGTATTGGTGTTGGTGGTGTTGACGGTTGCCGATAGTCCGGCCGATACGCTGCCGAAATTTTCGATATTCGTCGTGTAATTGAAGGCGAAGTCCAGCCCCTCGATCAACGCTTCGCCGAGGTTGTTGCGGCGCAGGTCGTAAAGGATATACGGCTGGTTCACACCCGGCGTATTAAAGGCTGACGCCAGATCCGGTCCGGGGAACCCGGTGGTGGCGACGTTTGCACTGCCGTTCGCATTGAAATTGGTGGGATAGCGGGCCTGGACCTGGGCCAGGGTGGGGTTGAGAATATAATATTGATTGTAGGACCCGCTGAACAGCACACCAGGATTGTTGAGGATCAGACCCTGCTGATGTTCGAACTTGGTATGGAAAGCGGTGATGCTGATCTCGATCCCGCTCAGGTCTATGCCGAACTCGGTGGTGGGATGGAAATCGCCGCCGATCGACCAGGTCCTGCCGGTTTCCGGACCCAGCTGCGGATTACCGCCCGGAGTACTGATGGACGGGCGCAGCGCATCGGCAGCCGATGTGCCCGCCGGCACGTTGGTGTTCGCCGCGGTGCGCTGGGGGGTATAGCTGAAACGCGTATCCGGCGCCGCGGTGTCGGCAAGGCTGGGCGCGTCAAACGAGGTACCGTTGGTGGCGCGGATGGTAAGCGCCGCGAACGGTTCATAGCTGATGCCCAGCTTGTAATTGGCCGTGTTGCCGAAGTCGCTGTAGCCGTCCAGACGGCCCGAGGCATTGAAGCTGAGGGCATGCACGAAGGGCAGTTCATTGTCCTTGCCGACAATCGGAACGTTGATTTCGGCAAAGCCCGAATTGATGATGCGGTGCGGCCTGGCGATTGCCATCTGCGCGCCGGGCGCCGCGGGACCCGCAACCGAACCGATTGGCCAATTGGTATTCCAGTTGGCGACATAGTCTTCGAATGCCCACTGGCCGCCGACAGCACCCTTGACCGCGCCGCCGGGCAATTCGAACAGCGTACCGTTTGCCGACGCACCGTACTGGATCTGATGCTGGATGGCCTTGCCGTACGAGCCCGTGTTCAGAATATTGTCGATGAGCAGGGGATTGCCGGCGGTGAGATTGTAGGGATCGACCGCATTGCCGGATAGGCTCGGGCTGGCGACAAGCGGGGGCGAGAGAACGCCGGCGACGGTAACCCGGCGCATCGATTGCGCCAGCAGCGCCGTATTGACTGACCTGTTGAAACCGGTCGAGTTGCTGCGGCCATAGTTGAACAGCGCGGTCGCCTGCCAGTCGCCGAACGGCAGGTCCACGGTCAGCTTGGGCGTGATCAGGAACTCTTGAACATTGTTGTAATCGGTGACGCTTTGGCTGCCCCAGAACGGCCCGAATGCGAAGGAAACGTTCTGTGTGGTTTCGCCGGCGATTGACTGGAAATATGGGTTGGTTGTGTCGATCGCGACATTGGTGGCTGACAGCTCGGGGTTGATCGCCGAATCCAGGCGCGTTGACCAGAGGAACTTCATCGAAAAATCGACACCTGGCATGATGTGCTGGTGGAACTGGCCGAAGAAGCTGTTCTGCTCTTCCCTGGGGAAAAGCGAGGCGTAGGAATTGGTGTCGCACCGGTTGAGCGAGCCGGCATTGGTGATGGGATCCAGGTTGCCATACGGACCCGTCACCGAGGCAGCCAGCGAACCGGGCGTGGTGGACACCGCGCTGCTCGTTAGCGCGTAATTCTTTCCGCCGGCAGAGATGTTCGCCAGATCGCAGGAGGTGCCGCGCGAGTCGCGACCGCCGATGCTGGTCAGGTCCATCTTGGTGTAGGACCGGTCCCTGGCCATCAGATAGGTGTTTTCCTTGTGTTCGAACGCAAGATAGGCGCCGCCACTGCCCCAATCGGTACCCGCCATCATGCTGGCATTGAAGGCGCTGTAGCCATCGGCCATGCCGACGGACACATTGGCCTGGAAGCCCTGATAGGTTTCGCGCGTAACGAAATTGATGACGCCAGCGATTGCGTTGGCACCATAAATGGACGAAGCGCCATCCGGCAGCACGTCGACCTGGCGCAGAACGATGGTTGGGATCAGGCCCGCGTCCGGCGTGGTCGCCAATCCGCTGATGCCCACCATTGTATGGCCGTCCAGCAGGAGCAGGGTCGATGCAGCGCCAAGAATGGTCTGGGCGGGGTTATAGCGGATCGAAGGCCGCACGCCGCCGATGTTGATCGCGGTGGGAGAGACGGCCTGGCTATTGAAAGTGTTGGCCAGCTGGGGAATCTGGCCCAGGATTTCTTCCGTCGTGATCGCGCCGGTGGCCTTGATGGTGCTGGCATCGACCGACACCAGGTTGGTACCGACCGGGGCGATGCCGCGGATCGAGGTGCCGGTGGCGGTAACCGTCACCTGCTCGACGTCTTCCTGGGCCTGCGCCTGGCCAGGCATGACGGCTGCGAGCGCGCCAAGGGATGCACCACACAGAAGCCTCTTCACAAAGCGCACATCGACCTTGGATTCAAAAAACATGGGTGCCCTCCAGCTATTGTTTTTGACCCAGCCATCGCGTGACCG
>CBIHOI010000048.1:0-13705 GCA_966211925.1 uncultured Hyphomicrobiales bacterium | reverse complement strand
CATCTTGTTGGTCAGAGTGCCAGCGACGATCATCACATCGCTCTGGCGCGGTGATGCACGCGGGGCAATACCGAAGCGCTCAAGGTCATAACGCGGCATGGAAGCCTGCATCATCTCGACGGCGCAACAGGCCAGACCAAAAGTCATCCACATCAGACTGCCGGTGCGCGCCCAGTTTACCAGCGCTTCGGAACTGGTGACGAGAAAGCCCTTGTCGGCCATCTCGGCCTGTAGGGCTCTGAAATAGGGATCATTGTCGGTGATGGAGGCGGCACCGCCTTCAACACCCGAACGCGCGGCGGTGCCGGCGGGGGTCAGGATCACTCCCATTCGAGCGCGCCCTTCTTCCATTCATAGATGAAACCGACAGTCAGCACGCCCAAGAAAGCCATCATGGACCAAAAAGCGAAAATGCCTGTGGCACCCAGCGTGATTGCCCAGGGAAACAGGAAGGCCACTTCCAGATCGAATATGATGAACAGGATCGCCACCAGGTAGAAGCGCACGTCGAACTTCATGCGCGCATCACCGAAGGCGGGAAAGCCGCATTCGTAGGCGGACAGCTTTTCAGGGTCGGGCTTGCTGGGAGCGATCACCAGCGGCACCACGATCAGGACCCCGCCCAGAACGGCTGCCAACCCGATGAAGATCAGGATCGGCAGATATTCGAGCAAAAGCTTTTCCATACGCATATCCCGTGGTCCCGACCCCAGCGCGGTATCGCGCCCCCAGCGGTTTGGACCGGTGTCATTTCGCGGTTGCAGTGTAGGCTGTGACTGCCCTCGCGCAACGCGGGTTTAAAGGAAGATTCGCTGCGGAAAAACAGGAAAATTGGCGCAGTGCGAAGACTGTAAAAATGGCTGTGAAAACGCACCCGCCAATTGCGAGTTATTCTTAACACTGGCCATTTTCAATGAGAAAATGGCGGGAGCGACGGGGCTCGAACCCGCGACCTTCGGCGTGACAGGCCGACACTCTAACCAACTGAGCTACGCCCCCGCACACTTCGCGCGCGAAGGGGGCCGATGTACGGGCAGGCCCCCGCTCTGTCAAGCAGTGGAAGGGTTTATTGCGGAGGTGGACCGCCGCCCTCGCCGGGCGCGCCGCGGCGCCCACCCCCGCGACGGCGCCCCTGCTCAGGTTCCGTAGGATCAACAGGCTGCGTTTCAGCGCCTGGCTTGTCCACCGTATCGTCAGGCTTCTTGAGGGTACCCAGTTCCTTGGGGGTTAGTTTGCCGTCCCGGTCACGGTCCATCTGGTCGAACAACGAATAGGGAGCGGCAGAGAATTCGGTGTAATCGATGCAACCGTCCTGGTTCCAATCCACGATCGGTGTCGCCGCGGACTGGTCGGCATCTACCCGCGCCTGGTTGATCGCGGATGTCTGTTCCGCATCCAGGCAGCCATTATGCTGGGTATCGTGGGCGGCAAACTCCGCTTTCAGCCCCGCGATCAGTTCCGCACGGGTGACGGTACCATCATGGTTCGCATCGTATTTCAGAAGAGTGCCGGCGTTGCCGCCATGATAGTTCTCGTCGCGCGGCTTTTCGGTCGGCCGCAGCCAGGGCGGCGGCTGGCGCGGCCCCCCACCGCAAGCGGCGAGAGCGAGCGCACCAAGAAGAATCAGGGGTGACAAGCGCAAGGGGGTGTCCTTTTTCGCAAGTCTAACGGTACGGATGGGGGTTTGGCGAATGACGCCAAAGACAGATATAAGCCGGGCCAAGGGCGGTTAGCTCAGTTGGTAGAGCATATCGTTTACACCGATAGGGTCGGCGGTTCGAGCCCGTCACCGCCCACCATCATTCTGGCCAAGAGCACAGACAGACTAAAGCGCCTGTTGAGAATGAATACTCTTCCATAGCCGGATCGCCAGCCACGCCCCCGTAAGGGCCAGCACGGCGAAAACCACAAAATGCAAAAGCCAACCAAGCACCGCCTTGACCATAACGGCGGCGCCCCAGGCGAAAGCAATTATGGCCAGCACCGCGACATGCAGCGCCAGCCATAACAGGGCGAAAGGCGCGACCTTGCGCGCCCATACACCCGCATTCTGCATTAGTTCAGCGAGTCCTTGAGCTGCTTGCCGGCGCGGAAGCGCGGCTGCTTGGACGGCTTGATGGTGATTTCCTCGCCGGTCTGGGGATTGCGCCCCTTGCCGCCAGCGCGGGTGGCCACCACAAAGACGCCAAAACCGGTCAGGCGGACTTCGTCGCCCGCCTTCAGGGATGCCGCGATGAGGTCGAACACCCCGTCCACGGCCTTGGCGGCGTCGTTCTTGGCGAGGCCCGTCGTATCCGAAAGCTTCTGGATGAGATCGTTCTTGTTCACGGATAGCTCCTTTTGTCGGCGATTCTGTCCCGTTGGCAGGACTCTAGGGGGCCTTAATCCACCCCGTAAAGCCGAAAAGTCGCGGAATCACGGGATTTTTGCCTTGCCAGCCCGAGGAAAAAGGGGGCGGAACCTGCGTTCCGCCCCCAAAATCCGTCAATTGCACACCGATTAGTGGGTCACCACCGGGTCGGCTTCGGCATCGGCCAGCGGCAGGGTGGCCACATCGGGTTCTACCCAGTCGATGGCCTCCGGCTGGCGGGCGAGCGCTACGGTAAGGACCTCGCTCATGCTGGCAACGGGCACGATCTTCAGGCCCGCCTTCACATTGTCGGGGACTTCCGCAAGGTCCTTCTCATTGTCCTTCGGGATGATGACCGTCGCGATGCCTGCACGCAGGGCCGCCAGCAGCTTTTCCTTCAAGCCACCGATCGGCAGTGCCCGACCACGCAAAGTCACCTCACCCGTCATCGCCACATCGCGGCGGATCGGAATGCCGGTGATCACCGAGATGATCGAAGTCGCCATGGCCAGGCCGGCAGAAGGACCGTCCTTGGGGGTGGCGCCTTCGGGCACATGGACATGGATGTCGATCTTGTCGAACAGCGGCGGCTTGATGCCAAAGCTGGTCGCCTTGGAACGGACATAGGACCGCGCCGCGTCGATCGATTCCTTCATGACGTCACCCAGCTTGCCGGTCGCCTGGAAGCGGCCTTTGCCCGGTAACATCACGGATTCAATGGTCAGCGTCTCGCCGCCCACTTCCGTCCAAGCCAGGCCGGTGACAACACCAACCTGGTCTTCGCCTTCCACTTCGCCGAAGCGATGGCGGCGCACACCGGCATAATCGCCCAGATTGTCCGGGGTGACTTCCACGGCCTTGGCCTTCTTGGATAGAATTTCCTTCACCGCCTTGCGGGCCAGATTGGCGATCTCGCGCTTGAGATTGCGAACGCCGGCCTCGCGGCTGTAGTAGCGGATCAGGTCCCGGATGCCGTCGTCGGAAATCTTCCACTCTTCCGGCTTCAGACCGTGTGCCTTGATCGCCTCGGGAATCAGGTGGCGCTTGGCGATTTCAATCTTCTCGTCCTCGGTATAGCCGGGGATGCGAATGATCTCCATGCGGTCCATCAACGGCTGCGGCATGTGCAGGCTGTTGGCGGTGGTGACGAACATCACGTCAGACAGGTCGAAATCCACTTCAAGGTAGTGATCGTTGAAGGTGGAGTTCTGCTCCGGGTCCAGCACCTCAAGCAGAGCCGAGGACGGATCGCCACGATAGTCGGCGCCCAGCTTGTCGATCTCGTCCAGCAGGAACAGCGGATTGCTGGCCTTGGCTTTCTTCATGGACTGGATGATCTTGCCCGGCATCGAGCCAATATAGGTCCGACGATGACCGCGGATTTCCGCTTCATCGCGCATGCCGCCCAGCGACATGCGGACGTATTCGCGGCCCGTCGCCTTGGCAATAGATTTGGCCAGCGAGGTCTTGCCCACACCAGGAGGGCCGACGAGGCACAGGATCGGCCCCTTCAACTTACCGACGCGCTGCTGCACGGCAAGATATTCCAGGATGCGTTCCTTGACCTTTTCCAGGCCGAAATGGTCGTCGTTCAGCACCAGCTCCGCGGCAACGATATCGCGCTTGACCTTGCTCTTCTTGCCCCACGGCAAGGACAGCAGCCAGTCGAGATAGTTCCGCACCACCGTGGCTTCCGCCGACATCGGCGACATGGAGCGCAGCTTCTTGACCTCGGCCTGCGCTTTTTCGCGGGCTTCCTTGCTGAGCTTGGTCTTGCGGATGCGCTCTTCCAGCTCGTTCATCTCGTCGCGGCCTTCTTCGCCTTCGCCGAGTTCCTTCTGGATCGCCTTCAACTGCTCGTTGAGATAATATTCGCGCTGGGTCTTTTCCATCTGCCGCTTGACCCGCGAACGGATCTTGCGCTCGACCTGAAGGACGCCGATCTCGGCCTCGATCAGCGACAGAATCTTTTCGAGGCGTTCGGTTGTGCCGAAGGTCTCCAGCAGAGACTGGCGTTCGCCAATCTTCACCGACAGGTGCGAGGCGACGGTATCCGCCAGCTTGGCGGGGTCGTCGATCTGGGCGACCGCGGCCAAGGTCTCGGACGGGATCTTCTTGTTGAGCTTGATGTACTGCTCGAAGTTGGCTTTCACCGTACGCATCAACGCTTCGGATTCCTGGGGCGCGGCCGCCTCCTCCGGAATCTTCTCGACGGTGGCCTGAAAGAAATCGCTGCGCGGGTCGAAACCGGTGACGCGGGCACGGCCCTTGCCTTCGACCAGCACACGCACGGTCTGGTCGGGCAGCTTCAGCAGCTGCAGAACCGTCGCAAGCGTGCCGATGGTGTGCAGGCCTTCCGCGGTGGGATCATCCTCGGCGGCGTTCTTCTGGGTGAGAAGCAGTATCTGCTTCTCGTCATTCATGACTTCCTCCAAGGCGCGCACGGATTTCTCGCGACCAACAAAGAGGGGAACGATCATATGGGGGAAAACAACAATGTCGCGCAGCGGCAGAACCGGTGTGCTGTTGGTCTCGACTTTCTTGGTGGCGTCATCCGCCATGACATTTGCTCCTGCCGGCTATCCCGGCGTGTAATCCGGCCTCCCCACATGGGCGACGCCGTAACGAGGGAGCCGCCCACTCTCCCACTCGGGAAAGCATCCGGGCCGACTCCGGATACAACAAAGTGGGCCGCTTAATGGGGTGTTTCAAGAGTGGGTGAAGCCCCAGCAGGCCTAAGTTCCTTCCCCAAGGACAAAACCCGTGGGGAACTCGCTTATTTCGTGCCCGACCCAGTGCCTTAAGAGGCGCTCTTCTCGCGCGTTTCGGCCTTGTCGCTGTAAGTGTACAGCGGACGCGCCTTGCCCTCGACCACATCGGCCGTGATCACGACTTCCTGCACGCCCGAGAGCGTCGGCAATTCGAACATGGTCTCCAGCAGAATGCCTTCCAGGATGGAACGCAGGCCGCGGGCGCCGGTCTTGCGCTGGATGGCGCGCTTGGCAATGGAATGCAGCGCTTCTTCCTGGAACCGCAGCTTGACGCCTTCCATCTCGAACATGCGCTGATACTGCTTGGCCAGCGCGTTCTTCGGACGGGTCAGGATTTCAATCAGTGCCGTTTCCTGCAGGTCGCCAAGGGTGGCGAGAACAGGCAAGCGGCCGATGAATTCCGGGATCAGGCCGAACTTCAGCATGTCCTCGGGCTCGACTTCGCGCAGCAACTCGCCGGTGCCGCGTTCGTCCGGACCCTTGGGGTTCGAGCCGAAGCCTATCGAGGAGCCCTGGGTGCGCTGGGCGATGATCTTGTCCAGGCCGGCAAAGGCGCCGCCACAGATGAAAAGGATGTTGGTGGTATCCACCTGCAGGAACTCCTGCTGCGGATGCTTGCGGCCACCCTGCGGCGGCACGGAAGCAACGGTGCCTTCCATGATCTTCAACAGGGCTTGCTGCACGCCCTCACCCGACACGTCGCGGGTAATGGACGGATTGTCCGACTTGCGGCTGATCTTGTCGACTTCGTCGATATAGACGATGCCGCGTTGGGCGCGTTCGACATTGTAGTCGGCGGCCTGCAGCAGCTTGAGAATGATGTTCTCCACATCCTCGCCCACATAACCGGCTTCGGTCAGGGTGGTAGCGTCGGCCATGGTGAAGGGCACATCCAGGATGCGCGCCAGGGTCTGAGCCAGCAAGGTCTTACCGCAGCCGGTAGGGCCGATCAGCATGATGTTGGACTTGGCCAGCTCGACATCGCCGTTTTTGCCGGAGCTATTGATGCGCTTGTAATGGTTGTGGACGGCGACGCTCAGCACTTTCTTGGCGTGCGCCTGGCCGACGACATAATCGTCCAGCACCTTGAAGATTTCCTGGGGGGTGGGAACGCCCTCCTTGGACTTCATGAAGGAGGTCTTGTTCTCCTCCCGGATGATTTCCATGCAGAGCTCGACGCATTCATCGCAGATGAAAACCGTCGGGCCGGCAATGAGCTTGCGCACCTCGTGCTGGCTCTTGCCGCAAAAGGAACAGTAGAGCGTGTTCTTGGACTCGCCGCCGCTAGCCTTGCTCATCGTCTTCCACCGGGCCCTTTCGCCCCTTTGTCTTCTAAGACAGGCAGCTTCAGCCTAGACGGCCCTTGCTGCTTTGCACAATGCGCCGAAAGTGCCGAAGCACCCCCGTCTCCCAACATTCGACCATGTTAGGGCCGACGGGATCAAGATTTGTTTAATCCGGACAAACGCCGAATTTGCATGGAATTCCGGAACTTTAGCCCGGAAAAGCCCTAGGGAGTGGGGTTTTCCGTCTCCGGCCGGCGTTCCATGACATTGTCGATCAACCCAAAAGCCTTGGCTTCCTCGCCTGTCAGATAGGTATCCCGGTCCAGCATCTTTTCAATGGCTTCCACCGTCTGGCCGGTATGCCTGGCGTAAATCTCGTTGAGACGGCGCTTCAGTTTGACGATTTCCTGGGCGTGGCGGCCGATATCGACGGCCTGGCCGTAATAGGAGGCGCTGGGCTGGTGGACCATCACCCGGGCATTGGGCAGGGCATACCGGAAACCCTTCACGCCCGCGCACAGCAGCAGCGAGCCCATCGAGGCGGCCTGGCCGATGCAATAGGTGTGAATGGCCGGGCGCACATACTGCATGGTGTCGTAGATCGCCATGCCCGCCGTCACCAACCCGCCTGGCGAGTTGATGTACATGTGAATTTCCTTCTTGGGATTTTCCGCTTCCAGGAAAAGCAGCTGGGCGGTCAGAAGGCTGGCGCCATAGTCTTCGATGGGGCCAGTGATGAAGATCAGCCGTTCCTTCAGCAGGCGCGAATAGATGTCATAGGCACGCTCGCCGCGGGCGGTCTGCTCGACCACCATCGGGACCAGTGTGCTGTTGTAGTATTCAATCGGGTCGGACATCGGGCGGGCCTTTTGATTCGTCAGCGAACAGTAACCGGAAACGTCCCACACTAAGTGGGCCCGTCCCGCTTAATATAGCGTTGATCGCAGGGATTACGACCCCGGCCGGTTTCAGGCCGTTGCCGGCTCGTCTTCCGGGTCGGCGAAAAGTGTTTCCTTGTCGACCTTGCGGTCATTGACCGTGGCCAGCTCGGCGATGAAGTCCACCACCTTGTCCTCGAACAGCGGGGCGCGGATCTCGGCCTGGGCCTGCTGGTTCTGGGCATAGAACTGGAACACCTGCTGCTCCTGACCGGGGAACTGGCGGGCGCGGGCCATGATGGCGCGCTGCACTTCGTCGCCGGCGACGGTGATGCCGTTCTGCTCGCCCAGCTTGCCCAGCACCAGACCCAGACGCACGCGGCGCTCGGCGATCTTGCGGTATTCGGCTTTCAGTTCGTCTTCGGTCTTGCCTTCGTCGGCGGCGGTCTTGCCTTCGCGCTTCAGCTCTTCCTCGACCTGGGCCCAGATATTGGCAAACTCATGTTCGACCATGGCGGGAGGCAGCGGGAAGCTGTGGGCAGCGTCCAGCGCGTCCAGCACGCGGCGCTTCAGGTGCAGGCGGCTGGCGGACTTGTAGTCATTTTCCAGCTGCTCGCGGATGCGGGTCTTCAGGGTCGCCAGATCGTCCAGGCCCAGCTTCTTGGCCAGCTCGTCATCGATCGGGGTTTCTTCCGGGGACTTCACTTCCTTGACGGTTACGGCGAACACGGCGTCCTTGCCGGCCATTTCCGGGGCGTGATACTCGGTCGGGAAGGTCACCTTCACGTCGCGGCTGTCGCCGGCCTTCACGCCGATCAGGCCATCTTCGAAACCGGGGATGAAGGTGCCCGAACCCAGGGTCAGGCTGAAATCGCTGCCCTTGCCGCCATCGAACGGCACGCCATCGATGCTGCCTTCATAATCGATCACCACCGTATCGTCCTTGGCGGCTTCGCCGTCCTTGGTGACGAAGTTGCGGACATTCTTGGCCAGGCGATCCAGCGCCTCGTCGATATCGGCGTCGGCGATGTCGGCGGTCAGGCGTTCCACGGTCAGCTTGGCGGGGTCGGCGGCGTCGAATTCGGGCATCAGGTCCACGATGACCTTGAAGGTCAGGTCGGACTTGCCGTCCACCACGTCTTCCACGCTGCCCACCGGCTCGACGCGGGGCTGCAAAGCGGGCTTGAGCTTGTTGTCGGCGATGGCCTTGGCGCTACCTTCATTGACGGCGGCTTCCACCACTTCGCCCATGATGGACTTGCCGAACTGCTTCTTGAGGAAGGAGACGGGGGCCTTGCCGGGACGAAAGCCCTTCAGGTTTACCTTGGGCTTCATTTCCTCAAGCCGGGCGTTGACGCGGCTGTCCAGCTCGCTGGCGGCGACAGTGACGGTGAACTGCTTGTGCAGGTCCTGGGAAAGGGTCTCGCTGATCTGCATCTGAACGTCCTACCTTATAATTCTGCGGCGGCTGGTGCGGGCAGAGGGACTTGAACCCCCACGACTTTCGTCACTGGAACCTAAATCCAGCGCGTCTACCAGTTCCGCCATGTCCGCATTTATGCGGACCCTTTTCAAAGAGCCCGCGATTGAGCGGGGGCATATAGCAGGGGATTCCAGGGGTTGCTAGGGCGGACTGTCACAGGGCCGCAGGTAGGTGCCCACGTCCCAGAAGCGGCCGAATTTGCGGCCCACCTGGGGGTAGATCCCCGCCGGTTCGAAGCCAAAGGCCCGGTGCAGCGCCACCGATGCGGCATTGGGCAGGGTAATGCCCCCAAAGATCCGGTGGATGTCCTCTCCCGCCAGGGCGCCGAACAGGGTGGTGTACAGACGCCGGCCCAGGCCTTGGCCGGTCGCATCCGGCGCCAGGTAGATGCTGGCCGAGACCGTGGCGTCATAGCCGGCGCGGGGATTGTAGCGGTGGCTGCTGGCCCAGCCGAGGACCGCGCCGCCCCGCGCCGCGACAAAGCACTGGTAGCGGCCGGTGGCGGCGAAGCTGTCCAGCCATGCCTGGCTGGCGGCGGGGTCGCGTTCCACGGTGTCGAGGGTGATGGGCGTTTCGCGGACATAATGATTGTAGATGGCGGTGAGGGCGGCGAGGTCGCCCTGCTCCACCCGCCGGATGATCGCGTCAGTCATGCGGCAGTTCCGCGAGAATGGCGGGCAGCATCTCGGGCAGATCTTCGGCGATCAAGCCCGGCCCAAAAATGCCGGCTGCCGCGCCATGCAGCCAGGCACCGCAGCAAGCAGCATCGAAAGTGGTCATCTTCTGCGCCAGCAGGCCGGCGATGAAACCCGCCAGCACATCGCCCGCGCCGGCAGTGGCCAGCGTTGCCGGTGCGTTGGCATTGATCGCGGCCTTGCCGGAGGCATCAGCGATCACCGTGTCACCGCCCTTGAGCAGCACGGTGCGGCCGGCGCGCGTGGCGGCGGTGCGTACGGCCTCCACCTTATTGGCGGTGTCATCGAGCAGGCCGGGAAACAGGCGCTCGAATTCGCCGGCGTGGGGCGTCAGCACGCATCTATCATGCAGCCGCGCGAACAGCGCATCGGGATCATCCCGGAACGAGGTCAGGGCATCGGCGTCCAGCACCACCGCCGCGCCGCTTTTCAGCGCCACGTCCACCAGCGCGCGGGTCTCGCCGTCAACGCCCAGGCCAGGGCCGATCACGACCGCGTTCAGACGTTTGTCCTCCAGCAGTCGCGCCAGGCCATCGGCGCCTTCAAACGGCTTGAGCATGATGGCGGTGAGATGGGCGGCGTTGACCGCCACGGCATCCGGCGGCGCGGCCACACTGACCAGTCCGGCGCCGACGCGCAGCGCCCCGCGCGCGGCCAGCCGGGCCGCGCCGGTAGCATGGGACGGGCCGCAGACCACGACGCAATGGCCGCGGTCGTATTTGTGGCCGTCGGCGCGGGGATGCGGATAGCGCCACAGCGCCGGGGTATTCTCGTGCAACTGTGTGTTGGCGGCCTCGGCGGGAATGCCAATATCGGCCAGCACCAGTTCGCCGCACAACGCGCGGCCCGGCATCAGCAGATGACCGGGCTTCTTGCGGAAAAAGGTGACGGTCAGCGCGGCCGTCACATAGACCGCACCCAGGGGCTGGCCGGTGTCACCCGAAATGCCGCTGGGAATGTCGATCGCCACCACCGGCAGACCGTTAAGGGCCTCCACGACCTGGACCGCCGCGCCTTCCAGCGGGCGGGAGAGACCGGCGCCGAACAGACCGTCCACCACCAGCCTGGCGCCGCGCAAGGCGTCGGGTGTCAGGGCTTCGGTCTCGCCGCTCCACTTGGCGGCCATCAGGTCGGCGTCGCCTTTTGAGCCGCCGTCATGAGCGACGCGGACACTGAAGCCTTCCTCATACAGCAGTCGCGCCACCACGAAGCCGTCGCCGCCATTGTTGCCGGGGCCGCACAGGACGGTGACCGGGCACGGCTTGTAGCGCTCCACGATGGCGTCCGTGACGGCGCGGCCGGCATTTTCCATCAGGGTCAGCGCGGGAATGCCGCTGGATACGGCCATCGCATCGGCCGCCGCCATCTGGATGGTGGTGAGGAGCTCATGCGCCATGCAGCACCGGAATGTGGGGGGGACAGGCGAGCGGCGCGCAAACTCTGGACAGTTGTTTTGATGAACGGAGGGTACCCCCCTCCCCCCCATGCGCTTGGAAAGGCGTTGGACAAAGGCGGGTGGCGGCCGTGGGGCGTTCCATTCTCATGCCGCCAGTATAGCCCGGCTTGGCGCGCCATGGTTGTGGATATGTGGACGTGGATATCAGCCCAGGTATTTCTGCAACCTGTCCAGCGACTGTTCGATCAGACTCTGCTGCTTGCAGAAGGCGAAGCGGACAAAGGTGTCGGGCGTGCCGCTGTGGAAGAAGGCGGACAGCGGAATCAGGGCGACGCCCGCCTCGCGGATCAGGCGTTCGCAGAAGGCGAAGTCCTTTTCGTTGGTGAGCTTGGCGATGCCGGCGGTCAGGAAGTAGGTGCCCTCGCAGGGCTGCACCTCGAAACCCAGCCTTGTCAGCCCGGCGGCCAGCACGTCGCGGTTCTTCTGCAGCCGCGCCGTCAACTGGATGGGAAAATCCATCTCATGCGCCAGGCCATGCGCCACGCCCAGCTGCAGCGCCGGCGGGGTGGTGAAGGTGAGGAACTGGTGCGCCTTGGTCACCACGCCGACCAGCTCGCGCGGGCCCGTCACCCAGCCCACCTTCCAGCCGGTAAGCGAGAAGATCTTGCCGGCCGACCCGATGCGCAGGCACCGCTCGCGCATGCCCGGCAGGGTGGCCAGCGGGATGTGCGGCCGCCCGTCATAGACCAGATGCTCATAAACCTCGTCGCAGATCACCACGGCATCGGTCCCGGCCACCACTTTGGCCAGCGTCTCCATCTCTTCGCGGCTGAAGGCGCGGCCGGCCGGATTGTGCGGCGAGTTGATCAGGATGGCACGGGTCTTCGGCCCGATGGCGGCGCGCAAGGCCTCCTCGGTCAGGCGCCAGCCGGGCGGCGCCAGCGTGATCGTCTTCACGACCGCGCCCGTCGCCTCCACGATGGGGCGATAGGAATCATAGGTCGGCTCAATCAGCACGAATTCATCGCCCGGCGCGGCGAAGGCCAGGATGCAGGCCCCCAGAGCCTCGGTGCCGCCGGAGGTGATCACCACCTCATCTTCGGGGTCGAAGGCCAGGCCATAGAATTTGCTCGCATGGTCGCTGACCGCCTGGCGCAGCACGGCCAGGCCCTTGGACGGGGGATACTGGTTGGGGCCGTCCAGCAACTGCTGCGCGGCGACCTGGCGCAGCGGCAGCGGGCCGTCCTGGTCGGGGAACCCCTGCCCCAGGTTGATGGCGTCATGCTTCAGCGCCAGCCCGGTCATGTGCTGGAAGATGGAAATGGGCAGGTTGGCAAAGACGGGATTGGGGCGCGGCATGCTGGTGTTGTGGCGTAGCCCCGCGCACCGGTTCAAGAGCTTCCGTATGCCGCTAAAATTGACCAATAATTGTGCATTTTGCTCGATAAACAGGCTACATTTCCGACCTGCTTTTCACTCGCCCACTAACACACTGAATATTCTGCGCTTTTTTTAGCCAAAAACCGGCACAACTCCTGCTAATCAGTTAACGAAGCGTGCGAGCCGGCTTGGCCGCGCGGAGGAGCAGCATGAAAAAAATAGAAGCCATCATCAAACCGTTCAAACTCGACGAAGTGAAGGAAGCCCTGCAGGACGTGGGCGTCCAGGGCATCACCGTGACGGAAGCCAAGGGGTTCGGCCGCCAGAAGGGCCATACCGAGCTGTACCGTGGCGCCGAATATGTTGTGGATTTCCTGCCCAAGGTGAAAATCGAGATCGTCATCAACGAGGACCGGGTGGACGCCAGCGTCGAAGCCATCCAGAAAGCCGCGCGCACCGGTCGCATCGGCGACGGCAAGATTTTCGTCCTCAATGTCGAGGAAGCCATCCGCATCCGCACCGGGGAAACCGGGGCCGACGCTATTTAGTTTCGGGGCACGGGGGCCGGGGCCGCCGCGCTGTTTAAAAGATCAACGAAGGGAAGACTGAACTCATGGCCGACAAGAAGACGACTGCCGCCGACATTCACAAGCTGATCAAGGAAAAGGACGTCAAGTATGTGGACGTCCGCTTCACCGACCCCAAGGGCAAGTGGCAGCATGTGACCTTCGACCTGATGATGGTCGATGATGACTTCCTGAACGAAGGCACCATGTTCGATGGTTCCTCGATTGCCGGCTGGAAGGCCATTAACGAGTCCGACATGATGCTGAAGCCGGACCTGGACACGGCGGTGATCGATCCCTTCTTCGCCCAGACCACGCTGATCCTGATCTGCGACGTGGTCGAGCCGATGACCGGACAGAACTATGCCCGCTGCCCGCGCTCGATCGCCAAGGCGGCCGAAGCCTATGTCAATTCCTCGGGCGTCGGCGACACCACCTATTTCGGTCCGGAAGCCGAGTTCTTCATCTTCGACGATGTCCGTTTCGGCGTCGAGATGAACAAGGCCTTCTATTATGTCGACAGCAAGGAAGGCGCCTGGAACACCGGCACCGAATATGCCGAAGGCAATCTGGGCCATCGTCCCGCGGTGAAGGGCGGCTACTTCCCGGTCCCCCCGATCGACAGCGAGCAGGACATGCGCGGCGAAATGCTGGCGGTCATGAAGGACATGGGCATCAACCCGGAAAAGCACCATCACGAAGTCGCCACCGCCCAGCATGAACTTGGCTTCAAGTTCAACACGCTGACCAAGTGCGGCGACTATATGCAGATCTACAAGTATGTGATCCACCAGGTTGCCCAGGCCTATGGCAAGACCGCGACCTTCATGCCCAAGCCCGTCAAGGGCGACAATGGTTCGGGCATGCATGTCCACCAGTCGATCTGGAAGGGCGGCAAGC
>CBIHOI010000047.1:0-14121 GCA_966211925.1 uncultured Hyphomicrobiales bacterium | reverse complement strand
CCCATCTGCTCGATCAGGCGCAATTGAGTCTGCAGCCAGTCGATATGCTCTTCCTCGCTCTCCAGGATATCGGTGAAGAGTTCGCGGGTGATGTAGTCCTTGACCGTTTCGCAATGGGTGATGCCCAGCTTGAGGTCGGGCAGGGCCATCATTTCCAGCGACAGGTCGCACTTGATGACTTCCAGCACGCTCTCGCCGATCATCAGCTTGCCAAGGTCCTGCAGGTTCGGAAGTCCGCCCAGAAACAGCACGCGCTTGATGAGCTTGTCGGCATGCTTCATCTCGTCGATCGATTCCTCGTATTCCTTCTTGGCAAGGATCGAGAGGCCCCAGTCGCCCAGCATTCGCGAATGCAGGAAATACTGATTGATGGCGGTCAGTTCGTTCCTGAGAACCTTGTTAAGGAACGATACTGTGATCGGATCGCCAGACAGGGACGCATGCGGTGAGGGGCCCGGAGCCGAAGGGCCTATTCCGCTGCCAGCGACAGCGCTTCGCGGCTTCTTTCCAGCATTCCTTCGATCGTTTCCTGGCATCGTCCACAATTCTTTCTCACGCCGCAGCGCGCGTAAACCTCGTCGGCGCAGCATGCGCCACTGCAAATCGCGGCGCCGATGCGTTGTTCATTCAGCCTATTGCAGACACAGACGATCATCCAAGCTACCCACTGCGAGAAAGTCTCAGGTGCAAATGAATAACCTGTGTTGCGAATGATTGTCAATATCTTCAAAAACCACAGGGATACTGCGGATTATTTGCTACCCCTGCGATCTTTTGGCCGAGCGGGGTTAAGAGTGTTTTCGGCCTTGGCTGCTAGCCTCGCGCAATGGGCTGGAACATCCCCAATAAAAAAACGCTGCTGCAGATACTCGCGCTGATTTTGCTGTTCGTGCTGCTCAATTATCTGGGCACGGCGCTCTATTATCGCGCGGCGGGATTGACGACTGTAAAGCCGTTCAGCGGCGTCGCGCTGGCCATATGCCTGATCTATGGCCGCCGTGCCCTGTGGCCGGTTCTGATCACGGGCACGATCGGTGGCATGATCGCCAAACAGATTTTCGGGGCCACCCTTCTGGACACCGTCCTGGTGCCAAGCCTGGCAAGCGCTTCCCTGTTGGTCACGTATGTTCTCGCCCGCCGCCTGATTGGCAATGTCATCGAATTTCGCGCTTGGAAACAGCTTGTCGGCTTTATCGCGATTTCCGCCGCCGTTTCCGCAATTTCCGCAGTCCCGTTTGCCGCGAGCGGTGATGCGATTACCGGCGCTGGCCTCTTTGTAAATTTGCGGTCCTGGTGGGTGCCGACCACGCTTTCCTATGTCATTTTCACACCCGTCATCGTGATCTTGTCCAGCGTCGACCCGCAGATCATGCATGCCAACCGCTATCGTCTTGCGGGATCGCTGGCGCTGCTAGGCGCCACGCTGGCGGTGACATTCCTCCCGACGGAGGTACCGTTATCTTTCATGATCCCGCTGGCGCTTCTGATCGTCACCATGGTGGCGGAGATCGAAGGCACCGCATTGGGCCTGGTGATGACGCAGATCATCTATACCGCGGTTATCACCAGCGGTATCGGGCCGGCGGCCCTGCGCCACATGCCGATGGGATACCAACTGCATTATGCGCAGGTGTTCCAGGGGATACTGATTGCCGTGCTGCTGCCGGTCGCAGCCGCAGTGACCGAGCGACGCAAGCTGCAGGATCGTGAAACCCAGATCAACCATGCTCTGCGCGACAGCGAGAAGCGCTATCGCGAACTGGCCGAACGCGAGCGTTACGCAAGCAACGCCAAGTCCGAATTCCTGGCCGGCATGAGCCACGAGTTGCGCACCCCCCTGAATGCCATCCTGGGGTTTTCGGAAGTTATCCAGAGCGAACTCTACGGCCCCCTGGGGCACAAGAAATACCGCGAATATGCGCAGGATGTGTACCGCAGCGGTGCGCATCTGCTGGACCTGATCAACGACGTGCTCGATCTTTCCAAGATCGATGCCGGCAAGATGGAACTTCGCGAAAGCATCTTTGAAGTCCCCGACCTGGTCGCAGAAACCCTCGCACTGGTCGGCCACAAGGCGAATGCGTCCGTGGAACTGCAAGTCTGCATGCCGCACGACCTGCCGCTGGTCATTGCCGACAAGCGTCTCATCAAGCAGATATTGCTCAACCTGCTCAGCAACGCCGTCAAATTCACCCCCGCAGGCGGTACGCTTCGGATCGAAGCTGAACATCTGTCTGGGGATGGTCTCAGCTTGCGCGTATCCGACAATGGCATCGGCATGGACCAGGCGGATGTGGCCACGGCGTTTTCCCATTACGGCCAGATCGATTCCAAGATTGCCCGCAGCCATCAAGGCACGGGACTTGGGCTGCCGATTTCCAGGGCGCTGGCCGAACTGCACGGCGGAAGCCTGACCGCAAAGAGCGCCAAGGGCGTCGGTACTTGCATCACGCTGCTGCTGCCGGAAACGCGCGTCGCGCCGAATGCCGCATTGGCGGCAGCCCGCGCATAAACCTTACGGACCCGGATCAGCCTCTGCCATCTTCTGCACGGTGACATAGTCGGTCTTGCCGGTTGCCAGCACGGGAATGGCGTCGACCACCAGCACGCGCCGTGGCACCGACAGTTCGGGCACCCCATGGTTCTGCGCCCAGCCAAGCAGATCCATGCGGCGCGCATCCTTCACGTCCGTGAGCAGTATGATCTGCTCACCCTTGCGCCCGTCTGGCACAGCCACCGCGGCATGGGCATTTTCAGGCCAAAGGGCCGCGGCGATGTTTTCCACGACGGCGAGTGAAACCGTTTCGCCGCCGATTTTTGCAAAGCGCTTCAGACGCCCGCGGATGGAGATGAACCCTTCATCGTCGATCGCCACCACATCGCCGGTATTGTACCACCCGCCCTCCGGCGGAATGATCTTGCCCGGCGCGTCGGGCTTGATGTAGCCCAGCATGACATTGGGGCCTTTCACATACAGCTCGCCGGCGCCTGATATGCCGGGAACCGGTTCGATCCGCGCCTCCATGCCCGGCATCAGACGCCCAACCGTACCGGGGTGATTGGCATCCAGCTGGTTCGCGGCAATGACGGGCGATGCCTCGGTAACGCCATAGCCTTCCAGAAGCGAGATGCCGCATTTGCGCCGGACGAAAGCGCGGGTTTCATCCCGCAACCGCTCCGCTCCGCAGACCGCCAGGCGCAACGTATCGAGGTCGCCCGCTTCGGAGGCGCGGGCATATTGATGCATGAATGTATCGGTCGACAGAAGAATGGTGGCACCATAAAGGCGAATGCGGCGGACGATTTCCCTGGGCTGCAACGGCGATGGATGCGAGACGACCTTGATGCCAGCGATCAATGGCAGAAGCGTGCCCACCACCAGCCCGAAACAGTGAAAAACGGGCAGGGGATTGAACACCACGTCGCCGGACCAGATGTCGATATGGGCGCGCACCTGCGCCACATTGGCGAGAATGTTTTCGTGGCTCAGTACCACGCCCTTGGGCTCGCCCTCCGTGCCCGAGGTGAACAGGATGACGGCCGGATCGGACGGACTGCACCGCGCCGCCAGCATCCCGGGCATCAGCTTGCCGGCGACGGCCGTCATCTTGTCGGCCAGGGACAGGTTCTTGCGCACATCCTCCAGATAGACGATTTCGGTGCCGCAAAGACCTGCGATCAGCTCATGAAGATCGGCAACCTCGACCAGGCGACGCGCCGTGACGATGCGTTTCACCCGTGCGGTACAAAGCGCGCTCTTCAATCCCGCAAGCCCACTGGTGAAATTCAACATGGTAGGCACGCGGCCGAAGGCAGACAGGGCAAAAAAAGTCAGCGCCGCCGCTGCGCCGGTCGGCAGCATCACCCCGACACAGTCGCCGCTCCGCGTTCCTGCCTTCAGCGCAGATCCTAATGCGAAGCTGGCACGGATGATCTCGTCATAGGACAGCGCGCGGTCGTCGCCATCGACAAGCGCAACGCTGCTGCCGCCATATTCGTCGCGCGCATCGATCAGCGCCCGAAATACCGACCGCCCCGCCATCGCCAGGTCGAACGGCGTGCTACGCGGCGTTCCCGATGGAATGGGCATGGCTCGGATCCGATTGGTTCGGACGAGTCTTTACCTCAACTGGCGTGAAAATGCCCGATCCAGTTCTGGAAGCTGCGGGCCAGCTTCTTTCTTCCGGCCGGCGTAGCATTTTCCAGAAGCCCCGCGATCTGGTCGCGCAGGGGCTTGGCATCCGCCCAAAGTTTTTCGGCCTGGGGCTCGATCGCGCCGCGCAAAGGACGGATCACTTCCTTTTCCAGTCGCCTGGGACCGACCAGCGCCACCGCCAGCGCTGCCAGACCAACCGTGCCAACCACCACGAAGGTGGTCTTGGCTGCCGGGCTGCTTGCCAGCAGCAGCAATTTCTCGCCCAGCGACGGCGCCCTGCTGGCATGGTGCGCCGGGGCAACAGCGCGAACCGCCCGCCGGCGAGAGCGGACGGATGAAGAAGAGGCGGGGTCTGGCATTTTAAATGCTCCGATAGGTCAGTCTGACCAACGCTTCGGACGAGTTCCGGTTCAAACAAAAACGTCAGAACCTAACGAAAGAGGTGTCTGCAGCAGCGCAGACGCACACTATGCCGGGATACCGGGTACCGAGGGAGAGCGAATCTCACTTATACCCCAATCAGGCGCCAAGCATCCTGGTAAGGGGCACAGTCGGCCCGCAACCGCACTGGGCGGCGCGGGCCGTCATGCTTTATCAGGCCGTCGTGGTGGTCGTTGCCACGGTGGTGGTGGTGGTCGCCCCGGAAACAGTCTTGTTTTCGTTCGAGGTGCCAATGGCAACGGCTGCAACAACGCCCGCCATCAAACCGATGAACACCAGTGTGGATGTGTCGCCGCCCATCTGAGCCTGCTTAACGCCAGCAGGCTTGCCCGGCTGCAGCGGGAGATCCCCTGCATATGCGGCAGAAGACGCGAACAGGGCTCCGGCCAGTGCGATCGCTGCAGTACGGCGCATTAAAAACTCCTAGAAAGGTTGTGTCGTTGTTATTTTGCTGCGTTCGCGAGCTATGTCAATAATTAGACCTGCCTAAAAAATAGGCGACGCGTAAATGACGTTCAAAGCCCAACCCTGAGTGCCGCACCAAGCTAGGATATCATTCCCAGAATGCAAGGCTGCCACGACGCCGTGCGTGATGATTTCGCCCGGGATGGAAGCTATATCACTACGCATGACCGTCGTGATCGACAATCTCTCCAGCGTTCCGCCTCGCGAGGCGGTGGCGCGGCACCCCGAAAAAGCGCATCGGCCGGACAACGACATCCAGCGCAAGCCGGACTGGATCCGGGTCAAGGCGCCGGTGTCCCGGGAATATGTCGTCACCCGCGAAATCGTGCGGGCCAACAAGCTGCACACCGTCTGCGAAGAAGCCGCCTGTCCCAATATCGGCGAATGTTGGACCAAGCGGCACGCCACCATGATGATCATGGGCGATACCTGCACGCGCGCCTGCGCGTTCTGCAACGTGAAGACCGGCTTGCCCGCGGCGCTGGATCCTGACGAACCTGCAAATGTCGCGCGCGGCGTGAAGACGCTGGGCCTCGCGCATGTGGTGATCACGTCGGTGGACCGTGACGACCTTGCCGATGGGGGCGCGTATCATTTTGCCCAGGTCATCAATGCCATCCATGCGACGAGTCCCGGTACCAGCGTGGAAGTGCTGACACCCGATTTCCTGCGCAAGGATGGCGCCATCGAGACGTTGATGACGGCGCAGCCCGAAGTCTTCAATCACAATCTGGAGACCGTGCCGCGGCTTTATCTCAAGATTCGTCCCGGCGCGCGCTATTATGCCTCGCTGCGTTTGCTGGAACGGGCAAAGGAATTGATGCCCACCGGCTTCACCAAGTCCGGGCTTATGGTGGGCCTGGGTGAGACACGCGAAGAGATCATGCAGGTGATGGATGATCTGCGTGCCGCGCGCGTGGACTTCCTCACCATCGGCCAGTATCTGCAACCGACAAAAAAGCATGCTCGCCTGGACCGCTTCTGGTCGCCGGAAGAATTTGCATCCCTGGAAGCCATCGCCCGCGCCAAGGGCTTCCTGATGGTGTCGGCTTCGCCGCTCACCCGCTCCTCCTATCACGCCGACAGCGACTTTGCGGAGCTGAAGGCCGCCCGGCAGATTCAGCAATCGGCCGCCAAAGCCTGATGCATCGCGAAACGCGGATCGTCCCTTATCCGGCCGACCTGATGTACCGCGTTGTGGCGGAGGTTGAGCATTACCCCGAATTCCTGCCCTGGGTCGTCGGCTTGCGGGTCAAGTCGCGCAGCGCACAGGTCGTGATGGCGGAAATGCTGGTGGGCTATGGCAGCTTTCGCGAAAAATACACCAGCCGCGTCACGCTTGATCCGGAACATCGCCGCATCGATGTGGTCCAAACTGAAGGTCCGTTCCGCAAGCTGGAGAACCACTGGCGCTTCACGCCGACGGATGGCGGCTGCGAAGTGGATTTCGCCATAGACTTTGCCTTCCGCAACCGCATCCTGGGCGCCGTCGCTGGCGCCGCCTTTGAAAAAGTCCTGCTGAAAATGACCGAGGCCTTTGAGGCGCGGGCAAAAACACTGCAACAAGAGGGAGACGCTACGTGAAGAAGATTGTGATTGCGGTCCTGCTGCTGGCAACGCCCGCCAGTGCCAGGACAATCCTGTTTGTGGGGAACAGCTTCACCTATGGCGCCAATTCGCCCGCACATTATTACAAGGCCGAGACGGTGACCGATCTCAATGGCCCCGTGAATGGCAAGACGGTCGGCGGGGTGCCGGCGATCTTCAAGGCGTTCACCAAGGAAGCCGGCCTGGACTACGACGTCAGCGTGGAAACGGTTGGCGGCAAGGGTATGGATTTTCACTATGCCGAGAAACGCACCTTGCTGGACAGGCCGTGGGACGTGGTCGTGATGCACGGCTATTCGACGCTCGACGTCAACCATCCCGGCGATCCGGCGTTGCTGGTGACGTCAGCCAAACAGATATCCGACATGTTCCGCGCGAAGAATCCGAAAAGCGAAATCTGGCTGACCGCCACCTGGAGTCGCGCCGACCAGACCTATCCCGAAGGCAAGCCATGGCACGGCAAGCCGATCCAGCAGATGGGGATCGACATTGCCGCCGGTTATGCGCTTGCCGCCGGTGCCGCCAAGGCAACGGGCGTGGTGCCGATGGGCCTGGCCTGGAACCGCGCCGTCGATACTGGCCTTGCCGACGGCAATCCCTATGACGGCATCGATGCGGGCAAGCTCGATTTGTGGTCCTGGGACCATTATCACGCCAGCATCCACGGCTATTATCTGGAAGCCTTGCTGGTTTTTGCGAAGGTCACCGGAAAAGACCCACTGTCGCTGGGCGATGGGGAAACGGTTGCCGACGATATGGGCTTTTCCAAGCCGCAGACCCACGCCCTGCAGCAGCTGGCGCATGACCAGCTTGCGGCGTCACACTAGCGCGGCAAGCATCTCCAAAGCGACCTTGACGGTCGCCAGGCGTACCTCTGTGCGCCCCACGTCACCGAAGCGGCATTCCCGGTGCAGCGTTGCTTCGCCGGCGCGCGCCGCAGCGACGTGAACCAGACCGACGGGCTTTTCATCGGTGCCGCCGCCCGGACCGGCGATTCCGGTCACGGCGATCGCCAGTTGCGCGCGGGAGTGGCGAATTGCGCCTTCCGCCATCGCGCGCGCGACGCTTTCCGACACCGCGCCATGCTGGCGGATCATCGCCCCCGGTATGCCCAGCATCTCTTCCTTGGCCAGGTTGGAATAGGTGACGAAGCCACGCTCAAAAACATCCGATGAACCAGGAATCTCGGTCAGCAGGGCCGCGATCAGCCCGCCGGTACAGCTTTCCGCCGACGCGATCTTGATATTCCTTGCGCGTGCCGCCGCCAGCAGCCGCGCCGCATCTTTGACAAGATTGGCCGAAAACATCACAGGTGCAGGAAATAGCGCGCGACGGCGACCAGGATACCGGCCATCACCCCCGCCACCATGTCATCCAGCATCACGCCCAGGCCGCCATCGAATTGCTCGGCCCAGGAGACGGGCCAGGGCTTCCAGATATCGAAAACCCGGAACAGCACGAATGCCAGCGCGAAAGCCGCGATCGAGGCATGGGGGGAGGGGATCAGGCCGCCGAACGTCAGGCCCGCAAAGGCGCAGGCGAGCCATTGCCCGGCCAGCTCGTCCACCACGCATTCGCTGGGATCGTCGTTGCGGCCGGTCTGGCGCATGTGATCGGCGCAGGCAAAGACACCGATGACGAATGCGATGAGGGATGCCCCCAGAATGCTCATGGCGCCGGCACGAATACCGATCAGCAGCGCCAGCGGCGTCGCTACCGCGCTCATGATGGTGCCGGGCGCGATATCGAAATAGCCAATGCCGAATACAGAGGCGACGACCGTGGAGGCGCGGGGGAATTTCATCTCGAAGCCTTTACAGTTTCACGGTGGCAATGGCCTGGGCGGCAATGCCTTCGCGCCGGCCGGTAAATCCCAGGCCTTCAGTGGTGGTTGCCTTCACGCTGACGCGCGACGGTTCGATCTTCAGGATATCTGCGATCTTTGCACGCATGGCGTCGCGGTGCGGTCCGACCTTGGGTCGCTCGCAGATCAGGGTGACGTCCACATGGTTGATGACCCCGCCTTTTGCCGCCACCAGAGAGGCGGCGTGATCCAGGAACTGCCACGATGCCGCACCGCGCCAGCGTTCGTCAGTCGGCGGAAAATGCTGGCCGATGTCCCCTTCGCCGATGCAGCCCAGCAGGGCATCGGTGATGGCGTGCAGGCCGACATCGGCATCGGAATGCCCTTCCAGCCCATGGCTGTGGGGCACGCTGATGCCGCAGAGCCAGATGTGATCGCCGTCTGTGAACTTGTGCACGTCATAACCGGTGGCCGTGCGCCAGTCATCCTGTTTGGCAACAGCCCCAAGAAGCGCTTCGGCCAATGCGAAATCCTCCTTGCGGGTGACCTTGATGTTCTTCTCTTCGCCTTCGACCATTTCCACTTTCAGACCTGCCAGTTCGGCCAATGCCACATCGTCCGTGACCTCGTTCGCGGCATGCGCCCGGTGCGCCGCGAGTATCTTTTCAAACACAAAAGCCTGCGGTGTCTGGGCGCGATAAAGGCCTTCGCGGGAGACCAATGTCCATACCGCCCCGTCGCGGCGGCGAAGCGTGTCGGCGGCCGCCAGCATGGGCAGGGCTCCGTCCGCGCCGTTTTCCAGGGCCGCAATCACGTCTCCAATCACCTTGCGAGATACCAGCGGGCGGGCTGCATCATGGATCAGCACAAAATCCGGCGCTTCGGCGGCCAGCGCTTCCAACCCCAGGCGGACTGATTCCTGCCTGGTGCCGCCTCCGGTCACCGGCGGCGGCAGGGCCAGGCCCTTCAACGCCTCCGCTGCCATTTCCTGCTGTCCGGGTCCGATCACCACCCGCACGTCATGGCCGGCAAATGCCTCCACAGTCCGGCGCAGCATCGGCGCCCCGGCCAGCTTTTCATATTGTTTTGGCAGGCTCAGCCCGGTGCGTTCGCCTTTTCCGGCGGCGACGATGAGGACGGCAAAGCGGGGCATACCTGGTCTTTCGCGGGTTCGGGCGACTGCCTAACATTTGCGGGAACAATCCGCGATATTTGTTGCACTGCGAAACTTTGCCTATATTATGGTCTTGTAACGAAGTTGCTTAAACTATGGGCACACCTTGGTAGGAGTTCTACAAAAATTGCGCAACGCGGCTACCGAACCCACGGGCTCGGGAACAATCGCCAATGCCCTGCCGATGCCCATCATGCTCCTGGGGAGCAAGTTGGAAGTTCTGTACGCCAATCCGGCGGCAGAACAGTTTTTCGATACTGGCCTGACGATCCTGCGCAAGCAGACACTTGGCGACCTCATTGCCCCGCATTCGCCGCTGTTCCAGCTCGTGACACAGGCGGCCGAGCGCAACGCCTCCGCCGCCGAGCGCGATATCGACCTTTCCACGCCGCGCCACGGCGAACGTGTCGCCGATGTGACGGTCACACCTGTACCCGATCCAGAAGGCGCGATGCTTCTGACCTTCCAGGAGCGCGGCCTGGCGCAGCGCATGGATCGCCAGCTCATGGCGCGGGGCGCGGTGCGTTCCATGCACGGCATGGCAGCGGTGCTGGCGCACGAAATCAAGAACCCGCTCGCGGGCATCCGCGGCGCTGCACAGCTTATCGAAGAACAACTCCCTCCCGACGAGCGCGAGATGACCCAGCTCATCATCGCTGAATCCGATCGTATCCGCGGTCTTATCGATCGCATGGAAAGCTTCGGCGACACGCGCGGCATCACCCGTCATCCAGTGAACATCCATGAAGTGCTGGACCGCGTGCGCAAGGTGGCTGAAACCAGTTTTGCGCGCGGTGTCACCATCATCGAAAATTTCGATCCCTCGCTGCCGGCCGTGTATGGCGACCATGACCAGTTGATTCAGGTGTTCCTCAACCTGGTGCGCAATGCCGCAGACGCGCTGCCCGAACGGGGTGGCGAGATCACGCTGACCACGGGCTATCGTCCCGGCGTGAAATTCGGCGCTGGTGTCGCTGGCGAGCGGGTATCCCTGCCGCTGGAAGTCACCGTACGTGACAATGGCTCGGGCGTCCCTGCGGACCTGTTGCCCTATATCTTCGACCCCTTTGTCACCACCAAGGTGCGCGGCACCGGCCTGGGGCTGGCGCTGGTTGCCAAGATCGTCGGCGATCACGGCGGCGTGATTGAGTGTGACTCCGTACCCGGCAAAACCATCTTTCGCGTGTTGTTGCCCAAGGCGCAGGCAGAGGAAAACTAATGGCCGCCACTATTCTTGTCTGCGATGACGACAGCGCCATCCGAACGGTGCTGAACCAGGCGTTGGGCCGCGCCGGTTACGACGTGCGCACCACCGGCACCGCCGCGGGGCTCTGGCGCTGGGTGTCGGCGGGCGAGGGCAACCTCGTTATCACCGATGTCGTGCTGCCCGACGAATCCGGTTTCGATCTCATCCCGCGTATCAAGCGCATGCGGCCGGACCTTCCCATTCTGGTGATGAGCGCCCAGAACACCCTTCTTACAGCCATCACGGCCGCCGAGCGCGGGGCCTTTGAATATCTGCCAAAGCCATTCGACCTCAAGGAACTGACCAGCGTGGTCAGCCGCGCCCTGCAATCGCCCCAGGGCAAGCGCGAAAGCAGCGTCGAAGCCGCCGAAGACCGTCTGCCGCTGATCGGTCGCTCCCCGGCGATGCAGGAAATCTACCGCGTCATTGCGCGCCTGACCCAGACCGATCTCACTGTCATGATCATGGGCGAAAGCGGCACGGGCAAGGAGCTGGTAGCGCGCGCGCTGCACGACTATGGCAAGCGCCGTCATGGCAACTTCGTTGCGGTCAACATGGCCGCCATCCCCAAGGAGCTGGTCGAAAGCGAACTGTTCGGCCACGAACGCGGCGCCTTCACCGGCGCCACCAATCGCGGCGTGGGCCGTTTCGAACAGGCCGAAGGCGGCACGCTGTTCCTGGACGAGATCGGCGACATGCCGCTTGAGGCCCAAACGCGCCTTCTGCGCGTTCTGCAACAAGGCGAATACACCACCGTCGGCGGTCGCACGCCCATCAAGACCGATGTGCGCATCATCGCGGCCACCAACCGCGACCTGCGCCAGTTGATCAGCCAGGGCCTGTTCCGCGAAGACCTGTATTACCGGCTCAACGTCGTGCCGCTGCGCCTGCCACCCTTGCGCGAGCGGGTGGAGGATATCCCCGACCTGGTGCGCCACTTCCTGCGCAAGGCAGAAGACGAGGGCCTGCCGCACAAGACCCTCGACAATGACGCGCTCGACATGCTGCGCCGCCATCGCTGGCCCGGCAATGTGCGCGAACTGGAAAACCTGATCCGCCGCCTTGCGGTTCTGCAATCGGGCGACGCCATTTCGGCGGCATCGGTCAGCGCCGAATTGAAAGAGCCGGCCAAGACCTTCGCGGCCGATTCCGGCGAAGGACCACAGTCGCTGGCCCAGTCGGTTGAACAATATCTGACACAATACTTCCTGGCGCAGGGCGATCGTCTGCCGCCACCGGGCGTCTATGACAGGATTGTGCAGGAGGTGGAGCGGCCGCTGATCTCGATCTGCCTGGCCGCTACGCGCGGCAACCAGATCCGGGCCGCCCAGTTGCTGGGCCTGAACCGCAATACCCTGCGCAAGAAGATCCGCGACCTGGGGTTGGAGGTCATTCGGGGTCTTCGCACCGAATGACAGCCGACGGCGAAGGGCCGTACGCGATAGCGACTTCAGCGGCCCGAACCCGGTACGACCTCGCCCCCCGCTCTATCTATTTTTGCCAATAATCCAATAATTCCGCGGATTTACTGGGTTTCGCCTGGTAACGCTGTTGCGGTTTTGGTACGCAGCATTCTTGCAACAGTCCGTGCCTGGGTTACACTGGCTTCTACAGACCGGCTTCGGGGTGGGACCGGTCGATACGGAAGACATGGTTAGCGAAACAACGTTCCCAGAGCGGCGCGCCGGGTTGCGCGCGGTATCCCGGCCTTCACAACTGGCCTTCGGCGTGGCCGTGGTTGCGGTCCTCACGGGCTGTGTCACCTATGCGCTGCTGACCGGCATGACCACCTACGCGGTCGGCCAGACCGGGCTGCTGGTGCTGATGGTCGTCAACCTGGCGCTCGTCCTGCTGCTGGCGGCCCTGATCGGCTGGCGGCTGACCCGGCTGTGGGCAACGCGACGCTCGGGCCGCGCCGGCGCCAAGCTGCACGCCCGGCTGGTGGCCTGGTTCTCGGCGATCGCGGTGGTGCCCGCGATCGTGGTCGCCATTTTTGCCTCCGTCACCCTGAACATCGGCATGCAGGCCTGGTTCTCCTCCAATGTGCGTACGGCCCTAGACGGTTCGGTCAACATTTCGCGCCAGTATGTGAAAGAGCAGTTTGCCCGCATCATCATCGATGCCGCGGAAATTTCCGACGGCATCCAGCTCGACCGCAGTCTGCGCGATGCCCAGGGCCGGCTGGACCTCGGACGGATGTTCACCAAGCTGGAATTGATGACCCGTGACCGCGGCCTGGTTGGCTCCTTCATCGTGGATTCGCTGGGCAATGTGCAGGGCAGCTCGTCAAAATTGAAATACACTTCGGCGCTCGTTCCATCCTCGGCCGATCTTGCCGACGCGTTGCACGGACATCCCGTGGCAGGTGCCGATCCCAAGACCGGGCTGGTGCGCGCCCTGATCCATCTGGATTCCATGAAGGACGCGTACCTGCTGATCGTGCGCGTGGTGGATCCTGCCGCCTTCAACTATTACCAGCGCAACAAGGGCGCGGTGAGCGAGTATCACGCGCTGGAGCAGAATCGCTTCAAGCTGCAACTCATCTTCGCGCTGCTTTACGGCATGGTTACGCTGGTTGTTCTGCTGGCGGCCATCTGGTCGGGCCTGTGGGCAGCCAACAAGCTGGTGCGCCCGATTTCCAATCTTATTCTGGCCGCGGGCCGTGTCTCCGAGGGCGATCTCAGCGCCCAGGTGCCGGTGGACCGCGACGATGACGAGCTGGCGAACCTGGGAACGGCCTTCAACCGCATGACCCAGCAACTGTCCGCCCAGCGCGAAGACCTGGTGGATGCCAACCGCCAGATCGATATTCGCCGCCGCTTTACCGAGACCGTGCTGTCCGGTGTCAGTGCCGGCGTCATCGGCATCGACCATGACGGCCACATCACCATCGTCAACCGCGCGGCCGCGCGCCTTCTGAACGCGGTGCCAGAAGACCTGGAAGCCAGCCATTATTCCGAAAGCCTGCCGGAGCTGGCGCCGCTGGTGCAGCGCGCCATGTCCGAACCGGTGGGCCGCGCCGGCGGCGAAATCACCATCAAGCGGGCCGGCAGTCCGCGCAGCCTCAGCGTGCAGGTGACAAGCGAGCGCGGCACGGCGGACGGCTTTGTCGTGACCTTCGACGACATCACCGACCTTGTCAGCGCCCAGCGTACCGCCGCCTGGGCCGATGTGGCGCGCCGCATCGCGCACGAGATCAAGAATCCGCTGACGCCGATCCAGCTTTC
>CBIHOI010000046.1:0-14257 GCA_966211925.1 uncultured Hyphomicrobiales bacterium | reverse complement strand
CCGCAGCGAAGGCTGGAAGGAGCGGTTGACCAGGATCAGGCCGAGATTGGCGGCGACCAGGGCTGTGAAGACCAGTGCCCGCAGCTCCGTTTCCTGCAGGCCGCCGTGAAGCCCCGCAAACAGCACCAGCGTGACCAGCGCCAGCGCCGCCAGTCCCTGGAGGGCCGCCCAGCCTGCCAGTCGTGTCGACAGCAGCGGCGCTGCGGGATCGCGGGGCCTGCGCCGCATGATGTCGGCTTCGGCCGGTTCGGACTCAAAGACGATGGAGCAGGCCGGGTCTATCACCATCTCCAGAAAGGCGATCTGGATGGGCGTCAGCATGGCGGGCAAACCCAGCACCAGCGGCAACACCGCCAGCCCCGCGATGGGAATATGCACCGCCACGATATACTGGATGGCCTTGCGCATATTGTCATAGATGCGCCGGCCCAGCCGGATGGTGGTGATCAACGACACGAAGTTGTCGTCCAGCAGCACCAGCGCCGCCGCCTCGCGCGCCACATCGGTGCCGCGGCCGCCCATCGCCACGCCGATATGGGCGGCTTTCATGGCGGGTGCGTCATTGATCCCGTCGCCCGTCATGGCGACAATCTCGCCGTCGGCCTTCAGCGCCTCCACGATCCGGAGCTTCTGGGCGGGGCGGATGCGGCAGAACACCGAGACGCCGCCAATCTTTCGTGCCAGCTCTTCCTGACCCAGCGCTTCGATGGCATCGCCGGTCAGATATTCGGCATGGTCGATCCCTGCCTGGCGCGCAATCGCCTGCGCGGTCAGGGGATGGTCGCCGGTGATCATGATCACGCGAATGCCGGCGCTTTGGCACTCCCGCACGGCGTCGGCAACATGGGGGCGCAGGGGATCGGCAAACCCCACCAGGCCGAGATAGGAAAAGCAAAACCCGCTCTGCTGCGCGGGAAGAGGACCGGAGGCTGTATCGAACGTGCCTTCGGCCACGGCCAGCAGGCGAAGTCCCTCACCGGCGAAGCGGTCCATTTGCGCAAGGACCGCCGCCTTGCGTTCCGGTGGCAGGCGGCACAGTTCCACAATGGCTTCGGGGGCGCCCTTGGCGAAGACCCGAAGGGCATCGCCCTGCCCATCATCCCAGACATTCGTCGTCGCCAGGAGTTCCGGTCGCAGGCCGTAAGATTGCACCAGTACGCCGGTCTGGATTTGCGCCCCGTCGCGGGCCGCGGCCGCGCGCAGTGCCTGATCCATGGGATCGGTGGCGTGCAGCGCACTGGCCTGTGACGCCGCCCGCAGCACAGCACGTGCGGGTTCGGCCACCGCATCAGAACCCAGCCTCCAGACATGCGCTTCGGTCGCCAGAAGCTGCACCTGCATGCGGTTCTCGGTCAGGGTGCCTGTCTTGTCTGTACAAAGGATCGTGGCCGAGCCCAGTGTCTCGATGGCGGCGGCGCGTCGCGTCAGCACATGTGCACGCGAGATCCGCCAGGCACCCATTGCCATGAAGACCGCCAGCACCAGGGGAAATTCCTCGGGCAGGGCGGACATGCCCACGGCGATGCCACCCAGGAATGCCTGCAGCCATTCGCCATTGCGCCATCCCAGCAGCAGCACGACCGCTATCGCCACGACGGCGCCGAAGATCGCAAAGTCCCGCACCAGCCAGCGCAGCTGGCGCTGCAGATGCGGCTGCTCCAGCACGATGCCTTCCAGTGAAACGCCAATCTTGCCAAGTTCGGAGTGCAGTCCGGTGGCGCAGACCTGGGCCAGTCCCGTGCCCCGCACGACCAGTGTTCCGGCGAAAGCCAGCGAAATACCGTCTGCACCGGGCGCGGCTCCGGCGCTCTTGCGGACGGGGACGGATTCGCCGGTCAGGATGGCTTCATCGATCAGAAGGTCATTGCATTCCTCTAGCCGGCCATCGGCGGGCACCCGATCGCCTTCCGCGAGCAGCAGGGTGTCGCCCGGCACCACCTCGCGGCCCGGAATGCGTTGTTGCCGACCGTCCCGGATCACCAGCGCACGGGGGCTGGCAAGATTGCGCAGCGCTTCCAGCACATGCTCGCTGCGGGTTTCCTGGATGACCGTGATGGCCACGGACAGGGTGGCGAAGGCGAGGAGCACCAGCCCGTCCAGCAGCTCGCCCAGCACGGCATAAATGCCGCCCGCCGCCAGCAGCAGGGCAAACATGGGCTGGCGCAGGATTTCCGCGATGATGCGCCATAGGCCGCGCCGCGCCGCCTGCGGGAGCTCGTTGAAGCCATGCTGGCGCAGCCGCAGCGCGGCCTCTGCGCCAGACAGTCCATTTCGGGCGGGCATGGTCATGACGGCTAGTGGAACAGCAGGACCGGGAGTGAGCAAGCCGCGATCATGGCTTCGGTGACGCCGCCAAGGATGTATTCGCGCAGGCGGCTATGGCCATAGGCGCCCATCACCAGCAGGTCGGCGCCGCTTTCAAGAGCCATCTTCTGCAACATCGGCCCGGTGGGGCCGTTGGCGGGCTGAACCCGGACTTCTGCCCGGATGCCGTGCCAGCCCAGGCTGGCCGCAAGATCTTCGGCGGCAAGGCGCGCGACGTCGTCATCTTGCTCGGCGACGGCCAGGATGGTGACGCGCTCGGCTTTTGTCAGCAGCGCGGTGGTGGCCGTGGCGGCGCGCGCGGATTCCGCGCCCGCCTTCCAGGCAATGGCGACATGGCGGCCGACGGTCATGGCAGGACGGGGAGGCGCCAGCAGCACGGGGCGCCCGCTCAGCATGACGATGCTCTTGATATGCTCGGCCGGCCGTTCCTGGTCGCGGCCCATCACGACCAGATCGTGATAGCGCGACTGATGCAGGGTTTCGTTCAGGAAGGACCGCCTCTCGGCCCAGGCGAGGGTTGCGGAAGAACCTTGGGTAGGCGGCGTGTCGGCCTGCGCCAGACCATGGCGGCGCTGCGCATCCTGGAACGCCTCCACGGCGTGGCGCGAGCGGGCGTCTTCTTCCGCCGCAATGCTGCGGACCAGAGCGTCCGACGGGCCCCCGCGCATGGTCACCGGTTTCGATACGGCAGCGGTCTGCATGGCGTCGATGCGCGTGTGAAGACAGAGCACATGGCTGCCCTGCCACTTCGCCAGCGCGATCGCGGTGTCCAGCACCGCCTGGTCGGATCCAAAGCCACTGAGGGAGGCGAGAATGTTTTTCATGAAAGCCTCAGTGGGATGGAAGATGTCGCTGCCGGTCGCCGGCTCTATCTCCAGGAATGCCTAGTTCGCGCCCGCGTCCAGCCTGGCCGTTTTCAGACTCAGGATATACGCGGAGATGTCGGCGATTTCCTGGCGAGACAGGCTGTAATCGGGCATCCGGTGATGGGGGGTGCTGAGGAATGCCCGCAACGATATTGCTGTTGTGCTCGGCATTCGTGCGATGGACCAAAAGGAAGGACTGACGTCGTTCTTTACAGGGGCCGTGCCGATCTCATGGCAAGCGCTGCACCAGCGACGGGCGATCTGGTGACCAGCTTCCACATCCTGCGCCACCGCCGGAACGACAGGAAGGGCCGCGAACAAAAGGACCGCAAGAAATCGCAATTGTCTGTTCATCGCACCCGCCCTCAATGTGACAGTAACACACAATGCCCGGCGGGGAGCAGCAGGTCCATGGTCACGCCGCCGAATATCCATTCTCGCAGGCGGGTATGGCCATAGGCCCCGGCCACGACCAGGTCGCAATTCTCCCGTTTGAGAAATCTGTACAGACCGTCCAGCTCCTCGTCTTTGCAGGCTTCCACCGCTGCGCGCGCCGTGACGCCGTGACCCTTCAGCCAGTGAACGACATCGGCGACGCTGCTCTCGGCCGTCTTTGCCTCTGCGGGATCGCAGACTTCCACAACGACCATCTCGCGCGCCTTTTTCAGAAACGGCAGAGCATCGGATACCGCCCGCCGGGCTTCGCGGGTATCTTTCCAGGCCACCACGACCTTGCCCAGTGTAAGACCCTTGTGGTCCCTTGGCACGATGAGAACGGGCCGGCCGGCCTGCAGGACCAGGGGTCCGACATTGGCTTCGTCCATGCGCGTCAGAAAGGAAGCGGTTTGCGGTGACGTTATCACCAGATCGGCAGCGCGCGCCTGCCGTATCACGAAGTTGGTGACGGGCGCATAGTCGCAAAGGGTGCGCCACGACAGTTTCGTGGTCTTGCCGCGAAAGGCCGCGCGAAATTCCTGTTCGGCTTGACCGAGCGCCTGTTCGGCGGCCTCCCGTTCATACTGCATCATGTCGGCCACGGGCACCTCCGTGAAAGGCGGTGTCAGTTGCGCGCCGGCGATGCCGATCACCGACGCGTCGAACAAGTCTGCAAGTGCGACGCTGGCGGAGAAAATATTCGCATTGTTGCCGCCTGTCCCGATATGGCTCAAAAGCGATCTGTAGCCCATTTCGCGCACCTCCGATTTCCGAAACAGGATGAACCCTGGGGCGGCCGCAGCATTGATCCGGCGCAAGTTGTCCGGGTGAATGCGGGCTTCCCGCCTTGTATCGGGCGTGCAGCGGCTTGATGCAGATCAAGGCCGGGGAAATCGCGGGTGTTAGCTTTCAAATGACAATCGGGAGGAAGTTTTTGACAATAAGAAAGATTCTTCTGCACGTCCCCACCTTCCCGGATGCGCCTGCGGAATTGGAGCTGGAAGGCGCCGCATTCTTTGCACAGTGCATGGGCGCCTCGGTGACCGCCGCGCTTGCGCAGCTCAATCCCGATCCACGGGTCTGGCCGGAAGGATTTGGGTCCTGGATCGTGGATGTGCCGCGCCTGATGAACGAGGCCGTGGAGCGCAGCGCGCTGGCGGCAGATCACATGAAAGACGCCATCGGGAAAGTTGCGGCGGCGTACGGTGTCCCGATCGAGATCCGCAGGCAACTGCTTCCCCTTTATCCATCGCCCCAGCCACTGGTCGATCTGGCGCGCGTGCATGACATTCTTGTTCTGCCGTTCCCGGAGTGCAACGATTTCGATCACGACTTCGTCCGGCCCGCCATTTTTGAAACCGGACGGCCAAGCCTGTTGCTGCCGCATGGAAGAGGCAAGAAGCCGCTGCGGCGGCTGGACACGGTTGTCGTGGCCTGGGACTTCAGCCGGGAGGCCGCTCGCGCTCTCAGTGATGCGCTGCCGGTCTTGCTGCAAGCGCACCACACAAAAATACTGACGGTCTTCGGCGAAAAGGGCCTGGAGACCACCGCGACCACGGAAGACTTGAAGGCCTTTCTAGACAGCCATGGCGTGAAGTACACGTTCGAACGTGCCGTTCTGAAGGATGGCGCGATCGGCAAGCTCCTGGCCGATAGTGCCGGTGCATTCAATGCGGACCTGCTTGTGATGGGCGCCTATGGCCATTCGCGTATGCGCGAATTCGTGCTGGGCGGCGCCACCCGCGGGCTGATCGCCGATCCACCCCTGCCGCTCTTCCTGTCGCATTGAGGACCGCATGGACAAGCTGCGCCTGAAGCGTGCTCAGTCCTGGTTGGTCGCAGCCGGCATTGCCGGCGCGTGTCTGTCGGCCTGCGCCACCCAGCAGGACCAGGCGCCGGGCGGCCCCGGTTTTCTGTTGGGCTGCTTTCATGGCGCCATCGCCATCCTTGTTCTCATTGCCGCACCGCTCACGCATCTGCGCATCTATGCCTTTCCGAATGATGGCTTCCCGTATGACCTGGGATTTTGCATCGGGTTCGTGGCAAGCCTTGGCATTTTCATTCTCTCCATCATGCCGCGCGTCGGCGGCTGGCTGACAGGAAGGTCCTGAGCGATGCAGGAAGAACACCCAACGGTTCGGCGTGCTGCCCTGGCAATCCTCCTGTCGATGTTTTTCATCTGGCCGGCGGCAGGGCAGCGTCATGATCGGCCATTCGGTGCCTGGCCGCGGACGCCGGCGCCGCAGGGACCGATTTGGCTCCCGCAGCCGGGTCACCGCCGGGGAGATTCCGGCAATTTTCGACCTGACCGCTGGCAACGCGGCCGCTGGATTCACGGCCAGCATGACGGCCAAACGGCCTGGTGGTGGGTCGTCGGGTCGAACTGGTATTATTTCACTTCGCCGGTCTATCCGGGACCGGACCTGTTCGGTCCGCCGGGCAGCGCGCCGGGCTGGTGGTACTGGTGCGACGCGACGCGCGATTATTATCCCTATGTCACGCAATGCCCGTCCGGCTGGCGCACCATGCTTCCGCGCCGCTGAGCCCGGTCGACGGTCGAGAGGTTGATTGCGATCAACGCTCACTTATGGGCACGCGCTACGGTAACGGTGTAACCTTTGCCGGGAGTTTCATGTGGCCGTTCCCACCGCGTCCGCTTCCCAAGGCGCACACAACCCGTTTGATACCGTACTGGCCGCCGGGATGATTCTCGCTGCGCTGGCGTTTGTCACTTTCATGTATGTCCGCACCGGGACTGGCAGGTTGGCAAGCTACGAACTGACCGCCCGGATACCGAACGCCGCAGGTCTGGATCTGGGCAGCGATGTGCGCATCGGCGGCGTCAAGGTGGGGCGCATCTCGGGACTGTCGCTGGACCAGTCACGACACCTTGCGGTGGTGCAGCTGAAGGTGCGCGACGACCTAGCGATTCCGGCGGATTCGCGGCTGGTGGTCGAAGCGCCGTTGGGCGGAAGTCTCTATCTGACAATCCGGCCAGGTCATGGTGCAGCAATTCCGCCGGGCGGCAGCTTTCCGTCTGCCGCGCCGGCAAAACGCGCGGCTAACGCGCCATCGAGCTGATTGCGGCCGCCAGCAGGGGCGCCAGGTCAATTGCGCCGGCGCCAATGCTGTTGGTGGTGATAAGCTTCGCGCCCCGGTCCTGAACGGCGCGGATACCATTTTCCAAAACGGCATGGATCGCGATCACCACGGGGCTCCCTGTCGTCAGGCCCGAAACAACATGCAGGGCTTCCACCATGGTGCCGCCGCTGGAAAGGATGTCGTCCAGAAGCACCGGCGTTGCCTCCCGGGGCAGGGCAAGTGTCCCCGGCGCCGTCACGACGTGGCGGTCGCCCAGTCTCTGCTTTTCCAGTACCGCGAAGGGCGCCCCGCAGGAGGCGGCGACATCGGCGACCCATTGACGACTTTCCGCATCCGGACCGATCAGGAAGGGCGCCGTGACATTGTCCTTTATCCAGGCCGCCAGCAGCGGGCCGGCGTGCAGCGCCTGTGCCGGAATGGTGTAGATCTCGTCCAGCGACCCGGTGCGATGCAGGTGCGGATCAACCGTGACGAGCCAGCCGAAGTGGCGCGATAGGAGCGCGGCAAAGCTGCGCGACGTCACCGCTTCGCCCGGATGAAACGCCTTGTCCTGGCGCATGTAGCACAGATAGGGCGCGACCAGTCCCACCTGGCGCGCACCCATGGCACGCGCCGCGTCTGCCGCGAACAGCAAAGGCAGGATTTTCGCATCGGGCTGGGGCAGGGTGCAGGCCAGCACCACGTCATGCCCTGCAACCGGTTCGGCAAAGCGCGGCAGATGCTCGCCATCGGGAAAAGTGTGAACCGCCATCTGCTGGTACCTGCCACCGGTCAGCGCCGACAGCCGTTCGGCCAGGGCCTCGTTTTCGGGCAGGGAAACCAGCAACAGGCTCATGGCGCGATCTGGACGATGTCGGGATTGGCGGCGGCATAGGCCAGGGCGTAGTCCAGTTCCCCCGGAGATTCCGCGTGGACGGTGCAGAGCGGCGCGCCTTGGGTCAGCACGTCGCCGATGCGGACATGCAGATCGAGCCCCGCCGCCTTGTCTTCCGGCGCGCCCGCCAGCTTGGCGAGCCTTGAGATCCTGCGATTGTCGATGGCCGTGACGGTGCCGGCGGCGTCTGCGGTCAGGAGCTTGCGATGACTGGCGACCGGGGGCTCCCGCAATCCGCCCTGGGCGTGGCAGATGCGCTGGAAACGCGACCAGGCGCGGCCTTCGTCCAGAACAGTTGCGGCAAGTTTTTCGCCTTCTCCCGGGCCAGCCTTGCCGCACAGTTCCAGGAGTGCGCCGGCCAGCACCAGCGCGCGTGTTCGTAGATCTTGCGGTGCATTGCTGTCGCCCTTCAGCACGGCAAGGACGTCGCGCGCTTCCAGCGCCGGACCGATGCCGCGTCCCACCGGCTGGCGGCCATCGCCCTCGACCACGCGCACCTTCAGGCCAAAGTGCGCCGCTGTTGCCGACAGTCCCGCGCCCAGGATTTGTGCCGCTTCGCTGCTGCGGACCTTGGCGGTGGGACCGACCGGCATGTCGATGACAAGATGGGTGGCGCCGGCGGCGATCTTCTTGGAGAGCACGGAGGCGATCAGCTGGCCCTCGCTGTCCAGGTCCAGGGTGCGCTCGATGCGGATCAGGATGTCATCGGCAGGACTGAGCGTCACCGCGCCGCCCCAGGCGATGCAGCCGCCTTCGGCTGCGACCACGGCGTGGATTTTCGCCTCGCTCAGCATTACCGGCGCCAGTGTCTCCATGGTGTCGGCGGTGCCGGCCGGCGATGTGATGGCGCGCGAAGAGGTCTTGGGCATCATCAGTCCCAGCTCGGCGCAGATGGCGACAATGATCGGCGTGGTGCGGTTGCCCGGCAGTCCGCCCACCGAATGCTTGTCGGCGATGATCGGGAAGTCCCAGGCCAGCCTGTCGCCAGTGTCGACCATGGCGCGGGTGAGGCTGCAGATTTCGCCGCTGTTCAGCGGCCGCGCCGCGCAAGCGGTGAGGAAGGCCGATATCTGGATGGCGGAATAGCGCCCGGCCACGATGTCGGCCACGATGTTGTGCAACCCGCCTTCCGACAGGGCGTGGCCATAAATTCGTCCGCGCACCAGGCTGAGCGATTCCACCGGCGGCGCATGTTGCGCCCGGACACTGTCGCCGGACTTCACGCCCAAGCTGTGCCAGGCCGCGTCGGACAGGCCGGCATCGCACGGTTCCAGGAAGCCGTCTTCCACCGTGTAGAGGGTGGCGATGACGTGGCGGCTGCCGGCTGTCAGCAGCACGCGATTGTGGGCCGCGAAACCTTCGGAACGGCTGACGGGGCAATCCTTGCGCAGGAAGACAACGGGCTCGGAATGGGTGTCGATCCCCAGCCGCCGCGCCTGCAATCTGGTTTTCATGACACAGTCACCCTCTGGCCGTCCGGTCTTCTAGCAGCAATGCGCTCTGTTTGAGATGTAGACCATCCCGTCGCGACTGAGAATTGATCCGGATCAGGGCTTTCTGCTGCCACCGCACCTAACGTTCGGCTCATCCTTTACCTGTGACGGGACATGAAGACGCAATTCTGGATCGGCTTGGCGCTTGCCGCCGTGGCGGTGGCCGGAACATCCTGGTTCCTGCTGCGCCCGCAACCGCGTGATGCGGTGCGGCCACATCTGGGTCCCGCCGTCACCGCCGTCTATGCCAGCGGGACGGTGGAGGCCAGCGTGATGCTGCCGGTGTCGCCGCGCGTGGGCGGGCGGCTGGTGGCGCTGGAACATGACGAACACGGGTACACCCGCAAGGGCGAGGTGCTGGCCCGGCTGGAATCCGCGGATATTGCGGGCAACATCGCCCAGCTCGCCGCCAACACCGCATTTGCGCGTACGGACTTTGAGCGCAACCAGCGCCTGCTGCGCGATGGCGCGGTGGCGCGCCAGGTATATGAGCGTTCGCTCGCCACCCTGCGCGCCGCACAGGGCGCGCTGGCCCAGGCCAAGGCCCAGGAAGGCTTCATGGTGATGAGGGCGCCAAGCGATTGCCTGATAATCCAGCGCGACGGCGAGATCGGGCAGTATATCGCGGCCAACACGCCGATTTTCTGGCTGTCCTGCCAAGGGGGGCTGCGCATCTCCGCCCTGGTGGACGAGGAGGATGTGGCGCTGGTGCGGCCAGGCCAGCCCGTGCTGATCCGCGCCGATGCATTTGCGGGGCGCATCTTCAACTCGACGGTGACGGAAGTGACGCCCAGGGGCGACGCGGTGGGGCGCAGCTACCGCGTGCGCATCGCGCTGCCGCGGGACACGCCGCTGCATATCGGCATGACCACGGAATCCAACATTATTGCGCGGCGGACGGACAAGGCCTTGCTGCTGCCCAGCGCTGCGGTCTCCGACGACATGGTGTGGAAGATCGTGGGCGGGCAGGCGAAGCATGTGCGGGTGATCACAGGCGCCAAGAGCAAGAGCTGGACCGAAATCGTCCAGGGCCTTTCGGTACATGATATCGTGCTGGCGGATGGGGGCACCGTGCCCCAGAGCGGCACTTTGCGCCTGCGGATTGTCCCGTGAGCCCGATCCTGATGAGCGTTGCGTTGCGCCACCTGTTGGCGCGCAAGCGCCAGACGCTGGTCTCGCTGAGCGGTATTGTGCTGGGAACCGCCTTCTTCCTGGGCATCTCGGCCATGATGCAAGGCTCGGAAACCGATTTCATTCACCGGCTGATCGACAATTCCGCCCATGTCACGGTGGAGGATGATTATCGCAATCCGCGGCTGCAGCCGGTGTCGCAGCTTTATCCCGGCGCTCTGATCCAGATGCATCGCGTCAAGCCGGTAACCGAGACGCGGGGCATCCGAAACTACAAGCAGGCACTGGAGGATGTCGGGCAGATGCCGGGAGTCACCGCTTCGCCGCTGCTGCAGGGCCAGGGACTGGTGAGCTTTTCCGGCCGGGACGAAGCGCTGGTCCTGAACGGCATGGTCCCCAGGGACATCACCAGCGTCACCACCATCGGCAGCTATATGATCGAAGGCCGTGTCGAGGATCTCGTGGCGAATCTCGACGGCGTCATTATCGGCAGCGAGCTGGCACGGGTGCTGTCGCTGGAACGCGGTGAAACCATTCCCATTTCCGCTGCCACCGGCCAGCTTCACAGCTTCAAGATCGTCGGCATCTTCCACACCGGACGCGCCGCTTTCGACCAGAGCCAGGTCTTCCTGAATCTCAAGCGCGTACAGGCGCTGCTCAACCGGCCCAATCGCGCCAACCGCATTCTGATCAAGCTGGCCGATCCCTATACCGCGCGCGTGACGGCCGCACGCATTGAAGGCCATCTTCAGTACAAGAGCGTGTCCTGGCAGGAGGCTTCCGAGGACATCATGAGCACCCTCGCATTGCGCAACATCATCATGTACAGCGTCGTCAGCGCGGTGCTGCTCGTGGCGGCCTTCGGCATCTACAATGTCATCTCCACCGTCGTGCTGGAGAAGCGGCGCGATATCGCAATTCTGAAATCCATGGGCTTTCACGCCCGCGACATCCAGGTGATCTTCCTGTCCGAAGGCGTGATCCTGGGCGCGCTGGGGTGCCTGTTGGGCCTGCCGCTGGGGGCCGGGATCATGTTCGCGCTGGGCCGTTTGATCTTCAAGTTTCCCGGCACCACCCAGCCGACCCCCATGCCCATCGACTGGAGCTGGCAGCAATTTGCCGTGGCCGCCGCCTTTGCACTGGCCGCGGCCACAGGCGCGGCGCTGCTGCCCGCGCGCAAGGCCGCGAGCGTGCGGCCGGTGGACATCCTGCGGGGGGCGGGCGCGTGAGCGAGGTCCTGCTGCGCGCCAAAGGCCTCACCCGTACGCTTCCGGGCGATGTGCCGGTGACGTTGGTGCGGGACATCGATCTGGAGATCGGCAAGGGCGAATTCCTGGCCATTACCGGCCCTTCGGGATCGGGCAAGTCGTCGCTGCTTTACTTGCTGGGGTTGCTGGACCAGCCGACCAGCGGCCAATTGTGGCTGGAAGGGGCCGAAACCGCCGGACTGGACGAGAACCAGCTGGCAGACATGCGCCTGTCGCGCCTGGGCTTTGTCTTCCAGGCCAATTTCCTGCTGCCCGAATTCACGGCGCTGGAGAATGTGATGCTGCCCATCCGGCGGCTGGGCCGGCTCGACCAGGAGGCGGCGCGCCAGCGCGCCATGGTGCTGCTGACCGATCTGGGCCTGGAAAAGCAGGCGGACAAGCTGCCGCACAAGATGTCGGGTGGCCAGAACCAGCGCGTGGCCATCGCCCGCGCCCTGGCCAACGATCCGGCCATCATCTTTGCCGACGAGCCCACAGGCAATCTCGATACCGTTTCCAGCACCATGGTCCAGGGCATCCTGAAAAATCTTTCGCATGACAGGGGCCGCACCGTCATCGTGGTCACCCATGACACGGCCTTCGCCGCGCAATGCGACCGGATCATACGGGTGGTGGATGGAAAGCTGGCGGCCTGACCAGGGCTTGAATTTCCACCCGTGGCGCCAGGTCGGATATGGCCTCGGCATGCGCCAGCTCGGTGCCGGTCGCCAGCAAGGCGGCGCAGCCGGCGGCGATCGCCTGGCGCAGGGCTTCGCAATGCGGACGATTTTTCGACAGCGCCCACACCAGGGCCCCCAGGAAGGAATCGCCCGCGCCCACCGTGCTGGCCGGCGCGATCGGCGGCGCCACGCCTTTGAATGCGAAGTTTTTTCCGATCAACAGCGCGCCCTTTTCCCCGCGCGTCACCGCGATCATCACGGGACCTTGTTCCAGAAGCGCGATGGCGGCAGCGATACAACTGGTTTCGTCCGAACAGGACTTGCCGCAGAGCTCCTCCAGTTCGTCCTCATTGACCTTTAGCAGTGCAATGCCCTTGCCGACGCCGGCGCGCAGGGCTTCGCCGGAGGTATCCAACGCCAGCCGGACGCCCCGCGCGGCGGCTTGCATTGCCAGCACATGATAGCAATCCGGTGTGGCCCCGGGCGGCAGGCTGCCGCTGGCCACCAGCCAGCCGCCGGGCGCCACCGCCTCCAGCGCGGTCTTGGCGCAGGTTTCGATCTCAGTCGAGGTCAGTGCCGGTCCGGGAAAGACAAAGCGGTACTGCGGGCCGGATTTTTCCTGCACGACGAGGTTTTCGCGTACCTCCGCCGTCACCGCGATTGCGACATGATTCACCGCCTGCGCGGCCAGCATCCGCGAAAGCTGTGCGCCGGTCGCGCCGCCGGCCGGAAACACCGCCAGCGGAGTGCCACCCAGCCGTTGCAGGACCCGCGCGACATTGATGCCGCCGCCGCCCGGCTCGCGCTTGATATCGCCGCAACGCAGCTTGTGCGATGGCACGAGCTTCTCAATGGCGCCCGAAATGTCGATCGCCGGATTCAGGGTCAGGGTCACCAGGGAATGCCGCATATGTCATGCTGACACGACCGGCTGCGGTGGCGCATCCGGCGTTTCCCTTAGTAATCCTACCTAATCCTGCTTGCGTACACGCAAGGACGGGGCGGCTTTTTGGCGCTATGGTGAAACGATGCGCGAAACCATCACCAACCTTACCCTCGACCGGATGGCGGTGGGCCAGACCACCCGCCTTGTGCGCAGCTTTTCGCAGCGGGACGCAGATCTCCTGGGCGTGTTGATGGGCATGCCATCCGACGGCTGGGGAGGCGCCCTGCTGGCCCTGCTGGCGGGATCGCGCTGGCCGGGGCCGGGTTCGGAATTGACCGCCATGACCATGGCCTTGGCCCGCCCGCTCAAGGTCGGGGACACGGTTGAAACTGTCCTGACCATCACATCGCTTGATCCTTCCGGCCTCGCCACCATCGCCTGCGAGGCCCGAGACCAGAATGGAACGGACGTTTTGCATGGCAGCTTCACCATGCGCGCGCCGCGCGAGACGGTCTGCATCACTTGCGGCGACGCCCCGGACGTGCGCATCAACGAGCATCTGCGCCATCGCCAGTTGATCGCGCGTTGCGCAGGGCTGAAGCCGGCGTTGACGGCGGTGGTTCATCCTTGCGACGCGGCCTCTCTTGGCGCGGCGGTGGAAGCCGCGAGAGCCGGACTGATCGTGCCGGTTCTGGTCGGTCCGCGCGGCAAGATCCAGGCCGTGGCCGCGGCAGAAAATCTCGACATCGCGGCCTTGCGCCTGGTCGAGGCGCCGCACAGCCATGCCGCCGCCGCGCAAGCCGCCGCCATGGGGCAGCGCGGCGAGGTAGAAGCCCTGATGAAAGGCAGCCTGCATACCGACGAACTGATGCATGAAGTGGTGGCGCAACTGGGAACGGGCCGGCGCATCAGCCATGTTTATCTGTTTGACGTTACCGCCTATCCCCGGCCATTGATGATCACCGACGCGGCCATCAACATTCAGCCCAGCCTCTCGGACAAGCGCGACATTTGCCAGAACGCGATCGATTTCGCCCATGTGCTGGGCATTGCGCAGCCGCGGGTCGCGATCCTGGCGGCGGTGGAGACGGTGAGCGACAAGATGCCGTCGACCCTGGATGCGGCCGCGCTGTGCAAGATGGCCGAGCGCGGCCAGATCAAGGGCGGCGTGCTGGACGGTCCGCTGGCGTTCGACAATGCCATCAGTCCGGAAGCCGC
>CBIHOI010000045.1:0-14661 GCA_966211925.1 uncultured Hyphomicrobiales bacterium | reverse complement strand
CAGAAGGGCGGCGCGCTGGGCGCGGCCATGGCCGCCTTCGCCAAGGACCCCAAGGACCTGAAGGCCGCCGCCGTGCTGGCCGCCAATCCCGATTACAACGGCATCCTGCACACCACCTGCGTGGCGACGCTTTTGAGCGCGGGCCATGCCAACAACGCCCTGCCCCAGCGCGCCGACGGCAATATCAATTGCCGCATCTTCCCCGGCACGACACCGGAACAGGTGCGCGCCAAGCTGCAGGAACTGGTTGCGGATCCGGAAATCAAGGTGACGCTGGCCGACAAGCGCAGCGAAGTGCCCAAGGGGCCACAGGCGCTGGACCCCAAGGTGTTCGGGCCGGTGGAAAAGCTGACGGCCAAATACTGGCCGGGCATTCCGGTGGTGCCGATCATGTCGGCGGGGGCAACGGACGGCGCCTTCCTGACGCCGGTGGGCATTCCCACCTATGGCGTGTCGGGCATCTTCTTCGACACGGACGGCAACGGCGCCCATGGCCTGAATGAACGGGTGCGGGTGGATTCGACCTTCAAGGGCCGGGACTTCCTGTACGACATCGTGAAAATTTACGCCTCGCAGCCCTGACGGAGATCCAACGCATGTTTCGCACCCTGCTTGCCACGCTGCTGACCACCGCGGTGGCGCTGCCCGCCGCTGCCCAGGACAGTCATGCCCGCTATCGGGCGCTGTTCCAGGAAATGGTGGAAACCAACACCAGCCTGTCGGTGGGCAGTTGCACCGCGCTGGCCGCCAAGGTTGCCGGCCATCTGAAAGACTCCGGCTTTCCTGAAAGCGATCTGCACCCCTTCGTCGCGCCGGATCATCCCAAGGAAGGCGGCCTGGTGGCAGTGCTGCCAGGCAGCGATCCCAAGGCCAAGCCGATCCTGCTTCTGGGCCATCTGGACGTGGTCGAGGCCAAGCGCGAGGACTGGACCCGCGATCCCTTCAAGCTGATCGAGGAGAATGGTTATTTCTACGGCCGCGGCGTGGCCGACATGAAGTCGCTGGATGCAGCGTGGGTCTACACACTGATGCGGCTGAAAGAGGAAGGCTTCAAGCACAAGCGCACCCTCAAGCTGGCGCTCACCTGCGGCGAGGAAACCGCCAGTGCCTTCAATGGCGCCAATTGGCTGGCCAAGAACCAGCGACAGTTGATCGACGCGGAATTCGCATTGAACGAAGGCGGTGGCGGTCGCCTGGACAAGGATGGCAAGCCGGTCATCATGACGGTGCAGGCGGCGGAGAAATTCCCGCAGGACTACACCCTGGAAGTCACCAACCCCGGCGGCCATTCCAGCCGCCCGGTGAAGAAGAATGCCATCAACGAGCTTGCCGAAGGCCTGGTGAAGATCAGCCAGTATGAATTCCCCATCGAAGCCACCGACATTACCAGGGGTTATTTCGCCAAGATGGCGGGCCAAGTGGGCGGCGAGATGGGCGCGGCAATGGCGGCCTTTGCGAAAAACCCGGCGGACCTGAAGGCGGCGGCGACCATCGCCACCGATCCCAGCTACAATGGCGTGCTGCACACCACCTGCATTTCCACCCTGTTGAGCGCGGGACACGCCACCAATGCCCTGCCCCAGCGCGCCACCGCCAATATCAATTGCCGCATCTTTCCCGGGACCACGCCGGAACAGGTGCGCCTGAAGCTGGCCGAACTGGCGGGCAATACCGACATCAAGGTGACGTTGGGCGCCATCCGCAGCGATGTGCCCAAGGGCCCGCAGAGTCTCAATCCCAAGGTGTTCGGGCCGGTGGAACAACTGACTGCGAAATACTGGCCGGGCACGCCGGTCGTGCCGGCCATGTCAGCCGGCGCCACCGATGGCGCCTTCCTGACACCGGTCGGCATTCCCACCTATGGCGTGTCGGGCATGTTCGGCGACGCGGACGGCAGCGGCGCGCATGGCCTGAACGAGCATATGCGGGTGAGCTCGGTCTACAAGGGCGCGGATTTCATCTATGACATCGTCAAGATTTACGCGAACGAGAAGTAGGCGCGCGGCTCAGTGCAGCTTCAGGCGCGGCCGGATGATCTGGTTGACGTGGCCGACCAGGATCAGCGACAGGCCTTTCAGCCAGCCGTGAATGGCGATCAGGTGCATGCGATAGAGCGAGACATAGACGAAGCGCGCCAGCCGCCCTTCGATCGCCATGCGGCCGCCGATCAGGTTGCCCATCAGCGAGCCGACGGTCGAAAAATGGCTGAGCGACACCAGCGAGCCATGATCGCGATAGACGAAAGGTTTCAGCGCCCGCCCGTGGATCAGCGCGCGGATATTGTGGAACGCGATTGAAGCCATCTGGTGCGCCGCCTGGGCGCGCGGCGGCACCGGGCGGGTTTCGCCTTGCGGCACGAACCAGCAGCAATCCCCTATGGCAAAGATGCGGTCATCGCGGGTGGTCTGGAGCGTCGGTTTAACCACAAGCTGGTTGCCCCGTGCGGTTTCCAGGCCCATGTCCGCAAGAACGTCAGCCGCCTTGACGCCCGCTGCCCAGACCCGCAGGTCGGCAGCGATGAATTCGCCGGATTTGGTGATCATGCCGTCGGCATTGGCTTCCACCACGGCGGTATCGGTCATGACCCGCACACCTAGCGCTTCCAGTTCCTCATGTGCGGCCTTGGCCAGGTCTTCGGGCAGCGCCGGCAGGATGCGCGGGCCCGCCTCGATCAAGGTCACTTTCAGGCGGCTTTCGTCGAACACTTCCAGGCCGTAATGGCGCAACGCGGCGGCCGAGTTATAGAGCTCTGCAGCCAGTTCGACACCGGTGGCGCCGCCGCCCACGATATCCACCTTCACGCTGGCGTCGGCATTGGGGTCGGCCTGCAAGGTGCGCGACACGCGCAGGCAATGGTTCAGCAGCTTGGTGCGGAAACGGTCGGCCTGCAGGCGGCTGTCGAGAAAGATGCAATGCTGCGCCACGCCCTTGGTGCCAAAATCATTGCTCACCGACCCCACCGCCATCACCAGATAATCATAGCGGATGCGGTGGCGGCCCATGATTTCCCGGCCGTCCTCATCCAGGATCGGCGCGATCAGGACGTGGCGGCTGTCGCGGTCGACGCCTTCCATGGCGCCGTAGAAGAAACGATAGCCCCAGGCATGGCCGTGGCTGCGATAGCCCACCTCGTCCAGATTGGCGTCCAGCGAGCCGGCCGCCACTTCGTGCAGCAGCGGCTTCCAGATGTGGGTGCGGTTCTTTTCGACCAGGATGATGTCGAACGCCTCGCGCCCAAAATGGGCGCCCAGCCTGGTGGCAAGCTCCAGCCCACCGGCCCCGCCGCCGACGATAACGATCTGGGTTTTGCGCGCTTTTGTCATGCGGCCAGAGATAACATGGGTGGCGGGTTTGCAGACGAGGTTTTTTCGGTCAGGCTGCAACCGAGAGCCAAACAAGAGAGCCGAAAATGTCCGACTTCCGCATCAGCCTGGAAAACGCCAACGCCATCATTGCCGGCGCCTTTGCCAAGGGCAAGGAAACCGGGATGAAGCCGCTGTCCTGTGTGGTGACGGACGCGGGCGGCCATGTCATCGCCTTCCAGCGCCAGGATGGCACCTCGTTCCTGCGACTGGACATCGCGCGCGGCAAGGCGGCAGGCGCGCTGGCATTGGGCGTGAATTCGCGCAAGATCGGCGAGATGGCGGCCGAGCGTCCCAGCTTTATCGCCAGCCTGGGTCACCTGGCGCCGGGCGGGCTGATCCCGGTGGCGGGCGGCGTGATCGTGAAGGGACCGGACGGCCTTGCCATCGGCGCCGTGGGGGTGACCGGCGACACCAGCGACAATGACGAAGTCGCCGCCCTGGCCGGCATCGCGGCGGCAGGGCTGAAGGTTTAAATCTCTTTCTTGCGGACGATCTGGCGTACAAAGCGGATGTCGTAGAACGGCTTTGACTCCGTGCCGTCGGCTTTCATCGTTACCGGATACGTCACCACGAAGAACATGAAGGCCTCGGGGAGTTGCTGGTCCTTTGCATCGCGCAACTGCATCAGCACGGCATTGCTGATAATGCCGTTGCCGATCGGCCGGGACGATATCTGCGGCGGGTCCAGCTTGCGGCCCGTGCTTTCCACGAAGGTCCGCGCCGCCTCCATCAGCGGCGCGCCGCCCATCATGCGGTCGCTGTAGCGCCGCACCGCACAGGCGTTATAGGGCGGGTCTTCCTCCGTCAGCACATAGTTGCTGTCGGCGCCCGCAATCAGCCAGCCCTTGCCGGGATCGCTGTGCAGGTAGCTGGCGACCTGGCCGGCCGTCAGCGGTTCCAGTTTGGCATCCGCCGCGGCCTGCGCCACAGCGCCGGGAAATTTCGCCAGGCAATAGTCCGAGAACAGACGCACGAATTCGGCCGAGACATTCGGTGCGGGCGCATCCTGTGCAAGCGCAGCGCCGGCCAGCAGCATCAAGCCACAGGCCAGCGCCCCCCGCATCAGGCCGTGACCTCTTCGGACATATCCAGCCGGCGATTGGGATCGACGAAGAACCAGGCAAAAATGCAGACGAATGTGATGCCCGCCGCAACGTAGAAAGCTACGGGCCAGCCATACTTGGCCGCGAACCAGGGCGTGGCCGAGGCCGTCACCGCGCCCGCGATCTGGCCTGCCATGTTGATCAAGCCCGATACCACGCCGGTATAGGGACCGCCGACATCGGCGGCCACCGCCCAATAGCAGGCCTGGCCCAGATAGACAGCGCCCGCGCCGCCCGCCAGCACCAGCACCGCCAGCGTCGTGTTCTGCACCTGACTGCCGATCACCAGGAAGATCGCGGTCGCCAGCAGGGTCGCGGCGCCGTAAAGACTGCGCCCCACATACTGGCCCCCATGCTTGACCAGCCAGTCGCTAAACACGCCACCCAGCAGAGAACAGCTTGTCATGGCGATGAAAGGCAGCATGGCCAGAAGTGCGCTGGACTTCAGATCCAGGCCGCGGCCGTCCTTCAGGTAGATAAAGAACCAGGTGTGGAAGATGAAGGCGACATAGCAGAAGCCGATATAGGCGAAGGCGCAGGCCAGCACGTCGCGGCTGGTGAAAATTTTCTTCCAGGGCACCGGCCCCTTGGCACCCTTCATTTTGACCGAGGGGTCAGCCTGGATATGGGCAAGTTCCTGCGGCGTCACGCTGGGATGCTGGGCGGGCGTGTCGCGCGCCAGCTTGTACCAGATCACCGCCATCACCAGCCCGATGCCGGCGGAGAAATAGAACACCTCGTGCCAGCCGTAATTGTAGACGATGGCCGCCACCAGCGGCGGGGCCAGGCCTGACCCCAGGCCGACACCGCCGAACACCCAGCCATTGGCCTTGCCGCGTTCATGGGACGGAAACCAGGCGGCGATGAACTGGTTGGCGGAGGGATAGGCGACGGCTTCGCCCAGACCCAGAATGAAACGAACGATCAGGAGGGCGATTAGCGAATGCGCCATGCTGGAGGGGACCATGGCGGTCGCAACGCTGAGCACACTCCACCAGACCAGCCCGATGGTCAGGGTCTTGCGCGGCCCCAGCTTGCCCACCACCCAGCCGGCGGGAATCTGGAAGGCGGCATAGCCCAGCAGAAAAGCGCTGAAGACCCAGCCGAGCTGGATCTTGGAGATATTATAATCCTGCGCGAGATAGGTGCCGGCAATCGAGATGTTGCTGCGGTCGATATAGACCACCGCGCTGACCACGAAGATCAGCATGATCAGCAGATAGCGGATTCTGGACTTCATCATGGCGTATCCCTTGTCGCCGCTTTGCGGCTCTTTTACGCGGGATTTGCGCCCCACTTGCGCGGCAGCAAACCCTAGTTCGCGCCATTCGTCAAAGCGGGAAAAATCAACTTTTTGTGCGGTGCCGAAGCGCGCTTTTGCCGCTTGTCCCCGCGCCGCCCCAGAACCTATAACCGCATCGCTTCTCCAGGACGCCATCCATGACCCGCAAACTTGAAGGCAAGACCGTTTTCATCACCGGCGCCGCAGCCGGCATCGGCCTGGCCACGACCACGCTGTTCCTGTCGGAAGGCGCCAGGGTGATCGCCACCGACCGCGATCTCAAGGGGCTGGAGGGTCTTGCCTCCGACAATCACCAGCTCGACGTGACCAACGCCGCTGCCGTGACCGCCCTTGCCGCCAAGGTCGGCGCCGTCGATGTGCTGTTCAACTGTGCGGGCTTTGTCGAGAACGGCACCATCCTGGATGCGACCGAAGAGCAGTGGGAGAAGTCCTTTCAGATCAACGTCTATGCCATGGCGCGCCTGATCAAGGCGTTCCTGCCGGGCATGCTGGAAAAGGGTGCGGGCTCGATCATCAATGTCGCCTCGGTCGCCGGTTCGCTCAAGGGAATTCCCAGCCGCTGCATCTATGGCGCCAGCAAGGCTGCCGTCATCGGGCTGACCAAATCGGTTGCGGCCGACTTTGTCACCAAGGGCATCCGCTGCAATTCGCTGTGCCCCGGCACGGTGGATTCGCCCTCACTGCAGCAGCGCCTGAAGGACACCGGCGATTATGAAGCCGCCCGCAAGGCGTTCACCGGCCGCCAACCCATGGGCCGGCTGGGCACCGCCGAGGAAATGGCCAGCATCGTGCTGTGGCTGGCCAGCGACGACAGCAAGTTCGCCACCGGGCAGAACTTCATCGTCGATGGCGGCATCACGATTTAAGTTGTCGCATTGACCCGGCCGCGGCGGAGGCGCAAAACCTTGCCCATGCAGGGGATTTTCCGCATTGCACGGCAGTTGGCGCTTGTCGCCCTGATGCTGCGCGCCCTGATGCCGACGGGATGGATGCCCGACGCCAATGGCGGCCTGATGATCTGTTCGGCCAGCACGACACTGGGCGTCATCCATCATGACGGCGCGCCGGAAAAAAAGACCGACCAGCAGGAATGCCCCTTTGCCGCCGCGTCACAACTGGCCGCCGCGCCTGACGCGCCGCAGATTGCCCTGCCCGCCTTTCATGCCTTTGTGGCACGAACCGATCGCGCTTATGCCGCGACCGTCGCGGCACGCTTCACGCCGCAAAGCCCCCGCGCACCGCCCCTGAACGCCTGAGCCTGTCTTTAAAATCGCGCGGCCCCGTGCCGACGCGAACGCTCATGCATCATTCAGGGGAATTCCCATGTCCATTGCCGCGCGCCTTGGCGCGACCACGTCCATTCTTGCGATCCTGTCCGGCATCGCGCCTGCAACCGCCCAGACCATCGGCCAGGGCCTGCAGTCCGAGTTCGTCATCGTCACCGCCAATCGCCAATCCGACGATCCCGCCGCGCCCGATACGGTGGTGACCGCCGCCAAGGCGCAGGAACAGATCAACGCCGTCAACACCGAGGACATGCTGAAATACGCGCCGTCCCTGGTGGTGCGCAAACGGCACTATGGCGACACCCAGGACCCGGTATCCACCCGAACCTCAGGGGTCGGGGCTTCGGCACGCAACCTGATCTTCGTGGACGGGGTGATGATCTCCTCGCCCATCGGCAACAACAATACATCGGCCAGCCCGCATTTCGGCGTGGCCGCACCGCAGGATGTCAGCCGCATCGACGTGCTCTATGGCCCTTTCTCGGCGCGCTATGCCGGAAACTCCATCGGCGCCACCATCAACATAACCACCCATATGCCCGACAAGTTTGAGTTCTATGCCGACGCGCTGGGGGCGGTGCAGGATGTCAGTCTGTATGGCACCAGCGGCAGCTTCGGCACCTGGCAATTGGCGGCAGGCGTGGGCGACCGCATCGGCGCCTTCAGCTGGCGGCTATCGGAAAACCACATGGATTCCACTGGCCAGCCTCTGGGGCTGGCCACGCTGTCTCGTCCGGCGACAACCAGCGCGGCAGGGACCGTTCTTACCGGCGGGCTCAACGACCTGAACCGCACCAATGCCGCCATCTTCGATATCGGCGGCACCGGCATCGAGCACCAGGTACAGGACACCACCACCCTGAAGCTGGCCTATGATTTCGAGGGCGGCATCCAGCTCAGTTATCTCGCCAGCCTGTTCCACCAGGATGACAATTCCGGCATTGACAGCTGGCTGCGGGGTCCATCCGGCGCCGTGGTCTATACCGGCAACAGCAATATCAACGGCACCAACATCAACATCGCCGCCAGCAGCTTTTCCAACAGCGTCTACAATACCCAGCAGAGCCAGCTTGCCCAGGGCCTGACCTTGATGTCCGCGCCCGGCGGTGACTTCCAATGGGAGTTGATCGCCACGCGCTACGACTATCTGAACGACAAGCAGCGCGTACCCACCGCCGCCCTGCCCGGCGCCTTCACGGCCGGGGCCGGCACGATCAACCGCCTCAACGGCACAGGCTGGACCACGCTGGACGCCAATGCTGTTTGGCGCGGGGTGGACGACCATGAAATCTCGTTCGGGGCGCACCGCGATGCGGAAACCTTTGCACAGGCCAGGAACAACCTGAACGACTGGATCGCCGGCGGACTTGGCACCCTCACCAGCGCCGCCAAGGGCCGCACCGCCACCAACGCGCTGTGGTTGCAGGATATCTGGACACTGACGCCGGCGGTGAAGGCATCCGCGGGCCTGCGCTATGAAGATTGGCGGGCCTATCAGGGCACCAATTATTCCTCCGCGCCCCCGCTGAATGTCAGCCAGCCGCGCATCTCCGCCAGCATGCTGTCGCCCAAGGCAAGCCTTGCCTGGCAGGTGTCGGACACATGGTCGCTCACAGGTTCCTGGGGCATCGCCTATCGCATGCCCACGGTGACCGAGCTTTACCAGGCGATCACCACCGGCGCGACGCTGACCGTACCCAATCCGAACCTGCGGCCGGAGCGCGCCAGCAGCTACGAACTCGCCGCAGAGCGGCGCGACGAAAAGGGGTTCTTCCGCATCTCGCTGTTCGAGGAAGATATCTCCAAGGCGCTGCTGTCACAGTCCGCGCCACTGGTGGCGGGCTCAACTGCCCTGTTCAGCTATGTGCAGAATGTGGACCGAACCCGAGCCCGCGGCGTTGAACTGGTGGTGGACCGCTATGATGCCTTCATCTCCGGCCTGGAGCTTCTGGGCAGCCTGACGGCGGTGGATGCGCGCATCACCGGCGACAGCGCTTTTCCTGCTGCGGTGAATAAATTCATTCCGCAGGTACCGAAGCTGCGCGCCAATGCAATGGCGACGTACCGGATCGATAACTGGGCGTTCACGCTAGGTGCGCGCTACAGCGATCGCAGCTTCGGTACCATCGACAATTCCGATGCCAATTCCGAGACCTATCAGGGGTTCGGCCGCTATCTCGTGGCCGATGCGCGCGTGCGCTATCAGGTCAACGAGAACTGGAACGTGTCGCTGGGTGTCGACAATCTCAACAACGACAAATACTTCCTGTTCCACCCTTTCCCGCAACGCACCGTCGTGATGGAGGTGCACTATGCCCAGTAGCGCCAGCCATCCCGTGACATCACTTCCCCTTCCGCGCAGGGCGATCAACGCCCTGCGCGGAGCCGGGATCACGACACTGGAGGAAACACGCGAATTGCCCGACGCGGCGCTGCTGTCGCTGCGCCAGTTCGGGCGGGCCTATCTCAACGCCATTCGGTCCCTGCGGTCCAATACCACGATACGGAGCACTGAAATGCGAAACGGTAATTCCAACTTGTTCCATGCGCTCGCCATCGCAGCGCTTGCGATCTTGATCCTGTTGGGTGGGGGGCACGCCGATGCCCATATTGTGTTGTCAGAGCCCACGGCCCAGCCCGGTGCGCGTTACACGGCACATTTCAAGGTCGGTCACGGTTGCAGCGGTGAGGCTACCACCGGACTTTCTATCGCCCTTCCCGAGGGCATCACCGCAGTGGCAGGCGAGGACAAGCCGGGCTGGACGCTGCAAACCCGCCGCGACGGGGGCCGGGTGCGTGCGGTGATCTGGAGCGGCGGCAGCGCCGCGCCCGACAAGCCGGAAATATTCACGGTGACCATGACTCTGCCGGCACGCGAGGGCGCCCTGGCCTTCCCTGCCACCCAGACCTGCGGCGCCACCGTGGAAACCTGGAGCGAGGTTCCAACGGTCGGCGAAAATTCCAAGCGCCCCGCGCCCGTGCTGACGGTTTCCGCGGTGAAATCGGACGTCGCGGTCACCGTGTCGGGCGGCTGGTTCCGCGCCTTGCCCGCAACGGTTCCGTCCGGCGCGTATTTCACCCTGCGCAACAACGGTACTAAGCCGGTATCGCTGACGGGCGCACAAAGCCCCGCCTGCGGCATGCTGATGCTGCACAAAAGCGAGAACCATGGCGGCATGGGCGGCATGACCATGATGGAGACGGTGGATGTCGCGCCCGGCAGCACAGTGAGCTTTGCGCCGGGCGGCTATCACCTGATGTGCATGGATTCCAAGCCCATCCTCAAGCCGGGCAGCAAGGTGCCGGTGACGCTGCAATTCGCCGGGGGCGCGAGCCTGACGGCGCAATTTGACGTGCGTACCGCCACCGGGAGATAAGGGCCGGCAATCCAGCCGGTTCGCGTGTTGAGCGTCTTTTCCATCATCTTCCTGGCGCTCAGCATGTCGGCTGACGCCTTTGCCGCGGCGCTTGGCAAGGGTACGCGGCTGGACAAGCCCGGCTGGGGCGAGGCACTGCGCACCGGGGCCATCTTTGGCGGCATCGAGGCGATTACGCCGGTGATCGGCTGGGCGCTAGGGCGCATGGCAAGCCACTATATCGAAGCCTTCGACCATTGGATCGCCTTTGGTCTGCTGCTGGTGATCGGCGGCAAGATGATCTGGGATGCGGTGCGCCGGCATGAGGAAGAGGAAAAGCCCCAAAGCCATTCCTTCGCAGTGCTGGCCTTGACCGCCATAGGCACCAGTATCGACGCGCTGGCGGTGGGCGTCACCCTGGCGCTGATCGATGCCAGCATCATCGTCAATGCGCTGGCGATCGGGGCGGCCACATTCACGATGACGACGATCGGCGTGATGGCGGGGCGTTTTCTGGGGGAGAAATTCGGGCGCTACGCCGAGGCCTTTGGTGGCATCATCCTGATCGTGATCGGGACCAGGATTTTGCTGGAGCACACGCTGCTCGCCTAGACCTTGAAGCGGGTATCCAGCCTGGCCATGATTTCCTCAGGGCTGAAGCCGAGCGCGCTGAGACGTCCCGAACGCGCCAGCAGCGCCAGCCCGGTCAAGGCCGCCGCAATCAGCACCACATCGCTCTGGTTCTCGCGGCTGCTGGACGGCAGGCCGCTGGCATCCGACAGCGCCTTCAGCACCGCGATCATGCGGCCGTTGAACAGGCGTTCGGCATCATTGACCTTGCCGCCCGCCGGCGCGCCGGTCAGCGCGGCGGATGCAGCGGCCATGGTTTCGGCATTGCTGAGCACCGCCAGCGCGGCCGCGCCGGCGCCGGCCAGCCCCCCGCCGGTGGGCGTGTCGCGCATGGCGCGCGCCATCGAAGTGAGATCGTCTGCGGCGAGGGCCAGCAGCAGTTCGTCCTTGTTGCGGAAATAGCCGTACAGGGCCGCTGGGGCAAAACCGGCTTCCGCGGCCACGCCGCGCAGGCTGAGATCGCGCGCGCCGTCCCGCGTTGCCACGCGGCGGGCTGCATCCAGGATCGCGACCCGCGACGCTGCCCGCGTGGCGTCCCGGGGACGTCGTTCTTTCGGGAGTCGAATCGCCGCCTCAGCCATGGCGGGAATCATAGGTGATTCCCGGCCTGTCGCAGGGCGCGACAAAAGGAATCAGGGCTACTGCGGATGCGCCAGCTTGTAGGCCTGCATGGCGGCATTGGCGGCCGCGCCCACTTTTTCCTTCATCGCCTGGTTGGCGGCGATACGCGAAGCGATGCTGGCTTCCAGCGTCTTGAGGCTGATGTGGGTCAGATCGGTCGCCTCCACCTCGCTGCTGACACAGCCCTGGTAGAGGTCGGACTGGGCGATGAACTCCCGGGCCTGGGCCATGGCGATGCGCAGCTGCTCTTCGGTCGCGGTGGCACCGTCCAGCGGCACGGGCGGTGCGGGTGCAACGCACTGCGCCAGGGCCGGCGTCGCGAAACCAAGGCAAAGGATAAGATAGAAAAACGGGCGCACGGCGAGTCCCTTGGGAACTCGCAATTGTCTCATATTGCCTGGGGCGGAACCAGTGCGTGCAGCGCTCAAAGTCGGTACGCAATCGCGCCGCAAAACTGTCTGAAAAATGTCAGATTGTCTGCGATGCCACGGGGCGCGACTGGCCGAACCAGTGGTCCGCATAGCGCACCAGCAACGCCGCCACCATCAAGACAAGGCTGAAGCCGTACCAGGCATCGGGGCGATGCGGACCGGAGATGCGCGCCAGCGCCATCAGGGCATAGCACAACCAGAAATAGCCGGCGGCGGTGGCCAGCATGGTGCGGCGGGTCTTCTCGCCGATCAGGGCACGGCCACGCCGGGTAATGGGCGCGACGGTGGCGGCCATGATCATGACCACGCTGCCGCCGAACAGCGTCATCAGGGTGGCGCCGGCCGACAGCCGGATCACATTGGGCAGGAACACCGACAGCAGATAGACGCCATAACTGGCGCAGAAACCCCAGACCAGCCTGCGGCTGAGGCTTTCGGGACAGGCGGTGTGGAAAAGACGGCTGCCGATCCGGCAGACAGGGCCGCACACCAGCGCGGCAAAGAACACCATGCAGGCAAAGCGCCAGGCCAGCATGCTGCCCAGACGCAGGCCATTCTCGCCAAAGCCGCGGGCGACGATCGCGCCCAGGACCAGGAGGGTCGCCATCAGGGCGATACCGCCGACCAGGGGACCAAGGGTCACCTTCAGGCGAAGCGCCTTGGCGGGGGAACCGAAGATGGCGGAGTTGTCCAGCGCGACCATGTGACCACAGAACCTTGAGGAAGCCTTCTGGTGGGATCAACGCGGTCGTAGACGAAAAGATGCGTCCCTCAACGCGTCAAAGCGACGGCAAAGCCTTCCACCGGCAGGTTTGCCTCATGGCGTGGCGTGGCGGCCACAAGACCGGCCACCGACAGGCCGGCCGCCGCCGCCGTTGCGCGCAGATAGGCATCGGAATGGCGCCAGCGGCGCTTGGGGCCGAGTTCAAAACCGTCGCCCTCCTTCGCTTCCGTCGTGAACAGGAAGTAACCATCCGGCGCCAGCCGCGCGGCGGCGCCGCGGAACACGGCGGCAAGGTCGCCCAGATAAACCAGCGTGTCGGCCGCCAGGATCAGATCGTAAGCCCCTGGATATTCAAGGAGGCCCGCCGTACCAAGCGCAGTTTCCAGATCGGCGACGACCAGATCGTCATAGATGCCGCGCACCCGCGCCTTTTCGATCATGGCGGGTGACAGGTCGACACCATCGAGCCGGGCGGCCAGCGGCTGGAACACCGCGCCCGCCAACCCTGTGCCGCAGCCAAGATCAAGAATCGAGAGATTGTCCCGGCCTGGCATCACCATGGCCGCAAGGTCGAGCAGGATCTGCGGCCCGGCATAGGCGAGCTGCTGGATCATGCGTGCGTCGTAATCGGCGCTGAACTGGTCGAACAGGTGGCGGACATAGCCGGCATCGGAGCGCGGCGCGGTCTTTATGGCCTGGGCGGCCGCAACCATCTCGGCGGGCGGCGCCTCCAGCTCGCGCAGATTCTCCAGCGCCTTGTCGGCTTCACCGGCCTTCAGCCAGGCAGCCGCCACCAGCTCGCGGGCGCGGGTGAGACCGGGATCGAGCCGCAGGGCCCGCTGCAGTTCGGCGATGGCGGTGGGCAGCAGGTCGGCGGCCAGCAAGGCCTCGCCCAAGGCCAGCACCGCGACGGCAATGCCGGGATTGAGCGACACCGCTTCGCGCGCCTCGGCCAGCGCGCCGCTGCTGTCGCCATCCGCCAGCAGCGCCTTGATCAGGGTCAGGCGCGCCAGCAATCCGCCGCGACCGGCAATGAGACGGGCGCGCAATTCGCGCGCGGCCTCGGCGGCGCGGCCCGACGCGATCAGCGCTTCGGCGGCTTCTATCGGATCGCCCCCCTCTTCTGAATCAACTGGCAAGTGTGCAAAGCCCGTTGTTGAGAACGATGGTGCCGGGACGTTCCTTCACCGAGGCGCGATAGGAAATGGTGGCGCCGTCCTGCCACAGTTCCACCACCAGGGTCTCGCCGGGAAAGACCGGCTTGGAGAAACGCACATCGAACTGGGTGATGCGTTCGGGATTGTAATCGGCAACCGCCTTCAGCACGGCGCGGCACGCGGTGCCGTAGGAACACAGGCCATGCAGGATGGGGCGCGGGAAGCCTACCATCTTCGCGAAGGCCGGATCGCGGTGCAGCGGATTGCGGTCGCCCGACAGCGCATAGAGAAACGCCTGATCGGGCCGCGTGTCGCACTCGGTCACCAGGTCGGGCGCGCGATCCGGAATTTCGTGGAGCGCCGGGCCGCCCTGCGGCTTGCCGCCAAAGCCGCCATCGCCGCGCGCGAAGATGGAGCTGACAATGGTGAACAGCTTGTCGCCAGTGGCGGCGTCGCGGCTGACGCGCTCCTGGACCAGCACCGCGCCCTTGCCTTCGCCCTTGTCGAGGATGTCGGTGTAGCGCTCGTCGGAAATGACATCGCACCTGGGCGGCAGCGGCTTGTGAAAGGTGATGCGGCGCTCGCCATCCACCACCATCATGAAATTGACGCTGGATTTTTGCGGCATGCGCTGGTTTTCGGGCGGCGCTTCGCCGCGATTGATGACGCTGGCGAAGGTGGGCAC
>CBIHOI010000044.1:0-14857 GCA_966211925.1 uncultured Hyphomicrobiales bacterium | reverse complement strand
GTCGCGATGACCGAGCCGTCGGCGGGCTCGGACCTCAAGGCGATCAAGACCACCGCGCAGAAGGTGGATGGGCATTACCGGATCAACGGCGCCAAGACCTTTGTCAGCAACGGCCAGCAGGCCGACCTTGTCATCGTGGTCGCCAAGACCGATCCGTCAGCGGGGCGCAGGGGCATCTCGCTTCTGGTGCTGGAAACCCGCGATGCGCAGGGCTTTCACCGCGGCCGCGCGCTGGAAAAGGTCGGGCTGCACGCGCAGGACACATCGGAACTTTTCTTCGACGATGTGCGCGTTCCCGCGGAGAATCTGCTGGGCGCCGAAGGCAGCGGCTTTGCCCAGCTGACCGAACAGCTCGCCTGGGAGCGCCTCAGCATCGCGCTGATCTGCGTTGCCGAGATGGAACGCGCCGTCGAGATCACCACCGCCTATGCCAGGGAACGCAGCCTGTTCGGCGGCAAGCTGTTCGACTTGCAGAACACGCAGTTCAAGCTCGCCGAGTGCAAGACCCTGGCGGCCGTCAGCCACAGCTTCGTCGATGGCGCGATGGTGGCGCATCTGCAGGGAAGGCTGGGGCCCGACCAGGCGGCAATGGCCAAGTGGTGGGCCTCGGATGCGCTGGGCAAGGTGGTCGACGAGTGCCTGCAGCTGCATGGCGGCTATGGCTATATGAGCGAATATCCGATCGCGCGGATGTGGGCCGATGCCCGTATTGCGCGCATCTATGGCGGGTCCAACGAAACCATGAAGTCCATCATCGCCAAGGCGATGTAGGTCGGGGAGAAGGAAATGAGCGGCAAGCCGCGTGTGGCCGGCGTCGGGATGATCCCCTTCGCCAAGCCCGGCCAATCCGAAGACTGGGACGTGATGGCCGAAAAGGCGATCCGCCTGGCCCTGGCGGATGCTGGCCTCGACTATGGCGCGATCCAGCAGGCCTATGCCGGCTATGTCTATGGCGATTCCACCGCCGGCCAGTCGGCGATCTATCGCGTCGGCTGTACGGGCATTCCCATCGTCAACGTCAACAACAACTGCTCGACCGGTTCGACCGCGCTCTACCTGGCGCGCCAGATCGTGGAACTGGGCGGCGCCGACTGCGTCCTGGCCGTGGGCTTCGAGCAGATGATGCCCGGTGCGCTGGGTATGGTCTTTACCGACCGCAAGCGCACGCTGGATCGTCATCTGCTGGCGCAGGAGCAGGCGCAGCAGCCCGATCCTTTCGCGCCCATGACCGCGCAGCAGTTCGGCGGCGCCGCCGTCGATTACCAGAAACGCCACGGCGCCAGGGACGAGACCTTCGGCCAGATCGCGGTGAAGGCGCGCCGGCATGCGGCCAACAATCCGCTGGCGCTGTTTCGCGCGCCGCTCACCCTGGAAGAGGTGATGGCCTCAAAGCATCTCTACGGGCCGCTGACCCGTTTCCAGGCCTGCCCGCCCACCTGCGGTGCGGCTGCCGCCATCATCGTGTCGCCGGCCTTTGCCGCGCGCCACGGGCTTGATGCCCTGGTCGAGATCAAGGGCCAGGCGCTGACCACGGACCGGGAAACCAGTTTCGAAGGCGCCTCGATGATGCAGGTCATCGGTTATGACATGACCAGGGCCGCTGCGCGCCAGACCTATGAGATTGCGGGCATCGGGCCGGAGGACGTGCAGATCGTGGAGCTGCACGACTGTTTCACGCCCAACGAACTCATCAGTTACGAAGCGCTGGGTTTGTGCCCGGAAGGCGGCGCGGAGAAATTCATATGGGACGGCGACAACTCCTATGGCGGCCGTTACGTGACCAACCCCTCGGGCGGGCTTTTGTCGAAAGGTCATCCGCTGGGCGCCACCGGCCTGGCGCAGTGCTATGAACTGACGCAGCAGCTGCGCGGAAATGCCGGCAAGCGTCAGGTGGCAGGCGTCACTCATGCCCTGCAGCACAATCTGGGCCTTGGCGGCGCCTGTGTGGTGACGCTTTATGGCCGGGCGTAACGATGATCGACCGGAGCTTCATCGGCTGTGTCTCGCGGCCGCGCACCATCGAGGTGGAGAAGGGGCAGCTCAAGTTCTTTGCCAAGGCGGCGGGCGAGCAGAATCCGATCTATTTCGACGAGGACGCGGCGCGCAGGGCCGGGCATCGCGCCCTGCCGGCGCCGCCCACCTTCGCCTTCAGCCTGGCGCTGGGGGCGCCGGCCGACCGCGGCGAGCTGCTGCGGGACATGGGTGTAGACATGCACGCGATTCTTCACGGCGAGCAGACCTTCCGGCATTTCGGCCTGATCTATGCCGGCGATACCATTACGCTGGTGACCGAAACCGTGGACATCTTCTCCAAGAAGGAAGGCCGGCTGGAGTTCGTCCTGCAGCGGACGCGGGCGCAAAACCAGGACGGACAGCTTTGCACGGAGATGGATGTCCTGACCGTGGTGCGCAACACGAACGAGGCGCGCGCATGAGCGCCGCCCCGGCCGATTTGCACGTCGGCGACACCCTGCCGGAACTGGTGCGCGGGCCGATCACGCGCGGCACCCTGGCGCTTTTTGCCGGAGCCTCCAACGACCACGTCCTGCTGCACATCGACAGCGATTTCGCCAAAGCCGCGGGGATGGACGATGTTTTTGCCCACGGCATGCTGTCGATGGCGTATTTGGGGCAATTGCTGACCGGCCATTTCCCGCCGAACCGTCTGCGCGAATGGCATGTTCGCTTCGTTGCCATCACCCCGCTGCATGCAACGGTTCACTGCTTTGCCAAGGTGGTCGAGATATTTGCCGGCGATGACGGCCGCCGGCTGGCGCGGCTGCAGATCGGGGCGCGGACAGGCAATGGGCTGCCGACCCTGGCCGGTCATGCCATCGTGGCGTTGGATTGAATTCTGGAGATTGGACACATCTTGAAAAAACTGGATGGCAAGGTTGCACTCATCACCGGCTCTGGCCGCGGCATCGGTCGCGCTGTCGCCCTCAAGCTGGCTTCGGAAGGGGCCCGCATCGTCGTCAACGACCTGGACGCTGAGCCGGCGGCGGAGGTGGTCGCCCGGATCAAGGCATCCGGCGGTGACGCAATCGCCTGTATCGGCAGCGTGACTGCGCCCGATTTTGGCGAGCGCATCGTCAAGGTGGCGTTGGAAAGCTTCGGGGGGATCGACATTATCGTCAGCAACGCCGGATATACCCACGATGGCGTGATCCAGAAAATGGGCGATGAGCAGTTTCTGGAGATGCTGGACGTCCATCTTGTCGCGCCGTTCCGAATCCTGCGCGCTGCCGCCGAGCCCATACGTGCCGCCGCCAAGCGCGAAGCCGCCGAAGGCCGCGAAGTCATCCGCAAGGTGGTGCTCATTTCTTCCATCGCCGGCACCAACGGCAATGCCGGCCAGGTCAACTATTCGTCCGCCAAGGCCGGCTTGATCGGCATGACCAAGACGATGAGCAAGGAGTGGGGCCGCTACAAGGTCTGCGTGAATTGCGTTGCCTTCGGGTTCATCAACACGCGGCTGACCGCTTCCTATGACGATCCGCTCTCCAGGATCACCATCGACGGCACAGCCGTGCAGGCCGGCGTTCCCGGAGCCTTGCTGGAATCGCTGCCATCGGTCGTGCCGCTGGGGCGGGCGGGGACGCCGGAGGAGGCGGCTGGCGGCGTCTATCTCTTCTGCAGCCCGGAGAGCGACTATATCAGCGGCCAGGTTCTGCTGGTGGCGGGTGGCCTGAACATCTGAGTTCCGGAGCATTTTGTCTACAAAAGTCGATTGACTCTGGCGGATATTCCGTCAAATCTCGCATTTATGGCAGATATTGTTGACAATAATGCCTCTGAAGGCGCTGGCGGCCGGACGCTGTCGGAACAGCTTTTCCGCCGTTTGAGCGATGCCATCGTGTCCGGAGAATTGCCGCCGGGCTCGAAGCTGCGCGAACCGGCGCTCGCCCGGCAATATGGCGTGAGCCGCGGGCCATTGCGCGAAGCCATCAACCGGCTGCAGGAACGCCATCTTGTACAGCGCACGGCGCATTTCGGCGCCCGCGTCGTCGACCTGTCGGCGCGGATCCTGGAAGAGACCTATGTTGTGCGCGAAGCCCTGGAAGGCATGGCCGCGCGCGAGGCGGCCCGCAACGGCTCAAACGACGACATAGAGGCGCTGCGGCGCGCTTATGCCCGTCATGTCGCGGCGGTGCGCGAAGGCGGCGAGGGGCCGGTTTGGCGCAGCGCCGACGAGGATTTCCACGTCATCATCGCGCGCGCCAGCCGCAATCCCATGCTGATCCGGCTTCTGACCGAGGATCTCTACCAGCTTGTGGGCTTTTATCGCTCGCAACTGGTGCATGTTCGCGGCCGTGGTGACAGGACCCTGGCCGAACACCGCCGCATCCTGGAGGCGATCGAGGATCGCGACGGCGACCTTGCGGAGCTGCAGATGCGCCGCCACATCGCCGCCGCCCGCGGTCAATTGTCCGCAGCCCTTACCCAGCAGATCGAGTCCGTCGCATGAGCATGCTTCTGTCGTCCGTCCGTCCCGCTCCCGACCAGGTGCTGGTCGACATCGCCGACTATGTGATGAGCGGTCCGGCACCCAGCGAGCTGGCGCTGGATACCGCGCGCGCCTGTCTGGTCGACACGCTGGGCTGCGGGCTGGAGGCGCTGGACTATCCAGCCTGCACCAAGCTTCTGGGCCCGATCGTTCCAGGAACGCTGGTGCCCAACGGCGCCCGCGTGCCGGGCACCGACTTCATTCTCGATCCCGTCCAGGCTGCTTTCACCCTGGGCGCCATGATCCGCTGGCTGGATTTCAACGACACCTGGCTGGCGGCGGAATGGGGGCATCCTTCCGACAATCTGGGCGCCATCCTGATGGTCGCCGACTGGCTGGGGCGCGGCGCCAAGGCCGCGGGAAAGCCCGGGCCGACCATGGGCGATGTGCTGCATGCCATGGTGCAGGCGCATGAAATCCAGGGCTGCCTTGCGCTGGAAAACAGCTTCAACAAGGTCGGGCTGGACCATGTGGTGCTGGTGAAGGTCGCCAGCACCGCAGTCGTCGCAAGGATGCTGGGGTTGTCGCGCGAGCAGGTGATCGACGCGGTGTCGCTGGCCTGGGTCGATGGCCAGTCGCTGCGCACCTATCGTCACGCGCCCAATACCGGGTCGCGCAAGAGCTGGGCCGCGGGCGATGCCACCAGCCGCGCCGTCCGCCTGGCACTGATGGTGAAGGCGGGCGAGATGGGTTATCCGACGGCGCTGACGGCCAGGACCTGGGGCTTCTACGATGCGTCCTTCCGCGGCAAGCCGTTCAGCTTCCAGCGCGGCTATGGCAGCTATGTCATGGAAAACGTGCTGTTCAAGATTTCCTTTCCGGCTGAATTCCATTCCCAGACCGCGGTCGAGGCCGCCATGACCCTGCACGGCAAACTGAAGGCGATGGGCAAGAGCGCTGCCGACATCGCGCGGGTCTTCATCCGCACCCACGAAGCGGCCATCCGGATCATCGACAAGCAGGGGCCGCTCGCCAACCCGGCCGACCGCGATCACTGCATCCAGTATATGGTCGCGGTGCCGCTGATCTTCGGTCGTCTGACGGCGGCGGATTATGAGGATGATGTCGCGGCCGATGCGAGGATCGACGTCCTGCGGGCCAAGATCGTCTGTGCCGAGGACGCGGCGTTCACGCGCGATTACCTGGACCCCGAAAAGCGGTCCATCGCGAACGCTCTGACCGTCGAGCTGATGGACGGTACGGTTCTGGAGGAAGTGGTGGTCGAATATCCCGTTGGCCACAAGCGCCGCCGCGAGGAAGGCTGGCCGCTGCTGGAAGAGAAATTCCGGCGAAACCTGGCGCGACGCTTCGATGAAGGCCGGCAAGGCCGCATCCTGGCCGCATCCGGTGACCGCCGCCGGCTCGAAGCGATGCCGGTCACCGATTATGTCGACCTGTATGCGATTGGGGATGCCGGATGATTTATCTCACGGACACCGGCAAGGGCCGGATTTCTGCGGGCGAGCGGTTCCGCCAGCTATTGGCGAAGCCCGGCATCATTCGGATGCCCGGCGCCTATAACGGCCTGGCCGCGCGGCAGGCGATGAAGGCGGGGTTCGAGGCGCTGTATCTTTCGGGCGGCGCAATGAGCGCCAGCCTCGGCCTGCCCGATGTCGGCATCATCACCGTGGATGAAGTCTGCTTTTTCATCCGTCAGGCGGTTCGCGCGTCCGGGCTGCCGCTATTGGTCGACGGCGACACCGGGTACGGCGAAGTGCTTAACGTCATGCACATGGTGCGCAGCTTCGAGGAGTCGGGCGCCGCGGCCGTTCACCTGGAGGACCAGCTTCTGCCCAAGAAGTGCGGCCATCTGAACGACAAGAAGCTGGCCAGCCCGCAGGAGATGGCAGCGAAAGTCCAGGCAGCAAGCCGCGCACGCCGCGATCTTGTCATTATTGCCCGCACCGATGCGGCCGCCAGCGAAGGTCTGGACGGCGCGGTCGCACGCGCGAGGCTCTACCTGGAAGCCGGCGCTGACGCGATTTTCCCGGAGGCGTTGACCGACGCCGCCATGTTCCGCGCTTTTGCGGAAAAGCTACCCGGCGTGCCGCTGCTCGCCAACATGACAGAATTTGGTCGCACGCCCTTCTATACCGCCGACGAATTCGCACAGATGGGGTACCGGATGGTGATCTGGCCGGTCAGTGCGCTGCGCGTTGCTGCCAAGGCGCATGAAGAACTTTACCAGTCCATCCGTGACCATGGCGGCGCCCACAGGATGGTGGAGCGGATGCAGACCCGCGCCGAACTCTACGACACCATCGGCTATTCCGATTACGAGGCGCTGGATTCCTCCATCGCCAAGACCATCCTGCCGGTGCAATCCAAAGAGGATTAGGGCCACATGAGCGACGCCGCACCCAGCAAACCCGTCAAGCGCTCGGTCGCCCTGTCGGGCGTCGTCGCCGGCAACACTGCGCTCTGCACGGTGGGGCGCACCGGCAACGACCTGCATTATCGCGGTTATGACATTCTCGATATCGCCGACAGCTGCGAATTCGAGGAGATCGCCTATCTGCTGGTGCATGAAAAACTGCCCAATGCCGCCGAACTGGCGGCCTACAAGCGCAAGCTGGTGGGGCTGCGCGGGCTTGCCGAGCCTGTCCGGCGTGCGCTGGAGCAGATTCCGGGCGACGCCCATCCAATGGACGTGATGCGCACGGGCGCGTCTGTCCTGGGCTGCATCGTTCCCGAAAATCCCGCCCATGACGCTGCCGGCGCCCGCGATGTCGCGGACCGGCTGATGGCCAGCTTCGGATCGATGCTGCTCTACTGGTACCACTTCGTCACCGCCGGCCGGCGCATCGAGACGCAAGCTGATGACGACAGCATCGGCGGGCATTTCCTGCATCTTCTGCACGGGCGGGCGCCGTCTGCGTCACAGGTGCGCGCCATGCACACTTCGCTCATCCTTTATGCCGAGCATGAGTTCAATGCCTCGACCTTCGCCGCGCGGGTGATCGCGGGAACCGGTTCCGACATGTACTCCGCGGTCACCGGGGCGATCGGGGCCTTGCGCGGCCCCAAGCATGGCGGCGCCAACGAGGTCGCGATCGAGATCATGTCGCGCTATTCCGGCCCTGACGCCGCCGAGGCAGACATCCGCCGCCGCGTCGAGGCGCGGGAGGTCATCATCGGATTTGGCCACCCCGTCTATACGATAGCGGATCCGCGCAATAAGGTTATCAAGGATGTCGCCCGGCGGCTGAGCGCCGAAAGCGGCTCGATGGAATTGTTTGCGATCGCCGACCGCATCGAGACGGTGATGGCGCAGACCAAGCAGATGTTCGCCAACCTCGACTGGTTCAGCGCCGTCTCCTACAGCAAGCTCGGCATTCCCGAAAATATGTTCACGCCGCTGTTCGTGATTTCGCGCACCTCCGGCTGGAGCGCGCACGTCATAGAGCAGCGCGCTGACAACAAGATCATCCGCCCCTCGGCGAACTATGTCGGCCCCGAGAATCTGCGTTTCGTTCCAATATCGCAACGGCCCTGATCCCAATCGAACGCTCGGCGTGTCGTCCGTGTTCGTCCATGCCCACCTTCAGGGACGGAGGAGGGGGACTTTTGTCGCCTGAGCATTTCTTCCGCAACGCAGCAAAATCCGGGAGTCCTCGCGCCGACCGCGATCTTCGCTGACGCACCGCGAGGGCGGGCCGAGGCGAAATGATACCCTCGTCCAAGATATGTTACTTGACAGAAACGTATAACAACTCATAGTAAAGTAATACGGCGCGTGAAAGGGACCGGCAAAAAGCCGGCCGTTCCGGAAAGGGTCGTCGGGGGCCTCGCTGTCAGAAATAAAAAGCCAGGGAGAGGGCGGACATGTCATCCATACTGAAGAGCTCAACATCGGTCTTGGCGTTGCTTCTTGCCGTTGTGGCCACCGGTACGGCCGTGAAGGCGCAAACCAGCGCTGACGGCGTGGAAGCCGTCACCGTGTCCGGCATCCGCAAATCGATCGAGGATGCGATCGACACCAAGCGGCAGTCCGCCGTCATCATGGACAGCATCTCCGCCGAGGACATCGGCAAGCTGCCCGATCAGAACGTGGCAGAAACACTGAGCCGTATTCCCGGCGTGCAAATCACCCGCATGGAGGGCCAGGGCACGGCCGTCAGCGTGCGCGGCATCAACCTCAACAAGGTCGAGTTGAACGGCCAGAACTTTGTCGGCAGCGCCGCGGACGGCGCGCCCAAGCTGGCCGACATTGCACCCGAATTGCTGGCCTCGGTGGAGGTGATCAAGTCGCCTTCGGCCGACCAGCCGGAAGGCTGGCTGGGCGCCATCATCAACCTCAAGACCAAGCGGCCGCTGGATTTCAGCGAGCCGATCTATGCGGGGCGGATTTCGGGTGTCTATGCCGACCGGGTGGATGCCGGCGGCGGCAAGGTCTCGGCGCTTGCCGCGCACCAGTTCCTGGACGATACCCTGGGCGCGCTGCTGGCGGTTTCCTTCTCCGACGAACCGGGCCGCTCAGACCAGTACAGCTCGGGCGGCTGGGCCAAGCTCGCCACCGACATCAACGGTGACGGCGTCGCGGACACCATCACCATGCCGCTGCGCCTGCAGCAGTTCGTCGATGTTTATCGCGACAAGAACCTGGCGCTGAACGGCTCGTTGCAGTGGCGTCCCAACAGCGATTGGAATATCAACCTTGATGGTTTGTATTCCCGCTTCGACGCCCGCCGTCTCCTGACTGGCGCCCAGTCCATCCTGACCGCCGCCATCACCAAGGGCACGGTTCTGTCGGACGGCACGCTGGCCAGCGGCACCTATAGCGGCGTTACCTTCCGCCCGATTACCTACAATGAAGATTCCTGGTCCAGCACCAACGCGCTGAGCGTGACCGCCGATTACAACCATGGCCCATGGCAGGCGCATTTCTCGGCCTCGCAGAGCCAGGGCAACGGGTTGGGGCGCGACGGCCTCACCACCGACGCGAGCAGTACCGGCAACGCGCAGGTGCTGGTGGCACGCCAGATCGCCGGCCAGGATACGGTGGGCGTGAATTATGCTCTGGGCAAAAACAATATCTCGCCCAACTACAGCCTGACGACCAATTTCAACACGCTCGATCCTTCGCAATACGAAATCTATGCCAGTTTCGACGCGACATATCCCATCAGCAACCGTGGCCGCGACATGAGCGCGGACGTGCGCTACGACCTCGACTGGTGGCTTTTCAAGGCATTCAAGGCCGGCGGTCGCGTCGAAAATGTCAGCATCTATTCCGCCCAGCGCATGGCGACCTATCCGCCCTTCAATACCTATGACCCGACGCCGGCCAACAGCCTGCGCGTGACCGAGGTGCCGGGCCTGAATTATGGCCGCACCATCACCGACTTCCTGGGTGGCATTTCCGGCGACTATCCGCGTACCCTGCTGAGCGCGGTCCCGGACCCCTCGGTCTTCCGCACCTTCCTGCACGCCACGGGACCTGACCTTTCTTCGCTGTCGTCGCTGGGCAGCGTGGCGCAGGTGCACCAGCAGACCAACGCCTTCTACGTCAAGACCGAACTGGGCGGCGAGCTGTTCGGCCTGCCGTTCGACGGCGATGCCGGTCTGCGCTGGGTCGATACCCACCGCAACGCGTTCGGCTACACCATCGTGGGCGGCGCCAGCGCGGTGCCCACCACGGTGGTCAAGCATTTCGATTTGCTGCTGCCCAGCGCCAACCTGGTTCTGCATCCCTCCGACCACTTCGACGTGCGCCTCGACGCGGCCAAGGTAACGGCGCGCCCGCCGCTCAACCTTACCAGCGTGGCGACCTCGCTGGCGCTGGTGTCGGGCACCGGCGCAGCCGGCAACCCGAACCTCAAGCCGTTCGTGGCGACCCAGTACGATCTGTCCGCGGAGTGGTACATCGACTCTGCAAGCATGGTCTCGGTAGCGGCGTTCACCAAGGACGTTTCGGCCTTCACGCGTATCGTTCAGGTATCTGAAAATCACCCGGAAGCGCCGAATAACACCAATGGGTCGACGGTCTACCTAGTGAACCGCCCCGTCAACGGCGACCATGGAACGGTGGCGGGCTATGAGGTCAACTATCAGCACGCCCTGAACTTCCTGCCCGAGCCGTTCGACGGGCTGGGCTATCAGTTGACCTATACCCATTCCGACAGCCGCACGCCCAATGTTGACGAGTTCACGGGCAGGCCGCTGCCGATGCCGTACGCCTCCAAGCACAGCGCCAACGCCGTTCTCTATTATGAGAAGTATGGTTTCAGCGCCCGCCTGGCTTATAATTACCGCTCGTCATTCCTGGTCGCGCAACAGGGCGCGGCGTCCGGCGGAAGCCTGTTCGGCGACGGCCGCGGCCAGTACGATATCTCGGCGTCCTACGACCTGACCGACCATTACAAGATCACCTTCGAAGGGGTGAACATCGGCAAGAACATCAACAGCTTCTATGTCGGCGACAAAAACCGCATCTACAACGCCTTCATGGACGACACACGCTTCTACGTTGGCCTCGCCGCAACATTCTAAGGGGGGCAGGGGCACCGGCATTGCCCGGTGCCCCGTCTCATCGGTGCCATGTTCAAATCCGCCCTGCGACTTGCTCTTTGCGCATTGGCCTGCTGTTGGCTGCCGCGAGCCATGGCCGCGAAGACGGATGGCGCGCTGCTTCTCCAAACCGTGCCGACGCGCCCCGACCTGGTCAGCGGTGGCGATATCCGTGTCATCATTTCAGGGGCGCAGTCCCGCGACCTGAAAGTCTCCCTCAACGGCCAGGACATTTCGGCCAGCTTTGCCGCCACGCCCAACGGCGCCGCCGGGCTGGTGCGCGGCCTCCGCGACGGCCGGAATGAACTGACGGCCAAGGCGGCGGGAATGGTCACGGGCCATCTCACCATCGTCAATCATCCCCTGGGCGGGCCGATCATTTCGGGCCCGCAACTGCAGCCCTGGATTTGCGCGACGCCCGAAGCTCAGGCCGAAACCGCGGGCCACCCCGCCACATCGGCCAGCGGTGTTTCGCAACCGGCGCTGGACACCCAATGCAATGTCAGGCCGGAATACACGTTCTATTACCGCAGCTCCTTTCCCAATTGCGCGGAATCGATCGGAGGCAATCGCCCCTGTTTCAGGCCTTACGACAGCAAAGCGCCGCGTCCGGTTGACATGTCGCGCACCACGACCAGCGACGGCCGTCTGACGGATTATATCATCCGGGCCGAACGCGGCGCCATCAATCGCGGCCTGTACGATATCGTGGTGCTCTACGATCCCGCCGCTGGCAAGCCGGTCTGGAATCACAAGATCGTCTGGTCCTTCGGTGGCGGCACCGGCGCGATGCGCCGCCAGACCCCGCCGCCCGACGGCTGGGTGAACGACGATGCCCTGTCGCAGGGCTACATGTCCGCGGTCAGCAATTTCACCGCCGGCTCGCGCAACTCCAATCGCGTGCTGGCCGCCGAAACGGTGATGATGCTGAAGGAATATGTGTCCGACACCTATGGAGAAGTGGTGCGTACCATCGGGGAAGGCTGTTCGGCGGGCTCGATGCAGCAGCTCACCATGGCGACCATGTATCCGGGCCTGCTGGACGGCCTGTTGCTGTCCTGTTCCTTCCCCGATACCGAGACAACCCTGGTGGAGGCGACCGACGCGCTGCTGGTGAAGCGCTATTTCGACGTCGAGGCCTTCAAGGCGCTCAACCAGAATCTCGACCCGGCAGCCATCCTTGAGAAGGAACTCGCCATCACCGGGCACAAGGATATGGGTACGCTGCAGTCCTGGGCGTTTGTCCGGCCAGCACTTCTTGCCGGCGTCTATGACAAGGCGCCGATGAGCAACAACTGCGCCCTGCCCAATGCAATGGTTTATGACGCGCACACCAATCCGAACGGGGTGCGCTGCGCCGCCGCCGATCACAGCATCGCGATCTGGGGCCGTTATCCCAAGACCAATATCGGACGGACCTATCTGGACAATGTCGGGGTGCAGTATGGGCTGAAGGCCCTGCTGGCCGGCAAGATCAGCGGCGAGGATTTCCTGCGCCTGAACCAGGACATCGGCGGCTATGACCGCGACGGTGCGTTCACCGCGACACGCAGCATCGGCGATCCCGATGCGATCCGCATCGCCTACCAGACCGGCTTGATTTCCGATCCGTGGATACTGTCGGCCACGCCCATTATCGATCTGCGGGGCGAGGAGAATTCCGGCGTCCATTCCAACTGGAACAGCTTTGCCCTGCGCGCGCGTTTCCGCAAGCTGGGCAATGACACGGGGAATTATGCGTTGTGGCGCATCGGCATGGCGGGCGCTCCGCCCTGGACCAGCAGTGCGTGGCGGGCGAGCGGTGTTCCGCGCCATTCGCTGACCGTGATGGACAACTGGATTGCGGCTATCGCCGCCGATACCGCGCCCGGCACGCCGCAGGAAAAGGTAAAGCGTGATCGGCCTGCCGAAGCGGCCTCCTTCTGCTACTTGGGGACGGATTACGACCACAAGGTCACGGACGAGGCGCGCTGCGACCAGGATCCGATGCTGGCCTATTACAGCTCCATCCGGCAGCAGGCGGGCGGCCCGCTGGCCAGCGACATCCTGAAATGCCGGCTGAAGCCGCTTGATCGCGCAGACTATCAGGGCCACCTCACGCAGGCGCAGTACACGCGTCTTGGCACGATCTTCAAGGAGGGCGTCTGCGATTGGAGTGCGCCCGGCATCGGACAGCAGGGCGCCGTGCCATGGCGCAGCTTCGCCGACGGCCCCGGCGGCAAGCCGCTGCCGGTCGACCTTGGACCCGCCATCCTGAAAGACTTGTCCAAAGCAGAATCGCGCAGACCTCACTGAGAACGCCTGCGCAGGAGAGAAGACGATGCGTATGTTGGTTTTGGCGCTGGTCGCGGTCCTGGGCCTGGCGATACCGGGCGCGCGGGCCGAGACCCGCGATTTCGATATCGTGGTCTATGGCGCGACCGCCAGCGGGGTCGCCGCCGCGGTATCGGCGTCGCGCCAGGGGATGCATGTCGCGCTGGTCAGCGTCGACGGCCATGTCGGCGGCATGGTGAGCGGCGGCCTCAGCGAGACCGACAAAGGCCGGGAAGAGGTCATCGGCGGCATTTCGCGGGAGTTCTTCGAGCGCGTCGGCCAGCATTATAGCGAGCCCATCGAATGGCGGTTCGAACCGCGGGTTGCGGAACAGGTGTTCCGCGAGATGCTGGCGCAGGCGAATGTCACACAGATTTCGGGCGTACGCCTGCGCGAGCAGGCTGGCGTGGCAGTGCGCGGCCACAGGATCACCGCAATCACGCTGGGCGATGGCACGGTGCTGCGCGCGGCCGTCTTCATCGATACTTCCTATGAAGGCGACCTGATGACCGCGGCGGGGGTGGATTCCACCTGGGGTCGGGAAAGCGCCGGGCAATATGGCGAATCGATTGCGGGCGTGCGGGGCACACAGCGGCTGACGCATCAGTTCTACGTTCGCGTCTCGCCCTATGCGGCTGACGGTTCGCTTTTGCCGGAAGTCCAGCCCGGCCCGCATGGCCCGATCGGCCAGGGCGACAAGTTTGTCCAGGCCTATGGTTTCCGCATGTGCCTGACCAACGTGGCCGGCAACATGCTGCCCTTTCCCAAGCCGGCCAACTACGATCCCAGGCGCTTCGAACTCCTCAAGCGGTACATTGCCGCGCTCGAGCAGTTGTCAGGCCGCGCGCCGTCGATGCGCCAGCTCATGATCATGACGCCGCTGAAGGGCGGCAAGTTCGATATCAACAGTCTGGGTGGCTTCTCCACCGATCATGTCGGTGCGAGCTGGGATTTCCCCACCGCGAGCTACAAGCGTCAGGCCGAGATTTGGCAGGATCACTATGACTACGAAGCCGGTTTCTTCTATTTCCTGGCCAATGACCCAGGCGTGCCCAGGGTGCTGCGCGAGGAGGTGAGCTCCTATGGCCTGGCCAAGGACGAATTCGTGGCAGAGCATGGCTGGCCCTTCCAGCTTTATATCCGCGAAGGCCGCCGCATGCTGGGCCGCTATGTGATGACCGAGAAGGACATCACGAAGGAAGTGACCAAGCCGGATTCGATCGGGATGGGCTCCTACCAGAGCGATTCCCACAATGTCCGCCGCATCCCGACCGCCGACGGCGCGGTGGAAAACGAAGGCGAACAGTATGTCATGCCGGTGCCCTACGAAATTCCCTATCGCATCATGCTGCCCAAGCCGGACGAAGTGACGAACCTGCTGGTGCCGGTCTGCTTTTCCGCCAGCCACGTCGCTTACTCCACCATCCGGATGGAGCCGCAATACATGATTTTAGGGCAGGCGGCCGGCATCGCCGCCGTCATGGCCGCGCGCGGTGGCGTTGGCGTGGCTGACGTTTCCATCCGCAA
>CBIHOI010000043.1:0-15020 GCA_966211925.1 uncultured Hyphomicrobiales bacterium | reverse complement strand
CGCGCCGCAAAGAACTGGTCGTTCAACAGCACCACGGTGCCGAAACAGGTCGTTTTTCCGCTTGCTGCAAGCCGGATGGAGCTGAACAGGTTGGTGTAGGCATCGTAGGTGAATGTTCCGTACTGATGCATCGCGCCCGTCGCGACCACCGGCTTGTCCGACTGCACCGTCAGATCGAAGAAATAGGCATCCTCCTCAAGCACGCTCGTTCCGCCGGTCACGACCACGCCGTCGACGTCATTTCTCGCAAGTTGTTCGTCGATGGCCCGCGATACTTTATACAATGCCGCGTTGCCGACACTGCCTGACGCGCCCAGAATGCCGCCGGTCTGCACGACGGAAATATTCGCCACCGCCGCCAGCTCCGGGTACAGGTCTTTCAGGATGGTGGCGACGCCACCCTTGATGCCGCCGGAATAATGCAGATAGCTGATACGGTCGCGGGCCGTGGCCTCAAGCGTTCCACCCGCATCGATGACAACGATATTGGGCTTGTTCGGATCATGCGGCGGTCCGATATCCGTGATGGAAAGACCCGACGGTGTCTCCGCCGCGACGGCCACCGTTGGAAAGAGAAGGACCAGGGCTGCCGTACCGGCGATGACATGGCGGTGCCCTGCCGTTGCCCATGCCTTGAAGGCGCAAAACATCGCTTGAATCCCTTACCTTTAAAGGTGTGGCCACCCGCTCGGCATAGGTGGCGAGCGGCGGCACTGTGGGTAGCTACGTATCTGCAAGGGTTGCGGCGACACGGGAGGGGCAAAACGATCCTGAAACACGTGCTCAAGACTGTCATCCGCCCGGAAGCAGGACGGAATTTGCAGATTCTTTCAAGCGATTTCAGCCCAGGATGTCTTTTATCATGTCGCCCAGGGTGGATTGCAAATGCGCCAGGGCCCTCGCCATTTCGCGCTCAACAGTACGCGTCGAGATGCCGAGATGCCGGGATATTTCGTCGAACGACATGTTCATGACGTGATGCAACAGGAAAACCTCTCTGGTGGAGGGCCGCACATTCGCCAATTCATTTTCCACCAGACGTAAGCACTCACGCGACGACAGATGGCGATCGGCATCGTCTGAACTAGGCATGGAATCCATATGATCCGACAAGGGGTCCTGCTGGGCTTCCCTTCTTGCGCGGCCGCGACGGCAGATATCCCGCGCGACATTCATTGCCGTGGTGAAAAGGTAGCCCCGCGTATCGTCTCGTAATGTGCCGCGAATCTCCTGGCGCCAAACGTTGAAGAAGGTTTCCTGGATACAGTCGTCAATATCGTTCCGGTTGCGCAGGCGGGATACAAGAAAGCGCCGGAGCTCATTGCCGTGTCTTTCATAGAGCGCGTCGATGCGAGCGGCAGCGCGAGCTTCCATCAGTAAAACCGGTCCCCGCATGCTGTGAAATGCCAGTGCATCCGTATAAGGAGCAAGCGGCATCCCGATTTGCTAGTCAAGCGGCGCCAGACGCTGTTCGATGGTTTTTGCGCGGCATGAGACGATTTTTCCAAGGCCGGAAAAAGTTAAACGCATTTTCCTGCTTTCCATTTGCGCATGTCGATCATTTTTTGCACATCCGAACCCGTCAGGGGACAAAGCGGTGAGGGCGCGGATTTTGATGGCAGGTACGCGCTGGTTTCTCCGCGTTCTTTTCGCCGATCTGTCGGCGATCACCCTTTTGCTGCGTAGCACCATTACAGACGGATCGCTGTCGGTCTGTTGGTAACGCTGTACCCGGGGTCTGCAGGCGCAACGACGCTTCCCCGGGACACAACAAAGGGGTTGGTATGTCGGTTTATCGTTCAGGCGGCTTTCGCCGTCGCGAAGTTGTGCGCGCTTTTTTCGAGAAGTCTGGCTTGAAAGCGATCTTGCTGTCGGGGGCGTCCTTGACCCTGGTCGCCGGACTCACCGGCCCGGCATCCGCTCAGGCTGCGGCCGATGGCGCGTCGCTCGCGACAGAGGAAGTGGTCGTTACCGGTACGCAGGTTCTTCGCAATGGGTATTCGGCCCCAACGCCGCTGAGAGTGGTTGGGATTGACGACATCCAGTCGAATGCGCCGACGAATTTGTCGGATTACCTGGTCAAGCTGCCGGCCCTGGCGGGCAGCACGGGGCCGCGCAGCTCGGGCAACAGCGTCAGCGACGGCAACGGCGGTGTCGCGGGCCTGAACATCCGCAAATTGGGCAACAACCGCACTCTGGTTCTGTTCGACGGCATGCGCATCGGTCCATCCTCCGAAAGCGGCGCCTCCACCGCCGGCGAGGTGGATATCAATGAATTTCCGGACGCGCTGATCAAGCGAATCGACATCGTCACCGGTGGCGCCTCCGCGCAGTATGGTTCGGACGCGCTGGCCGGCGTGGTGAATTTCATTCTGGACAAGGAGTTCACCGGCGTGAAGGGCTCGCTGCAAGGCGGCCTGACCATCTATGGCGACGACCCGCAAGCGACGGCGAGTCTGACCGCGGGCTTCGGCTTTCTGGGGGGGCGTGGGCATGTTCTGCTGAGCGGATCGGTCGCGCACACCGACGGCATTCTGCATGGCGGCGTTCGAAGCTGGGTAACCGACAACGCCTACGACATGATCAATACCCCCGGCTACACCACCACCAACGGCAAGCCCTATTACACCGTCGCGCAACATGTCGGCAGCGGCCTTTACACGCCCGGCGGCCTGATTGGAAACACGGCGCTGATGGGGACAGATTTCGGCCCCGGCAGCGTGCCGCGCAACTTCAATTATGGCGCGCTCACCGCCGGCAACGGCTTCATGATCGGCGGCGATTACAAGGAGACCTATCCGGCGCTTACCGACAGTGGCGAACAATATACCACCTCGCTGGATGACCGGCTGGATCGTCAGAATTTCTTCGGCCGGGTCAGCTACGACATCAACGACCACTTCCAGGTCTTTGCCAATGTCCTGTATTCGAATGCCCAGGTCCTGAGCTATTGCTGCACGTCAGGCCAGCTTCTCACTATCAAGAACGACAATCCCTTCATTCCCGCGTCCGTGAAGGCGCGCATGACGGCGGGGAACATTACGTCCTTTTCCTTGGGACAATTGAACACCGATATCGGTGCGACCGGTCCGGCCAACACGCGCCAGAAGCAGTACCTCTCCCTGGGCGCCAGCGGTGACTTTGATGCGTTTGGCAGCAACTGGCTATGGAATGCCTATGGCACGGTCAGCCGGGCGCAGGTGGACGACAAGGCGATTAATTCCCCGGTTGTGGCGACGTATCAGCAGGCGACGGATGTCGTGACGGACCCGAAGACCGGCTATCCGATCTGCCGATCCACCCTGGCCAATCCCACCAATGGCTGCATCCCCTACAATCCCATGGGCGTCGGCGTGAACTCGCCGACCGCAATCGCCTATGCCCTGGGCGGCGTCAGCCAGATGCACACGACCATCGCACAGGAGAATATCGGCGGCGTGCTGCGCGGCAATCCTTTCGATCTTTGGGCGGGCACCGTCTCGGTATCGACGGGTTTCGAGCATCGGCAGGAATCCGTGAACGGCGTATCCTCGCCAACCGACATGGCCAATGGTTTCTTCCTGGGCAATTATCACCCGGCCATCGGCGGTGTCACCGTCAACGAAGGTTTTGTCGAAGCCGTTGTCCCGCTGGCGCACGATTATTCCTGGGCCAAGGAACTCGATCTGGACGTGGCCATCCGGGAAACCGGCTACAGTTCATCGGGCAATGTGATGACCTACAAGGCCGGCCTCGTCTATGACGCGCCGGGCTTCCTGGAAGGCTTGCGTCTGCGCGCTACCCGTTCGCGCGACATCCGGGCGCCTTCGCTGGGCGATCTGTATTCCGGCGGCCGCGTCGGTCAGGGCTCGATCATCGACACGTCGGTAACGCCCAACAAAACCGTCCCCAATGTCCTGTCGCCGACTCTGGGCAACCCGAACCTGAAGCCCGAAGTGGCCAACCAGACGGGCGTGGGCGCGGTCTACTCGCCGGGCTGGTTCGCGGGCTTCAACATGTCGGTGGACCTGTTTCAGGTGCAAATGCACAATGTGATCTCCTCCCTCAGCTCCCAGAACGTGGTGATTGCCTGTTACAGGGGCGTCACGGCCTATTGTCCGTTTATCCAGCGCGATGCGACCGGCACGATATCGGTTGTCACCTCGACGGCGGCCAATACCGCGTATCTGAAGGAAGCCGGCGTCGATATGGAAGCCAGCTACGCGATCGATCTGGCCGACTTCGGCCTGGCGGGTAATCTGAGCCTGCACGCGCTCGCCACCAATATCTGGCAGCAGAACGCCATCGATCCCTTGGGCAACATTACCCAGTCTGCCGGCTCCAACAGCGGCGGTGTTCCCCACTGGAGCTACAATTTGTCGTCCACCTACGATGCCGGCGACTATGCGATCACCTGGGTCGGCCGTGGCATCGGCTCCGGCGTGCGCAGCAGGCTCTATACCCAGTGTACCTCCGCCTGCCCGACGCTCACGGCGCCTCTCTACACGATCAACGACAATCGCATGCCGGGCGCCTTCTACATGGACATCAATCTCACCTATCGGCCGAAGATCGGAAGCCTGGAGGCGACCGAACTGTTCTTCAATGTCGAGAACCTCACCAACAACAATCCGAGCAACTTCTTCGTGGGCAACAGCAACCCCCTGTACGACCGGCTCGGAACGAACTTCCGGGGTGGCTTCCGGTTCAAGCTGTAAAGCATCGAACGTCCTTGCATGCCGGCAGGTTGTCGACCTGCCGGCATGTGCCGCACGGAAATTGATCGGTTCATAGACAATCGGGGTTCATCGTGAACACTTCATGCGCTTCGCGTCTGGCAGGCATCGCAGCACTGGGCCTGTTGCTGGCGGGCATTGCGACTCCCGCCCTGGCGTTTCAGGTCGAAGAGGCCAGCATCGAGGACATTCAGACCGCGATCCAGAACGGCCAAACCACGTGTCGGCAAGTGGTGCAGGCCTACATCAACCGCGCCAGGGCGCATAACGGTGTCTGTACCGCGCTGGTGACGGCCGATGGCAAGCCGGTGCAGAGCAGGCTCGGTACCGTTCGCGCCGGATCACCATTGAAATTCCCCACCGCCACGGTCGCGGCGAGCAAGCTCCTGCCGAATCTCGCCAAGTACAAGGGTTTGCCGCTCGAATATGGGCGGCTGGAGGCGACGGCGTCCGATCCCAAGGTCGTGCAGCAGTTCGGCATGATCGTGGGTATCCCCAACAGCAGCCAGCTCAACGCCCTCAGCACGCTCAATATCCGCGGCGAACGCTCCGTCACCTGCCAGGGCGCCTTCGATGCCCCGCCGGGCAAGCGGCTGCCCGCGAACGCGCCGGCGGCTTGCGAGAAATTCCGTCAGCAGCCCGATGCGCTCGAACGCGCCGCCGCGCTCGACAAGCAGTACGGCCTGCACCCCGACCTGAAAAAAATGCCGATGTATTGCGCGGTGATGTCGTTCAAGGACGTCTACGACACCAGCGACATGCGCAGCACCGGCGGGGCAGACACCAACTTTGCGACCGACGCGCCGCCCAGGGATGCGACCATCGTCGCCGAGCTGCGTGCCAAGGGGGCGATTATCTACGCCAAGGCGACGTTGGCGGAATACAATGCCGGCCCCAGCAATCCTCCGGTGCCCAATGCGGTCAAGGTGACGCATCGCGCGTTCGGGGTGAACTCGGCGCGCAGCACCTGGGGCGGTGCCCCCTGCAATCCCTATGACACCGCGCGCGAGACCGGCGGTTCGAGTTCCGGTTCGGCCGTTTCGGTCGGCGCCAACCTCGCCACCTGCTCCATCTGCGAAGAGACGGGCGGCTCCTGCCGTCAACCGGCCTGGCGCGCTGGTGTGGTCGGCATGGTCACCACCAAGGGCCTGATGTCCTATGGCGGCGCCGTCGGCTCCGACCCCTATCTGGATCGTGCCGGCATCCAGTGCAAAACCGTCAAGGATACGGCCGCCGTGCTGGACGCCGTCAAGGATCCGGTGCGGGGCTACTTCGATCCGCGCGACATCTATACGGCCCTGCCCAAGGGCCTCATCTCCAAGGCGCCGTACAGTTCCTTCGTGGGCTTGAACGCCAATGCGAAGGACCCCGCCAAGCCGCTCGCCGGCATGCGGATCGGTATCGTACGTGAATTCATGGTCAAGCACACCGCCAATGACGCCGCCATCAGCGATCTGGTGGACGCGGAGATCAAGAAGGTCCTGCGCGATCAGCTCGGTGCCGAGATCGTCGAATCCCACGATCCTCTGTATCCCGATGACCCGAACGTGCCGAACATGAAGTACACGTTCCAGCAGGCCCTGGCCGAGATCCTGCCGGTCCACATGCCGGAATACTTCACCAGCCATGTCGGCGAGACCGCGCGCGGCGGGTTTGACGGCGGCGAAGATGTGGGTGCCGCCAAGCTGTCGGAGAAGCTGCAGTTCGCCGTGCCGAGCCAGGACATCGCCAGTCGCGACTACATCGCCAATCTGGCCGAAGGCAAGGTGCCGCTCTCCGACAAACTCAATCTTCGCAGCGTCAGCGCCTCGCCCCAGATCGACAGTTTCCCCTATCACATGGAGCAATATCTGCTCCGGCGCGGCGACGCCCGCGTCACCGACTGGGCCTCCCTGAACGCCAACACCAAGAATTTCAGCGAAGCCCATGGCGTGGCGATGCTGAACTCGGCCGCCAAGCTCGATATTTCTTCGCCCGGCATTACCCAGCGCATGAAGATGCGTCAGGTCATGCGCATGGTGATCGACAAGGTGATGCGCGAGAACAATCTCGACGTTCTCGTCAACCCGACGATCACGGTGCCTCCGGTCATGCATGGCGGCGCCGGCCAGCCCACGATCAACAACCGGCCCACGGGACGCTTCCCCCTGAGCGCTGATCTGGGCATTCCGGAGATCACAGTTCCCGCAGGCTTCAACAGCATCATGTACGAACCCAAATTGGAGCTGAACGACAAGCAGGACAATTATCGTTCCGTCGCCAACAACACCGAAAAGACCGTGATGAAACACCCGATGCCCTACGGCATTTCGTTCTGGGCAGGCGCGGGCGAAGAACCGGCAGTGATCGAAGTGGCGTCGATCTACGAACAGGCGACCAAGCACCGCATGGCGCCGCCGGCTTTCGGTCCACTAAAAAAATGAAGAAGGCGTGCCGGAGATTTGACGCCTGCCGGCAGGCTGCTTCTGCCGGAAATGAAACTCCATAACGCCGTGTGTTTTGGACTCAAAGGAGAAAACATGCCGAATTCATCTCTTTGCAGCGTGGCGCGAAATAGCCTGCGCAGGCTGGGCATGGTTTTGCTGATGGCATGCGCGGCAGCGTCCGCGCACGCGCAGGATCTGCCCAAGGTCAGGCTCTTCGCCACCGGCGGCACAATCTCCGGATATGCCGACAATCGGGACATGCAATATGGCTACAAGGCCGGGTCCATTCTGCCGGACAAGTTGTTGGCAGATCTTCCCGAGGCGGCCAAGGTTGCGGACGTCAGCTATGAAGACATAGTCGAGACGGGAAGCGGCGGCATCAATGCCGAAATCCTGCTGAAGCTGGCCAGGCAGATAAACGCCTGGCTGGCGCGACCCGATACCGCCGGGGCCGTGGTGACACACGGCACGGCAACGATGGAAGAGACCGCCTATTTCCTCAATCTCGTCGTACATTCCGACAAGCCGGTGGTCATTGTCGGTGCGATGCGGCCCTTCACTTCCATCAGCCGCGACGGCCCTTTCAACCTCTACAACGCGATCCGCGTGGCGGCCGATCCGGACGCCCGCAAGAACGGTGTGATGATCCTGCTGAATGAGGAAATCCAGGCCGCGCGCGATGTGACCAAGACCAATACCGAGCGTGTGAATACCTTCGAGACACGCGATCTCGGCCCCATCGGCTTCTCGGACGAAGACCGCATCGTCTTCTACCGCCGCCTTTTGTACAGACATACCTATAAGTCGGAGTTCGACGTCGACAACCTGACCACCCTGCCCAAGGTCGATATCTGCTACGGCTACCAGGAAGGCGACCGTGCCTGCGTCGACGCAGAGATTGCCGCCGGGGCCAAGGGCATCGTGCTGGACGACAGCTCGCCCGGCAACAGGGCAGCGATCAAGGACGGCCGCACCAAGGGCGTGGTCTTCGTGCAGAGCGACCGCAAGGGAAGTGGCCGCGTCCTGAACTCGGCGCGCGCCCAGGAGGCGGGAATCGTGACGGCGGACAATCTCAACGCCCAGAAGGCGCGCATGTTGCTGCGGCTGGCCCTGACCAAGACCAGCGACCCGAAGGAAATCCAGCGGATGTTTGAAGAATACTGAGAGCTGCTTCCCGAGTTTTCGTGAACGCGTTCCATCAGGAGATTGGCATGAAGAAAGTTCTCGCCTTCCTTACCCTTGTGTCGCCGCTTGCCTATACCGTACTGGCCCAGGCGCAGGAAATCCCCGCCGCCGGACTGCCCCCCATCGTACAGGACCAGTCCAAACTGCCCCATGTCGTGATCCTTTCGATGGGTGGCACGATTGCCTCGCGCGCCAAGGATCGCATGAACCTGACGCACTATGGCGACGGGCCGGCGGTGAATCCCGAAGATTGGCTGCATGATCTTCCCGAACTGCAGAATGTTGCGCGCGTCACGACGGAGGACATGCGCAGCAAGGACAAGAACGCGCGCAAGAAAGGCGACAATTTTGGCGACATCGCGCGCGTGGCGCACCGGCTGAACGAAATCGCGAAAGACCCGACCATCGACGGCGTGGTCGTGACCCACGGCACCAACACCATGGCCGAGGTCGCGTTCTACATGAACCTCGTCGTCGATACCGACAAGCCCATCGTCTTTGTCGGATCGCAGCGCCCCTGGTCGGGCATCTCCGGCGACGGCCCGCTCAACATGTATGACGCGGTGCGCGTCGCCGCGGATCCCGCCGCCAAGGGCCTGGGCGTGCTTCACTGCATGAACCAGTACATCAACACCGCCCGCGATGTGACCAAGACCAGCGCCTATCGCGTGCAGACCTTCAAGGGCATCGACGTGGGCGCGATCGGCTTTGCGGACCCGGACAAGGTGAAGTTCTATCGTGCCCCTGCGCGCAAGCACACGACCGAGTCGGAATTTGCGCGAACCGATCTGAAAGTACTTCCGCCGGTGGAAGCGTTTTACGCCTACACCGAAGCACCCGGCTACGTCATTGACGCGGCCGTGAAGCATGGCGCCAGGGGACTGGTGATCGACGGGTACGGCGCCGGTGCGATAACCGCAAGCGAAACGGCGGCTGTAAAGCGGGCCCAGGCCAAGGGCGTCGTTGTTGTCATTACCACGCGGACACGCAGCGGCCGGGTGCAGGAAGTGCCGCAGCGCCTCAAGGCGCATCTGGTCAATGGCGACAACCTGCCGCCCGAAAAGGCGCGCCTGTTGCTGCAACTGGCACTGACGAAAACCAGGGACTGGACGAAAATCCAGCAATATTTCGACACCTACTGACGAACGCGGTCCGGCCATCCGAAGGTTGCCGCACCAGACAAAGGGAACTGACAATGCCATCGACGAGGGCAGTTCGGCTTTTGCTGTTTGCGGTGACGCTGTCGTCCGGCGTGCCGGTCGCCTGGTCGCAAGAAAAACACATCGCCTATGTCGTAGAGGAAAAGCCGCTCGCGCAGGTATCGCGCGATCTGGCGGCGGGCAAGGTCAGCGCGGTTGCCGTGACCAAAGCCTATATCGCGCGCATCAAGGCCTATGACGGCCCATTGCACGCCGTCATAGCCATCGCGCCCGATGCACTGAAGCAGGCCGCAGCATCGGACAAGCGGCGCAAGGCCGGGCACCCCCTGGGTCCGCTGGATGGCGTGCCGATCATGCTCAAGGACAATATCGACGCGACCGGCATGGCCACCACGGCAGGATCCTACGCCCTCATCAACAACATGCCGGCCAGGGACGCCGATCTGGTGCGCCGGTTGCGCGCCGCCGGCGCCGTCATTCTGGGCAAAGCCAACTTGTCCCAATGGGCCGGCCTGCGCACGACCAGGGGCCTTGGCGGTTCGACCGTGGGCGGAATGGCGCGCAATCCATATGACTTGACCCGGACGCCTGCGGGGTCGAGTTCCGGGCCTGGCATCGTCGCGGCAACCAGTTTTGCCGCGGGCGCGGTGGGCTCCGATACGACGGGTTCGATCTGGGGCCCCGCCAATGTCAACGGCGTGGTCGGCCTGCGCCCGACGACAGGGCTGATCTCCCGCCATGGCATTGTGCCCATCAGCTCCACCCTGGATTCGGCCGGCCCCATGACAAGGACCGTCCAGGATGCGGCCATGATGCTGACTGTCATGGCGGGCACCGATCCAGCCGACCCGGCAACAAAGGACGCCGATGCCCACAAGACCGACTATGGCGCAAACCTTGAGGCCGGTGCGCTGAAGGGAAAACGCATCGGCGTCATCCGGGGTTTCAGCGGCTATACCGATACGACCCGGCCGGTTTTTGACAGCGCCCTTGCGGTGCTCAAGGCGCGAGGAGCCGAACTGGTTGAGATTCCCATGGACGATTTTGCGGATCTGGGGATCGAAGTGCGCACGATCGAAGCATATGACTTCAAGCCCGATCTGGAAGCCTATCTCAGCGCGGCGCCCCCCGCCGTAAAGACGCGCACGCTCGCGGACATCATGGAACTCAACAAGACAGAGGAACATGAAAAGCTGCATTCCCAGGACCGCATGGAAAGCGCCGCTGCTCTCTCGCGCGAAAGTGACCCCGAATATGCCCGGCTTGTAAATTACGCCAGGACGAGGGCCGGGAAGGACGGCTATGGCGCGGCGATGGAGAAATACGGCGTCAGCGCCCTGGTGGTTCTTGCCGGCGGTCCTGCAGACGTGATCCGCCCCGATGAATCCGCACCACTTGTGGCGTTGGACGCTCGTCCCCCCGGGCCCGTTCGCCTGTCGGCCAGCGGGCTGGTGGCGCTTGCAGGTTACCCGGATCTGGTGGTGCCCGCCGGCTTTGTCGATGGCATGCCCGTAGGCATTTCGTTTATCGGCAGGCCGTGGTCGGAGGCCGAATTGATTTCTTACGGGTACGCCTATGAACAGGCTTCACACGCGCGCAAGCCACCCCAGGCGTACAAGACGCATTAGCCGGCCTCGGCGTTGCGCAAGAAGGATTGGTACGGGCGGTCGGACTTGAACCGACACAGGCCTTGCGGCCCAACGGATTTTAAGTCCGGTGCGTCTACCATTCCGCCACGCCCGCGCACCACCGAGCTATACCCCAACTCTGCGGGACTTTTAAGTCCGGTGCCTCCACCGCTTTCGCAATCGGGACACGCCCCTTATCAGGGTGCGCGCGACGCCATATAGGCCGCCACATTCAGGATGTCGGCGTCCGACAGCTTGCCGACCACCTCCTTCATCTTGCCCAGGGCGTTGCCCTTGCGCACACCGGCCTTCATGTCGGCCAGCTGGCGGATCAGGTAATAGGCGCTGCGGCCGGCCAGGCGCGGGGCCTCGTCATGGCCGCGGTAATCGTCGCCATGGCACGAGCCGCAGGTGCGCATCTGGCCCTTGTTGCCCATCGCCACCGTGCGGCCCTTGGCCAGCGAACCCATCGGCACATAATCGACAAAGCCGACATGATCGTTGCGCAGTTCGACTTCCTCGCCTTCGGCCACTTCATAAATCATGTTCGCGGGAACCGGCACCGTTTCCGCGCCCTTGTCGAAGAAGCGGGCGCCGCCGGCGCCGACATGGCTGGCGGGCGCGCGGCTGGTTTCCACCACCCGGATCCACTTCTGCTGGCTGCGCGGGATCTTCGAGAAATAGGTTGCCGCCTCGCGCAGTTCCTTCTCGTTGATGTCCAGTGCCATCTCGATCATGGCGGGGGCGCGGATATTGGTGCGCTCGCCGTCGCGAAAGGCATGCATCTGCGCGATGATATAGGGCACGGTCAGGCCGGACACGCTGGCCGATTCCGGATGGCCATTGCCGTTGGGCAGATGGCACAGCATGCAGGCCAGCACATGCGGCTCGCGGCCATGGGCGACGATCTGCGGCAGTGGCGCGTGCTCCTTGGGGAACCAGTCGGGCGGACCGAAGGCGTTGTTGATCTGCTTCATGGTCAGCTTCATCGCCGGGTCGCCGCCGGTGGCGGTGAAGGTGCCGGCGGGCGCGACCAGTCCGGCCGGGCCGACCGGATAGGCCCATTCGAACGGCGCCACCGGCTTGGCCATCATGGGTGCGATTTCCTTCGCCACCATCCCGGGCTTGTAAGGCGATGTCGCCTGCGCCTGCGCAAAAGCCACCATCGGCGCGCACGCCAGCACGGCGATCAATATCTTCTTCATGGGTCCCCGCCCTTTTCGTTTGGGCAAGATAGATCGCAAATCGCCAGAAAAATAAAGTGGCGGTCTAGTGATCGCGCACCGACCCGTCGAACTTGTCCCACATTTCGGGGAATTCCCATTCGGGAATGCCGCGCTCATTGTCGACCAGGTTCTCGTCCAGCTCCACGCCCAGGCCGGGGCCGTCGATGTTGCCCTTCAGCAGGATCGCGCCGCCCGTCATCACGAAAGGCTTCTTGATATAGCTCTTGCCCATCGGGCTGCGCTGCACATTGGGCGGGCCGCCCTTGACGGCCTGCAGGCTGGGCACTTCATGCGCCAGGAAATTGGGGATGGACGCCGCCACGTGCATGGAGGCGGCAAAGCCCACCACCCCTTCCTTGGAGTGGGGCAGCATCGAGGCATAGAAAGATTCCGCCAGCGCCGCCACCGCCTTCATTTCGGTGATGCCGCCGACATGGGTGATGTCGGGCTGCAGCAACTGCGCCGCGCCCGCCGTCAACAGGTCCCGGAACTGCCACTTGGTCACCATGCGTTCGCCGGTGGCAAACGGGAAGGTGGTCTTCTTGGCCATCTCCGCCATCATCGGCAGGTTCTGGAACTGGATCGGCTCTTCATAGAACCACGGGCGGAACGGCTCCAGCGCCTTGATGATTTCCATGGCGGTGGCCGGTTCATGTTCGCCATGCATCTCGATGCCCAGGTCGAAATCCGGCCCGACCAGTTCGCGGATGGCGCGCACCTTCTCCACGAAGCCGTCGATGTAATAGGGACTCTCCGACGGGCGCGACAGCCGTCCGCGACTGCTGCTGACGCTGGTCTTCATCGAGGTATAGCCCTCGGCCAGCACATGGCTCCTGGTTTCTTCCACGCTTTCCGCCTGGCCATAGCATTTGATGCGGTCGCGCGTCGGCCCACCCAGCAGGTCATAGATCGGCACCCCCAGCGCCTTGCCCTTGATGTCCCACATGGCGATGTCCACTGCCGACAGCGCGGAGGTGAGAATGACGTCGCCGCGGTAAAAGGCGTGGCGATAGATCGCCTGCCAGTGATGCGCCGGCCGCCGCGCATCCTTGCCTTTCAGGTACGGCTCAAGCTGCGCGATCGCCGCCACCACCGTCTCGATCTTGCCTTCCACCGTGCCTTCGCCCAGCCCGATGATGCCGGCATCGGTGTGCATCTTCACGAAGATGCTGCGCAGCGACTGGACCGGAATGATCTCCAGCTTCGTGATGAGAATGGGATCGCGCGGATCGGCCAGGGCGCGGGCGCTGTTGACCGGCGCGGCGGACACCTCGCGCTCCCCCGCCAGCAGCCCCGCCATGCCCAGCGTCATCGATTTCATCCAGTCGCGGCGGGAGGTCATGCTAGTTTCCTGTCTTGAAGCAGAACTGGGCGCGAACAGAGCATGAATTATCCGCATCGTCTTGCGCTTTTGTTGTCGGTCCTGATTGTCCCGGCCGCCGCGCAGCCCGACGCGGCCGCGCGTCTCAAGGCTGATCTTTTGTCAGCCAACAGCGCCACCGTGGTACTGGGCCAATGGTGCGCCGCCGCGCACCTGGCCGACCCGCCCACGATCAGGGCGTTGCGTGATCCGATCGAAGTCCCCGCCAGCGCCGAAACCCGCGCGCTGCTGAAAGTCGGTGCGGCGGAGCCCGTCCGCTATCGCCGGGTGAAGCTGATGTGCGGAACGCATGTGCTGTCCGAGGCCGACAACTGGTATGTGCCGGCCCGCCTGACGCCGCATATGAATGTGCTGCTGGATGGCGGCGACACGCCGTTTGGCACGGCGGTCAAGGCACTGGATTTCCACCGCACCACCCTGGATGCCGCCGCCGTGCAGACCCCTCACATCATCCTGCGAGTCCGCGCCCTCCTGCTGACTCCGGACCAAACACCCTTCAGCCTGGTGGTCGAGAACTACACCGCGGACCTGGCCGCGCCATAACCGGTCCCGCCATAGCCGTTCCCATGGTGTCGCAGCGACGGAACAGTGAAAATTAAGACTGGCGGCGGCCAGCCGGGAATGGCAACATGCCTCTTAACCGGTCAAATCGAAGGATGCTCAAAATGCGATCAATTACTGCAGCCGTCCTGGCGGTCACGCTGATGTCGTCCGCTGCCCTTGCCGATTCCGCCGTGCTCCCCGCGGGCAAGCCGGCCGGGGTTCAGCAGGCCAACATTTTTTCGGGCAACGCGCTCTATTACACCCTGGGCTTTGTCGCCCTGGGCGTTGCGATCGGCGTCGCCACCTCGCAGGGCCGCGACAAGGCTCCCACGACCTCCAGCACCTCGACGGCGCCGTAAGCGCCTTCGCGCCAACGCTCTGAACAACCCCGCCCTTCAATGGGCGGGGCGTGCGCCACGCAGTTCGCTCCGCCCAAGGCTAGGGAGAGGTCGATGTGGGCGCCGCGGACTTGCCGCCCAGTGCGACCCCAATTCCCCCCAGCGCCGCAGCGATGCCGATGGTCACCAGCCCCGCCTGCATCAAGGTGATGTGTTGCTGCGCCGGCCGCACCCCGGCTGGCCGACCGGGCGGCAGCGGCGCAGTGCCCATCAGCAGCGCGCCCAAAAGAACCGGCATCAATCGCATGATGACCCCCCATGGTCCGGCAACCGGTGATACCTGTCGCCAAGCATGAACCTTCGGGGCGACGGTTACCAGTGTTTACTTGGGCATTGGTGCGGTCAAGGCGCGGATGTT
>CBIHOI010000042.1:0-15038 GCA_966211925.1 uncultured Hyphomicrobiales bacterium | reverse complement strand
CCAGGCTTTGCCGCCGGAACACGCGCAGCCCCGTAAGCGGATCGGACACGATCACGCCGGTCCGCAGGTAGAAAAGCTGGCTGAGGAAAAACGCCGCCACTTTGCCCAGCCAATACAGCACACGATGCTCGCCATAGGCGGCCTGGATCGATGTAATGAACTGTCTGCGGCTCTGGGTGCGCGAACCGAACACGCCGCCCAGGGACGGTTGGCGCTCCATCAGCCCCAGAATCGCCTGCACGTCGCGGAAGCGATAGCCGCCATCGCCCGTCATCAGCACAAGATAGTCCGAAGCGCCGTGTTTCAGCCAATCGCGGAAATAGCCGCTCTCCGGAAACATGCCGTCCAGGTGCACGGTAGCGATCGGGCCGGCATCCGCCTGCATAACATGGTTGAGAGTAAGCTGCGCCGGCGCGCCACCCCAATCGGTTTCCAGGAATTCCTCCACGATCTCGTCGCCGGCGACGGACCGGTTGTGGATGTCGGCAAATATCTCCAACGATGTACTGGGCGCATCCATATGCAGGGTGAGGACCGCATCCGCAATGGCGCTGCCGTTGTGGACCGTCGGACGAAAAGGCGTGGCAAAAGCACCGCGCACAATCCTGGCACCGCGAAAGCTGTCTGCGGACAGCGCGCCGGCTGGAAGGCGATCGGCTTCATCATTGAGCACGATATCTGACACGGGCGCGCCATATTCCAGCGCGCGATCAACCAGATCGCTGGCCGTCAGGCCCTGGATGTCGTTGTCGCCATCCAGGTTCATCACCAGCGCCTTTACGGGTGCTGGTGAAGCGGCCAGTGCCGCACGCGCGATCCGATAGCTGGGCAGCAGGGAAGAATGCTGTGTGCCCGGCCCGTAAAGAATGATGTCGGCCCTGGCCAGCGCGTCTGCGGCAGCAGGCGACATGACGGGCAGGGCGTCACGAGACGTCAGAAAGGATTGCTTGCCGGAAAAATCCAGCGCCGCCATATTTTGCGCTTCCTCCACGGTCAGCGGAGCCCGTAACAGATAGAGATTGGTGATGGGTATGGGCGATTGTGGGCCGACAATCGCGGATTCACAGGGCAGGAATGTTCCATCCTGCTTCAGCCCGACCAGGATGCGGTTCTGGTCGCCGCTGACATTCAACAGACGGGCGCGGCTTCCAACCAGGTCGCCAACCTCCGCGGCAGCGGCATTGAAGTCGTTTCCGCGCGCCAGGTAGGCACCCGCGAACACCAGATTGCCCAGCGAGCAGTCGCGATAATCGAAAGCACTTCCGGCCGCATGGTCGAAAAACCGTGCCAGCAGATCGCGCAACCTTTCTGAGAGCTGCGGTGCAAGCTGCGCGAACAAGCTCTTCAAAGGTTCTTGCAGCAGTGTTATGTCGGCGTCTCGTGCGAAGCGGGCAAGATTTTCAGCCACTGGTGCGCCGCCAGGCAGGCGATACTCCATCAGGCTTTTCAAGGCATATTGGGCTTCGGAATAATTGCCGAGCAAGTAAGACAGGTTTTTGCGAAAGTCGGATGGTCCCAGCATGCCAGGAATAAAACTGCGCAGAGCGCCGGTCGACAGTCCATCGTCATAGGCATTGACCAGCAACGTCAGCTCTACATCAGTTCGGCGCAGCAGGGCGCGTATGATGGTGGCACTGCCGCGCCCGCCGCAGAACAGGACAATTCTGGCGGCACTCATGGCGTAGGCCTGGTGAGAATGCCCAGCCTGAGCAGCAGTTGCCGCAAGGCGATATATATTACGAACAGAAAGCGGTGTGTGGCGCCACGGACAAGTTTCATGCTGGAAACGCCCGTTGTGCGGGGGCGATGGATGATAGCCACTTCCACCGGCGTGATGCCGCATTCCAGCAGGCGCGACGTAACTTCGGTGGAATAATTCATCCCGCGCGCCTCCAGCCCCAGCTTGCGCAGGGTAGGACCCCAGACTAGCTTGAACGCGGAATTGAAGTCGCGCATTCGGCTGCCATGTACCAGGTTGCACAATATCCCGCTGGCCCAGCTGCCGAACTGGGCGAAGACAACATCCTTTTTCTGCCGTATGCCAATGGCAGCGCGGTGCTGGCCCAGCACGCCCAACATGTCGGTCAGGTTGGCAATGGGAAATTGACCGTCGGAATCAATCAGTAGCACCCAGTCGCCATGCGTCGCGGATATGGCATGGTTCAGCGCCGCTGCCGCGCCCTGATTCTTCTCGAAATGAAGCGGCCTTAGCTGCGGATAGCTCAGTGTCAGCCGGTCGAGAATGTCGCCGGTCCGGTCGCTGCTGCCATCATTGCAAACTACGATCTCGAACTCTGCCACTGCGTCGCAGCAGGAAAGGAAAGCATGCCATTCTGCCAACACGACCTCGATGCCATCTGCCTCATTATAGGCTGGCGCCGCCACAGATAGGCGGATGGGAGTCAGAAGGGGCTGCGCCGGATCGCTCATGCCTGTTCCAGCATGGCCATATAGGCAGCTTCGAGATTTCGGGTGAAGCGCGCGGTATCGAATAGGGGGCGTTCTCGTGCAGCCGCCAACTTCTCTCGCACCTCGTGTAACATATCGGGCGCGCGCGCCAGCCGCAGCGTCATCGCTTCATATGCGTCCAAGTCTGGCGCGATCAGCTCTGACAGGCCGGCAGCTTGCAAGATGCTTGCGGCGACGCGCGCCGGAAACGAATGGCCCGGTATGGTTACGACCGGCAACCCGGCCCACAGCGCGTCGCTGGCGGTGGTGTGGGCGTTGTAGGGCAGGGTATCCAGGAAGAGGTCTGCCAGCTGCTGCCGCGCTAGGTGTTTTTGCGGCGTGGTTCGCGCGGCAAAGATCAGCCGCGTTGGATCAATGCCCCGGGCTTCAGCCTCACGTTGCAGATTGCCGCGGATGGCGGCGTTGCCTTCCAGCAACCACAGGACGCTGCCATCAACCTGTCCCAACAAACGCATCCAGAGGCCGAACATCGGCGCGGTGATCTTCCAGTTGTGATTGAAGCAACAGAAGACAAAACCCTCTTCTGGCAGCCCCGCCTCCGCACGGCTGGGCGTCGGCGGCACCGCGACTGTTGTATCCGTCACCCACAGCGTGTCGGGCAGAATGGCAATCTTCTCGCTGAAGAACTTTTCCTGATCCGCAGGCACCACGATCCTGTCCGCCACCAGCCAATCAATGAAATCTGTGCCGGATGTTCCCGGATAGCCCATGTATTTCGCCTGAACCGGGCAGGGGCGATGCGCCAGCACCCAGGGCCGCGCCCCGCTGGTGTGGCCGCCCAGGTCCACCGCGATGTCGATCTCCCACTGCCGCAGCAGTTGCGCCACCTCGCGGTCGGTCTGGGCGCGCGCATCGTGAAAGCGGTCAAAAGAACGCGCTAGCCGCGCCCGCATGTCGCTGCCGTCGTCAGTGCCAAAGGAGACTGCCGTAATCTCAAACCGCTCCCGATCATGCTGTTCGAACATCTGGGCCGTCAGGGCGGCAGTGACATGCTGATGGAAGTCAGCCGACAGATAGGCAATGCGCGTCTTTTCATGCCCGTATTTCTGGCCCGTCCAAAGCGGCGGCTGCCGGCCCGGTCCCACTTGCCGCACATAATTTCGCGCGCAACACAGATGCAGGTCATTGTCGTCGTGATAACCCATCAACACAAAGGGCTGGATCACGGATTTTCCGGCCAGCACATCGACCTTCAACACTTCCCCCAGCGCGCGTGTGCGTGCCCAGTCCCCTGTCAGCAACGCCGCATTGGCCAACCCACTCAGCGCACTGGGATGCGCCGGATCAGCCATAAGTGCCTGCTCATAGCTGAGCAGCGCGTCCTGTGGCCGTCCCAGCTCGCTCAGCGCATTGCCGCGATTGTAGAGCGCATCGGCGAAAGCCGGGCGAAGCAGCAAGGCGCGGTCGCAATCCGCCAGCGCCTCCGGGAACTGTTTCAGGCTGGCCAGTGCCACGGCGCGGTTGTTCAGCGCCTCGGCGTGGCTTGGCTGCAATTCCAGCGCCCGGTCATAGCTTGCGATCGCCTCCCCAGTACGCTTCAGATCGAAAAGAATGATGCCGCGGTTGTTCCACGCTTCCGCAAATCCCGGATGCAGCGCCAGGGCCCGTTCCGCATTGGCCAGCGCTTCCGCCAGGCGCTTCATCGCCTTCAGGGTGAGGGCACGGTTGTTCCATACATCGGGAAACTGCGGCGCCGTCGCCAAAGCCCGGTCATAACTGGCCAGCGCGTCATCATGTCGTCCCAGGTCGGATAGTATCACGCCACGATTGGAGTGCGCTTCGGCAAAGCCGGGATTCAGCTTCAGCGCCGCGTCACTGGCCGCAATTGCGTCGTTCAACCGCCCCAGATCGCGCAGCACCTGGGCCCGCTTGGCCTGGGCGGCGACATAATCGGGCTTCACCGCCAGCGCGCGGTCATAGCTCGCCAGCGCTTCAGCAAACCTGCCGAGCGCCTTCAAAACATTGCCTTGGTTGGAGAGCATTTCCGGCGCATCCGGCTTCAGCCTCAGCGCCGCTCCGATCAGTTCCAGCGCCTCGGCATTGCGCCCCTGCTGCGCCCGTACCACGCCTAGCAGGTGGGGCGCGGCGGCCTCGCGCGGAGCCGCCCGCATGACGTCCACATACAGTCGTTCGGCATCTGCCAGATTGCCCGTCTGGTGAAAACCGATGGCCTGGTTGAGGACGCTCTGCGGATTCATGAGGCCAAATCTGGGGGGCAGGGGCTGGCGTGTCGAGGCTGGGGCGGGTTTGCCGCCATCATACTGCGCATCAAAGCCTTGAAAACAAGCAATATTCTGCTATACCCGCCGCACCTCCAGAAACACGCCGGGTTCGGGCCGTACGGTCATCATCATCACAGGCTGCGGTGCAGGATGGGCCGGCAGGAAGCGGAATCGTGCCAACAGGGTGGCCAGGATGATCTGCGCCTGCATCATGGCGAAATCGGCACCGACGCAGACGCGTGGCCCGGCGCCGAAGGGCAGGTACTGATAACGGTCGCGCCGAGGGGTATCATCGAATCGCGACGGCATGAATGCCTCGGGCCGGTCCCACAGCAATGTATGTCGGTGCAGGGCCCAGATCGGCAAGAACAGGATGTCGCCGGGCCGCATCCTGCGCCCACACAATTCATCTTCCGACACCACCGTGCGGGCCAAGAGCCCGACTGGCGGATACAGCCGCATGGATTCTTCCAGCACCTGGCGCACCAGCGGCAGCGCCGCCATGTCGTCGGGGCCTGCGGCGCGCGCCCCCAGCACGGCGCGCGCCTGTTCGCGGACCTTTTCCTGTTCCTCCTGCGCGTTGGCCAGCAGGTATAGCGCCCAGGCCAGCGCCAATGCCGTGGTTTCGTGCCCCGCCACGATGAAGAACTGCATGTTGAAGACCAGTTCGTCCGCGGTCATGCGCTGGCCGGTTTCGGGGTCCTGCGCCTCCAGCATCCGCGCCAGCAAATCGTCGGCGGGCGCATCGGCATGTGCACGGCGCGCCTGGATGGCGGCGGCAACCATGTTGTGCATCGTTGCGACCGACGGCGCCGCCATCAGCTGTCCGGGCCTGGGAAACCATTCGGGCATGCCAAGGAAATCCAGCAGCGAGGCGCGCCCGGCGGTGCGGAAATAATCGGTGATGGCGCGAGCGAAGGTCTCGCTGTCGAAATGCTCGCGACCCGACAGGGCCACATCGCAGATGACATCGAAGGTGGCGGTAAGCATTTCGCTGACCAGTTCGTGCCGACCGGCCGCCAACCGCATGCAGGTCCGCTCCGCCGTCGCAGTCATGGCGGGCGCCAGCGCCCGCACATTTCGATGGGTAAAGACCGGCGCCACCGCCTGGCGCTGCCATTTCCAGTCCGCGCCTTCCGCATTGAACAAGCTGTTGCCGATCGCCGGGCGCAGCATGCGCTTCATGATTTCGGACTTGGGATAGTTGGCCAGGTTGTCCAGCAGCACCCGCTTCATCCCGGCGGGATCGGCCATCATGTGCCAGCGCACCAGCATTTCACCCGATACGATGGGTTGGGTGTAGGAGAGGGCGGGAATGATCTCCAGCACATTGCGCCGCGCCACCAGCGCCGTCTCCAGCCGGCTCAGCCGCCGGCGATGGATCGGCGCACCAACGGGAATGAAAGGATCGGACATGGATGACATATGGGAAACCGTCACCGTTTCTGCATGGTCTGCGCAGGCTTGGCAATCGGTTGCGGGCTGGCGGATGGGGTGAGATTCGAACTCACGGTAGCGTTGCCGCTACGCCAGTTTTCAAGACTGGAGCCTTAAACCACTCGGCCACCCATCCGTGGGGGATTTCCTAGCTTTAACAAGGCTTTTGGGCAACCTCCACGCACCGTCCGTTGAGCCGCGGGCGCGGGCCGGTTAGCGTCTGCTGGCCCTACCGGACACGATTCGACCATGCGGCTTGCCGCCAGACTTCTGCCTGCCGCCGGCGTCCTGATCCTGGCTGCCTGTACCACCGCGACCCCGCCACCCAGGCCGGCCGAGGATCACACCGTCCAGGTGCCGCCCAATGCGGGCATCTATAAAGTCGGCCAGCCCTATCAGGTGGACAATGTCTGGTATTATCCCCGCGAGCAGCCGGACTATGACGAAACCGGTATCGCGTCCTGGTACGGCCCGACTTTCTACGGCAAGAAAACCGCCAACGGCGAAATGTATGACGGCAATCAACTGACCGCTGCCCACAAGACCCTTCCCATGCCGGTCAATGTCCGGGTGACAAACCTGGACAATGGCAAGTCGCTGGTGGTGCGGGTGAATGACCGCGGCCCCTATGCCAGGGGGCGCATCATCGACCTTTCCAAGCGGGCGGCCGAGCTGCTGGACGTGGTGCAGACCGGCACGGCGCGGGTTCGGGTAACCTATCTGGGTCGCTCTGACATGAACGGCGCGCCGCCGCCATCCCTGACCCCGCCCGCCATCGCCAATGCCCTGCCGCCAGTGCCTGCCGGCAAGGTGGACAGTGCCGCCCTCGGCATCGTGCCGGGCGCCGCAGTTGCGCCTCCGGCCAAGGTCGCCAGCCTGCCAGCGCCCGCGCCGATACCGGCGCAGATGTTTGCCGATGTCCAGCCGACCGGGCAGGTGACTAAGGTTCCGGTGCCGGCCAGCACGCACCTGTATGTCCAGCTGGGGGCCTTCTCCAAGCTTGAGAATGCCAAGGCCCTTCTGGGCAAGGTGGGGGGCGACATCCGTATTTCGACCCTTCAACGTGGAGGGCAGACTCTCTATAGAGTGCGCACCGGTCCGCTTGGTTCGGTCCAGGACGCCGACGCGGCCCTGGCTCGCATCACCGGGGCGGGCGCCAACGATGCCCATATCGTCGTAGACCAGTAAATCGGAGACTTCATGTTTCGCCGCCTTGCCCTAGTCCTGACCCTTCTCGGCGCGTTCGCCGTACCCGCGCAGGCGGTGATCGATACCAGCGCCGAGCATGCGCTGCTGATGGATGCGGCGACCGGCCAGGTGCTGTGGCAGAAGGACGGGATGTCGCCGATGCCGCCGGCCTCGATGTCCAAACTGATGACAATCGACCTGCTGTTCAGCCGCATTGCAGACGGCCGCGTGAAATTGACTGACACCTTTCCTGTATCAGAGCGTGCCTGGCGCACCCAGGGCTCCAAGATGTTCGTGGAACTGGGCTCGCGCATCTCTGTCGAAAACCTGATCCGCGGGATCATCATCCAGTCGGGCAACGATGCCTGCGTCGTGGTGGCGGAAGGCGTCGGCGGCACCGTCGAAGGCTTTGTCGAGCTGATGAACAAGCGGGCCAAGGAACTGGGACTGAAACAGTCCACCTTCGTCAATCCCGACGGTCTGCCGGATCCGCCAGGCCAGCTGATGAGCGCGCTCGACCTGGCCAAGCTGTCGCGCCACATCATCAACACCTATCCGCAGCTCTATCACTATTTCAGCGAACGCGAGTTCGTCTGGCACAATATCCACCAGCCGAACCGCGACCTGGTACTGGGTTCGCTGCCCGGTGCAGATGGCCTGAAGACCGGGCACACCGATGCGGCCGGCTATGGCATCACCATCTCGGCCAAGCGCGGCGACCAGCGCCTGATCCTGGTGCTGAACGGACTGCGTTTCCCGCAATACAAGAATGACTATTTCCCCAATATCAAGCGCGCCGAGGAAGCTGGCCGGGTGATGGACTTGGCTTTCCGGGAATTCCGTTCCTATCCGGTCTTCACAACCAACCAGATCATCGGCAATGCACCGGTCGCCGGCGGCGCCGAACCGGGCGTGGCGGTGACGGCCGCCAAGCCACTAAACGTCACCATGCAGGTGGACTCCAAGGCCGGTATGAAGACGCAACTCAAGTTCGATCCTGGCCTGACCGCGCCCATCCATGTCGGCCAGAAGGTCGGTGTCGTTGTGGTGACGGCACCGGAATTCCCGCCGCTGACCGTGCCGGTCTTCGCCGCCCAGTCCGTGGCGCAAGTGGGCATATTTGGCCGCATGGCGAATTCCATGAAGCGTCTCTGGAAGAAATGATCTCTGGATGACGGGCCGTTTCATCACGCTGGAAGGCGGCGAGGGGACCGGAAAGTCCACCCAGGTCAAACGCCTGAAAGCGGCGCTGGAAGCCAGGGGCCTGAAGGTGCTCGCCACGCGCGAACCCGGTGGCTCGCCGGGGGCGGAGGAAATCCGCAAGCTTCTGGTCGAAGGTGAGCCCGGACGCTGGAATCCCATCACCGAGACCTTGCTGGCCTATGCCGCCCGTGCCGATCACGTGGCGCGCACCATCGGCCCGGCGCTGGCTGCGGGCACCTGGGTAATCAGCGATCGCTTCAATGATTCCACCTTCGCCTATCAGGGTGTCGGCCGTGGCGTGGAGCGCGAAACCATCCGCCGCATCGACAGCGCGGTGCTGGATGATTTCCAGCCGGACCTGACGCTGGTACTGGACCTTGACGTGAAGACAGGGCTCGAACGCGCGAATGCGCGTGCGGGCGCGGAAAACCGCTTCGAAAAATTCGGGCCCGAGTTCCATGAAAGACTGCGCCAATCCTTTCTCGACATCGCCAAACGCGCGCCCGAGCGCTGCCGGGTGATTGATGCCTCCGGCGGCGTGGATGATGTGGCGCAGGCCATTTTCGTCGCCGTCGCCCGTCGTTTCGATCTATAAAAACGCATGGCCAAACGTTCCGCCGCCCCCGAATCCAATGACAGCGACCGCGTGGAAGGTTTCGCCCATCCGCGCGAAACCTTTGATCTGGTCGGCCAGGATATCGCCTTGGGCAGGGCGGCGCGCGCGTTGCGCGCGGGGCGCCCCCCCAGCGCCTGGCTGATCACGGGCGCACCCGGCACCGGGAAGGCCACGCTGGCCTATCGGATTGCGCGCTACCTGCTGGCCCATGGTGCCACCGATGTCGGCGCCGAAGATCTGTCTGTGCCCGCGGATGATCCCGCAGCGCGGCAGGTCGCGGCACAGTCCCATCCCGGCCTGCTGATACTGAAGCGGGCGATCAACTCGCGCACCGGAAAACTGATGACAGTGCTGTCAGTGGACGAGATCCGCCGCCTGTCTGATTTTTTCGGTATGACCAGCGGCGCCGGCGGCTGGCGGGTCGCCATTGTCGATACCGCCGACGACATGAACGACAATGCCGCCAACGCATTGCTCAAGATGCTGGAAGAACCGCCCGGAAACGCCATGCTGCTGCTGTTGTCCAACACGCCGGGGCGGTTGCTGCCAACCATCCGCTCGCGTTGCCAGCGGCTGGATATGCGGCCGCTTCCTGATGCAGTACTTGAAAGCCTTCTGGTGCGTCACCTGCCGGATATGGGGGCTGCGGAGCGCGCGGCCTTGGCACGACTGTCGGGTGGCAGCATCGGTGCGGCGTTGACCCTGGCGACCGGCGAAGGCGGCGCATTGGCACAGGAAGCGGACCGCCTGATCGACCAGGCCCGCGATCCCGACCTGCTGGCGCTTCTGACCTTGGGCGAAAAGCTGGGACGAATGCGTGACGGGCTCGACAATTTCGGCAGCTTCCTCACAGAGGCATTGGCTGATCGCATCCGCGCAAAGGCGCATGGCGGTGCGGGTGGATTGGATCGTTGGGTTGCTCTGCTGGGCCGTCTTGAGCAGGGGTTCAGCCGCGCCACAGGCCTGCACCTGGAACCGCGCCAGGCGGTGCTGACGGCGGCGCGCGATCTGTCTGGCGTGGCCCGGCGTGGGGCACTGTGATGCTTGTCGATTCCCATTGCCATCTCGATTTCCCCGACTATGCGGGGAAGGTGGATGACGTCGTGGCGCGGGCCAAAGCTGCGGGGGTCGGCGTCTGCGTTTCTATCGGCACCGAACTGAAACGGTTTCCTGGCGTCAGGGCCGTGGCCGAGGCGCATGACAATGTCTGGTGCAGCGTTGGTGTTCACCCGCATGAATCCGAAAAAGAATTGCTGGATGATGCCGCCGCCCTGATCGCCGAAGCCGCTCATCCCAAGGTCGTGGCCATCGGCGAAACAGGGCTGGATTATTACTATGAACATTCGCCGCGGGACCCGCAGCGAGCCAATTTCCGCAGCCACATCGTCGCGGCGCGACAGACCGGTCTGCCGGTGATCGTTCACACCCGCGAGGCCGACGACGACACCATTGATATCCTGCGCGATGAAATGGCGAAGGGGGAATTCACGGGCCTTATCCACTGCTTCACGGGCACCCAGAGACTGGCAGACGCCGCGTTGGAACTGGGGCTGTACATCTCTGTTTCTGGCATCGCCACCTTCAAGAACTCCGCGGCGTTGCGCGATGTCATCAAGACGGTTCCAATGAACCGGTTACTCGTGGAAACCGACGCGCCTTACCTGGCCCCGGTGCCGCATCGGGGCAAGACCAACGAGCCCGCCTTCGTCGTCCATACCGCCGCCATGCTGGCAGAGCTGAAAGGTGTGAGTGCGGCCGAATTGGCCACGGCCACCACGGAAAATTTCTTCCGGCTGTTCTCCAAGGTCGCGCGGCCGGCATGACGATCCAGGTTCGCATATTGGGCTGCGGCTCATCCGGGGGGGTACCGAGGCTGGGTGAGGGCGCCCCCAACTGGGGCGATTGTGACCCGGCCGAGCCGAAAAATGCGCGCACCCGCTGCTCCATCCTGGTGACACAGATATCCGACGCCGGTGAGACGCGCGTGCTGGTCGATACGTCACCGGACCTGCGCGCTCAGCTCCTGGCCGCGAATATCGGCCGGCTGGACGGTGTGCTGATCACCCATGACCATGCGGACCAGACCCATGGCATGGATGATTTGCGCGTTTTGACGCTGCAGCAACAGGGCAAGCTGCTGGATCTGTGGTCCGACCACTTCGCGCTGCGCAGCCTGCGTCACAAGTTCGGCTATGTCTTCGAAAGCCAGCGCGGCAGTGGCTATCCGGCTATCGTTGCCGCCCACCAGATTGCCGAGCCGTTCATGCCTTTCGCGATCAATGGTCCGGGCGGCGCTTTGCCGGTGCAGGCTATCGGGCTGGGCCATGGCCGCATTCGCAGCCTGGGGTTCCGCTTCGGACCGTTCGCCTATTGCCCCGATGTCGATGCGCTGGACGAGGCCGCCTTTGCAGCCTTGTCGGGAATTGATTGCTGGATCGTCGATGCCCTGCGCCTGACACCCCATCCCAGCCACGCCCATCTGGAACGCACTTTGTCCTGGATCTCGCGTGTAAAGCCGAAGCGCGCAATCCTCACCAACATGCATGTGGACATGGACTATGCCACGCTGAGGTCGAGCCTGCCGCCCGGCGTCGAACCCGGCTATGACGGCATGACAATAAGGCTGTAGCCGTCACTGTGTCCCGTTCGCGTCCGGTCCGTAATTGTGCTGCATGGTCGGACTGCGGTTGAATGCCAATCGCGTGTCCATCTGGCCCGGCGCGAAACTGGCGCGGTGAAAACGGCCCGGCAGCGCCAGAACCACATCGCCAGCCTGACTGACAAGCAGCCCCTTGCCTTCGATCTGGTAGGCGATCTTGCCTTCCAGAATGAACCAGAACTCGTCATTGCCAATGTGAAAATGGCCCAGATTGTTGTCGGGCGGTATTGCCACGCCCATGCCGCGAATGATCATCGCCTGGTTGTCGGCGTCTCCCACAAACAGCTTTGTGCGCGGTCCGCCGGTCGGGTATTTCTCGACGACCTCTTTCAGAAAATCCAGGGAAGGCTTGTTGATGGCGTCATAGCTGCCCATGCCGCCCGCCACCAGCGTCGGCGGATAGCTGACCTTCACGTAATGCTGCCCCGCGACGGGCGGCGGCGGATTTTTTTCCTCCTTCGTGGCCGGATAGGACGGCAACGCCCCACCGCGCGTCACTTCAAATCGCAGCGAAGGCTCGTCGCCCACCGTTTCCATCGAATAGGGCACGCGTAACGGCACCTGCACCAGGAAGCCCTTGGTGGCGATGAAGGGCTCCTGGCCCCGAATCGTGAATTTCAGTTTGCCGCCCCACACCACCCACACGGTACGGTCGTCGCCATAGAATTGTGTACGGGTCTTTTCACCCGGCGCCATGGAAATCCACTTGGCGCTATAGCGCTCGGTCTCGATGACATCCTCGGTCCAGCTCGACTGCCCCTTGTGCCGGGCCAACACAGCATCCAGCCGCTTCACCGGCTGGTTGGGGCCGGCATAGTCCGGCATATGGTCGGGCTTGGGCGCCCAGTCGAGATAGACTTTGCGCTGCTGCGCGCTGACGGGCAGGGCCAGCAAGGCAATCGCGGCAATGGTCCAGAGCCTATTGCGCATCGGATTCTCTACTGCTTGCCGCCGGCGTCTTCGCCGAAATTGTGGAACAGGTTGGGGCTGACATTGAAGGACAATCGCGTGTCGGTCTGGGCCCCACCTTGTTTGTTCAAGGCCCAGCTGGCGCGGTGCCAGCGCCCCGGGGGCACAAACACGATGTCGCCTGCATCGGCTGTCAGAAGACCGACATCCTCGATCAAATAATCGCAACTGCCTTCCAGGATGAACCAGAACTCGTCATCGCCGATGTGGAAATGCCCCCGGTTGGTGGCCGGCGGTGTCCGCACGCCCGCGCCGCGGATCATGTTCACCAGGTTCGCTTCATCGGATACCACGCGTGATTGCTTGGGCCCATGGACAGGATCCGCAGCGACCACGTCCTTGAAGAAATCCACATACGGCCGGTTGATCTGGTCATAGGAGTCCGGCTGGGTCGGCGTGGAGATTTTTACATAGTGCGTCCCCGGCAGGTCCGCCGGCTTGGGCCCATCGCCCGCATATAAGGGCGCGATACCCGCATGCAGCACTTCAAACCGCAGCGACGGTTCGTTGCCGATAGTCTCCATTGAATAGCGCACCCGCTGCGGCACTTGCACCAGGAATCCCTTGGTCGCCACGAACGGTTGCTGGCCTTCAATGGTGAAGCGAATCTGCCCGCCCCAAACAACCCACACGGCGCGGTCATCGCCCCAGTATTTCGTCGCTTCCCTGTCCCCGGGCGCCGCCTGAATCCACTTGGCATCGTAGCGCCTGGTGCGGATGACCTGTTCGCTCCAGCGGGCCTCTCCCTTGTGCCGTGCGAGCAAGGCCGGCAGACGGGTGACGGGCCTGTTCTTGCCGTAGGAGGGCAGTTTATCGGGCTTGGGCGACCAGGCGTACCAGGCCTCGTCCTGCGCAAAGGCAGGCGCCGCCAGCCCGAGGGCGGCAACACATGCCAGAGCAAATCGCCGGCGCTTCATCATCCCGTCTCCCGACCATAAAAACGCGGCCTGGCGGTTGGCCAGGCCGCGGTGAACACGAAGAAATCAAGCCATCGTCTTGAGCTGGGCAACGCCGGCGCGCAGCTTGGCCTTTTCCTCGTCGCTCAACGGCACATGCGGCGGGCGGGCGATATTGATCCGGTCGCTGCCCATCATGAGGTTCAACGCATATTTGATGGCGTTGTAGTTGGAGCTGTAGCCATTCGCCGCCATCAGGCTGGTCGCCTTGGTCAGCTTGTCGAAGGCCGGCTGCACGTCCTGGCCGGCGCGATGGGCGGCGAAGATGCCCGCCACGATCTTTGTATAGACGTTGCCGGATCCCAGGATGACCCCGTTGCCGTGCTTCAGCGCCGCCAGCATGTTGTTGTCGGTGCCCGAGATGATGTTCAGGCGGCCTGGGGTCTGGGTGGACAGAGCCTCGAACTCGTCCGCCACGCCATGAGAATTCTTGATCCCGACAAAGTTGGGATGCTGCTCCGCCATGGCTGTGACAAAGGCCGGATTGATCGTCACACCGGTTACCTGGGGAATGTCATAGTAGCGGACCTGGGTCTTGGCCGGCAGCTTGGCCATCACCAGCCGGAAATATTCGAGCAACCCGTCCGCCTTGGGGTTCTTGTAATAGAAGGGCGGCTGGATCAGCACACTGTCACCGCCGATCGCCGCAGCATGCTGCGACAGCTCTATGGTTTCCTTGAAGTTGGGCGTTCCGGTGGTGATGATCAGGTCCAGCCCATTGCGGTGTTTGACGGCGGTCTCGGCGATCTTCTTGCGCTCCGCGACCGAAAAGGACGGGCCTTCGCCATTGGTGCCCAGCACCAGCACACCGTCGGCGCCTTGGCTTTTCCACCAGGCCAGTTGCTCGGCATAGGCGGCGGCGTCGAACTCGTAATTCTTGTCGCAGGGCGTGGTCGCCGCGATCCAGAACTTGTCCTTCGCCATCGATAGCGACATCGGAACGGCGACAGCCGGCGCCCCCGCGGCCGCCATAGCGGCCGTGCCCATGCCGACAAACATCCTGCGTGTGGTTTCCATGTAATCCTCCCGGGTCCCGCCGGTTTGTCCGGCGCGTTTGCGCATCAGTGATGCATTGTCACCGAACTTTTCACTTTTGCGGGGACCTGTAAATGCAGCCGGACCGCTGCTGCGATGCAGCAGAGATATCCACCTTGGGCGCCGCTACGCGGGCTGCAATAGTCTGCCGGGCCGACTGTTCGGTCCCCGCCCCCCGGGAGGGAGGGGGGGCGCCAGCGAGCGGGGCAGAGGGGCGGGGGCCGGGACGGGTGGACGGGACGTGCGCCCCCATCGGGCAGCCCCACCACGCGGTAGGGAGCGCC
>CBIHOI010000041.1:0-15039 GCA_966211925.1 uncultured Hyphomicrobiales bacterium | reverse complement strand
ACGTCCTGCGCCGCCAATGTCTCCACGCCAGGCTTGTTGAAGAAGCCCAGGTCGCGCATCCAGTGGATAAAGCGGTCACCCCAGCTGCCTTCTGCAGTGAACTGGCGATAGCCCGAGCCGCCGCCATGGGCGCCGCGGGCAAAGATGTGCATTTCGACATTCGGGATGCCGGCATTCAGCATGGCGCTGAAATACTCATCCGCCCACACCGCATGCACCTTGTCCTGGAAGCCGGCGCCGGCGATGAACGACGGCGGCGCGTCCCTGGGGATTGCCGGCACACCGGCGATCTTGACAGCATTGGGCGTGAACAGCGACGGGCCTGGGTAAATCGAGGCGACGAAGTCCGGCCGCGACGAGATACCGGCCAAGGGATCACCCGGCATATTGTTCGCGGCATCGAACTGCGGATATTGCAGCGGCGTCGCCATGGTCAGTTCGGCGCCGGCGGAAAAGCCCATCACGCCGATCTTGTGGGGATCGATGTGCCACTGCGCGGCATGGGCGCGCACCAGCCGGATGGCCTGCTGGATGTCGCGGACCGCGTCGACCTTGGCATCATAGCCGTCCTTGCGCAGCCGATAGCGCAGGATGATGGTGCTGATGCCGTACTGGTAGAATTGCGGCACCTGGTCGGCGCCCTCCAGCCCGATCACCAGCGATGTATGGCCGCCGCCCGGCGCCACGATAATCGCGGTGCCGGTGTTCATGTTTTCCGCCGCTAGGTGCACCTCGATGGAGGGGTTGTGCACATTGACGATGCGCGAAACACGGCCATTGACCACCGGATCCATGGTGTAGACCTCGGCCTCGCTGACACGCTTGGCGTTGAGATAGGGCGATCCGGCCGGCCACACCGGCATCACGATCCCGCCCGGCAACAGCGCCTGGGGCTGGTACGGTCCCTTGGTCACCGGCCCCGCATGCGGCACCATCTGCGGCGCCGGCACCGTGGCCGGTTGCGCCAGCGCAGCCGTGGTCGTCAAAAACAGTGCCGCCAGGAAATTGCGTTTCATGTGTCCCTCCAGTCTTATTTTGGAGGGACATTAGCAAGAAATGCGCGAAGCGGAAGGCTTCAGGCTATCAGGCGGCGATACAGGTGCCAGGTGGCGTGACCCAGTACCGGCACGACCACCGTGAGTCCGACGAACACCAGCGCGGTGCCGGCCAGCAGCAGCAGCGCCACCACCAGACCCCACAAGGCCATCGGACCGGGATTGTCGATGACGGCGCGGAAGGACGTGCGGATCGCCGTATCGAGCCCGGTATCGCGGTCCAGCAGCAGCGGAAAGGACACCACGCTCAACATCATTGCCAGCAGCGCAAAGACAAAGCCAACGCCGACACCCAGCACGATCATGGCCTGGCCACCCGCGGTGAAGAACACGTCATGGGCAAAGGCGAGGGGCGCGGCCGGCACCGCCGGTCCCATGGTGTTCTGGAAGATGATCCAGGCGACCGCCAGCCAGGCCAGGAACAGCGCGACCAGCATCACGCCCAATGCAGCAATACCGCCAATGGCCGGCGCTTTCAGCACGTCGAAGGCATTGGCCCATCCCACCTGCGCGCCCTGCTCGCGGCGGCGGCTCATCTCGTAGAGGCCGACGGCCGCCAGGGGGCCTATGATGGCGAAGCCGGAGGCCAGCGGGAACAGCAGCGGCAGAAGATCCGCGCCAAAGGCAATCCGCGCCATCACCAGCCCGACCAGCGCATAGGTGGCGCAAAGAAAGATCACGTCGCTGCGATAGGCCTCGAAGTCGGCAAAGCCCAGCCGCAGCGACTGCCACACATCGGCGTTGGTGATCCGGCGTACCGCCGGCGCGGGCGAATGCGCGGTACGCTGCATATGTTCCAGCGATCGTTGCACGGCACCGGCGGCGTGCGCCGCCGATACGATCTGCGCACCGCTCCATTCGATGGGGTTCCTGATGGTCATGGCGCTTCTCCCGTTGTTGAGGCGGGGCGCCTTGGCCTGGCGGCACTGCTGCCGTCGGTCACGGCTACCCGTGGACCTGTTCCAGTGGGAAAAGCATACGCCTGCGACAGGCTGACGCGAAGGCCAAAACCATTCCGCAGGTGCGAAACGGATAAGGGATGGACAGGTTTTCGAGCCGTCTGTCGGCTGCCAGCAGCCCCCGACACCTGTTTTCCAGCTTGCGGCTGGGGCGTTGTTTTGATGAACGGCACCACCCTCCTCGCCCCTAGCGATGGAGAAGCGGTAGACAGGCCCGGCGGTGCGGTATGCGATCCCGTTGTCATCACCGCATTGTACTGCGCGGCGAAGGGATGGGGATAAGTTGTAATGTGCGGGCAAAAAAAGAGGGCGGCGTCCTGTGACGCCGCCCTCCAAGTGGGGGACTGATTTAAAGGTTGCCGCTGACCGTGACGAAGAACATGCGGGGCGGGATGGGGAAGCCCTGATAACCGCCGCTGGCGCCGGTGACGTTGATGGTGGAGATGCCCTTGATGTCCGCCAGGTTGGTGATGTTGCCGCTGATCTTCAGCTTCTTGAGGATGTCGATATCTTCAAAGGTGTAGCTGGCTTCCAGGCCGGTGGTGAACGAGCTGCCCACCTTGATGTCATTGGTATAGGTGGCGTAGCGGCGGCCGATGAAGTCGCCATTCACCTGGGCTTCAAAGGCGCCCCAGTTGGTGGACAGGATGAACTTGTTCAGCCAGTTGGGCACCACCGGCACCTGCTTGCCGGCGATCAGGAGCGTGGTGTTGATGATGCCGCCCGGCAGGATGTTGTCGTTGTACTGGGACTGGTTCCAGGACACCGCGTCATAGAAGGCAAAGTGCTCGCCGAAGTGGAAGGTCGCCGCCAGGTCCACGCCGTCCGCCGTCACCCCGCCCACATTCACCAGGATCGCAGGATTGGGATTGATGAAGTTGTAGGTCGCGACGTTGAACAGGCGGTTGGAGAAATCGACATGGTAATAGTTGATCTGGCCATCGATGCCGGTCAGGAAATCGCTGTCGATCTGGCGGCTACTGCGCACACCCGCTTCATAGGTCCAGGACCGTTCGGGATGGGCGGTATTCTTGAAGGTGTCGAAAGCCTGCTGGCTGCCCAGGCTCCATGGCGAGGCGCCGTAGAAGTTGCTGCCCGCCGCGTAGGGAACGAACTGGCGCATGTTCTCCTGCACGTTGACGAACACCTGTTCGCTTTCGGTGGCGTCCCAGGTCAGGCCGACCTGCGGCAGGAACCAGTTGTTGGAGGTGATCGAGCCGGTGGGGAACTGAACCTGCGGGCTGGTCGCCGGAAGACCCGCGACATTGCCGGCCGCCAGGTTCTTCTGCTGCACGATCACATTGTTGCCCGCTGTCTGCAGGCTGGATTTCACACCGGCTGACAAGGTCAGGTCCGGGGTGATGTGCCACTGGTCCTGAAGATGCAGCTGCACCACATCGGTGCGCAGGCTGACGTCATACTGGGTGAAGGCGGGGTTGCGCGGCACGTCATAGGGGGTCAGGTCGTTGTTGGCGGCGCTGAAAGGATACCAGCGGCGGCCGGTGCGCGAGGCATTGCGCTCGTACCAGATGCCGGCCTCGATCTGGTGATCGCCCAGCTGCCAGTCGAGGGTGGACCGGACGCCGAAGCGGTTGATGCGGTATTCGGTGGTGCGCGCCTCATAGCCCAACCCGCCGAACTGGTTGATGATATTGGTCAGGCTGCCGGTCGAGGTGGCCGAGCCGCCGACCACCAGCTGCGGGTAATAAATGGCGAACAGGCCCGGCAGGCCGGCATTGTTGACCGGGCCGGCAACGACGCCACGGCCGGTATCATGGTGGAAATAGGCCTGGTTGGACCATGTCAGGCCCGGCGCGGCGTTCCAGTCATACTGGGCATAGGTCAGCGCATCCTCGCGCTGGGCCGCCGAGTGATAGTTGGAGAAGTTGTTGCCTTGCGACACCGGTGGCGTGCCCGGCTGGGCCGGGTTGGCCTGCAGCGAGGCAATGGCGCCCGCCAGGTTGGGATACTGGAAGGGACGGGTATAGGGCGTGAAGCCGGCGGCGGCAGCGGTCTGCTGGTTGCCGAAACTGGTGGCGTCTTCGTTGGGTTCGACCTTGGAATCCCAGTCGGCATAGAAGGTGAACTTGCCCGCATCGGTCTGGTTGACGATCTTCAGGTTGAGCTGATCGCCATGCTGGTAGCCGTCGAAATCCCAGGCACGCTGGTTCTGGTGCAGGTAGGACAGATAGCCCATCCACCCGCCACCGATGTCACCGCTGTCGAAACGGATAAAGCTGCGGCTGGTGTCATAGCTGCCGCCGGTCTGACGGGCATCGATGCCCATGGTGTCGGTGGGATCGCTGGAGAAGGTTTCGATGGCGCCGCCCAGGTTGCTGGTGGAGGCCACGCCCAGCGCGCCGGTGCCCGATGACAGCGACACGCGGCGGACATTCTCGCTGGTCAAGGCGCGCGACGGCGACAGGCCGTTATAGTTGCCATACTGCTGGTCGCCCAGCGGCACGCCGTCCATGGTGAAGCCGAGCTGCTGGGTGGTGAAGCCATGAACCACCAGCGACAGGTTCTGCTCGTTGTTGCCCCACGGATCGGCGGTCTGATAGACGACGCCCGGCAGGGTTTCGATCGCTTTCAGCGGGCTGATGCCGGGCAGGATCTTCTGCGCCTGCAGGCCGCTCAACTCCACCGCCGAATGGGTGCTTTCGCGGTTGGAGGTGACGATGACGGTTTCCACATCCATGGCATCTTCGGCGCGGGCGGTGGCGGTCAGCGCCGTCAGCGCTGAGGTGGCAAGCAGAAGGCGCGCGACGGTGCAACGCACAGAAATGGTCATGGAAGATCCCCGGTTAAACAACAGGGCTGCTTCCTAGGTGGCGCGAAATACGGAGCGAAAACGGTTTGGCTTCATTTTTATGAAATGCTGCGGTTGCGCACAGTCGGCCGTGCGGCCGTTTGTCATCACCCTGTCGAACGGCGCGACTAGTGATCAGCTTTTGATCATTGGAGAGCGGTATGCGTCGCGTGACATTTCTGGGCCTGGCTTTGCTGTGCGCGCCGATGGCGGCTGAGGCCGCACCCGTTCTGATGATCTCGGTGGATGGCCTGCGCCCCGGCGATGTGCTGGACGCGGACAAGCGTGGGTTGAAAATCCCTACCCTGCGCAAGCTGGCGGTCGAAGGGGCCACGGCCAGCGGCGTACGCAACGCCCTGCCCACCGTCACCTATCCCAACCACACCACCTTGATCACGGGCGTGTGGCCGGCGCGGCACGGCATCCCCGGCAACCAGACTTTCGATCCGCTGCAGCAGAATATGGGCGGCTGGTACTGGTATGCGCGCGACATAAAAGTGAAGACCCTGTGGGACGCGGTGCATGAAAAAGGCGGCAAGGTCGCCAACCTGTCCTGGCCGGTGAGCGTCGAGGCCCGCGCCATCGACTATAACGTTCCGGAATACTGGCGGGCGCCGGTGCTGCATGACGAAGACATCAAGCTGGTGCGCGCTTTGGCGACACCGGGTCTTGTGACACAGCTGGAAAAAAGCGCCGGACTTCCCCTGATCGCGGCCGATGGCGAAACGGTGGAAGAAGATGTCGGCCGCACCCGCTTCGCCGCCGCCCTGATCGCGTTGAAGCATCCGCAGTTCACCACGGTGCATCTGCGCGGGCTGGATCATGTCGAGCATGGCTTCGGCCCCGGCTCGGCCGAGGCCAATGCCGCGCTGGAAACCCTGGATTCTGCCATTGGCACACTGGTGGCCAAGGCGCGCGCGGCGCAGCCGGACCTGGTGGTGGCCATCGTGTCGGATCACGGCTTTGCACCGGTTGAGAAAGAAGTAAACCTGATTGCGCCCTTCGTGCAGGCGGGCCTGATCACGCCGGACGCCAGGCAACACGTTGCAAGCTGGCAGGCCGAGCCCTGGGGCGGCGCGTCGGTGGCGGTGGTGCTGGCACACCCCGAAGACGAAGCGCTGAAGGCGAAGGTGTCGGCGCTGCTGGCGGGACTGGCGGCCAGGCCCGAACTGGGCATCGCGCAGGTTGCGGATGCAAACGAGATTGCGCGCATGGGCGGGCCGCCGATGGCCAGCTTCTGGGTGGATTTCAAGCCGGGATATGTCATGGGCACCGACCCCGCCAAGCCGGCGGTTTCGCCGGGCGCGGTGAAGGGCACGCATGGCTATTTCCCCACCCATCCGGAAATGCGCGCCACCTTCATCCTGGCGGGGCCGGGCATCGCCAAGGCGGCACTGGGCGAGATCGACATGCGCGACATCGCACCCACACTGGCGAAAGTGATGAAGGTGTCACTGCCACAGGCGGACGGCCGCCCGCTGCTCTAGGCATGAAAAAGGCGGCGCCACCTCTTTTCCGGGGTGAGGCGCGCCGCCTTTCCATCCGCACGCTGCAGCTGCCCTTGCAGCGGCGGCCTCCTTACAGGGGAGGTCCGGGCGGCATCGGGAAGCGCGAACGCGGTCCCTTGCCCCATGATGGCTCAATATCCTTGGGCACATTGGCTTCCGGATTTGTCAGGTAATGCGCGATCTGGCGCGCCGACTGGCGATAGAAGGCGTCGGTCAGCGGGTCGCCGTCCTTGCGCGCCTTCAGGTCGTCGGCCAGGAGGCTGAGCTGGTCCAGCACATAGTCGCGGGCTTCGGGCGCGGTGTCCCTGGCGCCGCCCAGCGTCATCATCGCCTGCATGGCGACGCCCTGGGTGACACGCAGCAGTGCCTTTTCCTGCGCGCTGCCCGATGGCGCCTTCTTCCAGGTGGCGGCCATGACATCGCCCACCATGTCCGGGAAGGTATAGGTGTCGGGCTTGCGGGCGCTGAGGGCCACCATGCGCGCGGCGCGCGCCGGATCGAACAGCGGCACAAGGGTCATGGCGGTCAGGATGCGCGCGACGCGCAACTGGTCGAAAGTATCGTCGTTCGACAGGTCTTCCAGGTTTCGGCCGGGATCGGGCGCCAGCTGGACCAGGAGCGATTCCGGGATCTCCAGATTCTTGGGATCGACCACATCCATGAGAAGGCTCATGACTTCGCGCTGCTCGCCGGCCGGGATGAATTCGGTCGGCGGCAGGGGATGCGCCTCGTCCTTGGTGGTGAGGTTCTGGAACATGCCGCCGATATACTGGGTGGCGGATTCAATGGCATAGCGCTGGTTGAGATAGACGATCCACAACCGGATGTCGCGCAAGGAGCCGATGGGCTCGCCGGGCTTGAGCATGGCGGTGCCGTAATTGGCCAGCGCGATCTTGCGCACCGCGGCCGTCTCTTTCAGGTTGGCCATGGGGGTTTCGCGATCGTCATACCAGGTGTAACGCGGGTCGGCGTCGCGGGTATAGACCAGACCCTTGTCGTGCATGTCCTTAATGATGGCGTCGAGGCCCGCCTTCTCCTTGTCGGGCGCAAACGGCGTATAGGCATAGCGCACCGTCATGATGTCATAGGCGCCGATTTCCTTCATGAAGGATTCCGAAAGGTCGAGCTTGCCGTTCGTCACCTTCACGCGCGGCGTGGGATATTCCATCACCGAGGACCGGTTGTTCATGTTGGCCGCCCAGTTGTGCGGGAAGCCCAGCGTGTGGCCCAGTTCATGGGCCGTCAGCAGCGCCTGGCGCAGCAGCACCATGTCGCGCTGGCCCTTGGGCATCTTGGCCCACAGATCCGGGCTCACAAGGCTGGGATCGGCAACCGTGATGCCCGAACCGTCCGACGGCAGGCCGCCGGAATAGGCGTCGTAATAGTTGGCGATGGTGCGCATGCGATAGGTATCCATGTGCGTCTTGGATCCCAGCGTCTCGCCGGTGCGCGGGTCGTGATAATTGCCCGACGACGAGAAGCCGCGTTCATCACGCTGTATCCACAGCACATAGGCATAGCGGATATCCATTGGGTCCATGTCTGGCGGGGCGTCTTTCGCCTCGATGGCATTCTTGAAGCCGGCCGCCTCGAACGCCTTGTTCCACCACAGGAGCCCTTGCTTCATGGCATGGCGGATGGGATCGGGAATGGCGGGGTCGAAATAATAGACGATGGGCTTCTTGGGCTCGCTCATCGCGGCGTTGGGGTCTTTCTTCTCCAGCCGCCAGCGGGTGGCCCACTGGGTATAGGGATTGTCGTCCACCGGCTTGGAGAAATCCTGGAAGCGGATGCCGCTGACGCCGATGCGGCTGTCGGTGACGCGCGGGGTGTAGCCGGTGGGCGCCTTCAGGAAGGAATGATGGATGCGCAGGGTATAGGTTCCGGGCGACGGCGTGACATTGCTGAGGGCCGCACCGGGGACGTCGGAAGTGAAGGTCGAGACCGTTTCAATCTCGGTATTCTCCGGGAAGGCTTTCATGCGGCGGGGATAGAAGACGCTTTTGGCGGGATCGAACTTGTAATCACCCAGCTTGGCGCGCTTGAACCTGGCGCCGATCTCGGCGGCGTCGCGCATGAACAGGGGCGTCGCATCCACGATCACCTTGCCGCCCTCGTCCGATTCCACCGGCAGCACCGCCAGCACTGAGGTCGGGAAGCTGTCGGCGACACCTTCCTGGGTTTTGGGCGAACCCTTGGTGGCGCGGAAGCCCATGTTGATCTGGTTGACGATCACCTTGCTGCCGGAGCGCTCGAAATGGATGACCGAACTGAACAGGATGCCGCGATCGAACGGCGCCTCCACCGAGCCGGGATTGGTGGCGGCGGAGACATAATAAAGAACGTCTTCATTGAAGACCGGCACTTCGATCAGCACCCGGCCCTTGGGGTCGAACCAGAAGGGCACATAGCCGTCATTTTTGGTGCCGGCGGGGGCGGCGTGGGCGGCCATTATAAAGAGCAGGGACAGCAGCATCGTGGTCAGGACCAGCAGGCGCCAGCGGGCGGGTGCGGTTTCGATGCTGGCGGCGGCGCGTCTGGAAGTCTTCATGTCCCACTCCTTGATCAGCGGATGGGACGCACGTCTTCGCAATCATCGCGCAAATGCGCGATACGCCAAAGCCAAACCCCATCCCCCCATGCGAAGAAGCCTAGCGCAAAGCGCTTTGCGGTTCCGGGCAAAGTCGGCGCGGTTTGGGCGGCATTGATTGGATTACGTGCGCGATCTGCGGCTATCGCGCCGGAATTCTGCTGAGGCCTGGCGAGTTACGCAGATTTCAGGCGGGCTTTTTCGGCTTGCCCTTGCCCGTCTTCCCATGAAAAGGCTTGCCACCGAACTTCTTGCCGCCGCCAAACTTCTTCTTGTCGCCGAACGGCTTGTTATCGCCAAAGGGCTTTTTGCCCGCGAATTTCTTGCCAAAAGGCTTCTTGCCTTCAAAATCCGGCCTGGGCGCGTCACCAGCAGCGGCGGCGGCCAAAGTCTCGCCGCGCGGACGGCCATGGGATTCGCCGGTCTGGTCGCGCGCCGGCAGGATGCGGACGCCGCCCTTCTTGCGCTCGGTCACTAGGTTGGTGAACTTTTCCACGACACTGGCATCGACCTGGAACAGGGTCTCGGTCTCGAACACCCGAATGGCGCCGATCTCTTTCTTGGAGACTTCGCCCTGGCGGCAGATTTCCGGCAGCAGCCACTTGGGATCGGCATTGCGCTCGCGGCCCACATTCAGCCGGAACCAGACGCCGTTCTGCATGTCGCCCGGCTTGGAGCCGCGCGGTTCGCGCGAAGGTGCATGTTCGCGCGGCGCATATTCGCGGGGCGTGTGCTCACGCGGTGCATGATCACGCGGCGCATATTCGCGCGGGGCATGGTCACGGGGCGCATGTTCGCGCGGGGTATGTTCGCGCGGCGTGCGTTCGCGGGCCTTGTGATCCTTTGGGCCCTTGTCGCCGCGCGGCCTGGAATCGCGCTGGAACGGCTCATCGTCAATCTCTTCCGGCGCCGGCAGGCCGGCGCGGACCATCTTCACAAAGGCCGCCGCCACGGCGCGCGGGTCGCGCGATTTCAGCAGCTCGTCGGCCATGGCCAGATCGTCTTCGCTGGCGTCGGCCAGCAGCGGACTGTCCAGCAGGCGTTCCTGATCCAGCTTGCGGATCTCGGCCGCGGTGGGAGCATTGCCCCAGATGGCGTTGACGCGGGCGCGGCCCAGCATTTCCTCGGCGCGGCGGCGGCGCGACGGCGGCACCAGCAACACCGAAATGCCCTTCTTGCCGGCGCGACCCGTTCGGCCGCTGCGGTGCTGCAGCACTTCGGCGTCATTGGGCAGATCGGCATGGATGACCAGGCTTAGGCTGGGCAGGTCGATGCCGCGCGCCGCCACGTCGGTGGCGACACAGACCCTGGCGCGGCCATCGCGCAGCGCCTGCAGGGCGTGGTTGCGTTCGCTCTGGGAGAGCTCGCCGGACAGGGCGACACAGGAAAAGCCGCGCTCGGTCAGCTGGGCTTCCATGTGGCGCACGGCGTTGCGGGTGTTGCAGAACACCAGCGCGCCCGGCGGATCGAGGAAGCGCAGCAGGTTGACCACCGCGCCTTCGATACGGTTGCCGGCGGCGCGGATGACGCGATATTCGATGTCGGCATGGCCACTGGTTTCGCTGCGGGTGGCGATGCGCAGCGCGTCTTTCTGATAGTGCGTCGCCAGCGTGACGATGGACTTTGGCAGGGTGGCGGAAAACAGAAGCGTGCGGCGTTCGGCCGGCGTCGTCTCCAGGATGAATTGCAGGTCGTCGCGAAAGCCCATGTCGAGCATCTCGTCGGCTTCGTCCAGCACGGCGCATTTGAGCGAGGAGACATTGAGCGCGCGGCGTTCCAGGTGATCGCGCAGGCGCCCCGGTGTGCCCACCACGATATGGGCGCCACGCGACAGTTCGCGGCGTTCGGTGCCGGGGTCCATGCCGCCGACACAGGAAACGATGCGGGCGCCGGCATAGTGATACAGCCAGGACAGTTCGCGCTGCACTTGCAGTGCCAGCTCGCGGGTCGGCGCGATGATCAGCGCCAGCGGATCGCGGGCCGGTCCAAAGGCCTCGGCGCCTTCCAGAAGAGTCTCGGACATGGCCAGGCCGAAGGCGATGGTCTTGCCCGATCCGGTCTGGGCCGACACCAGCAGGTCGCGCCCCTCTGCCTCTTCGCCCACCACGGCCAGCTGCACGGGGGTGGGGGTATTGTAATCGCGCTCCAGAAGAGCGCGGGCAAGGGCGGGATTGGAGGCGGGAAACGTCACGCGGGAACTTTCGAGAAGGGGATTTGCGGGCCTTCTTTAGTCCCCTGCGCGCAAAAAGATAGGTTCAGGGCTTCATGACGCCTATGCCGGCCATCATCCGCCGGTCTTTATTGTCCTGCATCAACTGGTTAAGGCCAGCCAAAGTGTCTAGCTTCAGCCCCGAAGGCACGCCGGATTCCGGGTCGGCCTCAATCCTGGAATAGCTCTCGCCCGAGACCTTTTCCCACTTTCCGGCGGGCTTCTTGATCTCCAGGCTGGCGACCGTGGCCTTCAGCATCAGCCGCACGATGGCGTTGGCGGCCGTGCCGGGATAGGGCGAGCGCGGCTTGGTCAGGCTGGGGGCGCCGTCGATCAGCTGCCAGCCATTGGCCAGTGCCCAGGCGGTGATCTCATCCTTGGTCATGCGCGGCTCCGGTTTGGCCAGAGGGGTGAATAGCGCAGAAGCAGGTCACCAGCCAAATCCGGGCATGGCCATCATTTGCGGGGACAACCGCCCGGGCGCATCAGGGGTTGATGCCACCCGGGCTTGGTCGGTTTTAGCCGCGCCGATCCATCACGTCGCGAATGGCGTTGCGGGTGGCCGTGCGAACGCATTCCTTGTCGGCACTTTCATCCTCGCGCAAACCCGGCACACGGTCATCCAGCTCGTAACAAAGATTGACGGCCGTCTCATAGACGCGGTTGCGCATCTCCTGGCGATCGGCGGGGCGCGACAGGTCGAGGTCCGCCAGTTCGACCGGGCGTTGCAACGAATAGGCCGTGGGGTTCACTTCGCCGTTCACGCGGCCGATCACCTGGTGCTTCTGGATGAAGCCATAGTCAGGGCGCACAATCACTGTTTCGGTGCGGTCGCCATAAACGTCGCCGTCGTGATAGGCGCTGTCGTGATAGGTGGGCGCTTCATACGGCGCGCGATAGTCCCGATAATCCTGTGCCTGTGTCGCGCCGGCCAGCACCATCGCGCTTGCCGCCACCGCGCCCAACAGGGCGATCCTGCTTTTCGTCATGCCTCATTCCTCCTTGGGCTCACCCAAAGCCAACGAGGAAAAAGCGGATGGGTTGCGAAAGGTCCTTGGGGAACCGCAAAATTCCCGTGCAACCCTTCAGTTCTGCCGCCCGTGCAGGCGATCGCCTTCCCGTCGCGCATAGGCGATGATTGCGCCGATCTGGCCGTCGGTGAGCAGGGCCTTCCAGGGCGGCATGCGGGTGCCCGGCCGGCCGTTCTGGATGGTGTACAGCAGCATGGCGTCGGTCCGTTTGGACAAGAGCGTATCGGAAAAGAGGCTGGGGCCGCTGCCGCCGTCCAGGTCGTAGCCATGACAGCCGCCGCAGTTCCTGCTGAAAAGATCCTCGCCGCTGCCCGGCAGCAAAGCCGGCGCGGGCGCAGCGGCGGGCGGTTGGGCGAGAGCCGCATCACCCAGCAACAAGGCGGCAGCCGCCAAAATCAGAACCTGTTTCATCATGTCAGGCGCATTCCATGAAATCGGCGCGGGATAAAGGTGAGTGTGTTCGACGGCCGGACGGGCGCTATCTGGCCGTTATGGAAAAACGGTCGAGGCCCGTGTTTCCGTCGGCCGGATCATAGGCATAGATCATCACCTCATAGGTGCCCTTGTCGGCCACATCGATGTCACCGGCGAATTCGCTTGGCTTGCCGGCATAGGCAAGCGGAACGGTGCGGAGGGTTTTGCCGCCCTGGGTCAGCACCGCCATGATTTCCAGTGTGTTGGCATCCCACTGCCCGCCCGGCGTGATGGGACAGCCGCACATCATCGTCACCTTGGCATGCACGGGGATTTTCCGCGTCGTGGCGATGTCGATCTGCGCCGGCGGGTTCAGCGCGCTGACCGCGAAACCCGGCAGCTCGAGCACCCAGCCATCCCCGCCGTCGATGCTCTTTCCTGGCAGGACCCATTGCGTGGAAGAAACGGTCACGGCGGCCTGTCTGGGACTGTTCGGTCCGGTCGCCGTCACGGTGATCAGGCGCGGGCGATCAAGGTCAAGCGTGGCCAGGAACTTCGCGGATTTGTCGTCGGACAGCACGGCACGGCGCGCATGCGGGTCTTTCATGATCAGCGGCGTGCTGCCGCTGGTGCCTTGCGCAACGCCCTGGGCGAGCATTTCGCCGGTTTGCGCATCCCGCAGCGTGACCTGAACACCGCCCATTTCGGTGCCGACAAACTTGGCGTTCTTGGCCAGGACGCGCACGGCGATGTTGGTGGGCGTCGCCCAGGCAGCACCGCCGCAACACGAAGCCAGCAGTGCCAGTACACATGCAATCGTGCCAATGCGCATCGGATTTCCTGTCCCTGTTGGGAAGCGCGGCTCGCCTTCCTGTGGCATGGCCCCGGCTTCGTTTTCTGAAAGAATATATATATCGAGGCGATGCGCGACAGTCCCAATCGCGCATTGCTCCCAGGGCCACTTCCCCGCACTAATAGCCCTGATACAGCCAACAAGAGGCCGACATGCCGACCACGAAAAACAGCATGGTGCGCCGCGCCCTGATGGGATTGGGCCTTGCCGGAGCCGCGGCGGCGGCGATGGGCGCGCCGGCGCGGGGACAGACAGGGGCCGCGCGCTGGCAGCCCGCCAGCGAGCCCCAGGACGCCTGGCTGGAAAGCGGCGGCCGCCACCGGATGGTGTTCGATACCTTGAGCTTTGAAGGGCTGGGCAAGGCGCTGGCCTTTGGCAGCAACTTCTATGCCGCCAACAAAAGCGCCTATGGCGTGGGCGACGCCGACCTGGCCGTCGTCATCATCCTGCGCAGCCTATCCGCGCCCTTCGGCTTCACCGACGCGATGTGGGCGAAATACGGCCCGGTTTTTTCCGAGCGCCTCAAGCTGACAGATCCCGCGACCAGACTGCACAATCCCTACCAGGCGGCCGACAAGGAGGGGGCGTCGCAGACGCTTGATGCGCTGGCCCGCAAAGGTGCGCGCTTTGCCATCTGCGCCACCGCCACGCACGGCCTGGCCGCCATGATCGCCGCCAAGACCGGCGCCGCCCCCGAGGCTGTGTTCTCCGAGCTGACCGCGAACCTGATCCGCAATGGCGTGATGGTGCCGGCCGGCATCGTGGCGCTGGGCCGCGCCCAGGAGCATGGCTATGCCTTTTCCTATGCCGGCTGATCCTGTGCCGGCGGACGGCCGCTATCTTGACCTGGCCAGCCGGGGGTCGGCGGGACGGGGCTTGCTTTCGATATAGGCCGCGACGTCGAAGGCCTGCTGCACGCTCAAGGTGCCGCCCTGGCCGAGCGGCATGTTGGCGTGGATGAAGCGGGCGGCGATTTCCAGCTGGTACATGCCTGCCCCCTTGTTGAAGGACCGCGGCCCCCACAAAGGCGGGATTGCCGCCTGGGCATTGCCGTTGCCGTCGCTGCCATGGCACGCGGCGCAGGTGCTGGCAAAGACGGCTGCGCCACGATGCAGGTCAGGCGGGCGCGGCGGATGCGGCAGCGACGGATAGCCCTGCCCCGCCATCTTTTCGCCGGTGGGTGTGCCCTTGGCCAGCCAGAAGAAATAGCTCTGCAGGTCGGTCAGCAGCGCACTGTCATCGGGCGGCATCCGTCCGTTCATGCTGTAGCGGAAACATTCCTGGATGCGCAGCGCCATGCTGTTCACCTTGCCGTTCTTGGCGCGGAACTGGGGATAGAGCGGCCAGGCCGCCCACATGGGCGCGGCGCCGGGCTGGCGGCCGGCATCCAGGTGGCAATTGGCGCAGCGCAGGGCGTTGCCGACATAGCCATGCGCATACTTCTGTGTGTCGGTGAAAATGGCCTTTCCGCGCCGCACGGAGTCGCCAAAAGGGCCGGCAGGGATGGCGCTTTCGGGTGGCGGGGTGAAAGGCGCCGCGACGGCCCCGCAGGACAGCAGCATCGCAAAAGCCAGTCCCCAAAGCCGCGCCTGCATCTGGCCCCTCCCCTTC
>CBIHOI010000040.1:0-16185 GCA_966211925.1 uncultured Hyphomicrobiales bacterium | reverse complement strand
GTATGCGAAGCGAATGTGAACGGCGCCAGACAGGCAGCCTTCACCGAGATTCCCAGTTCTTCCGACAGTTCGCGGATCAGCGCATCCTCAGGCAGTTCGCCCGGCTCGACCTTGCCGCCCGGAAACTCCCATAGCCCCGCCATGCTTTTGCCGTCGGGGCGCTGTGCAATCAGCACACGGCCGTCCGGATCCACCAGCGCCACCGCGACCACGAGTATCAAGGGGAGCGGTGTGTTCATCATGGCGTCATGCCGCTAAGCTGGAGTTAAGTGCAAGGGTTAGCATGGCTGGCACTTGCAAGAAATGTCCCCAACACGACCCCAACAGGAGAAGACCATGACGACATTTGGAACGGCAAAATGGCAAGGCGGCCTCAAGGACGGCAAGGGCGCGGTCTCGACCAAGAGCGGCGCGCTGACGGATTATCCCTACGGATTTGCCAGCCGCTTCGAAGGCAAGCCCGGCACCAACCCGGAAGAGCTGATCGGCGCCGCCCATGCCGGCTGTTTCACCATGGCGCTGTCGCTGATCCTGGGCGATGCCGGCTTCACCGCCGAGCAGATGGACACCAAGGCGGAGATCACCCTGGTCAAGCAGGATGACGGCTTTGCCATCACCAAGTCGGCATTGACCCTGCGCGCCAAGATTCCCGGCATCACGCCCGAGAAGTTCGCCGAGCTGGCGGGCATGGCCGAAAAGGGCTGTCCTGTGTCCAAGCTGCTGAAGGCGGAAATCACGCTGGACGCGGCGCTGGTCTAGCGCGGACGCGTTGCACCCGCCTGTCAGGCAAAGGTCGTTGTCAGGATACGGCCCACCGAAGCGATGACGCCTGGGCGGGCGTCCGCGTCGGTGGAGCCGCCCTGGGTGTAACAGACGATCAGGATGGGCTTGCGCCCCGATGGCGTCACGATGGCGAGATCATTGGTGGCGAAGGCCTTCGGATCGCTGCCGTTCCAGCGGCCGGTCTTGTCGCCTACCTGCCAGCCTGACGGCAGACCTGCGCGCAGCATTTGTCCGCCCGTGGTGTTTGCGGCCATCCAGTGCAGCAGCAGCGCACGCGAGGCCGCCGATAGCGCCTCGCCCAGCAGGATCGCCTTCAGGTTGCCCAGCATGGCGATGGGCGTCGCGGTGTTGCGTTCGCCATCGGGGACATTGAGTTTGGGCTCGATATCATCCAGCCGCGACGTGGCGTCGCCAAGAGATCGCCAGAAGGCAGTGACCTGCGCCGGGCCGCCCAGCAGTGTCAGCAGCACATTGGCGGCGGTATTGTCGCTGTAGATGACGGCGGCCTCGCACAGCGCGGCGACGGTCATTCCGTGCGGCCAGTTGCGGCTGGTGGCCGGCGACACGCCCAACACGGGCTTGTCGTACAGCACCAGCCGGTCGAGTTTTTCCGCGCCCTTATCCACGCGCGCCAGGATGGCCGCTGCCAGCGACAGCTTGAAGGTCGAGCACATCACGAAGCGTTCGGCTTCGCGGTGGAACAACGTCTTGCCGCTGCCGGTATCCAGCGCGGCCAGGCCGATCCGGGCACCGGTCTTGCGTTCCAGTTCCGCGATTTCGCCATCGGCAGCACGTGCAGCCGGCGCAATCAGCAGGGCTGCGCCGCCAAGCACGATGCGGCGGGAAATCTCAGGAGCGATAGGAGCCATTGATGTCGATATAGCCGTGGGTGAGATCGCAGGTCCAGACGCGCGAGGCGCCCTTGCCGATGCCAAGATCGACGGCGATCGCCACGTCGCGGCCCGTCACGGCCTTGGTCGCCGTGGCTTCGTTGTATTTCGCAGCCCGCATGCCTTTTTCGGCCACCACGTGACCGCCGAAGCTGATCTTCAGCTTGTCGCGGTCGGCGGCCTCGCCGCTCTTGCCAACAGCCATCACGATGCGGCCCCAGTTGGCGTCGTTGCCGGCGATGGCGGTCTTGACCAGCGGCGAGTTGGCGATGGACAGCGCGATGCGCTTGGCGGCGGCATCACTCTCGGCACCGGTGACATCGATCTTGATGAGCTTCTGGGCGCCCTCGCCGTCCTTCACCACCTGCAGTGCCAGGTCGAGCAGCACGGCGTCCAGGGCGCGGCGGAATTCGGTCAGCTTCTTGTCGGACGCCTTGGTGATGGCGGTGTGCTTGCCGCCCTTGCCGGTGGCGAACAGGATCAGTGTGTCGCTGGTAGAGGTGTCGGAATCCACCGTGATCGAATTGAAGCTGGGACCGACGCCGGCACTGAGACATTCCTGCAGCACCGGGGCCGGCAGGGTCGCGTCGGTGAAGACGAAGCTCAGCATGGTGGCCATGTCAGGCGCGATCATGCCCGAGCCCTTGGCGATGCCGTTGATGGTCACCTTGACGCCGTCGATCATGGCGGTGGCGCTGGCGGCCTTGGGATAGGTGTCGGTGGTCATGATGGCGTCGGCGGCCGCCTTCCAGTTGCCGGCCGCGGTCTCGCGCACCAGGCCCGACAGCACGGCGGTGATCTTGTGGCTGGGCAGCGGCTCGCCGATCACGCCGGTGGATGCCATGAAGACCTGGTCGGCGCGGCAGCCGGCCACGGCGGCGGCTTCGTTGGCGATGGCGTTGACACCCTCCATACCGGCCTTGCCGGTGAAGGCATTGGCATTGCCGCTGTTGACCACCAGGACCCGCGCCTCCCCGCCCTTGAGCTTGTCACGGCACCACAGGACCGGGGCGCTGGCGGTCTTGGAGGTGGTGAAGACCCCGGCGACCTGGGTGCCGGGGGCCAGCAGGGCCAAAAGGACGTCCGTGCGCTGGGCATAGCGGACCCCGGCGGCCGTGGTCGCCAGACGGACCCCGGCCAGCGGGGGAAGCTTGGGGAAGCCCTTGGGCGCCAAGGGAGAAACCGGGTGGGCGGCCTTCTGAGTCTTTTTCGCGGTCTTGGCCATGATTTCCCCTGATTTTCGCCCCGGCATGGGGCGGGCGATAATCGGAAAATCTGCTGGTTTGACAAGGGCCAAGAACGGGGCGCGGGCCGGGGATTTTCGGCCGAAAGCCAGATTTGACAATGGGATACGGCGTTCTTATGTCTCCGGCGCGGCCGCCATGCGGTTTTGGCGGACGTTTCATTCGAAAAAGTTAGAGGGCGCCTCACTTTTCCGGCGCGTACAGAGGAATTCATGCTGGGTTTCAGCACGATCGCCAAGTCGCTTTTCGGCTCGGCCAACGAACGCAAGGTCCGGCCCCTGTGGGCCAACGTGGCCAAGATCAATGCGCTGGAGCCGCGCTTCGTCGCCATGTCGGACGAGGAGCTGCGCAGCCAGACGGTGTTGTTCCGCGAGCGGCTGGCCAAGGGCGAGACCCTGGACGACCTGCTGCCCGAAGCCTTTGCGGTGGTGCGCGAAGCCTCCAAGCGCACCTTGGGCCAGCGCCATTTCGACGTGCAGCTTGTCGGCGGCATGGTGCTGCACAGCGGCAACATCGCCGAGATGAAGACCGGCGAAGGCAAGACGCTGGTTGCCACCCTGGCGACATACCTCAATGCGCTGGCCGGCGACGGCGTGCATGTGGTGACGGTCAACGATTATCTCGCCAAGCGCGACAGCGACTGGATGGGGCAGATCTACCGCTTCCTGGGCATGACCGTCGGCGTCATCGTTCACGGCCTGGACGACAATGAGCGCAAGGCCAACTATGCCTGCGACATCACCTATGGCACGAACAACGAGTTCGGCTTCGACTATCTGCGCGACAACATGAAATACTCGCTGGACACGATGAGCCAGCGCGGCCACGCCTATGCCATCGTGGACGAAGTCGACTCCATCCTGATCGACGAAGCCCGCACGCCGCTGATCATCTCCGGCCCCACCGAAGACCAGACCGAGATGTATCGCTCGGTGGATTCGGTGATGAACGCCCTGGTCAAGGACGACTATGAGCTGGATGAGAAATCCCGCCAGGTGTCGCTGACCGAGAATGGCAACGAGCACATGTCGCAGCTGCTGAAGGCTGCCGGCATCCTGGAGCATGGCGATCTCTACGACACCGAGAACATCTCCATCGTCCATCACGTGAACCAGGCGCTGAAGGCGCACCTGCTGTTCCAGAAGGACAAGGACTATATCGTCAAGAACGACATGGTCGTCATCATCGACGAATTCACCGGCCGCATGATGGAAGGCCGGCGCTATTCCGAAGGCCTGCACCAGGCGCTGGAAGCCAAGGAAGGCGTCACGGTCCAGCCGGAGAATGTCACCCTCGCCTCCATCACCTTCCAGAACTATTTCCGCCTCTACGACAAGCTGGCGGGCATGACCGGCACCGCCATGACCGAGGCGGCCGAGTTCATGGACATCTACAAGCTGGACGTCCTGGAAATTCCCACCAATGTCGGGGTGTCGCGCATCGATGCCGATGACGAGGTCTACCGCACCGAGGACGAGAAGAACGAAGCGATCATCAAGCTGATCCTGGAATGCCGCGGCAAGGGCCAGCCCGTGCTGGTCGGCACCACCTCGATCGAGAAGTCCGAGCATCTGTCGGCGCTGCTGAACAAGCGCAACATCCAGCACCATGTTCTGAACGCTCGCTATCACGAGCAGGAAGCCTTCATCGTCGCCCAGGCCGGCGTGCCCGGCGCCGTCACCATCGCCACCAACATGGCGGGCCGCGGTACCGACATCCAGCTGGGCGGCAATGCCGAGATGCGCATCAAGGCCGAGCTGGCCGAGATTACCGACGAAGCCGAACGCGCCATCAGGGCCGATGCCATCCGCGCCGAGGTGGCCGCCCACAAACAGGTCGCCCTCGCCGCCGGCGGTCTCTACATGATCGGCACCGAGCGGCATGAATCGCGCCGCATCGACAACCAGTTGCGCGGCCGTTCTGGCCGCCAGGGCGATCCCGGCGCGTCGAAGTTCTTCCTGTCGCTGCAGGACGACCTGATGCGCATTTTCGGCAGCGAGCGCATGGAGCGCGTGCTGACCACCCTGGGCCTGGAAGCCGGCGAAGCCATCACCCACCCCTGGGTGAACAAGGCGCTGGAAAAGGCTCAGCAGAAGGTCGAGGCGCGCAACTTCGAAATCCGCAAAAACATCCTGAAATATGACGACGTGCTGAACGACCAGCGCAAGGTGATCTTCGACCAGCGCAAGGAGATCATGTCGTCGGAAGACGTTTCCGACCAGATCGCCGACTTCCGCGAGGAGGTGGTCGAGACGCTGGTGGAACGCCACATCCCGGAAAAGGCCTATGCCGAACAGTGGGACGCCGCGGGCCTGCAGGACGAAGTGGTCAAGATTTTCGGGCTGGAATTGCCCGTGGTGGAATGGACCAAGGAAGAAGGCATCGCCGACGAGGAAGTGCTGTCGCGCATCCTGAAGGCGGTGGAGGAACGCGCCGCTGCCCGCACCGCCGAGCATGGCGTGGAAGTCACCCGCTATGTCGAGAAGGCGATCCTGCTGCAGACGCTGGACCACAACTGGCGCGAGCACATCGTCAACCTGGATCACCTGCGCCAGTATGTGGGCCTGCGCGGTTATGGCCAGCGCGACCCGCTGAACGAGTACAAGAGCGAGGCCTTCGAGCTGTTCCAGTCCCTGCTTGTCACCTTGCGCACGGACGTGGTGCGCCAGCTCATGCAAGTGAAGATCCAGACCGGGCCGCAGCCGCCGCTGGAAGCCACCCCCATGCCGGACATGTTCCCCAGCCACATCAACCCGCTGACCGGCGAGAATGAAGTCGAGCAGGCGGGCGCCTGGCCGGATGATGCGCCGGTGGACCCCAACAATCCGCGAAGCTGGACCAACACCTCGCGCAATGCGCCCTGCCCCTGCGGATCGGGCCGCAAGTACAAGCATTGCCACGGGGCGTTGACCTAGAGTCCACGCAAGTCCCGTTGCGCCGCCGGCCGAATTCGCGCGTTATGGTGCGCAAGGGAGATTCGCGTGCTGACTGAACATTCCTCCGGCGGCAGGATGGTGTGGGTGGACCTCTACAATCCCACCAACGCGGAAATCGCCCAGGCCTGCACGGTCTACAAGCTCGACATCCCCCCGCGCGAACAGCTTGAGGAAATCGAATTCTCCAGCCGGCTGCAGTATGAGGACGAGGTCTTCACCATCTCGGTGCCGGTGACGCCGCACAGCCCCGGCAAGGAAGAAGACGTCACCACGCCGCTGGGCTTTGTCCTGACCAGGGACCTTCTGGTGACCATCCGCTTCGCCCAGCTTCACACCTTCGAGGCCATCACCAAGCGGGTGGCACGGCGTGAGCGCAATGCCCCGGACATCTTCATGGTGATCATCGAGGCGCTGGTCGACTATAACGCCGACCGGCTGGAGGAATTGCGCGCCGAAGCGCTGAAAATCTCCCAGCGCATCTTCCACAAGGAAATGCAGGACTGGCAGAAGAGCAATGTCAGCCAGGTCAACTCCATGCTGCGCGACACGCTGGTGGAAATCGGCGACATGGGCGAGCGGCTGAGCCATATCCGCGATACCATGCTGGTGCTGCAGCGCGCGATCCCCTACGTCAATGAACATGGCGACAGCTGGATGGAAGCGCAGGTCAAGGCACGGCTGAAAATGGCCGTTGCCGACGTGCAGTCGCTGAATGATTACGAAGTGCATCTCACTGACAAGATCCAGTTCCTGCTGGATGCAGACCTGGGCTTCATTTCGACCGAGCAGAATGACCTGTTCAAGGTGATGACCATCTGGTCCGTCGTCGGTATCCCGCCGGTGCTGGTGGCCGGAATCTGGGGGATGAACTTTCATTTCATGCCGGAACTGGCCTGGCATGACGGCTACCCCCTCGCTTTGGGCACCATCGTGTTGAGCGCGATCATTCCGCTGATGTGGTTCAAGTGGCGAGGGTGGTGGTAACCGCCGCCCCACGCCCCATCTCCGTGGGCATTGCGCAAAATTCATCTTTGGGTATCTTCCGCCGGCGCGGGCGGGCGTTCGCGCGTCAACTTTGGGCAATTTGAAGGGGTGTTCGCATGCATTTTGGCAAATCCGCCGCGATGGTGGCGGCTGTCTGTATGGCTTCCGCGGCAGTCACGCCGCCGGCATTTGCAGCCTCGATCCGCGACAAGACCGAGCGCGCCAAGGCCGAGATTCCAACTTGCAGCCATCGCATCGGGACCATCGCGGTGCGCGAACCGCAGAACAAGTGGTGGGAAGGACTGGGCCTGGAATCGCCCGAAGCCCTGATCAAGCTGTTCGTGCAGCGGTCGGGCTGTTTCACCCTGGTGGACCGCGGCAAGGGCTTTGAAATGGCGCAGCAGGAACGCGCGCTGGCGGCCGGCGGCGGCCTGCAGGGCGGCTCCAATATCGGCGGCGGCCAGATCAAGGCGGCGGACTATATCCTGGTCCCCGACATCACCAACAAGAACGCCAATTCCGGCGGCACCAATGTCGGCGGGCTGCTGGGCGGCTTCATGGGCGGCTTTGCCGGCGCCATCGTCTCCAACATCTCGATCAGCTCCAAGACGGCGGACGTGATCCTGTCGGTCACCAATGTGCGCACCAGCGAGCAGCAGGCCATCGCCGAAGGCCATGGCGACAAGACCGACATCGGCTTCGGCGTGGGCGGCGGCGGCTTCGGCGGCGGCGTGTTCGGCGGCGCCGGTGTCAGCAACTATGCCAACACCGCCATCGGCCAGGTGGTCACCCTGGCGTACATCGATGCCTATTCCAAGCTGGTGGGCGAGATGGGCGGCCTGTCGGACAATGCCAAGGCCGATGCGCCGCAGCGCACCGTCACCATGTCGCGCCCCGGCGTGATGCGCGCCACGCCCAGCGAAAAGGGCAAGGTCGTGCGCACGCTGGACCCCGGCATGATCCTCTACCCCACCGGCAATACCGATGGCGTGTGGCGCGAAGTCACCGACGAAGTGGACAACAAGGGCTGGGTGCCGAACGGCAGCCTGAGCATGGCGCGGTAATCACGCCCGCGCAAAGCAAAAGGCCCGGAGAAATCCGGGCCTTTTTATTCCGCCATTGCCGTGCCGTTCTTTCTGGCACTAGTCTGCGCGCAACAATCCTGGTGACATGCTCATGCGCCTCGTCCCGGCAACATTTACCGTCCTGCTTGCCGGAGCGACGGCGTCCTTTGCCGAGGATGCGGCGACGTCCTGTCCCGCGGCCGGAATATCGGCGACGCCAATTATATCGACACACATACCTCCGCCCTATCCGCCTGCATCCGTGAGACGGTCCGAGAAGGGTCAAGTTCAGTTCAAGGTCACAATTCTGAAGGATGGCACCCCAGGTGACATCAGCTTGCTGCGACCCAGCGGATCACCAAGACTGGATGACGCGGCAATTTCGTTCGTTAAAGAGCGTTGGCGTTGGCAACCCCTTTCCGCCGATTGCAGCATGGCGTCGACACAGGAGACGGTGTTGGTCAGCTGGCGCGTCTTTGATCGTTTTCCACCCCCGATCGATACCAGCGTGACCCTTCCCGCCTCGCAATATCCGGCAGGCGCCATAGAGCGTGTTGAGATGGGCGACACCTATCTTTCGCTCATTCTGGACGATAACGGCAACGTCGTGGACGACAGGGTAATTTTCAGCAGCGGCTATCCAGACCTGGATGAAAAAGCCATGGAGGTGATTAAAGGCACCCGCGCGCTGGCCGGTTTCCCTGCTGGGCATCAAAATGTCAGGGCAACGTGGATGCCGCCAGAAGCAAAGGAAGCGGGGGAATTCGTCGTGGTCATGGCACGCCGTGGTGGCTAGCGTGCCTACAGGTTTCGTCCCATGGCGAGAAACTTCGCGCGCCTCTGCCGCAGCAGTTCTTCGCCCGATACGCCGTCCATTTCCTTGAGTCCCGCCGCGATCTGGTCGGCGACAGCGTCGATGGCCTCCGTGGGCGCGCGATGGGCACCGCCCACCGGCTCGGGGATGATGGCGTCGATCACCTTCATCTGCAGCAGGTCCTGCGCCGTGATCTTCAGCGCGGTGGCCGCCTCCTGTGCCTTGTCGGCGCTGCGCCACAGGATGGAAGCGCAGCCTTCGGGCGAGATCACCGAATAGATCGAATGTTCCAGCATATAGACGCGTGAAGCCGCCGCGATGGCGATCGCGCCGCCGGACATGCCCTCGCCGATGATGGTGGCGATGAAGGGTGTCTTCACCGACAGGCCGGCTTCGATGGAGCGCGCGATGGCTTCAGCCTGGCCGCGCTCTTCTGCGCTGACGCCGGGATAGGCGCCGGCGGTGTCGGCAAAGCTCAGCACCGGCAGGCTGTAGCGGTCGGCCAGTTCAAAAATGCGCACGGCCTTGCGATAGCCGTCGGGCATGGCCGAACCGAAATTGTGCTTGATGCGGCTTTGGGTGTCGTTGCCCTTTTCCTGGCCGATGAAGGCGATCGGCCGGCCGCGGAAACGCGCCAGGCCCGCCACCACGGCCTGATCCTCGGAGAAGGAGCGGTCGCCAGCCAGCGGCGTGAAATCGTCGAAGATGCGCCGGGCATAGTCCAGGAAGTGCGGGCGGCCGGGATGGCGCGCCACCTGAACCTTCTGCCATGGGGTCAGGCGCGCATAGGTGTCAGCCACCAGCGTGCCGGCGCGCGCCTGCAGACGCTCGACTTCGGTGCCGATGTCCATGTTGGGGTCTTCCTCGGCGAGCTTTTGCAGCTCGACGATCTTGCCCTCCAGGTCGGCGATGGGTCGTTCGAATTCCAGGTAATGCATGGTCTCAAATCACCTTGGGCGGCGGAAAATGACACAGGCATCCGGCAAAAGAAACGCCTAAAGAACCATTATATTGCAATGGGTTAACGGACGTTCTTGGCGGTTTTGGGCTTTGCGCCGCCTTTGGACAAGGGGTGAGCGGACTGCATGACCCGGCTGAGATGGTCGCGCGCCACATGGGTATAGATCTGGGTGGTGGCGATGTCGGCATGGCCCAGCAGGGTCTGGACGCTGCGCAGGTCCGCCCCGCCCTCCACCAGATGGGTGGCGAAAGCGTGCCGCAGCACATGCGGCGAGACCTTGGCGGGATCGAGTCCCGCCTTCAGCGCCAGGCCCTTCAGCAACTGATGGAAACGCCGCCGGGTGAGAAAGCCTTCGGCGCCGCGCGACACGAAGAGATAGCGGTTGGCCTTGTCGTGTTTGGGCAGGAACTGGTCGCGCACCGCCAGGTAAGCCTCCAGCGCGGCGCGCGCGGACACGTTGAGTGGCGACAGGCGCTCCTTGTTGCCCTTGCCGGTGACGCGGATGAAATTCTCTTTCGTCTGCACCGCCGCCAGCTTCATGCCCGCCAGCTCGCTGACGCGCAGGCCGCCGCCATACAGCATTTCCACGATCAGGGTGAGGCGCAAGCCTTCGGGCGAGGTATCCTGCGCCGCCGTCGCCAGCATCTTGTCGAGGTCATGGCCCGACAGGATCTTGGGCAGCGGGCGCGACGCGCGTGGTGCCTCGATCGCCTGGGTGGGATCGTCGCTGCGGATCGCTTCGGCATAGAGGAAGCCAAAGAACTGGCGCAGCGCCGACAGCTTGCGGGCCTGGGTAGACGCGGCCAGGCCGGAGGCGGAAAGGTTTTTCAGGAATGAGCGCACATCATCGCGGCTGGCCGTGCGCAGATCGGCATGGCCGGAGAAGTCGATCAGGTCCCGGCGATAGGCGGCCAGGGTATTGGCGCCGGCGCCGCGCTCGGCCGCCATCATGTCAAGGAAGGTCTCGATCAGGTGGGCGCTATTGGCGGGACGAGTCATGGACAGATTTGTACCATGGCTGTATCGGATTGACGCATGACACTGACAAAGACCGTGGCACTGGTGGGCATGATGGGTGCGGGCAAGAGCGCCATCGGCACCCGGCTGGCCAAGCGGCTGGACGTGCCGTTTGCGGATGCCGATTACGAGATCGAACAGGCCGCCCAGATGTCCGTGAAGGATATTTTCGAGAAATATGGCGAACCGCATTTCCGCGATGGCGAACGCCGCGTGATCGCGCGCCTGCTGGGCGAGGCGCCGCATGTGCTGGCCACCGGCGGCGGCGCCTATATGGACGAGACAACCCGCGCCGCACTGCGCGCCTCGGCCTTCACCATCTGGCTGAAGGTGCCGCTGGAAATTCTTCTGGGCCGGGTGCGCAAGCGCCAGGCCCAGGATCAGTCGCGGCCGCTTCTGAACAATGACGACCCGCGCGGCACCCTGGAACGCTTGCTGACCGTGCGCGAGCCCGTCTATGCCCAGGCCGACATGGTGTTGGAATCGGCGGACATGCCGCATGGCGAACTGGTGGACAGGATTGTTGCCGAGCTGGCCCGGAACGGGCTATGCGAAGCGCCATGAGCGAGACGATTTCCGTTGGCCTTGGGACGCGCGCCTACGACATCCATGTCGGGGCCGGCATGCTGGCGCACGCCGGCGAGCTGCTGAAGCCCTTCGCCAAAAGCGTGGTGCCGGTGGTGACCGACAGTCATGTCGCGGAACTGCATTTGAAACCCTTGCTGGCGGTGCTGGAGCAGGCCGGCATCAAGGCCAGGCCGATCATCATGGCGCCGGGCGAAGGCAGCAAGAGCTTCGCGGGGCTTGAGAAACTGTGCGGCGAACTGCTGGACCTGGAAGTGGACCGCAAGGGGTTGATCGTCGCGCTGGGCGGCGGCGTCATGGGCGACCTTACCGGCTTCGCAGCCGGCATCCTGAAGCGCGGCGTCGCCTTTGCGCAGATTCCCACCACGCTGCTGAGCCAGGTGGACTCCTCCGTCGGCGGCAAGACAGCGATCAATGCGGCGCAGGGCAAGAACCTGGTCGGACTGTTCTATCAGCCGCGCATCGTCATCGCCGATACGGCGCTGCTCGCCACCCTGCCCCGCCGCGAATTGCTCGCCGGGTATGCGGAAGTCGTGAAGTATGGCGCGCTGGGCGATGCGGATTTCTTCAACTGGCTGGAAGCCAACGCGGTAAAAGCGATGGCCGGCGATGAAAAGGCGCTGGTAAAAGCCGTTGCCCATTCCTGCCAGATGAAAGCGGACATCGTCGCGCGCGACGAACGCGAAACCGGCGACCGTGCCTTGCTGAACCTGGGCCATACTTTCGGCCATGCGCTGGAGGCGGCCACCGGATTCTCCAGCCGCCTGAACCATGGCGAAGGTGTCGCGATCGGCATGGCGCTGGCGTTCCAGCTTTCCGTGAAGCTGGGCCTGTGCCCTGGCCAGGATGCGGACCGTTTTATCCGCCACCTCAAGGCGGTGGGCCTGCCCACGGCCATCGCCGATATTCCCGGTTCCCGCGCCAGCGCCGACGAACTGGTGGCGCACATGGCGCATGACAAGAAAGTGGCGGACGGAAAGCTGACTTTCATCCTGCTCAAGGGGCTGGGACAGGCCTTTGTCACCCGCGATGTGCCGCTGGATGCCGTAAAAACTGTCCTGACGGGCTGAAAAACCGCTAGTATTGCCGGCCTCACCGCTTCGGGCCCCTGGAACATGCTTGTCTATATCGGCGCCATCGTCATTCTCCTGGCGATCTCTGCCTTTTTCTCGGCGTCCGAGACGGCGCTGACCGCCGTGTCGCGCGGCCGCATGCACCAGCTGGAAAAGGACGGCTCCAAGGCCGCGGCCAACGTCAACAAGCTGGTCGCCAACCGCGAGCGCATGATCGGCGCCGTGCTGCTGGGCAATACCTTTATCAACATCCTGACCTCTTCGCTGGCGACCTCGGTGCTGGAAAACCGCTATGGCCCCAAGGCCGTGGCCATCACCACAGGCATCATGACCCTGGTGATCCTGATTTTCGTGGAAACCATGCCCAAGACCCTGGCGGTGGCGCGCACCGACCGGGTGTCGCTGTTCGTGGCGGGGCCACTGCGCCTGGTGGTGGCACTGCTGTCGCCGGTGATCGTGGCGGTGCAATGGCTGGTGTGGCGGGTGCTGTGGCTGGTGGGCGTCAAGGGGGCGCTGGAAGAGAGCGCCGATGCAGCACATGAAGATATTCGCGGTTCCATCGAGCTGCATCACCAGGAAGGCAGTGTCGAACGCGAGCATCGCGACATGCTGGGCGGCATCCTGGACCTGCGCGACCTGGAGGTGAGCGACGTCATGCGCCATCGCACCAGCATGGAAAGCTTCGACGCCGACCTGCCGGTGCGCGAACTGGTGGATGCCGTGATCGAAGCCCAGCATAGTCGCCTGCCCTTGTGGCGCGACGAACAGGACAACATCATCGGCATCCTGTCGGCCAGGGACCTGGCGCGGGCGCTGGTGGAACATCGCGGCGACCTGGATCAGATCGATATCGCCGCCCTGATCGCCCCGCCCTGGTATGTGCCCGAAACCACCAGCCTGGAAGAACAGCTTGCCGCCTTCCGCGAGACGCGCATGCGGTTTGCCCTGGTGGTGGACGAATATGGCGCACTGCAGGGACTGGTGACGCTGGAAGACATTCTGGAAGAAGTGTTCGGCGACCTTTCCGATCAGCATCCGCACGAGGCGCGGCGCGAGGTGCGGCGGCGTCCTGACGGTTCCTACCTGATTGACGGCAAGGTGCCGGTGCGCGACCTCAACCGCGAACTGGACTGGTCGCTGCCGGAAGACGATGCCACCACCCTGGCCGGTCTTGTCATCGCGCAATCGGGCACCATTCCCGATGCGGGCCAGCGTTTCGCCTTCTTCGGCTACACCTTCGAGATCATGCGCCGCCAGCGCAACCAGATCACGGCGCTGCGCGTGATACCGCCTGCTGCCGGCCAGCGGGAAACCGCAACGGCATCGTCGGCGCGTTCCTGAGGATCAGGACCGGGCGGCCTCGGCCGGCGTTAGCGCCGCCAGCGACAGCGCGTGTACGGGGCCTGCAAGTTCCGCCGCCAGGGTCGTATAGACGCGGCGCTGGCGTTCGACGCGGCTGACGCCGTCAAAGGCCTGTGACACCAGCCGGACGTGGAAATGGGTTTCGCCCTGGCTGCCATCGTCCCGCGTGGCGCCGCCATGGCCGGCATGCCGGGCGCTTTCGTCGCGCACCTCCAGCGCCTGGGGCGCGAAAGCGGCGGTCAGTTTGTCGTGAATGGCGTCGGCAATGCGCATAGACGCAACTTCGTATCCCCCCGCTGAAAGTCAAGCGATACCTTTTCTTGTTTTTTACCCGTTCAATCCCATACTTACCCCATGGCCGAACCTCGCGCGCCGCGCTTTAAAATGGATATGCGGATCAAGCCCGGCGGCAAAGCCCGCAAGCCGGAACCGGAAGTGCGCCTGTGCGAGGCCCCGAACTGCGTCGGCCCCGGCAATTGCCGCGTCGCCAAGTCGCCCAAGAATCTGACGGAATATTTCTGGTACTGCGCCGCCCATGCCCGCATCCACAACGAGGCCTGGGACTATTTCAAGGACATGGACGACGACCAGATCCAGGCCTTCCGGCTGGATGCGCTGACCGGCCATCGCCCCACCTGGCAGCTCGGCAAACGCGCCGCCAAGGCCCGGATGGGACAGTCACCCCTGGGCCAGTTGCATGACAGTCATGCGGTGATCGACGAGGACGGCGACACCTCTGTGCGGCGTCCTGAGCGCCATCTGACACGGCTCCAGACCATGGCTTTCGACACCATGCAGCTGGCGCACAACGCCACCTTGATCGAGATAAAGGCGCGGTATAAGGAACTTGTGAAGCGTTTCCACCCCGACGCAAACGGCGGCGACCGGGGCGCGGAAGAGCGCCTGAAACAGGTCATCAAAGCCTATGGCGTGTTGCGCGCTTCCGGCCTCCTCTCCTGATCGGGCGTCTGCCGCGTTATCCTTCGTGGCATACCGGATCAGATCATGAGCACCCATAACGAACCCCTCGACGTCAGCGCCGCGCCCGATACGACGGTCGATGCGGCGAGCCTGTTCGGCATCAAGACCGGCATGAAGGTTCCGGCCTTCAAGAAGGGCGGCGAGCATGTGCCGGAGATCGATCCCGCCTATCGCTTCGACCGCGAGACGACGCTGGCTATCCTGGCCGGCTTTGCCTTCAACCGCCGCGTCATGGTCCAGGGCTATCACGGCACCGGCAAGTCCACGCACATCGAACAGGTGGCGGCGCGGTTGAACTGGCCGTGTATCCGCATCAACCTGGACAGCCATGTCAGCCGCATCGACCTGATCGGCAAGGACGCCATCGTGCTCAAGGATGGCAAGCAGGTCACCGAGTTCCGCGAAGGGCTGCTGCCCTGGGCGCTGCAGCGTCCGGTGGCGCTGGTGTTCGACGAATATGATGCCGGCCGTCCGGACGTGATGTTTGTTATCCAGCGCGTGCTCGAAGTATCGGGCCGCCTGACATTGCTGGACCAGAACAAGGTGATCCACCCGCATCCGGCCTTCCGCCTGTTCTCGACCACCAACACCATCGGTTTGGGCGACACCACGGGCCTGTATCACGGCACCCAGCAGATCAATCAGGGTCAGATGGACCGCTGGAGCATCGTCACCACGCTGAACTATCTGGCGCATGACGCCGAAGAAGAGATCGTCTCGGCCAAGGTGCCGGGTTATGACAAGAAGACCATCTCGGCGATGGTGCGCCTGGCCGACATGACGCGCAACGCCTTCGTGGCGGGCGACCTGTCCACCGTGATGAGCCCGCGCACGGTCATCACCTGGGCGCAGAATGCGGAAATCTTCGACGATATCGGCTTTGCCTTCCGCCTGACCTTCCTCAACAAGTGCGACGAGCTGGAACGCGCATCGGTCGCGGAATTCTACCAGCGCTGCTTTGGCGAGGAATTGCCGGAGAGTGCGGCTAGAGTTCTTGTCGCGTGACAGAGTCTCCCAACGAGAGGGTCAAGCGCGCCATCATGGGTGCGACCCGTGCGCTCTCGGGCGAACCGGAGTTGGAAGTCTCATTCGTTTCCGAACCACAGGGTTGGTGGGGATCGCTCCAAAGACTGTTCACGGGCAAATCCAAGCAAGCGAAATTACCCAGCCCTTCCCGCTCAATGACGGCTCACGAACTCGCCATCATTCGCGGCTCGGGTGACGCGCATGCATTGAAATTGGCCTACCACAACGACAAAATAGACGGACAATTCCGCCCCAAAACACCGGACGGCGCAGCAATTTTCGAGGCTGCAGAGCAGGCTCGCGTCGAAGCAATCGGTTCGCTGGCCATGAAGGGCGTTGGTGCAAATCTTGCTGCGGGCCTAGAACAGCGGTTACTCAATAAGGGGCTGGGTAAAGCCAAAAGCCGCGAGGACGCGCCCATCGCCGAAGTGCTGGGCCTGATGGTGCGCGAACGGTTGACCGGCG
>CBIHOI010000039.1:0-16190 GCA_966211925.1 uncultured Hyphomicrobiales bacterium | reverse complement strand
TACATATGCTGACCGCCATTGATGGACAGCGTCGAGCCGGTGATGAAGCCGCCCTCGTCCGCCACCAGGAACAGCACGGCGCGGGCGATCTCGCTAGCCTGGCCCAGGCGGCCGACCGGGATGCGCGCCACGATCTTGGCCAGCACGTCAGCGGGCACGGCGGCGACCATGTCGGTGTCGATGTAGCCCGGCGCGATCGCGTTGACGGTGATGCCGGCGCGGGCGCCTTCCTGGGCCAGCGCCTTGGTGAAGCCGTGGATACCCGACTTGGCGGCGGCATAATTGACCTGGCCATACTGGCCGGCCTGGCCGTTGATCGAGCCGATATTGACGACACGCCCGAACTTGCGCGCATTCATGCCGTCCCACGCCGCCTTGCACATGTTGTAGCAGCCGCCCAGGTTGGTATCGAGCACCTCGTCCCAATGGGAACGGGTCATCTTCTTCATGGTGCCGTCGCGGGTGATGCCGGCATTGTTGACGATCACGTCGACGGGGCCGAGTTCGGCTTCCACTTTCGCGATGCCGGCCGTGCAATCCTCGAAGGATGAGACATCCCACTTGAAGGCCTTGATGCCGGTCCGATCGGTGAAGGCCTTGGCGCGTTCGTCATTGCCGGCATAGTTCGCCGCCACCGTGTAGCCCGCGTCCTTCAGCGCCACCGAAATCGCCTCGCCGATGCCGCGCGTGCCGCCCGTGACCACCGCTACCCGTGCCATGTATTTTCCTTTGCTGACCTGTCTGGCCAGCAGTTAGGCCCGGATTTCCGGGCGGTTCAACAAAATCCGATGCTGCAGTGCGACTTAGCGCTCGACCGTCAGGGCAATACCCATGCCGCCGCCGATGCACAGGGTGGCGAGGCCCTTCTTGGCGTCGCGCCTGCCCATTTCGAACAGCAGCGTGGTCAGGATACGCGCGCCCGATGCCCCGATGGGGTGGCCGATGGCGATGGCGCCGCCATTGACGTTCACCTTGGCGGTATCCCAGCCCATGTCCTTGTTCACGGCGCAGGCCTGGGCGGCAAAGGCCTCGTTGGCTTCGATCAGGTCCAGGTCAGAAGCCTTCCAGCCCGCCTTCCCCAATGCCTTTTTGGACGCCGGGATCGGCCCCGAGCCCATCACCTTGGGGTCCACGCCCGCCTGCGCCCACGACGCGATACGCGCCAGCGGCGTCAGGCCGCGCTTCGCGGCTTCCTTGGCGGTCATCAGCACCAGCGCCGCGGCGCCGTCATTGAGGCCCGAAGCGTTGCCGGCGGTGACGCTGCCGGCCTTGTCGAAGGCCGGGCGCAGGCCCGCCATCGCCTCGAGCGTGGCGCCGTCGCGGATATATTCGTCGGTATCGACAACGGTATCGCCCTTGCGGCCCTTGACGGTGACGGGAACGATCTCGTCCTTGAACTTGCCGGCCTTCTTCGCCGCCTCGGCCTTGTTCTGGGAGGCGACGGCGAACTGGTCCTGCTGCTCGCGCGTGATCTCCCACTGCTTGGCGACATTCTCGGCGGTCACGCCCATGTGATAGCCGTTGAAGGCGTCCCACAGACCGTCGCGGATCATGGTGTCGATGAACTGCAGGTCGCCCATCTTCTGCCCTGCGCGCAGATAGGCGGCGTGGGTGGAAAGGCTCATGCTTTCCTGGCCGCCGGCGACCACGATGCTGCTGTCGCCGTTCAAAATCGCCTGGGCGCCCAGCGCCACGGTGCGCAGACCCGAACCGCAGACCATGTTGATGCCCCAGGCGGGTGTGCCGATGGGCAAGCCGGCCAGGATCGACGCCTGGCGGGCGGGGTTCTGGCCCTGGGCGGCGGTCAGTACCTGGCCCAGGATGACTTCGCTTACCTCTTCGCCGGATACCCTGGCGCGCTCCAGCGCGGCGCGGATGACGGCCTCGCCCAGCTTGTGGGCGGGGACGGTGGCGAACGCCCCGTTGAAGGACCCGACCGGGGTGCGCGCGGCCGAAACGATGACAACATCTTCCATGACTGGGTCCTGCTTTTCTTTTTGCGGGGTATTGCGAGGCGCAAAATGCCGCGAACGCGGCCATTGGTAAACCTGGATTGGATTATATTTATATTTCAATGGCTTGGAATGTCACATTCCGGTTATTTCGTGCTGCGGCTGCACATTCAGGCTGGACTCCCGCGCTGCGGGGTGATGTTTTAGGCGCTGGCGCCTTCGGGGGGCGCGGGTAACAGAGTTGGGGAACATAAGTGTCGGAAGATAAAGCCAAAGCCGAAGGTCCGGTCGTCATCAAGAAGTACGCCAACCGGCGCCTCTACAACACCCAGACATCCTCCTATGTGACGCTGGATCACCTGGCGGCGATGGTGAAGGAAGGGACCGAGTTCGAGGTTCAGGACGCCCGCACGGGTGACGACATCACGCGCAGCGTGCTCACCCAGATCATCTTCGAGGAAGAAGCCAAGGGCCAGTCGCTGCTGCCCATCAAGTTTCTGCGCCAGCTGATCCGCTTCTATGGCGACAGCCTGCAGTCCTTCGTGCCCGGCTATCTGGACATGAGCATGGAAGGCTTCACCAAGAACCAGGGCGCCATGCGCGATCGCATTGCCGAAGCGCTTGGCGGCGGCAACCAGATGGTCGAGAACCTGACGCGCCAGAACCTGCAGATGTTCGAGAACGCCATGGCCATGTTCGTGCCGTTTGGCGGCACGGCCAAGACCGAAGCCAAGCCCGCCGCCAAGCAGCCGGCTTCCGACGAGGTCGCCGACCTCAAGGAAGAAATGGAAGCGATGCGCAAGCAACTGGCGGAGCTGGCCAAAAAGTGACGCACCCCGTGGCGTGGGCCGCTCGGGGGGGCATCATCATCGTCGCATCACTCACCGTCATGGGCTGCATCGCGCCCATGACGGAGCGTGAAGCACAGCGCACCGCCAATGTGCGGCTGACCAGATACTGCAATGGACATTGCGGCGCCCTGACCATGGCCCGCACGCAGCAGTTCAAGGATCGCTGGCTGGTGGATTTCGAAGATCCCCGGCACAAATTCACCGTCACCGTCGAGAATGACGGCAACTCCAAAGTGACGACCTGGAATAAGTGAGCCCTGTTGTCATGGCCCGCCGGCGTCAGGGCCATGACAGGAGAGGTGGGACGTCAGAACTTGGGGTCCAGCGACGGCTCACCGAAGTGGAAGCCCTGGAAATAATCCACGCCGAAGGTCTGCAGCAGGGCGGCGTCTTCGTCATTGCCCACCCATTCGGCCACCGTCTTGATGTCGAAGCTGCGCGCCAGCCCCACCAGCGTGCGCACGAACACCTGGTTTTCCGGCGACTGGCTGAGATCCTTCACATACGAACCGTCGATCTTGACGGTATCGACATGCAGCATCTGCAAATTGCGGAATGACGTGTAGCCGGCGCCGAAATCGTCGATCGCCACCCGCACGCCCAGCTCGCGCAACTGCGAAACGAAGCGGGCATTTTCCTCGAAGTGATGCAGGGCGGCAGTTTCGGTCAGTTCCACGATCAGCCGCGGCGCCACGGCCTTCTGGCCGCGCACAAAATCCACGAAATCCTGCAGCCACACCGGATCGCTGGCGGCGGTGCCCGACACGTTGACCGCCAGGGTGACGCAAGGCTGCGCCTTCAGGGTGGCGATGGTGGCTTCCAGCGCCCAGCGGTCCACCAGATGCACGATACCCATCTGCTCGCAGGCCGGCACGAAATGGCCGGCCGTGAGGATCGAGCCATCGGGCTGCTGCAGGCGCAGCAGGCACTCGTAATGCGAAGTCCGGCGCGAACGGGCCTGGATGATGGGCTGATACGCCAGCTTGAGGCGGTTCTCCTTCAATGCCTGCACCACCTCGTCGGCGATCTGCATCTGGCGCAGCCGTGCGCTCTCGCGCTGCGGCGAAGGCTGGTAGACGGCAAAGCCGTCGCGGCCATTGGCGCGCGCCTTGTTCAGCGCCAGCTCGGCCCGCAGCATGGCTTCCTGGCTGGTGGAGGCCGCCTGGGGCAGCCACACCGCGCCGACGCTGACGGTGGCGGCGACCATGCCGCAGCTTGTGTCCATCGTGTTGGCGCGCACGCTGGCGCGCAGGCGTGCCGCCACGACGGCGATCTCGCGCTCCGAACAGTTCTTCAGGATAACGCCGAACTTGTTGCCGGCGATGCGTCCGATGATGTCGCTGCCGCGCAGGGTACGGGCCAGGCGTTCGCCCACGCCCATGATGACTTCCTCGCCCGCCTCGAAGCCGAAGCTGTCATTGATGATCGCCAGCCGGTCGATGGAGGCCACCAGGAAGGCGCAGTTGCGGCTTTCGGCGCGGGCACGCTCGATGGCGCCGGCCAGTTCCTCGCGCAGGGCGTTGCGGTTGAGGTGGCCGGTGAGCTCGTCGCGGGTCGCCAGGTAGCTGAGGCGGCGCATTTCGCGCACCCTCTCACTGGTATCGCGCATCAGCCCGACCAGGCGCAGGGTGCGGCCATCATCGCCCGCCATGCGGGTGCCCGCCAGGGTGAAGCCCACCGCGCCCATGGCGCCGGCGATCTCGACATCGATTTCAAAGCTGCTGTTGCCCGGAGCGCGCTGGTCCAGCAGCGCCGTCAGCGCCGGACGGCGCTCGGGCGCGATGCTGTCCATGAAGCTGACCGCGTCACGGCAATCGATATGTGCGGGAAGAATGTCGGTGGCGCCGTCCCAGGCGATGATGGCCATGCCGGCATTCCAGTCGAAGGTCGCGGCACCGGCAGCCTGCGCCGACAGGCGCAAGCGGGTTTCATCTTCCAGCAGGCTCAGCTGGGCGACTTCGTCGCGGTTCTGCAAAGCGGCGTTCAGCACAATCCACCAATCCCTGGCCAGTTTCTTCCGGCCTTAGCGCGCGACTATGCCGTTGCCCGGCTTAAAAAAGCGGTAATCGCATATGGTTAGCGGATGATGAGGGAAACGGCGCGCGCCTTGCCTTGTAACAGTGCATGCGCGTCAATCCTTTCCTGGATGCAAAGCTGCACGGAGGTCAAAAAACCTTCGCGGTGCAGCCGCGCCGCATCGAAAAAAGCAGTGCCGCCAGCGACTTGGGCGCGCAGCATCATGGTGACGATCCTTCGCAAGGCAAAACACCGCCGCGTCTGCAGGTGGAACTTGTGTATCAGGACGATACGGCGCGCCCTGATCCATTCCGGGACACCCCGCGCCTGCTGCCGACTTTCGTGACGCAGTTGCTGGGCCAGGTGATGCCAAACGTGCGGGAAAGCATTTCGGTGGAGACCGCTTACGGCAAGGCTGCGCCGCGCCTGAATGGCGCCTATGCGCCAAAGATCGCCTTGCTTTTCGACCGCAAGAGCTGAGGTCGCGCCAAAGGCCTTGAAAGCCCAATCAGTGCGGCCGCGCTGAACAACAGTGTTCCCGCGCCGACGCCAGCCTGCAAGGCGCAAAGGCCGGACGCCAGCAACGCCGCGCCCGAAAGCATCGCCACCAGCGCCGCACCGTTCAGCGCCGCCGCTGTTACCGCAAGCCCCGCCAGCATCAGCGCCGTCAGCGCCGGCATGGCATGGCCGCTGAGCATCGCGCCCAGCCCGCAGCCCAGCGCGGCGACCAGCGCGATCGTGGCGGCAAACGGCGCGGTGGGCCGAGCGAAGCGGGCGATGGCCGCCAGCGCCATCGCCGTGCCGGCCAGCGGTAGCAGCAGCAGCGCCGCGGTATCGGCAAGGTTCACGACCGCCGACACCGCCAGCGCCGCCAGCAGCACGGCGGCAAAGCGCAGATGCAGCCGCGTCGCCGCGCGCTGCGACGCCGACAGCCACCATGCGCCGACGCACGCGGCAAACAGCGCGGCGGATGCGGCAAGTGTCAGAGAATCAGGGCTCATCTCCCCTCACCATGGCCGGGCAAGACCCCGCCATCCAGAGAAACCAGCGCGGTGCCTGTCGCCCCTGGATGGGCGGCGCAAGGCCGCCCATGGAGAAAAGAGTTACGCCGTCGCCAGCAGGTTGCGCAGAACGTAGGGCAGGATGCCGCCATTCTTGTAATAGGCCACCTCGTCCGCCGTCATGATCATCAGATGCAGCGGCAGCTCGAAGGTCGAACCATCCGGGCGCGTCACCAGCGCCTTCATCTGCTGGCGCGGCTTCAGATCGCCGGACAGGCCCGGAATGTCGATCACTTCGCGCCCGGTGAAGCCGTAATCCTTGCGGGTCTTGCCGGCCTCGAAGCAGAAGGGCGCCACGCCCATGCCGATCAGGTTGGAGCGATGGATGCGCTCGAAGCTTTCGGTGATGACGGCGCGCACGCCCTGCAGCGCCGGGCCCTTGGCGGCCCAGTCGCGGCTGGAGCCGGTGCCGTATTCCTTGCCGCCGATCACGACAGTGCCGTGGCCGTCGGCCTTGTAGCGCTGGGCCGCATCGAAGATGGACATGCTCTCGCCTTGTCCGTCCGGCGTCCTGTAATAGACGGTGTTGCCGCCTTCAGCGCCGCCCATCATCTCGTTGCGGATGCGGATATTGGCGAAGGTGCCGCGTTCCATCAGCTCGAAATTGCCGCGCCGCGAGCCATAGGAATTGAAATCCTTCTGGGCGATCTGGCGTTCCTGCAGGTACAGGCCGCCCGGCGAGGTGGCCTTGATGTTGCCGGCGGGCGAGATGTGGTCGGTGGTGATCGAGTCGCCGAACACCGCCAGCACCCGCGCCCCGGTGATTTCCACCACCGGCTTGGGCGCGATCGTCATGCCGGTGAAGAAGGGCGGGTTCTTCACATAAGTCGAGGTCGGATCCCACTGATAGGTCTGGCCCTTGACCAGCTTGACCTTCTTCCAGTTGGCATCGCCGTCGAACACGTTGCCATAACGCTTGCGGAACGAGGCGGCAGTCACCGCCTTGCGGATGGTGGCGGCGATTTCCTTGGGGCTGGGCCAGATGTCCTTGAGGTACACCGGCTCGTTGTTCTTGTCATAGCCCACCGGCTCCTTGGTCAGGTCCAGGTTGACCGAACCGGCCAGGGCATAGGCCACCACCAGCATGGGCGAAGCCAGATAGTTGGCGCGCACCTGCGGGTGGACGCGGCCTTCGAAGTTGCGGTTGCCGGAGATCACCGCCGCGGCGACAAGATCGGCCTCGGTCACGGCCTTGGCGACATTGTCCGGCAGCGGCCCGGAATTGCCGATGCATGTGGTGCAGCCATAACCGGCCAGGGTGAAGCCCAGCTTGTCCAGCGCCTTGTCCAGCCCGGCCTTTTTCAGATAGTCGGTCACGACCTGGCTGCCGGGGGCCAGCGAGGTCTTCACCCACGGGCGCACCTTCAGGCCGCGCGCGATGGCCTTCTGCGCCACCAGCCCGGCGCCGATCATGACATTGGGATTGGAGGTATTGGTGCAGGAGGTGATCGCCGCGATCACCACATCGCCATGCCCGATGGAGGCTTCGGTGCCTTCCAGCCTGGCGCGCTTGTTGGCGACGTCTTCCTTCTTCCAGGTGTTGATCAGATGCTCGGCGAAATTGCCGGCGATGCCGCCCAGCGACACGCGGTCCTGCGGCCGCATCGGGCCGGCCATGCTGGGCTCGACCGCCGCCATGTCCAGCGACAGCGTGTCGGTGAAGACGGGATCGGGCGACTTCTTGGTGCGCCACAACCCTTGCGCCTTCGCATACTTCTCCACCAGCGCGACGCGGGGCGCCTTGCGGGCGGTGTTCTTGAGGAACTTCACGGTCTCCGCATCGATCGGGAAGAAGCCGCAGGTGGCGCCATATTCCGGCGCCATGTTGGCCAGGGTGGCGCGGTCTTCCAAGCTCAGTTCGTCCAGGCCGGGGCCGTAATATTCCACGAACTTGCCCACCACGCCCTTCTTGCGCAGCATCTGGGTGACGGTCAGCACCAGGTCGGTGGCGGTGACGCCTTCGCGCAGCTTGCCGGTCAGCTTGAAGCCGATGATTTCCGGGATCAGCATCGAAATGGGCTGGCCCAGCATGGCGGCTTCCGCCTCGATGCCGCCCACGCCCCAGCCCAGCACGGCCAGGCCGTTGATCATGGTGGTGTGGCTGTCGGTGCCCACCACGCTGTCGGGGAAGGCGACCTCGATGGTCTTCTTGTTGACGCTGTCTTTCTGCTTTCGCACCCACACCGTTTCGGCAAGATATTCCAGGTTCACCTGATGGCAGATGCCGGTGCCCGGCGGCACGACGCGGAAGTTCGCGAAGGCCTGCTGGCCCCAGCGCAGGAACTGGTAGCGTTCCTGGTTGCGCTCATATTCGATGGCAACATTCTTCTTGAAGGAATCCTTGTGGCCGAAATTGTCGATCATCACGCTGTGGTCGATGACAAGATCGACTTCCGCCAGCGGATTGATCTTTTCGGGATTGCCGCCCAGGTTCTTCATGGCATCGCGCATCGCGGCCAGGTCGACCACGGCCGGCACGCCGGTCAGGTCCTGCATCAGCACGCGCGCGGGGCGGAAGGCGATCTCGCGGTCACTGGTGCGCTTCTTCTGCCACGCCACCACGGCCTCGATGTCGCTCTTGGTAACGGTGTTGCCGTCTTCATGCCGCAGCAGGTTCTCCAGCAGCACCCGCATGGAATAGGGCAGCTTTGACGCCCCTTTCAGGCCGTTCTTCTCGGCGGCGGTCAGGCTGAAATAGACATAGCTCTTGCTGCCGACCTTGAGGGTCTTGCGGCACTTGAAACTGTCGAGGCTCTGCGTCACGGGAGCGCCCTTCTGCTGGGTGGAATGGAGTCGGGTTTAGTCACATTCCCGCCCAAAAGGAAGGCGCAGAGGCGTCGCGGGGGGGCAAAAAAACCTCGCCGGAGGCTTAAAAACGCCCAAATGGCACGGCATGCTGTGCGCAATGAAGGGGGCCTGGTGAAGTCATCAGTCCAGGCGCAACGTCGCCAGAGAGAATTTCGTGCGATCGACTTTTTTCATAGCCTTGTTGCTGGCCGCCGCGGTCCCCGCACTGGATTCCGCTTGGGCACAGCCCGATGCCGGTCCGGGCGTCGCGCCCGCCATGGCCTCGCGCCTGGCGGCGGAACGTGTCAGCGCGGTGGCGCCGGGCCTCTACAGCGCCGGCGACACCAGCTTCACGCTAGAGCCCTATGGCAGCGACAAGTACCTGCTGCGCTTCCCCCGGGGCAGCGAGAAATTCGTCCTCAGCCAGGAACGCAGTTCGCTGGGCGCCCGCATTCTCAAATATGACACCGGCGCGACGGCGCTGCGCGTGTCGGTGTGGGGCGGCATGACGCTCTATACCCAGGACAATCCCGGCGGCATTCCCGCCACCCGCCAGGGCGATGCCCCGCCGCCCGGCCCCATGTCGGTTTCGGCCGGTGAGCTGATGACGGCCTTTGGCGACGAAGCCAATCACCTCACCTATGCGCAGAAGATCGTCGTGAAATTCTCCGCCGACCCCGCCGTGATGCAGGCCGATGCGGAAACCCGCGGCCGCGCCTTTGATGCCCTGACCAACGCCGCCATCGGGATTGAACGCTTTCTGGCCTCGCTGCCGGTGGCGCGCTCGGTCTTCGCCAAAAGGGTCAACGCCGTGAAGGTGGCCGAAGGCGGCAAGCCCACCGTGACGCTTTCGGGCCAGACCCTGCTGGTCAGCTTCGTCCCCGGCGAAGGCCATGAAGGCCACGCCTCGTCGATGGCGGTACAGCAGGAGCTGACACGACTTCTGGCCGTGACGCCGCGCGAGATGGCGATCAAATAAAAACGGCGCCCACCGGGCGCCGTTTTCACTTCAATCCGATATCGTGCTACTTGCTCATCACCGTGACGCGGCCCACCGAGGTGTCGCCGGCGATCAGGTTGTCCTTTTTGTCGAACACCCAATAGCTGGCTTCGGTGAACTGGCCGGTGCCCACGCCCATGCCGTTGCCGACGGCACCGATGACATGGCCTTCGCGGTCGAGCTTGAGGAACTGGCCGTCCTGGCCCGATGCCATCCAGGGATTTCCCTGATGGTCGAAGCCCAGGGCGCAGACCAGGTTCTTCATCTGCATGGTGCGCACGAAGCGGCCGTCCGCGGTATAGACGACGATGCGATACTGCTCGCGGTCGCCGATCCACACATCGCCATTCCTGGGATCAACAGCCAGGCCGTGGGTGGAATCGAACTTGCCCTGGCCCACTTCATTGCCGAACCACTGGTTCACGAACTTGCCGTCCTTGGTCAGGCGCAGCACGCGCGCCACGCCTTCCTGATTCCAGGCGTCGGGGCTGTCCACGTCGTTGGGGCTCTCATTGGCATGGCCGCCGCCGATATAGACGTCGCCATTGGGCGCGAATGCCACCATCACCGGCTGCCACAACAGGCGCTGGTCTTTCGATTCCACCCAGTCGCCGCGCTTGCCCTTGGTGCCGATGGTCATTAGCAGCTTGCCTTCCGGCGACAGCTTCATGACGGTGGCCTGGCCATTGTCCGTGATCCAGACATTGTCGTCCTTGTCCACGGCCATGCCATGGGCCTTGTCCTGGTGACCGATGACGCTTTCGGGCACTTCCAGCACCAGCTTGTGATTGGGATCGAACTTCATCAGCTGCGTGACGCCGCGGGGCGAGCGCTTGAAGACCCACAGATACCCCTTGCTGTCGAGCGCCACCGACGGAATGCCGCCGATGCCCTTGGGCACCACATAGGGATAGGAGAATTTGTAGCCCATGTTCTGCTCCCACTCGACGCGGGCCAGCTTGGGGCGCTCAAAGCCGCCCTTGCGGCCGCAGATCGGCGAATGGCTGCACGGCGGGCCGGCATCACCGCCGGGCACGCGCACGGCGCTGGGCTCTGAACCCGGACGATAGGCACCGGTATATTTCGCACGCTCCTCGCGCGGGATCACATGCACGGTGCCGTCGGGATCGACCAGCGTGAAGCCGGTGGGATCGGGAAAGCTGGGGCCCAGCTTCCAGCCGATATTGCCGTTCTTGGCCGGCTCGGACTGGATGGCCAGGCGATCGGCCTGCGCGAATGCGGCGGTGGTCATGAGGCCGAGCGCCAGCGCGGCGAGCATGTGCTTCTTCATTGGAATTTTCCCTTGGGTGCTTTTGTGGTTTTTTTGTTAGCCGGACGATGCGCGGCGCGGGCGGCTTGCGTCAACGACAAAACGAGAATTTGTCAGTGTGTGCGCTGCACAATCGGCGGAAATTTTCGTAGTGGGTTTGGGCGGATAAAACGTCTGGCACAGTGAACCGGACGTTTTATCCGCCCATTACCCGCCCACTTTGTCTGCCCAGACGGCGCAACGAGCGCGAAGCGCGGTGTGAGGAAGGGACTAAGGCTCGAATCCGTCCTGCGCCATCTCGAAATGGGCGAAGTCAAATCCCGGCGCAACAGTACAGCCCACCAGCGTGTATTCGCCAAGACTTCGCGCCGCCTGCCAGGCACCCGGCGGCACCACCACCTGCGGCGCCTGCGCCTCATCGATATTGGCGCCCAGAACATAGGTGTCGCGGCCGATCTTCAGCTCCAGCGGCGCACCGCGATAGAAGTGCCAGACCTCCGCCGCATCCACCCGGTGCCAGCGCGACGCCTCGCCTTTTTTCAACAGGAAATAAATGGCGGTGGAATAGGCACGGGCGCCATTTCGTTCTTGGCCGCCATCGCGGAACGTCTCGCGGAAATAACCGCCTTCGGGATGCGGCTTGAGGTCCAGCAACTGGATCAGTCTGTCAGCTTCGCGGGACATTACGCGGCGGGACGGATCTTGGTGCCGCGCGCCGCAATTGCTTCCATGCCGCCGGCCAGGGAACGGGCATCGTTCAGCGCATTGTGGGTATGGCCCTGAAACGGCACGCCAAGTTTCGGCCCGATCTCCCAGGACTGCATCCCGCGCGGATCCAGTCCCTGCACCGCGAACCAGCCGCGCAAGTCATAGAACAGCGGCAAGGCGCGGGCGCCACTGATGCCATAGAGGCGCAGATTTTCCTCCAGCACATATTCGTCGTGGCCGAAGGCGGCGATGGGGCCGTCATCGGCAAAGGCCAGAAACCGCGCATAGGCATCGGCGAAATCCAGGCCGTGGCGCGTCACCGCGTCATTGGTGATGCCGGTGAGATTTTCCAGATAGGGCGAGATCACACTGTTGATGCGCGGCTTCACCAGGCAGTCGAATTCGTCCAGCACATGGAAGGTGTCGGCATCCAGCTTCACCGCACCGATCTGCACGACTTCCTTGAACTCGCCCGGCGTCAGCCAGTGGCGCGCCATCGAACATTCCCAGGCGGTGAATTCGAGGTCGAAGATGGTGATGGTGGGCGATGCCAAGCCGAAACCCCAACTGTCGTGCCCAGCTTCCGGGGCAGATCGAATCATCGAACAGTTCCCATTAATACATTGTTAAGGGTGTAAGTCTTAACGCTGGTTCAAGACGTATTCGCGGCAAAGTGGCGGAAAATGGCCCTCACCGACGTCAACGTACCGGGCATTGCTTTCGATCCCGCCCCCGCGCGGCCCATGCCCCATGACGCGCCGCTGGCCGATTCCCTGGCTGCCCTGCCCCGCCTGCATGCCGAAGCCAGCACCAACCTGGCGCTCAGTCATTTTCTGGCCCGCTCGGCTCCGGCCTGCGTGATCCTGATCCTGTCGGGCATGGCAGCGCTGTTGCTGGCTTCGCTGTCCGGCGGCGCCAGCCTGAAATCCGGCTTCGGATGGTCGGCCATGCTTTTGCTGGGCATCATCGCCATGACCCGCAACTTCATTCGCGGCTTTGCCCGCTCGCTGCGGCGGGTGCCGCTGCACGAAGCGGCCTCGGACCTGCGCATCCTTCTCTTATATAGCGGCATGGCCTGGGGCTGCGGCGCCTTTTTGATCATGCCCGATTTGCCGGCACCAGCTTTGGTGCTCGCCTTTGCGCTGCTGCCCAGTACCGCGATGGTGCTGTGCCTGAAACAGAACGCCGCCTTCTTCACATTACCGGTGACAGCGACAACCGCCAGCGCGACGCTGTTGGGGGCCTGGCCGCTGGACAGCCTGGTCGCCGCGGCGATCCTGGCCACCGGCGCCCTTCTCGCGATCGCTCCCGCAGTGCAGCACGCGAGTCTGAAAAAAGCGCAACACACGCTGCTGTCGCATTGAGACGGCATGTTGGCGTAACTATTTGGCTGTAATATTCTTGCGCGCCGCTATCGGCACCGCCTTCACCCCTGCCTTCACCAAGGGCCTTTCCCATGACCAACGCCGTCCGCTCCGCCGACACGCAAGAGGCGCGCGCCGCCGCCGCCCGTCTGGCCGAGGCCCGCGCCCTCATCACCGACAGGGACCTGCTGGCCTTCTTCGACGCGCTGTTCCTGGGTGCGCTGCCCGACGATGTGCTGCAGGCTCGCGCCGAGCGGCTGGTGGCGCTGGCGCGCGCACTGCACGAGGAAGTCGCCCGCCACACCAAGGGCGCCATCGACGTGACCGTGCTCGACGATGATGAAACCCATGAGAGCGTGCTGGTCGGCATCAATGACGATCGCCCTTTCCTGTTCGATTCCGCCGTCGCCGCCGCCATCGCCGGCGGCGCGCGCATCCGCGCCGCGTTTCATCCCATCATCGCCGTGAAGGGTCAGCCCACCAGCGTCATCGCCCTGATCTGCGACGGCCTGGCAGGCGACGCCCGCGAGATGCTGCAGACCGGCCTGCGCGATACCTTCGCCCAGGGGCTGGTGGCGGTGCGCGACTGGAAAGCCATGCTGGGGCGTCTGAAAGAGGCGCGGGCCGGTCTTGCCTCCGCCCCGCCCAAAAGCGGCGACATCGCCGAGGACACCGCCTTCCTGGACTGGCTGGCCGATGACCATTTCCTGTTCCTGGGCGCGCGCACCTACAGCCTGGGCAAGGACGGCGCCCATGGCCGGTTGGAGCCGGTCTCCGGTTCCGGCCTGGGTGTGCTGGCCGACGAGGAAGCCCGCGTCATCCGAGCGGGGCGCGAACGGGCCGGCCTCACCGCCGATGTGCGCGCCTGGCTGGATGCCAGCGAGCCTCTCATCGTCACCAAGAGTGCCAGCCGCAGCCTGGTGCACCGCCGCGCCCACATGGATTATGTCGGCGTCAAGACATACGACGCCAACGGCGCGTTCCATGGCGAGCAGCGCTTTGTTGGCCTGTTCACCTCCAGCGCCTATGCCGACCAGCCGCGCGAGGTTCCCCTCCTGCGCCGAAAGATCGAAACCGTGATGACCCGCGCCGGGCTTGCTCCCGCCAGCCATGACGGCAAGGCGCTGAGCCATATCCTGGACACCTTCCCGCGCGACGAACTGTTTCAGGTCTCCGACGACGAATTGTACGAGATCGCCATCGGCATTCTGCGCATGGGCGGCTTGCCGCGGCTGAAACTGTTCCTGCGCTTCGACCGCTTCGACCGTTTCGTCTCGGCAATCCTGCTGGCACCCCGCGATCACATCAACGCCCGTGTACGCGACCAGATTCACGCACTGCTGGCCAAGGAACTGCACGGCCGCGCCTCCGCCTATGACGTGGCGATCGACGACAGCCCGCTGGTGCGGATGCATTTCATCATCGGCCGCGACGACACTCCGCTACCCCCGATCGACGTGCGCGCCCTGGAACAGCATATCGCGGGTCTGGTCGAAACCTGGGACGACGCATTTGCACGCGCGCTCTGCGCCAGCGCCCACGGCAACAATGGCAAGAGCCAGGGCCATGCCCGGCTGGCGGCCCGCGCCCCCCATTTCTCGCCCGGCTATCGCGACAGCTTTCCCGCCCATGACGGCGCCCGCGACCTTGGCATCCTGGAGGAGTTGTCGGCGACCGACGGCATGAAGCTGCGCGCCAAGGTGTGGCGGCGCGAAGGCGATGCCGGCCCGTCGCTGCGGCTGAAGCTGTATGTGCTGGGCGATGTGCTGCCCCTGTCGGCGTCGCTGCCGGTGTTCGAAAGCCTGGGGCTGAACGTCATCTCCGAAGACGCCTTCCCTGTTTCGTTCAACACCGATGGCGGCTGGCGGCAGCAGGCAGTGGTGCTGGACTTCACCATGGAACGGGCCGATGGCCTGAAAGTCTCGCTGGACGATGTGCGCGGGCCCCTGGAAGATGCCTTCCATGCCGTGATGCGCGGCGAGGCGGAGAGCGACGACTTCAACAAGCTGGTGATCGGCGCCGGTCTCCAATGGCGCGACGTGGTGATCCTGCGCGCCACTGGAAAATTCCTGCGCCAGGCCGCCTTCACCTTTTCGCTGGCCTATATGCAGCAGGCGTTGGTGCGCAACCCCGATGTCGCCGCGCTGCTGGTGGCACTGTTTCATGCCAAGAACGATCCTCGTCTTATGAAAGGGGGGGCCACCGGCGACCGCGCCGCCGCTGTCGCTACCATCGAAAAGCAGATCGAGACCGCGCTCAAGGATGTGCCATCGCTGGATGATGACCGCATCATCCGCCGCTTCAAGAATGTGATCGACGCCATCCTGCGCACCAGCTTCTGGCAGCGCGACCCCAGCGGCGCGCCCAAGGCCTATGTTGCCTTCAAGTTTGACAGCACCAAGCTCGATGAACTGCCAGCACCGCGCCCGTGGCGCGAGATCTTCGTCTATGCGCCCAGCATGGAAGGCGTGCATCTGCGCTTCGGCCGCATCGCACGCGGCGGCATCCGCTGGTCCGACCGGCGCGAGGATTTCCGCACGGAGATCCTGGGCTTGGTGAAGGCGCAGCAGGTCAAGAATGCCGTGATCGTGCCGGTGGGCGCCAAGGGCGGCTTCTTCCCCAAGCTGATGCCGGCCAATCCGACCCGCGAACAGTCGATGGAAATCGGCATCGCCGCCTATCGCACCCTGATCAATGCGATGCTCGACATCACCGACAATTTGGACAAGAACGGCAAAATCGTGCCGCCGCCGGACTTGCTGCGCCCCGATGGCGACGATCCCTATCTCGTGGTGGCGGCCGACAAGGGCACCGCGACCTTCAGTGACATCGCCAACGGTATCGCGCTGGAACGTGGCTTCTGGCTGGGCGACGCTTTCGCGTCCGGCGGCAGCGTCGGCTATGACCACAAGAAAATGGGCATCACGGCGCGCGGCGCCTGGGAAGCCATCAAGCGGCATTTCCGCGAGCTGGGCACCGATATCCAGACCACCGATTTCACCGTCATCGGCGTGGGCGACATGTCGGGCGACGTGTTCGGCAACGGCATGCTGCTGTCTCGGCACATTCGCCTGCTGGCGGCGTTCGACCATCGCCACATCTTCCTGGACCCCAATGCGGACGCCGAAACGGGCTTCAAGGAACGCGAGCGCCTGTTCGCGCTGCCGCGTTCTTCGTGGGA
>CBIHOI010000038.1:0-17366 GCA_966211925.1 uncultured Hyphomicrobiales bacterium | reverse complement strand
CAGGTCTTCCGGCCGGCCCCATTGCTGGACCAGGGCGCGCAGCAACAGGCCGCGCAGCATTTCGTTGTCTTCAAAGAACTGCATCATCCGCACCACCGCAACAAAGCTGCTGCGGGTGAAGGCATTTTCCTCCAGCGTCAGCGCGTGAACGGCGGAACGGCAGGCGGCGGCATGGTCGCCGGACGCCGACTGGCCCAGTGCCAGGCGCGCGAGTTCGACTGCCGTGGGCGGCGGCGTGGGGGCACTGTTCTTGGCTGCGCGGCGGTCGTGGCGGTTCATGGCGGCGGCATAGGAGGATGGAACGGCCCGGCGTTCAACCGTAAAAAAATTCTGTTATAGAAAGCGGCATGAACGCGGCGATCCAGAACACCATGCCTGTGTTGATGGAGGGCGGCACCGTGCGCTGGCATGGCCTGTTCACGCCCGCGCGTCTGGACGCGCTGGAACGCTATTGCGACGCGCTGGCACTGGAACAGGCGCGGCTGAACAGCGGCGCCTCCAGCATCCGCACCACCCGCGTCGCCTGGGTGCAGCGCAACGCACAAACGGAAGAGCTGTACCGGAACATGGAAGCAATCGTGCTGCGGCTCAATGCCGAGCTGTTCCGCTTCGAGCTGACCGGTCTGACGACGCTGCAATATGCGGTCTATGACGGCGACCAGTCGGGCTTCTTCGACTGGCACAATGATTATGGCCGCAGCCGCGACGATCCGGGGCAGGAGCCGCGCAAGATCACCCTCAGCCTCCAGCTCACCGATGGCGCCGCCTATGAAGGTTGCGACCTGGAGATTCGCGCCGCCCATCCGATCGATGTCGCGCCGCGCGAACGCGGCAGCCTGGTGGCCTTCCGTGCCAATGCACTGCACCGGGTGACGCCGGTGACGCGCGGCCGCCGCAAGGCGCTGGTGGTGTGGGCGGCGGGGCCGGAATTTCGTTGACCTGTTGCCGCCGGCCGGGCCCGATGCTTTAAAAGCGCCAAAAGGGGGGATCCGCATGAAGACCATGGCATTGATCGTGATGAGCCTTTTCACCCTGCCGGTCACCTTGCCGGCGGCCGCGCAGAGCGTGCGCGACGAGGTGATGAACGGTGCGGAGCGCTGCGCGGGTATCGCCGAAGATCGCGCCTGGCTTGACTGTTTCTACGGCTCTGCCCAACCGATGCGCGGCCGGCTGGGCTTGCCGCCCGCGCCCGCCGCGCAGGTGCGCCTGGTGCCGCCGCCGGGCGCCGCCTATGCGGCGGCACCCGCGCGCCGCGCCGGACCACCGCCGCCTGCCAGGGAGAAGGGCTTTTTCGGAGAACTGCTGGGATCAACCGGGCCGGTCGCGCGCGACATGCCGCTGACCGCCTACACCTTCGGGCGCGATGGCCGCTTCACCATCACGCTGCAGAACGGCATGACTTTCGTGCAGCAGGAGAACGACCTGGTCCGCGCCGACTGGAAGGGGGCGCCCGGCGCGCTGCTGGCGACCGTCAATTCCAACGGTGACACCTTCACGCTCAAGCTCCGCAGCGAGCCCGGTGTCCTTTACCATGTCCGCCGCCGCTAACGGCGCGGCGATCAGCGGTACACGGATGAAATTGCTGGATTTTCCGCGCGGGCGCGGGCCGGTGCGGCAAAGGTTTGGCAGTGTGCCCTTTTATGCTTACGGTGCGCGCACGGAGCTGGGCATTTCCATCATGACTCGCATGCTTTTGCGTAATACGCCGCCCTTGCGCGGCCGGTTGTTGTGGCGATGAGCCAGGCGCCGGACGATCCGTCCCAGCCCGCGGACAAGGGCGACCAGCACGCCATGGTCACCACCTTGTCCCATGTCGCGCGCCGCGCCGGGGTGGGCGAAAGCACGGTGTCGCGGGTGCTGCGCAATCACGGCTCGGTCTCCAAGGCGACGCGCGAAAAGATCCTCAAAGCGGCGGCCGACCTGCATTACGTGCCCAACCGCATCGCCGGCACCCTGGCCTCGATGACCTCCAAGCTTGTGGGCGTGGTCATCCCCTCGGTCGGCAACACGGTGGTGCCCGAGGTGCTGGCCGGCGCCAATGCCGTGCTGGAGGATGCAGGATTCCAGCCGGTCATCGGCGTGTCGAACTACGATCCCGAACGCGAGGAGATGCTGATCGAATCCATCCTGAGCTGGCGCCCGTCCGGACTTCTGGTGGCGGGGCTGGAACACACCGAAAGGGCGCGTGGCATGCTGAAGGGCTGCGGTGTGCGGGTGGTGGAGATGCTCGACATAGACGGCGAGGGCATCGACATGGTGGTCGGCTCCTCGCATCACGCCGCGGGGCGCGCCAGTGCACAATATCTGCTGGCGCGCGGCTATCGGCGCATCGGCTATGTCGGCCACGATATCCGCTCCGATGTGCGCGCCGGCAAGCGGCTGGAAGGCTTTCGCCAGGTCATGGCCGAGCAGGGGCTCACCATCCTGGACCATGAATTCTCGCCCCATCGCGGTTCGTCGGTCGAAGGCGGCAAGATCGGCGTGGCCGCGCTGCTGGACCGCCGCAAGGATCTCGACGCGATCTATTTCTCGAATGATGACCTCGCCATCGGCGGCTATTTCCACTGCGTGGAAAATGGCATTTCAATCCCCGGCCAGCTCGCTCTTTTCGGCTATAACGGCCTGGACATCGCCCGCCTGACCCCCCAGCCATTGTCCACCATCCGCTCCGCGCGCACCGCCATGGGGACAAGGGCGGCCGAACTCCTGCTGGCGGGCGGCCCGTCCGGAACTGTGGATATGGCGTTCGAGCTGATCCCCGGCGCCACCAGCTAGAGGCACAAAAACAACCCTTTTTTCAACGGGTTGTCGGCGATCCGGACATTTTTGCCACAAACCAGTATTTTTGGCAGCGCCGCCACTTTGGTATTGGCAGCGCTGCCATCATAAATTACGGTCCGCCCACATATAAGAAAATTCATCCTTCAGGGGGATCCAAGCATGTCGTCGAATTTCAAAACCGCATTGCTGTGCGCGACCAGCGTCATTGGCCTTTCGACCGGTGCCTTCGCGCAGAGCGAGAGCAATGTCGAACAGGTGACCGTTACCGGCTCGCGCCTGATCCAGGACATCACGCTGTCGCCGACGCCGATCACCGCCGTCACCACCGAACAGCTGCAGGCGACCACCCCCACAAACATCCCTGACGCGCTGAACAAGCTGCCCGTCTTCATCGGTGGCCGTACCCCCCGTACCCAGGACAACGGCTCCAAGAACAATGGCGGCAACGTTCTGGCGCTGCGCAACTTCGGCACCCAGCGCACCCTGATCCTGCTCGACGGCCACCGCGTGCCCGCCTCCAACCAGGACGGCACCGTGGACGTGGACACGCTCCCCCAGATGCTGATGAGCCGCGTTGACGTGGTCACCGGCGGCGCCTCGGCCGTGTACGGCTCCGACGCCGTGGCCGGCGTGGTCAACTTCATTCTCGACAAGAAGTTCGACGGCTTCAAATACAACCTGAATGCCGGCATCTCGAAGTATGGCGACGGCGCCTCCGAGCAGCTTGGCATTGCCTGGGGTACCCCCATGTTCGGCGGCCGCGGCCATTTCGAAATGGCCGCGCGCTATTTCAACCAGGACATGATCCCCGACGATCATCGCCCCTATGGCTATGGCGGTCAGGCCTGGGCGCAGACCGGTTCGGGCAAGGTCAACGATCCCTTCGTGAACACCCCCTATGCCCGCACCTTCAACCTGTCGACGGTCGGCACCATCAATTGCGGCACGGGCTGCGCCTACAACAATTTCGGCTTCGGCCAGGCCGGCGTCCTGACGCCCTTGACCCATGGCGTCCCCACCAGCACCGCCAACGTCGAATCCGGCGGTGACGGCGGCTACAACCCCTTCGGCACCTTCCGCCAGAAGACGCGCACCGCCGAACTGTTCGGGCGCACCAGCTATGACTTCACCGACGACATCAACGGCTATGTCCAGGGCAGCTGGGCGGAATCGGGCAACTACGCCAACTGGGCGCCGCTCAGCGCCAGCGCCGCCGGCAGCCGTCCGAACAGCTATTTCGCCAACAACCCCTATCTGTCGACGGCCCAGCAGGCGCAGTTGATGACCGGAACGCGCTTCCTGCCGACCGTGCCGGTTGCGTCGCCCCAGACGGGCACCACCCCGCCCCCGCCGCCCGCCGGCGTTCCCTACTTCTCCGCGCCGGTCTATCTCAACAAGATTGACGGCACCGATGCGCGCTCGCAGGGCCGCATCTTCAACACCCAGGGCGTGCAGCGGAACCTGGACATCGAGGCCGGCCTGACCGGCACGCTCAATCTTGGCGCGCTGAAGAGCTGGGCCTGGGATGTCTATTACAACCACGCCGAAAGCCGTCTGCAGGTGAAGAACCCGCACAACACCAACCAGGCCAAGCAGCTGGCCTCGATGGACGCGGTCCTGGCGCCGGCCGGCACCAAGGTCAACGGCGTGGACGTGTCGGGCACCGTGCAGTGCTGGGTCTCGACCCAGCCCGCCTATGCCAGCCTCTATCCCGGCTGTATCCCGATGAACCTGTTCAACCCCAATGTCGGTCCGTCGGCCGCGAGCTATGAATATGTCTCGCAGATGACCTACTGGAACCTGACGCAGGTTCTGGACAATACCGGCGCCAGCATCCATGGCGGCCTGGGCTTCGGCCTGCCGGCGGGCGAGATCACCGCCGCGCTGTCGGGCGAAGCGCGCTGGAACACCTACACCATGCGGACCAACGCCCTGCCGACGGACTTCGTGAATTGCACGGGTCTGCGCATGTGCCTGGCCAATGGCGCCGCGCCTGTGCAGTGGGTGCAGAACGTCAATGCGCCGGTGGATGCCAGCAACAACGTGTATGAGTTCGCGACCGAAGTGAACGTGCCGCTGCTCAAGAACGTCCCGATGTTCCAGGACCTGTCGCTGGACGTCGCCGGCCGCTACACCAACTACTCCACCTCCGGCGAAGCCTATACCTGGAAGATCGGCGGCGACTGGCACGTCAACGAAACCGTGCGTTTCCGCGGCACCATGTCGGTCGATATTCGCGCGCCGAACCTGAACGACCTGTACCAGCCGGTGGGCATCTCTTCGACCGGCTTCACCGACTTCCTCTACACCCCGAACGGCAACAACTCGACCCAGCTGGTGTCGAGGGGAACGCCGGGCCTGGTGCCGGAAGTCGCCCACAGCTACACCGCGGGCCTGGTCCTGACGCCGGACTTCATCCCCGGATTCAGCATGTCGGTGGACTGGTACACGACCCACATGTCGGGTGCGATCACCAACATCAGCTTCCAGAGCTCGGCCGTGCAGAATATCTGCTATGCCACGGCCCCGGCCTACAACTCGCCCTTCTGTTCGCTGGCGACACGCCCGATCGCCGTCGGCCAGCCCGGCTACGCGACCAGTGCGAACTTCCCGACCCAGGTGTTCAACGCGCCGCAGAACGCCGCGCGCCAGTACATGGAAGGCTGGGATATCGAGGCCGACTATAGCTGGGACATGGAAGACGTGATCTCGGGCTTCCCGGGTTCGTTCAACTTCCGCCACTTGGTCACCTACCAGCCCGTCAACACCACCATCCAGCTCCCCGGCGCCGTGCCGACCTGGGCGGTGCAGCCCAAGACGCGCCAGACCACCTTCCTGTCCTACCAGCTGGGCGACTGGGGTTTGAATCTCCAGAACCAGTGGCTGTCGGGCATGAAGAAGGCGTCGAGCGACAACAGGCTGAACGGCGGAACGCAGTACTATGCGGCCCCGCGCATCAGCTCCTACAACGTGCTGGACGTCACCATCGACCGCAAGTTCGACCTGTGGGGCGGCAATGGCGACCTGTACTTCTCGGTCAACAACATCGGCAACACCCGCGCGCCGCTGTTCCCGACCAACGCTTCCAACCCGGGCCTGTTCTACCCGATCGGCGGCAACATCTCGAACTACTATGACGATATGGGCCGCTACTTCACCATCGGCCTGAAGGGCAACCTGTAAGCCCACACGTCTTGCGAAGAACCGGGCCGGCGCTGGCAACAGCGCCGGCCTTTTTCTTGGCGACTACGGCACGTCGATGCTGGCGACCTTCTGGCGAACGCTTACCAGGTTGGCGCGAACCATCTTGTTGGGCGCCGATTCCACTTCGTCGGCGATCTGCGCCGTGGCCTTGCTGACGGCCATGTCGATGCAGCGGCGCACCAGGACCTTGCGGATGGGGGCCTTGGTTTCATTGGCATTGAGGCACACTTCCTGGGCGGCGACCTGCAGGCGGTCGGCCAGGATTGCGGCGTCCTGGGGGCTGGTCAGGTTGAGGTCGCCATAGGCGACACCGACGGATACCGGTGTCTCGGCCTGGGCGGCGGTGACGGCAAAGGTGAGAAGGGCGGCGGTGGCAAGGGTGCGGAACATGGGGATCTCCTAACGCAAAAGGTTAAGGCGTCCACCCTGGAAAACTATTCACGGCCAATTCAAAAGTCCGATGGCCTGCTGCAGTGCAACACGATATTTGCGCTGATAACGCTATCCGTCAAGCCGGTTTATTGCACCGCACCAATTTTTCGCCGCGTCAGGCGGACGCACCTGATGCACCGGAAAAAAACAAACCCCGCCGGGTCGCGGCGGGGTTTGTCGTTCGCTTGGTCGCGCGGCTTACTGCCAGTCGCGATTGACCTTGTAATAGTCATAGGTGGTGCCGCGGATATCGCCCAGGCTGCCATCGTGCTTGGTCAGATCCTTGAGGTCATAGGCCGGCGCCTTGTCGATATTGCTCTTGTCCAGCGGCACGACATAGCCGCCCTTGTCCTCGCTGTAGTTCAGCATCGACCACGGCACGGGATAGTATTTTTCGCCGATGCCAAGCAGGCCGCCGAAGCCCAGGGCCGCGAACATGATCTGGTTGGACTGCTTGTCCAGCACGACGTCTTCCACGGTTCCGATCTTGTCGCCGGCGGTGTTGTAAACCGCGGTGCCCTTGACCCGGGATGCCAGGATCGCGCTGGTATGACCGCTGCTTGTCGTCATGAAGTCCTCCGATGTGATGTGTTGCGTCACGTCATAACGTCAGGGGCGCGCGCACGTTGCAGGAACCGGGGAATTAATCGGCACGCCATCGTACAGAAATAGCGATGAACCGCGCTCCCACTTCGCGCGTTGCGATGGTGTCATTCAAAAGGGAACCGCCATGACCATGCGCAGCACCATCGAAGATACCGCCAAATCCGTCATGAATGCCCTGTCGCCGGGTGAAGGCCGGCCCGACGTGCTGGACACGCTCGCCACCGAGCATGACGAAGTTCAGGAACTTCTGGGCAAGTTGACACAAAGCGACAATGCCCGCGAACAGGCGGCGCTGGTGACGAAAATCAAGAAGGCGCTGATCCCGCACAGCAAGGCGGAAGAGGCGATTGTCTATGACGCCATCATCGCGCTGAAGGGCGAAGGGCCCAAGGTCGATGGCCATGAAGGCTATACCGAGCATGCGCTGGCCAGCGCCACACTCACGCAACTGGACGGCCTGGAACCCAACACGCCGGAGTTCAAGGCCACCGCCAAGGTGCTGAAGGAAATGCTGGACCATCACATCAAGGAAGAAGAAGACAATGTCTGGTCGGACGTGAAGAAGAACTTCTCGGCCGATCAGCGCGAGCGCATGAACCGCGATTACCTGGCCGCCAAGCAGGCCGTTCCGGTCGCCTGATCCCAGATCATGATGAAGCCTCCGCCGTTGCGGGCGGGGGCTTTTTCATGTCCGCGTCACGCCTTCTTCCAATTGCGCCATTCGTTGAGCACCAGCGCCAGGGTCACGGTATCGAACAGCGCCAGGCCCAGCACCCAGTTCGACCAGTTGTTGGACAGGTCGTAGCAGAAGAAGCCGATGAACCCGAGCAGGATGACGCTGGCGAAGGGGAATATCCAGGCGCCGTGGCCGCGCAGCAGGACGCCTGTGATGGCCATCTTCAAGGTGCCATGCACCAGAAGATAGAAGATGACGAAATGGCCCTTGGAATGGGCCAGCGCCGCCGACGCCTCGCGCAGCAGCTGCAGCGCTTCGGTCTGGCGCGCTTCATACAGCTCCGGGTTTGTCCATTGCAGCACCAGCGTGTTCAACCGCTGCGGCCCGAACACGGCGATGATGACGCCGCCGGTGAATTCCAGCAAGCCGAAGAAGCCCTTGATCAGGATCGTCACAAGATAGGCGATGTGGGTGAGGGATTTGCTGTTCTGGGCCAGTTGAAACGTCCTGTGAGAAGGGCCGGAACCATGGTCCGGCGCGGAAGTTTCTACTGTTCCCATCTGACCGAGGCAAATCCATGGCAACCAAGGCAAACCGCACCGCAGCCGGTCACCGCCGCATCCAGAAGCAGGTGGCCCGCGCCGACCGCAAGCGCCCCAGGCTGGTGTTGAAATCCGCCATGCAGGCCGGCGCGCGCGACTATCCCGCGCCGCCATTCCCCAAGCAGCATGTCGCCAAGCCCGGCAGGGAAGCGGTGCTGAAACCGCTGCCCTTGTATGACGCGCCCTATTGGACGGGCTCCGGCAAGCTGGCCGGCATGTCCACCATCGTCACCGGCGGCGACAGCGGCATCGGCCGCGCCATCGCGGTGCTCTTCGCCCGTGAAGGCGCCGACGTGGCGATCGTGTACCTCGACGAACACGAAGACGCCCGCGTCACCAGGCAAGCCGTGGAGCGCGAGGGCCGGCGCTGCCTTCTGATCCCCGGCGATGTCACCAGGCGCAGTTTCTGCTTCGGTGCCGTGAAGAAGACGGTGAAGGCGTTCGGCAAGCTCGATGTACTGGTCAACAACGCCGCCTTTCAGTTGCATGTCTCGCGCTTCGAAGACCTGACCGAGGCGCATTTCGACAAGACCCTGAAGACCAATCTCTATGGTTATTTCCACATGGCCCAGGCGGCGGTGGCGCAGATGAAGAACGGCGCGGCAATCGTCAATACCGGCTCGGTGACGGGCCTTCTGGGCAACAAGGACCTGCTGGATTATTCCACCACGAAGGGCGGCATCCATGCCTTCACCCGCAGCCTGGCGACGCACCTGGTGCCGCGCGGCATCCGCGTCAACGCCGTGGCGCCCGGCCCGGTCTGGACTCCACTAAACCCGGCCGACAAGCAGGCGAAGGACGTTTCCAAGTTCGGCGCCGATACCGTGATGAAGCGCCCCGCCCAGCCCGAGGAAATCGCGCCGGCTTATGTCTTCCTCGCCAGCCCGCAATGCTCCAGCTACATCACCGGCGAAATCCTGCCGATCATCGGCGGCTATACCGGCGGCTAGTCCTTGGTGAAATCCACCACGATGGACACCGGCATCCCGCCGCTGCGCCGGTCATGGGGCAGGGCGCGTTGCACGAACATCTCCTCGTCCGGGATGGCTTCGGCCAGGAAGGTGTGGTCGTCCAGAAAGCCCTGATAGAAGCGGATGTCGCTTTTGCGGATTTGCGATTTCAGGATCAGGTGCGTGATCAGCTCGTAGCGGGGAAACCAGACATGGGCGTCGCCGTCGTCGCTGAACCGCGTGCGCGCCTCGCCGGTGGCGGCATCGAACCAGGGCGTCGCTCCCATCATCAGATCGCCCGTCACCCGTCCGCGATGGTCATAGACCGAGCGCCGCTTCAAGACCGGCGAGCGGTAGTCCGGCACGCTGAGCCGAAACACCCCGCCCGGCTTCAGCACCCGCCAGATCTCGTCCAGCACGAAGGGCAGCTTTTCGAACGGCAGATGCTCGAACACATCCTGCGACTGGATCTTGGCGATGGAAGCATCGGCGAAGGGCAGGGCCTCCACCGCATTGTGCGCCATTTCGCGGTCATGCGCCGGATGCAGCGCCAGGCCGGTGAAATTGGGGATCCGGTACTGCCGCTCCTGCGGGCCCAGGCTGCCGTAATACAGATAGCGCTCCATGGCGCCATTGGTATCAATGCGGCGGCAGGGCCTGCAAGTCGGCCACGGCCTTGTTGACCGTCTCGTGACTCAGATCGCCGCCCGAGGCTTCCTGCATCTGCTTCAGGCTCATCGACTTGAACATGGGATAGCGCGAATCCGTCAGCAGGTCGGGAATGTCCTTGTTCAGGACTGCGGCAGCGGCCGGGTCGGCGGCGATTTTTTCCACCGGGGTGTCCTCGCTATAGACCTGCGGTCCCGGATAGCTGAGCGGCGCCTGGTCCTGGGCGCAGGCAGCAGTGGTCAGCAGAAGGGCGACGAACAGCGCGCGACGGATCATGGAGGACCTCAGGAGACACAATCAGTCTGGCCTTGCGCGTAAGGCCTAGCAACATGGGAACCGCGATTTGTCTCCAATTTTCCCTGTGCCGCGCCGCTATCGCGGGCTCATGGGTTACAGCCAGTTCACATGTCTTGTCCGGGCGACTGGCCAGTGTTCCAGAAAAGGGGTTCCATGGAGTCCACCACGCGCAAAGTATCGGATTCCACAGGGGCATCTTGAATTTGCTGCACTGCAACATGATATTGGTGTAATGGCATGTGGCGCAAACTGGTGAGATTGATGCGATTTGAAGGCCCCAGCGGCAAACCCAACCCGCTGAAACCCCGGGTTGCCCCCGCCGTCACACCGCTGGTGGAAACCGCCTTTGAACCCAATCCCGGCAACCTGCGGATGTTCAGCTTCGTGCCGCGCTCCAGCAGGAACGCGCCGCTGGTGGTGGTGCTGCATGGCTGCGGCCAGACGGCGGCGGGTTATGACGCCGGCGCCGGCTGGTCCCAGCTGGGTGCCGCCAAGGGCTTTGCCGTGCTGGCGGTGGAACAGAAGGCCGTCAACAATCCCGGCACCTGCTTCAACTGGTTCAATCCCGAAGACGTCACCCGCGACGGCGGCGAGGCCGCCTCCATCGCGGCCATGATCGTGCAGATGGTGCAGACCCATGGCCTGGACCCCAGGCGCGTCTTCATCACCGGCTTGTCAGCGGGCGGCGCCATGACCGCGGCGATGCTGGCGACCTATCCCGAGATTTTTGCCGGCGGCGCGATCATCGCGGGCCTGCCTTTTGGCGCCGCGTCCAATGTCGGCGAGGCGCTGGGCGCGATGCGTGCCGCGCCGCTGAAAACGCCGCACCAGTGGGGCGACCTGGTGCGCGCCGCATCCGGCAATACCGGCGGATGGCCCCGCATCTCAATATGGCATGGCGGTGTCGATACCACGGTCAGCATCAGCAATGCCCAGGCCAGCGCCGCGCAATGGGCGGATGTGCATGGCCTGAAGCTGGCCGACGCCAAACAGCAGGCCATCGGCCCGGCGCTGCGCCTTGGCTGGGGCGACACGCTGGAAGTCATCACCCTTCCGGGGATGGGCCACGGCACGCCCATCGATTCCAGAGAGCTTGGCGCGCCCGCGCCCTACATCCTGGAAGCCGGCATTTCCTCGACCCTGCACATCGCGCAATTCTGGGGCCTGCTGGAGGCCGTCAAGGCAGCCGCGCCCAGGCCCAGGCCGGTGCGCGTCGTGGAGACGCCCCAGCCCGCGCTGCCGGCCATCGAAGACACGATTGCCCCGCAGCAGCCGCCGCTGGGCAATTCGCAGGTTGAAAACATCATCCTGCGCGCCCTCAAGGCGGCGGGATTGATCAAAAAGCGCTAGAGCCGTCCCATCAATATCAGGATCAACACGATGACCAGCACCAGGCCCAACCCGCCCGACGGGCCATAGCCCCAGCCGGTCGAATAGCCCCACATCGGGACCGAACCCAGAACTGCCAGAATAAGCACGACCAACAATATAAGACGCAGCATGCAAGCCTCCCTGTTGGGAGGCATAACGCCTGTGTGACAGTGAAAGTTCCCTAGCCATGACCGCGACTGCTGGGTAGGCTTGGGCCATGGCCGAGAAACCCGAAAAACCCTCCATCGTCGACACCCGCCGGGACCAGATTTTCCCGACATTGAGCGCGCATGACTTCACGCGCCTGCGCCGCTTCGGCGAGGTGAAGACCTTCGCGCCGGGCACCTTCCTGATGAAGGCCGGCGAGGTGGCGCAGGGTCTGTCCTTCGTGCTCAAGGGGCATATCGATGTGCGCCAGGGCGGGGCCGCGACGGGTGGCCAGTCCATCGTCAAGCATGGCCCCGGCAGCTTCCTGGGCGAGCTGGCGCAACTGTCCGACCGCCCCGCGCTGGTGGACGCCGTCGCCGAAGACGAGGTGGAAGCCATCGTGGTGCGGCCCCGCCGCCTGCGCGATGTGCTGGTACAAGAAGCCGAGCTGGGCGAACGCATCATGCGCGCGCTTATTCTTCGTCGTGTTGGCCTCCTTGAGGCTGGCCAGACCGGGCCCATCCTGATCGGTCCCTTCGGCACCGGCGACATGCTGCGGCTGGAAAACTTCCTCACCCGCAACGGCCATCCCCATCGCAGCCTGGATTCCGGCAACGACACCTGCGCCCAGACCCTGCTCAGCCGCTTCACGGTGCAGCCCGAACACCTGCCCATCGTGCTGTGCCCGGACGGCGAGATCCTGCGCAATCCCACCGAGCATGAGCTGGCCCGCTGTCTCGGCCTTGTGAAAAATCTCGATGCCGAGCGCATCTATGACACCGCCATCGTGGGCAGCGGCCCTGCGGGCCTCGCGGCCGCCGTCTATGCCGCGTCCGAAGGCCTGGGCACGATCGTGCTGGACTGCCGCAGCTTTGGCGGCCAGGCGGGTGCGTCATCGCGCATCGAAAACTATCTGGGTTTTCCCACCGGCATCTCTGGCCTCGCCTTGATGGCGCGCGCCTACAACCAGGCGCAGAAGTTCGGCGCCGAAGTCACCATCCCCGAAGAGGCACACAATCTGGGCCCCGACCAGGAGGGCGAGGACCGCTTCCACCTGAAGCTTGGCACCGGCGAAACCGTCAAGGCGCGCAGCGTGGTGATCGCCAGCGGTGCGCGCTATCGCCGGCTGGAGATCGACAATCTCGCCGACTTCGAAGGCACCTGCGTGCATTATTGGGCCAGCGCCGTGGAAACCCGGCTGTGCCAGGGCCAGGAGGTTGCGCTGACCGGCGCCGGCAATTCCGCCGGCCAGGCGGTGGTGTTCCTGGCGCCCAAGGTCAAGAAGCTCTGGATGGTGGTGCGCGGCAAAAGCCTGGAAGCCACCATGTCGCAATATCTGGTGGACCGCATCAAGGCGCTGCCCAACGTGGAAGTGCTGCTGCGCCACGAAATCTGCGCCTTCACCGGCAGCGACGGCGTGCTGGAGAAAGTGCGCATCCGCAATCGCGACACCAATGACGAGGAGGAATGCGACATCAAGCATGTCTTCTCCTTTATCGGCGCCGATCCCAACACCGACTGGCTGGAAGGCTGCGGCGTGAAGCTGGACGAAAAGGGCTTCGTCATCACCGGCGAGGATGGCCGCCACGCGCTGGAAACCTGCCGCGACGGCGTCTTTGCGGTGGGCGATGTGCGCCGCGGTTCGGTCAAGCGCGTCGCCGCTGCCGTGGGCGAAGGCTCGACCGTGGTCTCCGCGATCCATCAATGGCTGGCGCGCGAACGCGCGAAAGTGGCGGAGGCCGCCGAGTAATGGCTGACGAATTCTGCGCGCATCTCGATACGATCCAGAAGGTCACGCCCTCCGCCAAAGGCTGCGAGGAATGTCTCGCCTTGGGCTGGGAATGGTTTCACCTGCGGGTCTGCCGAACCTGCGGCCATGTCGGCTGCTGCGACCAAAGCCGCGGCAAGCACGCCACCAAACATTTTCACCGCACCAAACACCCCATCATCGAAGGCTATGATCCACCCGAAGGCTGGGGCTGGTGCTACGTCGAAGAAGTGATGTTCGACCTGGGTGACAATGTGACGGCACAAATCGGCCCGATACCGCGTTACTATTAGGGCCGCCCCGCGTTACCACCGATCAAGCAGAGGTTATTATGCACGAGAAGATCCAGGAAGGTTTCGACGTATTCCTTCACGACGGCGATGGCTCTGTGGGCGCGGTGCGCCAGGTGCGCAAGAACGAGCTGGTGATCTATGTCGAGAACGCCGGCGACTTCGAGGTGCCGTTCAGCGCCATCAAGGACGCCGACGCCGAGAAGGTGATCCTGGATTCGGCAAAGCTGGCGCCCAAGATGCTGGAAGCCATCCGCGCCCGCCACAATGCCGAAGACCCCAAACTGGGGTGAGGGCGGATTGACCGGGTGGCGCTTTTTTAGGCGCGACAGCCCAATCTGAATCGCGCACGATGATCCTCAAAACCGGGGGTCATCGTGCGTCTTCTTTCATCCGTCTGCCTGTTTTCCCTTCTCGCCATGCCGGCCTTCGCGGCCGATGACCTCGCCCGCCTGAAGGCGCGCGCCGGCGCGATCCAGATCACCCGCGACGACTGGGGTATCGCCCATGTCCACGGCAAGACCGACGCCGATGCCGTGTTCGGCATGGCCTATGCCCAGGCCGAAGACGACTTCAACCGCGTCGAAACCAACTACATCACCAATCTGGGCCGCACCGCCGAGGCGGAAGGTGAAAAGGCCGTCTGGGCCGACCTGCGCCAGAAGCTGTTCCTCGATCCCGTGGCGCTGAAAGCGGACTATGCCAAAAGCCCCGTCTGGCTGAAGGCGCTGATGGATGGCTGGGCCGACGGCCTGAACTTTTATCTGGCGACACACCCAAAGGTGAAGCCGCGCGTCATCTTCCACTTCGAACCCTGGATGGCGCTCAGCTTCACCGAAGGCTCGATCGGCGGCGACATCGAAAGCGTGGACACCAAGGGCCTGGAAGCCTTTTACGGCAAGACCCGCGCCGCATGGAACGCGCCCTCCGATTATGCCTTCCACGAATCTCTATTGTTTAAAGAACCGGGGGGCTCCAACGGCATCGCCATCGGCCCCAAGGACAGCGCCAGCGGCCATGCCATGCTGCTGATCAACCCGCACACCTCCTTCTTCTTCCGCAGCGAACTGCAGATGACCAGCGACGAGGGGCTGAACGCCTATGGCGCCGTCACCTGGGGCCAGCCCTTCATCTATCAGGGCTTCAATCCGCATGTCGGCTTCATGCACACCACCACGAGCATGGACCGCTTCGACGAATTCGCCGAAACCGTCACGCAGAAGAACGGTAAGTGGTTCTACAAGTATGGCAGTGAAGAACGCCCGCTGACCGTCAAGCCCATCACTGTTTTCTATCGCACGTCCGACGGCAAGATGGCGTCGCGCAGGTTCACCACCTACGCCACCCATCACGGCCCGATTGTGCGGGAGGCCTCTGAAAAGGAAGGGGGCGGCAAGTGGATTGCCTTCGCCATGATGAACAAGCCGGTGGAGGCGCTGGAGCAAAGCTTTCTGCGCACCAAGGCATCCGATTATGCCAGCTACATGAAGGTGGCCGCGCTGAAGGCCAATTCCTCCAACAATACGCTGTTCGCCTCCGACAAGGGCGAGATCGCGCTGCTGATGCCGCAGTTCAATCCGGTCCGCGACAACCGCTTCGATTACACAAAGCCGGTGGATGGCAGCGATCCCGCCACCGACTGGAAGGGCCTGACCGCGCTCGAGGCACAGCCCCACATCGTCAACCCCGCCACCGGCTGGGTGTTCAACGTCAATGACGGCGTTTGGTGGGGCGCCGGTGCCGACAGCCCGAAGCAGGCGGACTTCCCCAAAACCCTCGACACGGTCGGCGAAAATCCGCGCACCTGGCACGCCACCGAAGTGTTGAAGGCCAAACATGCGCTGACGCTGGAAAGCTTTGTCTCGCAGGTGGCGTTCGATTCCCACCTGCCGGCCTTCGACCGCCTGATCCCGCCGCTGGTGGCCGCCTACGACGCCGCGCCCGACCCCAAACTCGCCGAACAGGTCGCGCTGCTGAAAGGCTGGGACCGCCGCTGGTCCGACCATTCGCTGGCCACCTCGCTGGCGGTGTTCTGGGGCGAGGCGCTGTGGGACATCTGCGCCCCCGCCGCAAAAAACGACGAAGACAAGATCCTCGATTACATGATCGCCAAGGCCACACCGCAGCAGCGGCTGGACGCCCTGGCCCGCGCATCGGCGCGGCTGGAAAAGGATTTCGGCAACTGGCGCACCCCCTGGGGCGAGATCAACCGCTTCCAGCGCAACAATGCCGACATTACCCAGCACTTTGACGATGCCAGGCCGTCGATCCCCGTGCCCTTTGCCTCGGCGCAATGGGGCTCGCTGGCCAGCTTCGGCGCCAAGCGCTATCCGGGCACGCGCCGCTATTACGGCACCAGCGGCAACAGCTTCGTGGCGGCCGTCGAGTTCGGCCCCAGGGTACGCGCCGTCGCCATCAGCGCCGGCGGCGAAAGCGGCGATCCCGCCTCGCCGCATTTCTTCGACCAGACCATCCGCTATGCGCATGGCGAACTCAGGCCTGTCTATTTCTGGCCGGAGGACTTGAAGGGGCACGTCACCGCCACCTACCATCCCGGCGAATAATAAAAACCCGGGGGAACGTCATGAAGAAACTGCTGCTCGCCATCACGCTTGGCAGTGGGGCGCTTGCCACGCTGGCTGTGCCTGCAACCGCGCGCGACATCTGGTCGAAAGATCAGGCCAACGCCTGGTACGGCCGGCAGAAGTGGCTGGTGGGCGCCAACTACATCAACGCGTCTTCGATCAACCAGCTCGAGATGTGGCAGGCCGCAAGCTTCAACCCCGTCGAGATCGACCGTGAACTGGGCTGGGCGCAGGCCATGGGCATGACCACCATGCGGGTCTTCCTGCACGACGCGCTGTGGGTGCAGGACGCGCCCGGCTTCAAGACGCGTATCGATGCCTTCCTCGCCATCGCCGCGAAGCACCACATCAAGCCGCTGCTGGTGCTGTTCGATTCCTGCTGGGATCCGGTCTATCAAATGGGCCCGCAGCATCCGCCCATTCCCGGCGTGCACAACAGCGGCTGGGTGCAGGGGCCGGGCAAGGCGGCGCTGGCCGATGCCGCGCAATATCCGCGGCTGGAAAGCTATGTGAAGGATATTGTCGGCCGCTTTGCAAAGGACGACCGCATCCTGGGCTGGGACGTGTGGAACGAGCCCGACAATGCCGGTGGCGGCAGTTATGGCGATGACAGCCAGGCTCGCATCGACCATGTCGCATACCTGTTGCCGCGGGTGTTTGACTGGGCGCGCGCCGCCAATCCGTCACAACCCCTGACCAGCGGCGTCTGGCATCACACGGGCTGGGACAGGCCGGACACCTTGAACGCGGTGGAAAAGACCCAGTTGACGCAATCGGACATCATCAGCTTCCACGACTATAGCTGGCCGGAAGTGTTCGATGCGCGGGCAACATCGCTCGCCGTCTATGGCCGCCCCATACTCTGCACCGAATACATGGCGCGGGGTGCCGGCTCGACCTTCGACACCATCCTGCCCATCGGCAAGAAGCTGAAGGTCGGCATGATCAATTGGGGCTTCGTCAACGGCAAGACCCAGACCGACATGCC
>CBIHOI010000037.1:0-17668 GCA_966211925.1 uncultured Hyphomicrobiales bacterium | reverse complement strand
TGGTTGTTCTCGATCACATAGATGACCGGCAGCTTCCACAGCTCGGCCATGTTGAAGGCTTCATAGACCTGGCCCTGGTTGGCGGCGCCGTCGCCGAAATAGGTCAGGCAGACGCTGTCATTGCCGCGATACTTGTTGGCGAAGGCCAGGCCCGTGCCGAGCGGCACCTGGGCGCCGACGATGCCGTGGCCGCCATAGAATTTCTTTTCGCTGGAGAACATGTGCATCGAGCCGCCCTTGCCGCGCGACAGCCCGGTGGAACGGCCGGTCAGTTCCGCCATAACCGCCTTAGGGTCGATCCCCTGCGCCAGCATGTGGCCATGGTCGCGATAGGCGGTGATCTGCTGGTCGCCTTCCTTGGCGACGCTCATCAGCCCGACGACGATGGCTTCCTGGCCGATGTAAAGGTGACAGAAACCGCCGATGAGGCCCATGCCATAGAGCTGGCCGGCCCGCTCCTCGAAGCGGCGGATCAACAGCATGTCGTGGTAAAGTTTCTTGAGGGATTCCGAATTGCTTTTGGGCGCGTCAGGCATGCGGTTGGAACACCGTTTTTGGTTCTAGAAAGGCCAAGGCAAAACAAGGCTCAGGGTTGTCGCAAGCCGGGATAAGGTTGGCAAGAACATTGTACTTTTATTGCGTTGCAACCTCCGAACAGTGTTCGGATTCCATGCAAGCCATCACCCTTTTGGGGTGATCAGATGTTATGAAATCAGTGCGCGGCGCGCGGGACGGCAACCTGGTTGGGAGCGCCGTCCATCAGCTGCCCGCGGGCCAGCTCTTCCACCAGGTCGGGATCGGCGCCATTTTGCTCCATCAGGGCGATGCGATGCTCAAGCCGCTGGCGGTTGTCCTGCAGCTGGGCCAGCTGCTCCTGCTGGATGCCCAGCTTCGCCTGGGTATCTTCCAGCACCAGAATCCCGCGATTGCCCCAGATTGCGTAGGTCCCGAAGTAGCTTACGACCGCCAGCGTGATGGCGGGAACGACCAGAAGGCTGAAAAACCGGGTGACGGAACGCTTGATTCGCATGCACCCAACGAATCACATCCCGAATCGCCGCGTCAAGAGGGATTCAATTAAGGATTCGAGGAACTTACGCCCCCTGCCGTTAAGACCTAGCCGGTCGCCTGCAGACCCTCGGGGTAAGGCCGCCGCGCCGGCCGGCAGGCGGCCCGCATCAGCCGTCCGCGGGCGAACCATTGGCGCACCGATTTCTGGTTGTCGGTCGAAACACAGAACAGGTGATCGCCGTCCACTGCCGTGACGCACATCACCAACCCGCCGCCGGGCTGCTGCACGACCATGCTGCCAAGACCAATTTCCATCATGTCCTCCAAGCGATTCACTTGAGAACATAATAGGAACAAAACTCAGGCGCGCAAGACGCCCCGGCCGGCATAGACCGCCGCGTCACCCAGTTGCTCCTCGATGCGCAGCAGCTGGTTGTACTTGGCCAGCCGGTCGGAGCGCGCCAGCGAGCCGGTCTTGATCTGCCCGCAATTGGTGGCAACGGCGAGATCGGCAATGGTGCTGTCCTCGGTCTCGCCCGAGCGGTGGCTCATCACCGCCTTGTAAGCGGCCTTCTGCGCCATCTGGACCGTGTCCAGCGTCTCGGTCAGCGAGCCGATCTGGTTGACCTTGATCAGGATGGCATTCGCCGTGTGGCTGTCGATGCCCTGCTTCAACCGCTTCACGTTGGTGACGAACAGATCGTCGCCCACCAGGTTGACGGTCTTGCCGACGGCTTCGGTGATCGCCTTCCAGCCGGCCCAATCGTCTTCCGCCATGCCGTCCTCGATGGAGAAGATCGGATAGCGCTTGCACAGGTCGGCATAGACCTTGACCATCTCGTCCGGCGACAGCGACTTGCCCTCGCCTTCCAGCACATACTTGCCGTCCTTGAAAAACTCGGTCGAGGCCGGGTCCAGCGCGAAGAAGATATCCTCACCCAGCTTGTAGCCGGCCTTCTCCACCGCCTTGGAAATATAGCCCAGCGCCTCGTCGGGCGATTTCAGGTTGGGGGCGAACCCGCCCTCGTCACCGACATTGGTGTTCAGCCCGGCATCGTGCAGCGACTTCTTCAGGGCGTGGAAGATTTCTGCGCCCATGCGCAGGCCTTCGCGGAACGAGGATGCGCCCACCGGCGCGATCATGAATTCCTGGAAGTCGATGGGATTGTCGGCATGCACGCCGCCATTGATGACATTCATCATCGGCACCGGCAGGGTGTTGGCGTTGGCGCCGCCGACATAGCGATAGAGCGGCAACCCGCTGGAATTCGCCGCCGCCTTGGCCACGGCAAGGCTCACGCCCAGAATGGCATTGGCGCCCAGCCGTGCCTTGTTGGGGGTGCCGTCCAGCGCAATCATCATGCGGTCGATCTTGATCTGGTCCTGCGCGTCCAGCCCCGCCAGCGCGTCGAACAGTTCGCCGTTCACGGCGGCGACCGCCTTCTCCACGCCCTTGCCGCCATAGCGCTTGCCGCCATCGCGCAGCTCGACAGCCTCATGCGCGCCAGTGGAAGCGCCCGAAGGCACCGCGGCGCGGCCGAACGCGCCGTCCTCCAGCCGCACATCGACTTCCACGGTGGGATTGCCCCGGGAATCCAGAATTTCGCGGCCGGTGATGTCGAGGATGGCGGTCATGGGGGTCTCCGTGAAAGCTGCGCCGGTTCTAGGCGAGAGTGACATGCCAGACAAGGCGGGAGTAAAGCGCGCAATTGCATCCTGAATCGACTATGGTGCCGCATCCAGAAGGGGACAAACATGCTTTCCGCACCTGCCACGATCCTGAGCGCCGCCGTCACAATCCTCGCCGTTTTGGTGATGGTCTACACCTTCGTGCTGGTCGGACGCATGCGCGGACGGCATGGAATCAAAGCCCCCGCGATGAGCGGTCACCCCGAAGTCGAACGCGCCCTCAGGGTCCAGGGCAACACGTTGGAGCAGGTGGTTATCTTCCTGCCGCTGTTGTGGGTGGCAACGCTGTACTTCCATGCCCCGTTTTTCCATTTGGGCGGCTGGCTGCCCGCCGCACTGGGCCTGGTCTGGTGCATCGGGCGGATGGTCTATGCCAGCGGATACATGACCGCGCCGGAAAAACGCGAACTGGGCTTCATGATCACGGCGCTGGCGTCGCTGGGCCTGCTGATACTGTCGGTCTGGGGCGTTGTCGGCGCCTGGATGGCCATTACGGCCGTTTGACGATCGCGTCGATTTCGACCAACTGCTCCAGCAGCCCGGGGAAATCCTTCAGCTTGACCATGTTGGGGCCGTCACTGGGCGCCTTGTCGGGGTCCTGGTGCACTTCCATGAAGACACAGGCGACACCCGCCGCCACCGCCGCGCGCGCCAGATAAGGCACCATGGTGCGGTCGCCGCCCGATGTGGTGCCCTGCCCGCCCGGTTGCTGCACGCTATGCGTGGCGTCGAACACCACCGGCGCGCCGAAGCTGGCCATGATCGGCAGCGCCCGCATGTCGCTGACCAGCGTGTTGTAGCCAAAGCTGACGCCGCGCTCGGTCACCAGCACATTGGGATTGCCGGCGCCGGTGATCTTGGCGATGACATTCTTCATGTCCCAGGGCGACAGGAACTGGCCCTTCTTCACATTCACAACCTTGCCGGTATGCGCGGCCGCGACCAGCAGATCGGTCTGGCGCGACAGGAAAGCGGGGATCTGCAGAACATCCACCGCCTGCGCCACCGCAGCGCACTGGTCACGCTCATGCACATCGGTCAGCACCGGCAGGCCGAAGGACTTGCGGATATCGGCAAAGATCGGCAGTGCATTCTCCAGCCCCATGCCGCGCGCCGTGGACGCGCTGGTGCGGTTGGCCTTGTCGAAACTGGTCTTGTAGACCAGCCCCACGCCGAGTTTCTCGCAGGCCTCCTTGAGAGCGCCCGCCATGTCAAAGGCGTGGCTGCGGCTTTCCAGCTGGCAAGGGCCGGCAATGATGCTGAGCTTGAGGCTGTTGCTGATCTCGACCCTGTGATTGTCGGGACCGAGCGAGACGATGCTGTTCGGGTTCATGCCGCCCTTTTACGTGACGCAGGTGCAGGGGGCAAATCCCTCCCCCGCCCGCGCCCGTGAACAACAGCTAGTGGATGGTTGTCGCCAGGGCAGCGACCCCGGCCACGCCCGTCAGCGGCGCGAACAGGTTCATGGCGTCGGAGAAGAAGGTGTTGTGAATTTTGACGACGTCACCGGGATAGATCGCGGTGGAACGATCGGTGGGCAGCTCGACTTCTTCATTGCTGCCGGCCCGCCGCACGAACACGACGCTTTCCACCGCGCTGGGCAGGAAGCCGCCCGCCAGCGCCACGGCGTTCAGTGCGTTCATGTGATCGACATAGGCATATTCGCCCGGCCGGTTTACCGCGCCGATGATGTAGAAGGGCCGGTAGGTCGTCACCGTCACGGCGACGCGCGGCGATTTCAGATAACCCTGCGCCAGCGCGCTGCCGATCGCGCCTTCCAGCTGCGACGCGGTCAGTCCCGCGGCGCGCACCTGCCCGATCAGCGGCAGCCGCAAAAAGCCGGTGCCGTCCACGGTATAGTCGCCGCTGAGGTCGGTCTCGTCGAAAACTGTCAGCTTCAGCTTGTCGCCGGTACCCAGCACATAGTCGGAATTGCCACCGCCCTGATAGGCAACCGGATAGGTGCCGCTCGCCATTGCGGCCTCGGAAATCCCGTCGCCCTTGCGATAGCCATAGACGCCGGCTGAAGCCGGGGCCTGGGCCTGTACAGGCCGGGTCGGATAATTGGGCGCGGCATATTGCGGCTGGACCGGCTGTGGCGGCTGATAGGCAGGCGCAGCAGCAGCCTGCTGCTGTGGCGGTCCGGCATTGTAACCGCCTGGCGCAGGCGCATAGCCGGCCGGCGCGGGCACATAACCGGAAGGACTGGCAGCGTAACCCGACGGCATGGGCGCGTTGCCGCTGGCGAGCGTGGGGTAATATCCATTGCCGGCCGGCGGATAGTAGCCGCCGCCGACAGGCGCTGCATTGTAGCTGGCATTGGCGGCCGCGGCAGGCGTCACCCCCGTGCGGGACGCGGGTGCCAGGCCGTAATCCGCCGTGGCGGGTGCGGCATCGACGGGCCTGATGCCATAGCCGTCGAGATTTTCGGCATGGGCCTGCCCCAGCACGGCAAACAGCAGCACGCCCGCAGCCAGCATGCTGGCGCCACGCACCACGAAAAGAGAGACAGAACGGCCCATGGCGCGATCCTATAGCCGCAGGTCTTACGTAATTCCTACGCGCTTTAGGGTTGCAGTTAAGGAGCGGTTAAGGCTTGCCTAAACCAGCCGGCTCTTCTGTACCGCCGCCGCGATGAAGCTGGTGAACAGCGGGTGGGGCTCCAGCGGGCGCGACTTGAGTTCGGGGTGGAACTGCACGCCGATGAACCAGGGATGGTCGGGGATTTCCATGATCTCCGGCAGGCGGCCGTCCGGCGACCAGCCCGACACGGTCATGCCATGTTTTGACAGATCCTTGGCGTAGTTGGTGTTCACTTCATAGCGGTGGCGATGGCGCTCGCTGATCTCCAGCGCGCCATAGACTTCCGCCACTTTCGACCCCGGCGTCAGCGTCGCAGGATAGGCGCCCAGCCGCATGGTGCCGCCCATGTCGCCATCGGCGGCGCGGCTTTCCACCTGGTTGCCCTTCACCCATTCGGTCATGAGCCCGATCACCGCATGCTTGGGATGACCGATCTCGGTGGTGCCGGCGCCTTCAAGGCCCGCCAGGTCGCGCGCCGCCTCGATCACCGCCATGTGCAGGCCATAGCAAATGCCGAAGAACGGCACCTTGCGTTCGCGCGCGAACTTGACCGCGCCGATCTTGCCTTCGGTGCCGCGCTCGCCGAAACCGCCGGGCACCAGAATGCCATCCACGTCTTCCAGGAAGCTCGCGGCATCGTCGCGCTCGAACACTTCGCTGTCGATCCAGTCCAGATGCACCTTGACGTTGTTGGCGATGCCGCCATGGGTCAGCGCCTCGGACAGCGACTTGTAGCTATCCTTGACCTGCATGTACTTGCCGACCACGGCGATGCGCACTTCGCCTTCCGGATTCTTGACCTTGTTGACGACGGCCTTCCAGCGCGACAAGTCGGGCGGCGGCGCATTGTCGATGCCGAACACGCGCAGCAATTCGGTGTCCAGCCCGACGGCGTGATAGGCCTCGGGCACGCGATAGATGGTGTCCAGGTCCATCGCCGGGATCACCCGCTCGGCCGGCAGGTTGCAGAACAGGCCGATCTTGCGGCGGTCATCATCCGGCAGGGGATGGCTGGTGCGACAAAGCAGGATGTCAGGCTGGATGCCGATGGCGCGCAATTCCTTGACGCTGTGCTGGGTGGGCTTGGTCTTCAACTCGCCTGCCGCATCGATATAGGGCACCAGGGTCAGGTGGATGAACGCGGTCTGGCCGCGGCCCAGGTCGTTATGCAACTGGCGGATGGCCTCGAAGAAAGGCAGGCCCTCGATGTCACCCACCGTGCCGCCGATCTCCACCAGCAGGAAATCCAGCCCGTCGATATCGGCCAGCACGAATTCCTTGATCATGTCGGTGACGTGCGGGATCACCTGCACGGTGCGGCCCAGATAACCGCCCTTGCGTTCCTTTTCGATCACCTGCTGGTAGATGCGCCCCGAGGTGACGTTGTCGGACTTGCGCGCCGACACGCCGGTGAAGCGCTCATAATGTCCCAGATCGAGATCGGTCTCCGCCCCGTCATCGGTGACATAGACCTCGCCATGCTGGAACGGGCTCATGGTGCCCGGATCGACGTTGAGATAGGGGTCCAGCTTGCGCAGACGCACCTTGTAGCCGCGCGCCTGGAGCAGCGCGCCGAGAGCGGCGGACGCAAGACCTTTTCCGAGGGAAGAGACCACGCCGCCGGTGATGAAGATTAACCGGGCCATGGAAGGTCACCATCATGAAAAGGCATGTGCCGCGCAAGCGCAAAATCGCAAAAAAATCGCGCGCTAACAGCTATGCGGAAAACAAAGAACTTACTGGGGCTTGGGAACAGACGGACCGCCCGGTGCGGGCGCCGGCGTGACCGGCTTGACCGGTGCCGCCGTGCCGGGCGCCGCCGAATCAAGGATCGAGGTTTCGTCGCGGCCGTGCAGAGCGAGGAGATTCAGCGCGATGCAGGTGACGAAGAACAGGAAAGCCAGAATCGCCGTGGTCCGGGTCAGGGTATCGGCCGCGCCGCGCGGGCTGAACAAACCGCCCATCCCGCCACCGCTGCCGCCGCCCATGCCAAGGGCGCCGCCTTCGGAACGCTGCAGCAACACGAAAATGATCAGCGCCACGGCGATGAACAGTTCGGCGACGAGCAACATGGTCTGCATGGACGAAAATCCGGGTTTGCGAGCGCGTCTTTAGGCCATTCGCCCCGGTTTGGGAAGTTCCACCTTTATTCTGCGCAAATTGCCGGAATTTCACTGCCGGGAACCGCGAAAATAGCCGATTATAGGGCGCCGGAGGGGCAAATCCGGTTTTTGGTGCCCATGAAAATCCCAGTCCTCGCCCCGGCGCTGTTTGCGCTGGCCACCCTGCCCGCCTTCGCCGCACCCGACCTGGTCAATCGCCTCAGTTGGGGCGTCACCGGGAATGGCGCGGGCGCCGGGCGCGCCTGGCTTGAGCAACAGCTCCATCCCTCCGAGGACGATGGTTTGCCGCCACAGGCGCTGGCCCAGATCGCGGCGCTGGACATCAGCCGCAAGCCGATGACCGAAATCGCTGTCGACGTGAAGCAGCTTCAGCTGCAGGCCCGGGCCGCCAAGGGCACGGATGGCGCCAAGGATGCGCGCAAGCCCTATCAGGACGCACTCAACGACCTGGAGCGTCAGGCCCAGACCCGCTCACTGCTGCGCGACCTGTATTCCCGCAACCAGCTCAAGGAACAGCTCACCTGGTTCTGGTTCAACCATTTCAATGTTTTCGCCAAGAAGGGCGAAATCCGCGCCATGGTCGGCGACTATGAGGAGACCGCGATCCGCCCGCATGTCCTGGGCAAGTTTCGCGACCTGCTGGCAGCGACGGTGTTTCACCCCGCCATGATCCAGTATCTCGACAACCAGCAGAATGCCGTCGGCAAGATCAACGAGAACTATGCCCGCGAGATCATGGAGCTGCACACCATGGGGGTGGGCAGCGGCTATTCGCAGAGCGACGTGCAGGAACTGGCGCGCATCCTGACGGGCGTGGGCGTCAACCTCACCGGCATACCGCGCCGGGTGGGGCCACAGATTCGAGAACAATATGTCAGCGACGGGTTGTTCGAATTCAATCCAAGACGCCACGACTATGGCGACAAGACTTTCCTGGGCCATGCCATCAAGGGCAGCGGGTTGCAGGAAGTCTCGGACGCCATCGACATTCTCAGCCGCCAGCCGGCTACCGCCCGCTTTGTCTCGACCCAGCTGGCGCAGTATTTCTGCTGCGACGCGCCGTCGCCGGCACTGGTCGCCGCCATGGCAGAAACCTGGCAGCGCAACGATGGCGACATCGCAGTAGTGCTGCGCACGCTGTTCGACAGCAAGGAGTTTGGCGCCTCGCTGGGGCACAAGTTCAAGGACCCGATGCACTATGCGGTATCGGCCGTACGGCTGGCCTATGGCGACCAGGTCATCGCCAACACCCGGCCAATCCTGAACTGGCTGAACCGCATGGGCGAGCCGCTGTTCGGCCATGAAACACCCGACGGCTACCCCCTCACCGAGGCCGCCTGGGCAGGCCCCGGCCAGATGGCGACGCGCTTCGAGATCGCCCGCCAAATCGGCGCCGGCGTCCCGCAACTCTTCCGCGCCGATGGCGACACCGTCACCCGCCCGCCGCCACCGGTGCTGGAACAGACCGCCTGGTACCAGGCGCTGCAACTGCCCACCGCCACGCGCGATGCCGTCACCCAGGGCGCCACGCCCGCCGACCGCAACATGCTGCTGCTGTCGTCCCCCGAATTCATGAGGCGCTGACCATGGACCGCCGCGATCTTCTCAAATCCGCCCTTTACGCCGCGCCGTTGTTCACGGCCGGCCGCCTGTACGCGGCGCCGATCACGGGTCCGCGCCTGCTGGTCGTTTTCCTGCGCGGCGCCTATGACGCCGCCAATATCGTCATTCCCACCGCCAGCGACTTTTATTATGCCGCGCGGCCCAACATCGCCGTCGCGCGCGAGGCGGCGCTGCCGCTGGCAGACGGCTGGGGTCTCCACCCGGCGCTGAAGGATTCAATCTACCCGCTGTGGCAGCAAAAACAGGTCGCCTTCATTCCCTTTGCCGGCACCGATGACCTGTCGCGCTCGCATTTCGAAACCCAGGACACGATCGAACTGGGCCAGCCGGTGGGCGGGACGCGCAACTACCAGTCCGGCTTCCTGGCACGCACCGCCGGTGTGCTCTCCGGCGACAAGCCCATCGCTTTTACCAGCCAGTTGCCGCTGAGCTTTCGCGGCGGTGCGGCCATTCCCAACATCGCATTGAACTTCGCGGGCAAGCCCGGTGTCGCCGGCAGGAACGCGGAGTTGATCCAGGCCATGTACCAGGGCCAGTCGCTGGCCCCTGCCGTTGCGCAGGGCTTCAAGGTGCAGAGCGACGTCTACAACGCCATCGCCGGCGAGATGGTGGCGGCCAACCGCAATGCCGTCACCGCCAAGGGTTTCGAACTGTCGGCCCAGCGCATCGGCCTGTTGATGCAGGACAGGTTCAACCTCGGCTTTGTCGATGTCGGCGGCTGGGACACCCATGTGAACCAGGGTGGCGCGGAAGGTTATCTGGCAAACCGCATCGGCGAGTTGGGGCGCGGGCTTGCCGCGCTGCCCGTGGCGCTGGGCCCGGCCTGGAACGACACCGTGGTCATCGTGGTCAGCGAATTCGGCCGCACCTTCCGCGAGAATGGCGACCACGGCACCGATCACGGCCATGGCAGCGTCTATTGGGTGATGGGCGGCGGCGTGAAAGGCGGGCGCATCGCGGGCCCCCAGGTCGCTGTCACGCAAGCCAACCTGTTCCAGGATCGTGACTGGCCGGTGATGACCGACTATCGCGCCCTGATCGGCGGCGTCCTGCAGAAGGGCTATGGCATGTCGCAGGCCCAGCTGGCGCAGGTCTTTCCGTCAGCGCAACCGACAGACCTGGGCTTGATCTAGGAAGCCAGCGCCTCGGCCTGGTTGCGCGCCCGGATGATTGCGACGGTGGCGTCGATTTCCGACAATTGGTCGGCCGGCGTCTTTTCCGGATGGAAGATCAAATGCAGGCTGAGCGCGCCGTGCCCCAGCAGGTGCATGGAGGCATTGCGGTCCACGCCCAGAGTCAGCCCTTCCGCCGCCGCCAGGATCGAAACGCACCATTCCACCGCCGGCTCGAACTCGGTGTCGCGAGCGCGCGTCTCTATGGAGCGGGTCAGGGTGATCAGCTTGGTGAGGTCATGCGGTGGATGACCGGGCAGGATCGACTGCTCCTGCAACAGACGCCACAGGATGCAGACCTGGAAGGAGTCGCGGCGCAGCTTCTCGCTGGTCAGCTTCTCGCGTGCCCCGCGCAATTCGGTTTCCAGGCGCTTGGCGATGGCTTCCGCCGACAGCCTTTCCTTGGCTTTCATCTTCAGCGAATTGGGCGGCTCGAACAGTTCGGCGTTGGAGGCGCGCGCGGTGTCACTGCGGCGGTCGGGGCCGACATAATCGGTGGTGATCACAAAGCCCTTGCGCCGCTCGATGTGCGCCTCGATGCGCTGGCCCAGCAGCGCGGTGGAAAAGGGACGCAGCAAGAGGTCGTCGGCACCGCTGGAAACCACCTTGTTGATCAGGCCGGTGGTTTTTTCCCAGGCGGTCACGATTATGACGACAAAGGGATTGTAGCCCGCCCCGCCCTGGCGCATCTGCTGGATGGTGGCGCAAAGCTCGTCGGTCGCGCCCTGTGCCTCGCACAGCGCAATGTCCGGTGGATTTTTCTGCATGGAGTCGATGAAGGCTTCGATCGTCGAGACGCTTTCGGTACGGCGGAAGCCCAGCGCATACAGGGTTGCGCGCGTCGCGGTGCGGTTGGCCGACACCGGATCGTAAATCAGGACATCAACACTGTCGTAAGACAGCCTGCTCATTACCCACCGCGACATCTGTTTTGTCTTGGGTGCAGGATGCGCGCCGCCGCGTTAACAAAGGGTCGAGTGACTTGGTTAAGGCGCTTTTATTCCTGCGATAATGGCAAGAAAATCCACGGCTTTCAGGCTGGCACCGCCAACAAGCGCCCCACCCACTTCCGGCAGGTTAAGAATATCGCCGCAATTCTTCGGATTGACCGATCCGCCATACAGGATCAGCACGCCCTTCCCCGCTTCGCCCAGCCTGCGCACCAGGCAGGCGCGGATATGGGCATGCATCGCGGCGATGTCGGCGGACGACGGCGTCTTGCCGGTGCCGATGGCCCAGACCGGCTCATAGGCGATGGCGATGGTCTCGCCCGTCGCGCCGTCCGGCACGCTGCCGTCGAGCTGCGTAGCGCAGATGTGGTTGTGCGCCCCGGATTCGCGCTGCGTCTCGGTCTCGCCCAGGCAGATGATGGCTTTGAGGCCGGCGCGCCAGGCCGCCTTCACCTTGGCGGCGACGTCGGCGTCGCTCTCGCCGTGATACTGGCGGCGCTCGGAATGGCCGACGATGACATGCGACGCACCGGCATCCTTCAGCATCTCGGCCGACAGGTCGCCGGTGAAGGCCCCCGACGCCTTGGCATGGCAATCCTGCCCCCCCAGCGCAAAGGCGCCCTTCACCAGCCAGTTGGCCTGGGCGATCAGCGTGGCCGGCGGACAGACCAGCACGTCACAGGACGGCGCGGCCGCTGCCAGCCCATCCTTCAAGGCGCCAAGCTCGACCAGCGAGGCCGCCAGGCCATTCATCTTCCAGTTTCCTGCCACCAGCGAACGCATTGTGATCCCCAAGGTAACTACTTGTATTTCCGGGTTTTTAGCGGCAAAACCCACGCGCGAACGCGGCTTGCCGGGACCCCTGCCCCTCCCTATCATCCGCGGCCATTTTGCGCCACGCCCTAAGCCACGGATTTGCCGTCATGATTCAATGGATGCACACCCTTTCCAAGTCCTGGTTCGCCACCCTGCTGATGGGCGGCCTGACCTTGAGCTTCGTGGTCTGGGGCATCGCGGACGTGTTCACCGGCGCCGGCGGCAGCGCCGTGGCGACCGTGGGCTCGTCCGAGATCGGGCAGGATGAATTCGCGCGCGTCTACAAGAATTTCGTCCGCAACCAGGGCCAGCAGATGGGCGCCGAGATCACGCCCGAAATGGCGCAGAAAATGGGCCTGGGCCAGGTCGCGCTGCAGCAGGTCATCAGCCGCACGGCCCTCAACAACGAAGCCAAGCGCCTGGGCCTCACCGCGCCGGACGCCGAAGTGGCGCAGGAAGTGCGCGGCATGCAGGCCTTCCGCGGCCCGTTGGGCACCTTCGACAAGACCGCCTTCACCCAGGCGATCGGCAATGCCGGCTATACCGAGGCGGAATTCCTTTCCGAGGTTCGCCAGGATCTGACGCGCAACCAGATGACCCAGGCGGTGGAATCCAACTTCCTGCTGCCCGCCGGCTATGCCCAGGCGCTGTTTCTCTACATCAACGAAAAGCGCGCGGCTGACTATGTGATCGTGTCGCCCGACGCGGCCGGTACGGTGCCGGCGCCCACCGACGCGGTGCTGGCGGCATATGTGAAGGCCCATCCCGAGCGCTTCTCCACCCCCGAATACCGCACCGCCGATTACGCCTGGCTGACACCCGCCGATGTGGCCGCGTCCATCACCGTGACCGATGCGCAGATCAAGGCGGAATATGATTTGCGCAAGAGTACCTATGTGGTGCCGGAAAAGCGCGACATCGAGCAGATCGAGTTCAAGACCGAAGGCGAGGCGGCCGCTGCGCGCGCCCGCATCGCGGCAGGACAGACGTTCGAAGCCTTGACGGCGCAGCGCGGCCTCAAGCATGACCAGGTTTCGCTGGGCACATTGGCCGAGAGCGACCTGCCCGACACCGACCGCGCCAAGGCAATCTTCGCCCTGCCGCTGAACGAGGTCAGCCAGCCCATCAAGACCGGCTTTGGCGGCTTCGTGCTGGCGCGCGTCACCAAGATCACGCCGGGCGTCACCCGCACCCTGGACATGGTGAAAGAGGAAATCCGCAAGACCCTCTCCGACCAGATGGCCGGCAACAAGCTGGTGGACGTTGCCAATGCCTTCAGCGATGCGCGCTCCGCCGGCGATGATCTCGCCCAGGCGGCCAAGAAGTCCGGGATGCATGTCGGCCATCTGGCGGCCGTGGACATGGCCGGCCTTGGCCCCGACGGCAGCAAGACCGGCGCGCCCGCCGATCCCGAATTCCTGCCCGCCCTGTTCAAGGCGGAAGTGGGCGAGGAAGGCGATCCCTTTGTCACCAAGGCGGGCGCCTATTTCGCCGTCCGCGTGAACGGCGTGACGCCGCCGAAGCTGAAGGCGCTGGACCTGGTGCGCGAAGACGCCGCCAACAGCTGGACCCAGGAACAGAAGACCAAACTGGTGGCCACCAAGGCCGTAGAGCTGGTCGCGCAGGCGGACAAGGACAAGTCGCTGGACGGCATCGCTCGCGAATTGAAGGTCACGGTGCAGCACAGCCCGCAACTGAGCCGCAACACCAATGACACCATGTTCGGTGCGCCCGTGGTCGCCAGGATCTTCGACGCCGCGCCGGGCGGCATCGTGATGGGCCCGCAGGGTATCTCCGGTAATTTCATCATCGCCAAGGTCACCGGCATTGGGCACCCGCTGATAAGCCCGCGGGATCCGAACTTCCATGCGGGGGCAGAACGCCTGTCGGCGACCGTGTCAGGCGACTTCTCCATCGCGCTGGCCAATGCGGCACGCGCCAAGCAGGGCGTGAAGGTCAACCAGAAGCTGGTCCAGACCGTGGTCGGTGGCGGGAGCTGATGACCGCCTTCGAGGATTTCGCACCCGGCTACAACCAGGGCCGTGCGCAACTGGTCCATGTGCGGCTGGTGGCGGACCTTGAAACGCCCGTCTCGGCTTTCCTGAAACTGGGCGACGGCAAGGACAATGCCTTCCTGCTGGAAAGCGTACAGGGCGGTGAAACGCGCGGCCGCTATTCCATCATCGGGCTGAAGCCCGACCTGATCTGGCGCTGCCGGGACGGCAAGGCCGAGATCAACCGCAGCGCCCTGACCGGTGATGTCTTCGTCGCCGAAACAGCCAAGCCGCTGGACAGCCTGCGTGCCCTGACCCGCGAGACGCAGCTTGTGGTGCCGCAGGGCCTGCCGCCCATGGCGACCGGCCTGTTCGGCTATCTGGGCTATGACATGGCGCGGCAGGTCGAGAACCTGCCCAACCCGCCGCCCGACACCCTGGGCCTGCCCGACGCCATTCTGTTGCGTCCCACCATCACCGCCATCTTCGACAGCGTGAAGGACGAGATCATCGTCATCACCCCCGTCTGGCCCGACAAGGCGGTGGACGCCAGGACCGCGCATGCGCGCGCCATCGCACGGCTGGATGATGCGGTCCTCGCGCTGGAATCCCCTGCCCCGCATCCAGCGCCGACGCCCGCCAACCTGCCGGTCGGCGTCGCCATCGAATCCAACATGACGAAGAACGAGTACTTCGACGTGGTCGCCCGCGCCAAGGAATACATCGCCGCCGGCGACGTGTTCCAGGTGGTGCCGAGCCAGCGCTTCCGCCGCCCCTTCGCCCTGCCGCCCTTTTCGCTGTACCGCGCGTTGCGGCGACTGAATCCGTCGCCCTATCTTTATTATCTCTCGATGCCGGGCTTCCAGATCGTGGGCTCCAGCCCCGAAGTGCTGGTGCGGCTGCGCGACAACAAGGTCACGATCCGCCCCATCGCCGGCACACGCATGCGCGGCAAGACCCCGGAAGAAGACAAGGCGCTGGCCGAGGACTTGATGGCCGACCCCAAGGAGCGCGCCGAGCACCTGATGCTGGTGGATCTTGGCCGCAACGATGTCGGCCGCGTCGCCAAGACCGGCGCCGTGAAAGTGACCGACAGCTTCTTCATCGAACGCTACAGCCATGTGATGCACCTGGTTTCCAACGTGGAGGGGGAAATCCGCGACGGCCTGGATGCGGTGGATGCGCTGGCGGCTGGACTTCCTGCCGGCACACTGACGGGCGCACCAAAAATCCGCGCCATGGAGCTGATCGACGAGTTCGAAAAGGAAAAGCGCGGCGCAGCCTATGCCGGCGCCGTCGGCTATTTCGCTGCCGACGGGTCGATGGACACCTGCATCGTCCTGCGCACCGCGCTGGTGAAGGACGGCACCATGTATGTGCAGGCCGGCGGCGGCGTCGTCGCCGACAGCCAGCCGGAAGCCGAGTACCAGGAGACGATCAACAAGTCGAAGGCGCTTCTCGCCGCGGCCGAAGAGGCCGTTCGTTTCGCCAGCGCGGCCAAAAAGGGCCAGTAGCGCCTAGGCCGGCCACCATTTCAGCGCGCTGGTGCGAAGCCTGTTGGACAGGGCGATTTCCTCGGCCTGGTCCTGCGTGATCAAGGCCCCGTTTTCCCAGAATTCCACATCCTGCCACGGCCGGTCGGGGAGAATATATTTCTGGCCCGAACCATCGCCCGGGTCGACCAGCGAAAAACCCGATGTGCGCGTGAAGGCAAAGAAAATGGGGCGCGGCGGCGTTATCTGGTTGTCATGGACCACCGCATCGTCATGCACATTCGCCGCTTTCAAGGTCCGGGCCTCGATGCGCTTGGAATAGCTGCGCGCCGCCAAGAATGGACAGACCCGGACCGCGTAACGTCCGCAGCTCTCGTGCATGAAAGGATCGATGTACATCCCATCCACCAGAAACGCAGATCCGGGTCCGCCGACAAACCATATCTGGCCAGGCTCCAGCGGCTTGCCACACAGCCCGCACAGCCCTCGCGCCAGCACCTCGTCCACCGCCGCGACATTGTTGATCGTGAAGTGCGGCGTACCCTCCAGGTCGCGATAGACGACAAAGGGAATCGGCAGCCCGCGGCGATCGCGGTCATTGTCCTGAAGCTCCAGGGGGATAGGTACGTCCTGCACGGATGGGGTCGCCTGTGACTAAGCCAAAAGCTTACGCGCGATTCTCGGGCCACACGCCTAAAATCCGATTTAGCCTGGACTAGCGCGCGGCGACAGTGGCTTGGCGCGACGTCTTCAACCGCATCGCCTCGTCCAGCGGCACCAGGGTCACGCCGTGATCCTGCCCAAGCCACGCTGCCAGCAACCGCAGAGTCACATCATGGGGATGGCCGATGGCGATGGCGACGCCGCTGCGCCTGGCCTCTCGCGCCAGCGCGTCCAGTTGCGCCTTCACGGCCGCCTCGCTCTGGTCATCGTCCAGGAAGATATCGCGGCCGACGGTGGGCACGCCCGCCGCCCGCGCCGCCATCTCACCTTGCGATGCGCCGGACGTCCTGGAATCCAGAAAAAACAGTCCCCGCGCCTTCAGCATCGCCATCACAGGCGCCAGCCCGGCCGCGTCGGCGGTGAAACGACTGCCTTCATGATTGTTGATGCCAGCGATGCCGGGCACACGGTCCAGATTCCACGCCAACCGCCGCGTGATCTCCTCCGTCGTCATGCCGGGCTTGAGCGCCATGGGGCCGGGATCGCGGGCGCTGAAGGCCTGCATCGGCACATGCGCCAAAATCATGTGCCCGCGCTTCGCCGCCGCCGTCGCCAGGAACGGTGTGGTATCGGGATAGGGCAGAAAGGACAGCGCCACCGCCCTGGGCAAGGCCATGGCCTTGTCGGTGCCGGCAATATCCTCGCCCAGGTCGTCAATGCAGATGGCGATCACCGGATGGGCCGCCACAGGCACACCACGCGAAGGCGGCGTGACACGCGCCAGTCGCGCTGCCTGCTCCAACCAATCAGGCCAGCCACTGGCGGGCACAGGATACAAAACCTGCGGCGCATATTTGCTGGCGGCAAAACCCTCGGGCAAGGAAAAGCGGGCTATGCCGTGCGGTGCCGTCTCGGGCTTCGCCTGTGCCGCCATGCCGGGCACCGCGGCCTCCAGGAAGCGCGGCAGTCCCGCCCAGGCGGCGCTACCACCCAGCCACAGGCCGGCGCCCAGCAGCGCCACGAACGCAACATCCCCCAAGCGCCGAATCAAAGGCTCGCGTTCCATGCCCGCGAGTATAACTAATCCGCTGCGACCGGCGCGCCGCCACCCGACACCGCGCGCCTGCACAGCCAGACCATCCCGATCAGCGCCAGGCAGATCCAGCCCGAAGCCCAGAAGATGTCATCGGCGGCCAGCAGATAGGCCTGGCTGGTCATGTTGCGCGTCAATGCCGCCTTGGCCTGCAGGTCCGGCAGGCCAAGCCGGTGCAGCCCCGCCAGCGCCTTGCTCAGCGCCGGGCTGTAGATGGTGGCGGTATCGGCCAGCCGCGACTGGTGCAGCGCCTCGCGCCGGTCCCACACGGTGGTGACGATGGAGGCCGCAAAGCCGCCGCCCGTGATGCGCGCGAAATTCGACAGGCCCGACGCCAGCGGAATCTTGTGCGGCGGAATCCCGTCCAGCAGGATGGTGATCATGGCCAGGAAGAAGGTCGCCATGGCGATGCCCTGCACCAGCAGCGGCAGCATGAAGTCCACGAAGCTGGCATCGGC
>CBIHOI010000036.1:0-18433 GCA_966211925.1 uncultured Hyphomicrobiales bacterium | reverse complement strand
CCCTGGTCCACCCAGCGCACGACATAGCCCAGGATGCCCTGGGCATTGTTGTCCAGTTCCTGCTGAATTTCCTCGGGACTCCAGTTGGGCCGGTCGGCCAGCGGGATGGTCAGGATGTCCGCCAGCCTGGCGCGCGGGCGTGACTTCAGTTCGTCCTGCCGCGCCTTCACGCTGATCTGGTGATAGTGCAGCGCGTGCAGCGTGGCAGCAGTGGGTGAGGGGACCCAGGCGCAGCTCGCGCCCGCCATGGGGTGGCCGATCTTGGCCTTCAGCATGTCGGCCATCTTGTCGGGCATCGCCCACATGCCCTTGCCGATCTGCGCCTTGCCCTGGAAGCCGCAGGCGAGCCCGATATCGACATTCTGGTCTTCATAGGCGGCCAGCCACTTGCTGGTCTTCATGTCGCCCTTGCGCACCATGGCGCCGGCATACATCGAGGTGTGCATCTCGTCGCCGGTCCGGTCCAGGAAGCCTGTGTTGATGAAGACGATGCGGTCCCTGGCGGCGCGAATGCATTCCTTGAGGTTGGTGCTGGTGCGGCGCTCCTCGTCCATCACGCCCATCTTGATAGTGTGACGCTTCAGGCCCAGCAGGTCTTCGATGCCGTCGAACATTGTGTTGGTGAACGCGACCTCGAGCGGGCCATGCATCTTGGGCTTGACGATATAGATGCTGCCGGTGCGGCTGTTGCGCTTGTCGTGCATGGCCACCAGCGATGTGACCACACCATCCATCAGGCCCTCGCCGATCTCAGAGCCGTCAGGCAGCAGGATGGCGTCCGACGTCATCAGGTGGCCGACATTGCGGATGAACAGCAGGCTGCGGCCGGGCAGGGTGAGCCTGCCGCCGTCCGGCGCGGTATAGTCGCGGTCCAGGTTGGCTTTGCGTTCCAGCGTCTTGCCGCCCTTCTGGAAGCTGGCGGTGAGCGAACCGTCCATCAGTCCCAGCCAGTTGCGATAGGCGCCGACCTTGTCTTCGGCATCCACCGCGGCGATGGAGTCTTCGCAGTCCATGATGGTGGTGATGGCGGATTCCAGCACCACGTCGCTGATGCCCGCCTTGTCTGACTTGCCGATGGGCGTGGTCCGGTCGAAATGCACTTCGATATGCAGGCCATTATGGACCAGCAGGATCTGGCTGGGCGCAGCGGCGTCGCCCACGTAACCGGCAAACTGCGTCGGGTCTTTCAGCGCGGGGGCCAGCGCGCCATCCCTGACCGCGAAGCCGGTTGCATCTTTCCACGAACCGCCTGCCAGCGGCGCGGACATGTCCAGCATGCCGCGGGCGAAGTCGATCACGGCGGCGCCGCGCTTTTCGTTGTACCCTGTGCCGGCAGCCAGCTCGCCGTCCTGCGCAATGGCATCGGTGCCATACAGCGCGTCATACAGGCTGCCCCAACGGGCATTGACGGCGTTCAGCGCGAAGCGGGCATTGGTCAGCGGCACCACCAGCTGCGGGCCGGCGATGGTGGCGATCTCCGGGTCGACATTCTGGGTGCCGATGGTGAAGTCCGTGCCTTCCGGCACCAGGTAGCCGATCTCCCGCAGGAAGGCAGTGTAGTCCAGCGCGTCAATCGGCTTTTCCGGGTTTTCGCGATGCCAGGCGTCGATCGCCGCCTGCAGCCTGTCGCGGGTCGCCAGCAGGTCGCGGTTGACTGGCATCAGCTCCGTCGCCAGCGCGGCGAAGCCCGCCCAGAACTTGTCCGCGTCGAGGCCGGTGCCGGGCAACGCTTCCGTGGCGATGAAATCGTGCAACTCGCGCGCGACCTGCAGGCCGTGAACCGTGATTCTGTCTGCCATGACACTCTTCTTTGTGAGAAAGCGGCAGCCTAGAGCCCGGCACCCGCAGGGTCAAAACGAAAAAGGCCGGGCCTTCAGGCCCGGCCTTTTCTTTGTCCATGCCTAGCGGGCTAGAGCGGCGGGATCATCCACGGCCACACATGCTGCTGCAGGAAAACCAGGATGCCCAGCAGCACCGTGAAGGCAATGCTGTGCACGAAGGTGCGGCGGAAGATGCTGGCTTCCTGGCCCTTCAGGTCGCTGACCGCCACGCCTGTGGCGATATTCTGCGGCGAGATCATCTTGGCGAAGACGCCGCCCGACGAGTTGGTGGCGGCCATCAGTACCGGGCTGAGACCGGCCTGGTTGGCGGCGACAACCTGCAGGTTTCCGAACAGGGCATTGCCCGAGGAATCGCTGCCCGACAGGAACACCGCGATCCAGCCCAGGAAGGCCGACAGCAGCGGGAACAGCGCGCCGGTGGTGGCGACCCCCATGCCCAGCGTGTAGGTCATGCCCGAATAGTTCATCAGATAGGCCAGGCCCACGATCGCCATCACGGTCAGCGCCGGCAGCAGGATCTGCTTCCAGGCGGTGCCAACAGCGGTGAAGAAGGTGCCGACCGGCAGGCGCACCGCGATGGCGGTGATGATGGCGGTCACCAGGATGGCGGTGCCCGTGGCCAGCGGCTGGAAGCTCCAGATCGCGGCATAGGGTTTGCCATACAGGGTGATGAAGACCTGGTTGTGCAGGCCCGGCCACTGGATGGCCTGCTGGCCCATGGCGGCGACCTTGAAGTGGGTCCACAGGATGACCACGGCGCAGAGGATCATCCAGGGCAGCCATCCCTGCCACTTGGGGACGGCGGCATGGGGCGCGTCCAGATTTTCCACCGGCACGTCCAGGGCATATTCGGCGTCATAGGCCGGCTGCCATACGCGCAGGAACAGCACGGTGCCGATCAGGGCCGAGCCGGCCGAGATCACGTCGGTCAGCTCGTAGCTGAGATAGTTGGATGAGAAGAATTGTCCCGTGGCAAAGCAGCCGCCCGCCACCAGCAGCACCGGGAACACGGCCTTGACCGACTTCATGCCGCCATACAGCGCCATGACATAGAAGGGCAGGATGAAGGCGAACAGCGGAAGCTGGCGGCCGACCATCGCGCCCAGGACCGGGCCAGGAAGGCCGGTGACGCCGGCGAGGGTGGTGATCGGGATGCCCAGCGAGCCAAAGGCCACCGGGGCAGTGTTGAAGATCAGGGCATAGACAACCGCGTCCAGCGACTTGAAGCCCAGCATGATCAGCAGTGAAGCCGTGATGGCGACGGGGGCGCCGAAGCCCGACACGCCTTCCAGGAGGGAGCCGAAGCCATAGCCGATCACGACCAGCACGATGCGCTTGTCGTTGGGCAGGTGGGCCAGCACCCAGCGGCGGAAGGCGTCAAAGCGCCCCGACAGGACCGCGACATTGTAGAGAATCAAGGCCGCGAAGACGATCCACATGATCGGCCACAGGGCGAAGGCGACGCCGGCCGCGGTGGCGTTCAGCGCCAGGCCCACAGGGGTCTGCCAGACGGTGATGGCGACCAGCAGCGCCGAGACAAGTCCGGCCAGCGCGGCCTGCCAGGCAGGGCGCTGCAGCACGCCCAGCATCGCCAGCACCACCGCGATCGGGATGGCCGCGACCAGGAAGGACAGCAGCAGGCTGCCGTTCACGGGGGTCAGTAGCTGATGAAACATGTCATTCTCCGTCTGGCGGCGCCATGCGCCGCGTCCCATGCCCAGGCTGCGAGCTTTTAGGAAATGGGTACCGAAGTCTTGCCGCCAGATGGCTGCCAGACTTCCGCGCGCCTTCAGATCCCCGCCCTGTTGGTGAAATTGTTAGAGCAAAAAACGCGGCCACGCCAAGCCTTTAACACGGTGCACCGCACCATGCCGGCTGTCACAAAGCGCGGTTTTTGCGATCAGATATTCCAGGTCGAGGCGACGTGGTCCTTGTCCTGCTGCGAGTTGCGCTCGGCCATCAGGAAACTGTAATAGCCGCAGCCGCCACCGGGATATTCCCGGCAGATGGTGGGACGCGCCGTATAGATGGTGCAGCGGCGCTTCTCGGTGTCGAAGAACTGGCAGATCTTGCCGAAGAACTTGTCGGCCTTGCGGCGCATCGCATACTTGGCTTCGGGATCCACGCGGGTGAACTTCTTGCGCGCGGCCTCGAAGTCCAGACCGAAATGCTTGGCCAGCCGGCCCACATCCCGCTTGGTGAGCTGGATCAGGGGATAGGAACAGCAATAGCCGGGGCACTTGGAACAATCATAATTCGCCACGTACGCACCCTGTGAATCGCTGCAAGTCTTAATGACTAGCATGAAGCCCTGGCGGGCGCAGTCACCCCATGGATTGATCCGGCACAGGGCGACGCCATGACGCGCCACCATGGATTTGCCACGAGCGTGGTTGTATCTACTGGGCCATGTCCAACAAGCCTGTCTTCTTCGATGCCAGCGGGCGCCGCGCAGCCCGCATCAAGGTCATGGCCTGGGTGGTGGGCATTGCCGTCCTGGTGATCCTGACAGGCTTTGCCACCAGCCTGCTGCTGTCGCCGCCGGTCACGGGTCTGGACCTGGGGGGGCGGACGGCCACGCCGCCCAACCTGGCCAATAACCTGGAACGCCGCGCCCAGAAGCCGGGTCTTCTGGCTCGCGCCGAACGACTGGCCGGCCAGGCGCGCAAGCGCCGCCTGGACGATATCGCAAAGCTGCGCCGGGCGCAGGGCACGCTGCCCAGCCGGGTGCTGCCCGCCATCCTCAAGCCGCAGAACGGGCGACCCCTGGCGATCGGCTTCTATACCAACTGGGCGGGCAAGAACGATCCCAGCTGGCCGTCGCTGAAACGCTCGCTGAAGAACCTGGACTGGGTGGTGCCGCTGTGGCTGACCCTGGATGGGCCGGACCTGAAGCTCAGAAGCTGGCTGGAGCATCGTTCGCTGGACTTCATCCATGCCACCAAGCCCAGTGTCGCCATCCTGCCCATGATCCAGAATGTCAGCGGCGGCAAATGGGATGGCCCCGGGCTGGCCAGGCTGCTGGCCGACCGCAAGCGCAGCGACGCGCTGCTGGACCAGATCATTGCCTTTGTTGCCGCGAACAAGTTCCAGGGCCTGACGGTGGACTTTGAAGAAGTGCCGCCCACGGCGCACAAGGACCTGGAGGATTTCCTGTCGCGCATGTCGGCGGCTTTTGCGCCGCATGACTGGATCATCGCCCAGGCCGCGCCGTTCGACGATAACGACTGGCCCTACCAGGCCTATTCCGACATCGTCGACTACACCATCCTGATGGCCTACGACCAGAACGATGAGACCAGCGGCCCCGGTCCCATCGCCGGCCAGGACTGGTACGAGAAAATCCTCGACAAGCGCATGCGCGAGCTGCCGGCGGATTCCACCATCGTGGCGATCGGCTCCTATGCCTATGACTGGGTGAAGGGCGGCGGCACCATGGTCAACAGCTTTGAAGGCGCCATGAGCACGGCGCGCGACAATGAAGCCCAGGTCCTGTTTGACCCCGCGAGCAACAATCCGCATTTCAGCTATCAGGACACCGATGGCGAACACAATGTCTGGTTCCTGGACGGCGTCACCGCCTTCAACCAGATGCATGCCGCCGACCCCTATCGCCCGGCCGGCTATGCCTTGTGGAAGCTTGGTTTCGAGGATCCCTCGATCCTGCCCTTGATGGGGCGGCCCTACAGTGCGCCCGCGCCCGAAAGCCTGCAGCACATCGCCAACAACCTGGACGATGTGGATTTCGTGGGCGAAGGCGAGATCCTGCGGGTGATGGGCGATCCCTCGCTGGGCAAGCGCAGCCTGACGGTGGAGCCGGGCACCGGCGACATCGTGGACGAAAGCTATGACAGCCTGCCCACCAGCTACATCATCCGCCGCGTCGGATCGGTGCCGGGCAAGCTGGCGCTGACCTTTGACGACGGGCCGGACCCGGACTGGACGCCGACCATCCTGAAGATCCTGAAAGAGAAGAAGGTGCCCGCCACCTTCTTCATGATCGGCTCCAACATGGAGGCGCATCCGGGGCTGGTGCAGCGGATCATGGTCGATGGGCATGAGGCGGGAAACCACACCTATACCCACCCCAACTTGGCCGACACGCCCGGTACCGCCGTGCGGCTGGAGCTGAACGCCACCCAGCGGCTGTTCCAGGCGCTGACCGGCCGCTCCATGCGCTTCTTCCGTTCGCCCTATCTCAGCGATTCAAGCCCGTCGGACGCCGACGAGCTCGAGCCGATCAAGCAGGCCCAGGCGCTGGGCTACATAGAAGTCACCGCCAATCTCGACACCCTGGACTGGGAGCAGAAGTCGGTGCCCGACATGATGGCGCTGGTCTTCAAGGCGCTGCACAATCCCAATCCCGACCTGCGCGGCAATGTGCTGCTGATGCACGATTCCGGCGGCGACCGCACCAAGACGCTGATCCTGTTGCCCAAGCTGATCGATGCGTTGCGGGCCAAGGGCTACAGCTTCGTGCCGCTGTCGCAGCTCGCGGGCTTCAAGCGCGACGATGTGATGCCGCCCTTGCCGCTGACCATGTCGCTCTATGCCGACCGGATGGTGTTTCTCACCATCTCCTATGTGGCACAGTTTCTTTATTACTGCTTCCTGGGCGCCATCGTGCTGGGCGTGTCGCGGTTGCTGGCGCTGGCGGGACTGGCCTTGTGGAAGCGGGCGCAGGGACCGGGCATGCCGATGCCGGGCGATGGCGCCGCGCCGGTCGTTACCGTTTTGATCCCTGCCTTCAACGAAGAGAAAGTCATCGTCACCACGGTCGAGCGGATTCTCGCCAGCGACTATGTCGACCTGGATATCCTGGTGATCGATGACGGCTCCAGCGACCACACCGCCTATATCGTCAGGTCGCATTTCGCGCGCGAGAAGCGGGTGCGCGTCATGTCCATTCCCAATGGCGGCAAGGCCAATGCGCTGAATATCGGCATGGCCAATGCCAAGGGCGAGATCATCGTGGCGCTGGATGCCGACACCCAGTTCGAAGCCGCCACAATCTCGCGGCTGGTGCGCTGGTTCACCGACGAAACCATCGGGGCGGTGGCGGGCAATGCCAAGGTGGGCAATCGCATCAACATGATTACCCGCTGGCAGGCGCTGGAATATATCGTGGCGCAGAACCTGGAGCGCCGTGCGCTGTCGGCGCTGGATACGCTGACGGTGGTGCCGGGCGCGGTGGGCGCCTGGAGGAAGAGCGTGCTGCTGGAGCTGGGCGGTTTCCCGGCCGATACGCTGGCGGAAGACCAGGACCTGACCATTGCTATCCAGACCCGCGGCTATCGGGTGCATTTCGATTCCAGCGCCGTGGCCTGGACCGAAGCCCCTGCTACGGTGCGGGGCCTGGCCAAGCAGCGTTTCCGCTGGGCTTACGGCACCCTGCAATGCCTGTGGAAATACCGGCGCATCACCTTCAATGCCCAGTATGGCGAATTGGGACTTGTCGCCCTGCCACAGGTCTGGCTGTTCCAGATCCTGCTGACGACGTTGGCGCCGGTCGCCGACCTGCTGCTGGTGTGGCAGCTGGCGACGCAGTGGATCGCCTATTCCCAGCATGGTGGGGAGTTCAATAGCGCCAACCTTGAGACCATTCTCATTTATTATGTGATCTTCACCATCGTGGACCTGCTGGCGGCGATGGTCGGCTTCCTGATGGAAAAGGGCGAGGACTGGAGCCTGCTGTGGTGGCTGGTGCTGCAGCGCTTCGGTTATCGCCAGATCATGTATTATGTGGTGGTGCGCTCGCTGTGGACGGCGCTGAAAGGCCCGTTCGTGGGCTGGGGCAAGCTGGAGCGCCACGGCACCGTCAAGGCCAGGGTTTAGCGAACCGGTACAAGGAAGGCGCCGTTGTCGTCCGTGTGCTCGGTACGATAATTGCGCGCGATGGCAGCGCGGACCTGCGGGCCCAGTGCGCCCAGGTCTTCCAGTTGCAGCGTCGCGTAGTGGCGGGCGTCGATCTGTGCCACGAGCGGCGCGGGATCGCGGGCGCCGGTCAGGATCGCTTCGCTGATATTGAACACGTCCACCGTGGCAGGCTTTCCCGCCCACAGGCAGAGCGAAAGCTGGTCGCACAGCGCGGGGCCGGGGCGGGACTTCAAAAATGCGATGTCGCGCGCCGACTGTTCGGCGAAGTCGCGGGTGAAGAAGAAATTGTTGTCGCTGAAGGTCAGCGCGAGTGCCGTTGCCAGCGGCAGTACCGATGCCGCGGCCGGCAGAGCCCAGCGTGTCAGCCCGAGCACCAGCGACAGGGCGATGGCAAGGTCGAAGAAGGCGTTGGCATCCACCCCATCTCCGGCGGAGAAGGCGACGCCCAGCAGCGCGGACAGCGCGGTATAGCTCAGGCAGAGGCTGCGCCAGCGACCTTGTGCCAGGCCGAATGCCGCAATGACGGGCAGCGGCGCCCACCACAAATGCGCCGTGGCGACCTGAATATTGGCGAAGGATGACAGCCGCGAGGATGCCAGCTGCACCAGCAGGCTGGTACCAGTTGTCAGCCGGAATGCGACGAGGCCCACGGCGCAAGCGGTCAGGCCAATGCCGATGAAGCGCAGGGCGGCGCGACGGTCGATGAGGCATAGCCACAGCCCTGCGGCCAGTGGTAGCGCCAGCAGGTTGTGCTTCACGAACAGGCTGGCGGCGAACAGCAGCGCCGCTACCGTCACGCCGCCGCGCAGCAGGATGAGAAGTGCGGCGATCTGGACAGCATGGCCCAGCAGTTGCGGATCGTTCATGCCCACATAGTCGCTGGCGACCAGCAGTGTGCTGGCAAAAAACAGGGCTGATAACACCGCGCTGCGGGGGGCGCCGCCCATTGCCCGCACGGCGGCGGCGATGCCAATGCAGACCAGCATGAAGGCGGCAAAAGCGATGACGCGCCCCGCCACGATGGCGTCGCCGGTCAGCGCGGCAACGGCGCGCACCAGTATGAAGGACAGCGGCGGATAATTGTTGACCATCAGGCTGCCGGGCGGCGGATACAATTGTGCGGCCATCGCGTGGGCGGCGTTCCAACCCTCGTTGGGATCGAGCGGCACATGCGCCGGGATCATCAACCCGTTGCGCAGCAGCAGCGGCAGCACGATCAGCGCCAGGAGCGCGACGGCGGCAACGATCGCCTGCTGCGCTGTCAGGGTGCGCATGACCGGTCCGGCTTGATGTCATAGAGCGAGAAAAAGCTTCCCGCATGGCGCAGTGTCAGCATGGGTGGCACGGCCGAGCGCTTGCCGCCCAGATGCACCACCACTGCGATGTCGAAGTGACACTGGAAATGATCCAGATAGGGAAATATCTCGGCCATGTCCTCGTCCGCCGCCATGTCGCCACGCGCCAGGAAGGCAAGCTCGTCAATGTCGGGGGGCGAGCCCTGTTGTGCGCTGGCGGCGGCGAAGCGGTCATAGGGCGGATTAAGCTGGACCACATGCTGGCCCTTGGTGGTGAACAGCAGGGGAGTGAAGGCGTCTTTCAAGGGCACGGCGAATTCCGCCATGTGCCAATAGGGCTGATCGGCCTGTTCGCCCAGCGCGTCGCCGTCCAGCACCGTCAGCAGCCGCACGCCCCGCGGCATGTCTGCGAGCGTTGCAACGAACTCGCGAAACTGGGTGTCATAGCCGCGCCAGCTTTGTGCCAGCGTCACGGCGCTGGCGGCGATCATTGCCAGGGCTGCAAGCGCAAGTGCGCCGCGCAGCAGCGGTTTCATGCGGATTTCGGCAGCCGCGAACAGAAGGCTGGCGCACACTGCCGGCAGGCGCAGATGCACCGCCCAGCCGCCGAGTGCCCATTCCGGTGCCAGGATTGCACCCAGCAGCAGCAAGGCCAGCGAGCCCCACAGCGCGGGATGCAGGCGCGCCTTGCCGAAGGTGATGGCCAGCGCCAGGCCCATGAACAGCGCGATCGGCAGGATATAGGCCGGGTTGTCGAAAGCGTGCTGGGTCAGGCTTTCAAACCGGTCCAGCATGGTGGACGCCAGGTTGAATTGGGTGGCGCCTTCGCTGTCGCTGCGCGGTTTTAGAAATACAAAGGCCAGTGCCGCCGGCACATACAGCACCGCCACGCGCCCGGCGCGTTGCGCCAGGGCTTTGAGATCGTGCTGTTCGAACCGGATATTCTGCGCGGCTTCGAAGCCCGCGATCATCAGCAGCAGGGTGGCCGCCGCGAAGATGTGGCAGAAATAAAGAATGGTGACGATGAAGGTGAAGCCCGCCAGCCGTGCCGCGCCATTGCGCCTGTCAGTGGCGATCCAGGCGGCGAAGACGGCGAAGCTCAGCCCGGCCGAGAAATAATAATTGAAGAAGCCCCAGGTGAAGTTGGCGTTGTAGGCGAAGAAGGCGCCAAACAATGGCGCGATGCCGGTGCGGCCATACAGGGCGCGGTGGATGGCGCCCGGCCCCAGGACCCACAGGAAGATCGCGACCGTGAGAAACAGCTTGGTCGCCGCCACCGTGCCGGTCAGTCGCGCCAGCCAGGGTACCAGTATCTCGGACGCCAGGTTGGGCACAAAGCGCCAGTCCAGGTGATAGACGGCATTTCCGGTTCCTCGCCGGATCAGTTCGAAGCTGGCGAGATGGGCAGGATAGTCCGGCATGGCCGGCGCCCAGACCGACCAGAGCGGCGTCGCCAGCATGAGGGCCGCGGCAACAAGGGTGAAGCCGGTCCAGTAGTGATCCCTGGACCACGCCTTGTGATTTTCACCGTCCCCCGTCATGGCCCGATACTAGGCTAGGGGATTCACCCGGTCATCTGTTCAGTGAAAATCCCGGGATGGCGGTAGGATGCGCACATTGCGGGGATGGCGATGGGTGGCGGGCTGCGTGGGCAGGGCATCGCCCGACAGGCGTTTCAGGTCCGCGCTGCGGTCAACCAGGTTCTCGGCCATCAGGTGGACCACCCCTTCGGGGCTTTTCTGTACCTTGCCTTCCGCCAGCAGCAGGCGCGATCCCATAACCTCCTTGCGGAAGCGGTCGAAGGTGCGTTCCCAGACCACCACATTGCACACACCGGTCTCGTCGCTGAGGGTGATGAAGATGGCGGTGCCTTCGCCCGGCCGCTGGCGTACCAGCACGACCCCGGCGCAGCGCACCGACGCGCCGTCGCGCAACTTGCCGACGTCAGCGCAGGCGGTGATGCCCTCAGCTGCGAAATCGGCGCGCAGGAACTGGGTGGGGTAGCCTTTCAGTGACAGCCGCGTGGTCTGGTAATCGGCCAGCACATGCTCGCTCAGCGGCATGGACGGCAGGGGGGCGATGGTTTCGGCCCCCTGTTCCGGGGTGCTGCGGGGCGCGAACAATGGCAGCGGCTTGTCATCGGGCAGCCGCCGCACCGCCCACAGCCCTTCGCGCCGGTCCAGCCCGAAGCCGCGAAAGGCATCGGCCTCGGCCAGCAGAACCAGCGCGCGATGGGATAGTGATGTGCGGCGCGCGAAGTCGGCGAAATCGCGGAATTCACGCTGCGTACGCGCCTGCACGATCTTTTCCGCATCGGCTTGGGCAAAGCCATCGATCTGGCGAAAGCCCAACCGCACACAGGCTGCACCATCATCGCCGGGCTCCAGCGTGTTATCCCAGTTGCTGCGGCAGGCATCCGGCGGCAGCACGGCAACTTTGCCGTTATCGCGTGCACAGCGCACGATTTCTGCCGGCGCATAAAAGCCCATCGGCTGGGAATTGAGCAGCGCGGCGCAGAAGGCCGCCGGGTGGTGCCGCTTGATCCAGGCGGAAACATAGACCAGCAGCGCGAAGCTGGCGGCATGGCTTTCGGGAAAACCATAGCTGCCGAAACCCTTGATCTGTTCGAAACAGTTTTCCGCGAATTGCGGGTCATAGCCACGCGCCGTCATCCGGCCGACGAATTTTGCGCGGAATGACCCGATTGTGCCGACATTGCGGAAGGTCGCCATGGCGCGGCGCAATCCGTTGGCTTCCTCGGCGGTGAATTTTGCTGCCACGATGGCCAGCCGCATCGCCTGTTCCTGGAAAAGCGGCACGCCCATGGTCTTTTCCAAGACCGTGTAAAGCTCGTCGGCGGGGCCATGGTCGGGATGCGGCGCGGGGAATTTGATCAGCGTCGGGTCTTTGCGGCGCTTGAGATAGGGGTGCACCATGCCGCCCTGGATGGGACCAGGCCGCACGATCGCAACTTCAACCGTCAGGTCGTACAGGGTGCGCGGCCGAAGCCTGGGCAGCATGTTCATCTGGGCGCGGCTTTCCACCTGGAACACACCGATGGCGTCGCCCGCACACAGCATGTCGTACACCTGGCTGTCCTTCTGCGGCACCGTGGCCAGCGCCAGCTTCTCGCCCCCGCCAAAGCCCTGGATCAGGTCGAAAGCCTTGCGGATGCAGGTCAGCATGCCCAGCGCCAGTACATCCACTTTCATGATCGCCAGAGTATCCAGGTCATCCTTGTCCCATTCGATGAAATAGCGGTCCTTCATCGCGGCGGGACCGATGGGTACGGTCCAGTCCAGCTTGTAGCGTGCCAGCACAAAGCCGCCCACATGCTGGGAGAGATGGCGGGGGAAACCCATCAGCCGATTGGCGAAATCCACCGCGCGCGCAATGGCGGCATTGCCCGGATCCGCTTCGCCCTGGCGCACCTGATGCTCTTCCAGTTCGTCGCCATGATGGCCCCACACCGTATCGGCCAGCTTGCCGGTGACGTCCTCGGACAGGCCGAAGACCTTGCCGACCTCTCGGATGGCGCTGCGGGGACGGTAATGGATGACGGTGGCGGTCAGGGCGGCGCGGCGATGGCCATAGCGGCGATAGACATACTGGATGACCTCCTCGCGCCGTTCATGCTCGAAATCGACGTCGATGTCGGGCGGTTCCTTGCGGTTGGTGTTGAGGAAGCGCTCGAACAGCACTTCGATTTCGGTCGGGTCCACCGAGGTCACACCCAGGGCATAGCAGACCACGGAGTTGGCGGCCGAGCCGCGCCCCTGGCACAGGATGCCCTGGCCGCGCGCGAAGCGCACAATGTCATGCACGGTGAGGAAATAATGCGCGATCCGGCTGTCGGTGATGAAAGCCAGTTCCTTTTCCGCGATGGCTGTCACCTTGGGCGGCACGCCCCCGGGGTAGCGCCATTGCAGCCCGGTCTCGGTGAGATCGCGCAGATAACCATCGGCATTCTTGCCGCGCGGTATGGGCTCGCGCGGATAGCGTTGGCCCAGTTCGGCCAAGGTGAATGCGATACGCTCGGCAAAGCGCAATGTTTCCGTCACCGCCTCGGAACAGGCGCGGAACAGGCGCGCCATGTCATCCACCGGCTTTAGATGGCGTTCGGCATTGGCTTCCAGCCGTGTGCCCGCCTCTTTCAGCGTGACATGTTCGCGGATGCAGGTGAGGACGTCCTGCAGTTCGCGCTGATCGGGATGGTGGTAAAGCGCATCGTTTACGGCGATCAGCGGCACGCGGGCCTGGCGTGACAATTGTTTGAGGTCGCGCAGGCGGCGGCGGTCCTCGCCGGTGTACAGCATGGAGGCAGCCAGCCATGTGTCCGGGCCCAGTTCACGCAGCACCGGTTCCGTGCTTTCCAGGCCGGTGGGCATCACGATCAACAAGAGGCCGCGCCGGTGTTCCAGCAAATCGGAGAAATCCAGCAGGCATTCGCCTTTCTGCGCGCGCAGCTTGCCGATGGAGAGCAGCCGCGACAGCCGGCCATAGGCCTTGCGGTTCTTCGGGTAGGCCAGGATGTCGGGCGTGCCGTCGCGGAATGCCAGGCGCGTGCCGATCAACAATCGCGGCCGCGTTGCTTCATCCAGGGTCTTCCACACGGCGTAGGCGCGCACCACGCCCGCCAGACTGTTGCGATCGGCGATGCCGATGGCGGGATAACCCAGGGCATCCGCCTGCACCACGAAATCCCCGGGATGCGAGGCGCCGCGCAGGAAGGAAAAATTGGTGGTGACGGCCAGTTCGATGTAACTCACGCAAACACGCCTTGCATGTACCAGCGCGGCGCGCCGATCTGGTGGTACAGGCCATCGCGATAGAGCCAGAAGCGCTGGCCGTCACCGGTCTCCACGCGAAAATAGTCGCGGGTCAAACCTTCGCGCGTCCACCAGTCCAGGGCGATACGTTCTGGTCCTTCCGCGCGCGTCACTTCAAATTGCGCCCGGCGCCAGCGAAAGCGCATGGGCGGGCCATCCGGCACCGAAGCGATGGCGCTGACCTCTTCGGGCCGCTCCAGCAGCCGCAGCGGGCGTCGCGGAGGGTCCCCGGCCTGGCGCTTCAATCGCCAGTCACCGGCGAAGTCGCGATCCTGCGCCGGCACGGCAATGGCGGCGGCTTCGGGGATGTGGGTATCCTGCGGCACGAAACGCTGCACGCGATGCTCGCCGAAACGCACCGACAGGCGGTCCACCAGGAAGGCGATCTGGCGGCGGGCATTCTCGCCTGAGTCGAAGCTGACGGTGGCCGGATTGGTTTCTTCCGCCAGCAGGGCTTCCAGTCGGATCACGTCAAAGCCGAAACCGGCATCCAGCGGATCGGCCAGGGCATCCAGTTTCTGGCGCAGCAGCCGCAGCATGATGGCGGGATCGCGCAGAGGCTCGCCCATTTTGATGGCGATGCGGTCCACCTGGCCGTCGGCGCGAAAGAATGCCGCTTCCAGCACCCGCACACCGCGTCCTTCACGTTCCAGCACGCCGGCCAGGGACTGCGCCAGCGACAGCAGCGAAGCGGTGACGGTGTCCTGTGTGACGATGGGTTCGGCGAAACGCTGTTCGGCCATCAGGTCGGGCAGGACGCGGCGCGGGGTGAGCGGCTGTTCCTGCTCGCCCAGAAGGATGCGCAGGCGGGTGACGAAGCCGCGCCCCAGTCGCTCGGTCAGCTCGCTGTGCAGACGCTGGGCCACCATGCCGATGGTCTTCAGGCCTGCATGGCGCAAGGCGCGCAAGCTCTTGTCGTCGCAATCCAATGCGGTGATGGGCAAAGGCGCCATCGCCGCCGCTTCGCCGCCGCAGGGCACGATGCTGCGGGGCGCATAGCGCGCGAGCGCGCGTGCCGCCAGCGAGGTGCCGGCGATGGCGCCCTGCACGGCGAAGCCTTGCTCACCGATGCGGCGCACCACCAGCGACAGCATCGCCGCCTCGCCGCCGAACAGGTGGGCAGCGCCGGTGATGTCCAGCAGCAGGCCATCGGGGCAATCCAGCGACACCAGCGGCGTGAAGCGGTCGCACCAGTCGGCGATACCGTCCAGCAATCTGGCGTCGGCGCGTTCGTCCGCCGCCATCACGGTCAGCGGCTGCACCATGGCGCGGGCATTGGCGAGCGGCTGGCCCTTATAGAGTCCGAGTCTTTGCGCCCGCGCTTCCAGAGCGTGGACGTGCAGTGCATTGCCGCTGCGGCCGCTGATCACCAGCGGCGCTTCAGATGGCGCGGCGCTCTTGCGGGTAAGCCTGTCGGTGGGCAGGCGTGGCAGCCACAGCGCCAATATCCGCCGTGTCGAAACAGCCATGTTCGGGATTCCAGTGCATCAGAAAATTTCCCAGTCCGCCCAGGCGGTGGCGGGTGAGGCGGGCCTCGAAAACCGGGTTGCCCCAGTCATCGTCATCGGCGCGCGAGGGTGCGCTGGCCACCTGCCAGCGGGTCAGCGCCGAGCTGGGCTCTTCGCGCGCGCCTTCGCGCAGCAGGATCGTGCTGGCTCCGCTTTCGCCGGCCAGAAAGGACAATCGCCGGCTGGCCACCAGGTCCAGACATTTGGGCGCGCCGCCGATCTCCAGCAGCAGGGCGCCGACATGGGGGCAGGCCAGGATGTCGGCGGCCGCGGACAGGGCATCGGCGGCATTGCGGGTCCGCACCAGGACCAGATTGCGCGGGTCGCCGCCCAGCTCGTGCAGGCCACCCGGCGACACCGGGCCATATTCCAGGGCCTCGTAATCGGGGCGCACCCAGAACAGCGGTTTTGCCCCCGTCGCCAGCATCGCCAGCAACACGGCAAAGCCGCCGCCGCCCCAGCCCGCGGCAAAAACCTCGTGCAGGGCACCAGGTCGCAGGCCCCCTCCCAGCACGGCGTCCGCCGCCGCGTGGCCCAAGGGCACGGCCGGACGATCCGGGGGCAGGCCATAGTGCGCCAGAGAATGGCGCAATTCCGCGATTTTTATACTATTGTTCATGTTATGTTCTATAATGCGCCAAGCCATGAAAGAGTCAATTACGCGCTGGCTGCATGGCTGCTTATTTACCTGGTGCACATCTGGGATGTTGCGCCGCACTGGATGGCGTGTTCGAATAGCCAGTAATTCTACAAGAACGCGCAATTTTGTTGCTCTAGGTTGAGGGCGGAAAAGGTGCGCGCGAACGACTGTTGTTGGGGTTTGAAATGGGCTTGCCGCCGAAACAGGGTCTTTATGATCCTCGCAATGAGCATGACGCCTGCGGCGTGGGCTTTGTCGCCAACATCAAGGGCGCGCGTTCGCACAATATCATCGGGCTGGGTCTCCAGCTCCTGATCAATCTCGACCATCGCGGCGCGGTTGGCGCCGATCCGCTGGTGGGCGACGGCGCGGGCATCCTGATCCAGATTCCCGATCCCCTGCTGCGCGATTGGGCCAAGGGCGCCGGTGTGACCCTGCCCGAGCCGGGCAAGTATGCGGTCGCCATGTGCTTTTTGCCGCGCGAGACCAAGGCGCGCGAGATCGTGGTCAAGCAGTTCGAGCATTTCATCAAGGTCGAAGGCCAGACGCTGCTGGGCTGGCGCGATGTGCCGACCGATCCGGCAGGTCTGGGCAAGACCGTGCTGGACGGCATGCCGCTGATCCGCCAGGCGATCATCGCCGCCGGTCCCAATGTGCGCGATGCCGACCAGTTCGAACGCAAGCTGCTGGTCATCCGCAAGCAGACGCAAAATCCGCTGGCGGCGCTGGCCAAGAAGCACAAGCTGCCCGCCATCAACCAGCTCTACATGCCCAGCTTTTCGACCCGCACGGTGGTCTATAAGGGCCTGCTGCTGGCGCACGATGTCGGCCGTTTCTACAAGGACCTGCAGAACCCCCTGACAGTGTCGGCGGTGGCGCTGGTGCATCAGCGTTTCTCCACCAACACCTTCCCGAGCTGGAAGCTGGCGCATCCCTATCGCTTCATCGCCCATAACGGCGAGATCAACACCGTGCGCGGCAACGTCAACTGGATGAATGCGCGCCGCCGCAGCATGGAATCCGAACTGCTGGGCCCGGACCTCGACAAGATGTGGCCGCTGATCCCGCATGGCCAGTCCGACACGGCGTGTCTTGATAACGCGCTGGAACTGCTGGTGGCGGGCGGCTATCCGCTGGCCCATGCGGTGATGATGCTGATTCCGGAAGCCTGGGCCGGCAACAAGTCCATGACCGCCTCGCGCAAGGCATTCTATGAATATCATGCCGCGCTGATGGAGCCGTGGGACGGCCCCGCCGCCATTGCCTTCACCGACGGCCGCCAGATCGGCGCCACCCTGGACCGCAACGGCCTGCGCCCCGCGCGCTATATCGTGACCGACGACGACCTCATCATCCTGGCCTCGGAATCGGGCGTGATCCCGGTGCCGGAGGAGAAGATCAAGCGCAAGTGGCGGCTGCAGCCCGGCAAGATGTTGCTGATCGACTTCGAGGAAGGGCGCATCGTCGAGGACGAAGAGATCAAGCAGAAATTCTCCGCCGCCGAACCCTATGAAGAGTGGCTGAAGGCCGCCCAGTACAAGCTGGAAGAACTGCCCGACCTGCCGGAAGACGCGCGCTCCGCGGCGAACGATCCGGCGCAACTGCTCGACCGGCAGCAGGCCTTTGGCTACACCCAGGAAGACATCCAGTTCTTCCTGGAGCCGATGGCGTCGCTGGGTGACGATCCGCTGGGCTCCATGGGCGCCGACACGCCGATCGCGGTGCTGTCGAAGAAGTCCAAGCTGCTCTACAATTACTTCAAGCAGAACTTCGCCCAGGTCACCAATCCGCCGATCGATCCGATCCGCGAGGAATTGGTGATGAGCCTGGTCTCCATGATCGGGCCGCGCCCCAATCTGCTGGGCCGCGACGCCGGCGCCCACAAGCGGCTGGAAGTCAGCCAGCCGGTGCTCACCAATGCCGATGTCGAGAAGATCCGCTCCATCAGCGAACTGGTGGACGGCGCGTTCCGCACCGCCACCATCGACTGCACCTGGCCCGCCAGCGAAGGCGCCGATGGCCTGTCGAACGCCGTGCTGCGCATCTGCCACAATGCCACCGATGCGGTGCTGGCCGACAACAACATCCTGATCCTGTCGGACCGCGCGGTGGGGCCCGACCGCATCCCGATCCCGGCGGCGCTGGCGATCGCCGCCATTCATCACCACTTGATCCGCCAGGGCCTGCGCATGCAGACCGGGCTTGTTGTGGAGACCGGGGAAGCGCGCGAAGTGCATCACTTCTGCGTGCTGGCGGGCTATGGCGCGGAAGCCATCAATCCGTACCTGGCGTTCGAAACGCTGGAGCAGATCCGCGTCAGGCAGGGGCTCAGCCTCAAGCCCTATGAAGTTCAGAAGAACTACATCAAGGCGATCGGCAAGGGCGTCTTGAAGGTGATGTCCAAGATGGGCATCTCCACCTACCAGTCCTATTGCGGCGCGCA